>NZ_JBOHHW010000017.1:0-83310 GCF_050725575.1 Sphingomonas sp. | reverse complement strand
TGTACAGCCGGCCCGTTGGATCCCAAGTCAACGCCACGCTGCCGCTGGCCGTGACCAGCCGGTTCTCGACATCGTACGTGTACGCGTTGGTGCCATCCGAGGTCAGGTTGCCGTTCGCATCGTAAGCAAACGTCGCCGGACCGCCTGAGGTGTACTGGTTGAGCCCGTTGACCGCATACGCACGGCTGACAATGGTATAGCCGCTGAACGCATAGCTATTGTTGCTTCGCGTCCTGCTCATCATCTGGCTCGCCGACGTATAGCCGAACGTTGATGTCACATCGCTCGCCGTTCCGGCCAGGTCATCGGTGATGCTCGCCAGCCGGGAGACCGGGTCATAGCCATAGGTCGTCGCAGCACCTGCCCGGTTGCTGCCCGAGCGACGACCCTGATTGTCATAGGTGATCGTCGCGACCGTCGTCGCCCCGTTCTCCTTGATAATCGTCGCGCGGTTGAGCCCGTCATAGTCGTAAGTGAAGTAGGTCGCATCCGGATGCGTCACCCGCGTCCGGCCGCCATCAGCGTTGTACTGATAGGCCAGCGTCCGCGCCGTGCCGCCCTGGTTGGTCGTGCTCGACGTGAGTCGCCCGAACCCGTCATAGACCTGACTTAGCCCTTCGCCCGTCGCTGACCCGAACCGGGCGTAAAGCTGCAGGTTGCGCAGGTCATAGCCATAATAGACATCCGCCGCCGTCCCACCGGGGATGTCCTTCACCGTCACCCGGTTGAGCTTGTCATAGCTGTACCCGATGATCTGACCGTCGCGCTTGCGCAGCGATGTGCGGTTGCCATTCGCGTCATAGCCATAGTCTTCATAATCGGTCGTACTGACGGCACCGACCGTCGTCTTCGACGGGAAGGTCCAGCGGCTTTGCCGATCCTGTCCGTCCCAGGTCATCGTTGCCTTGTTGCCATTGGCGTCGACCATGCTCGTCATCTTGCCGGTCTGGTTATAAGTGTAGGTCGCGTAATCCTGTTGCAGCGGTCGGCCATAGGCCTTCTGCACCTTCAGCAACTGCCCCGCCGAGTCATAGACTTGCCGGGTGATCCGGTCCGCGCCCTGGCTACCCGCCGTGCCCAATGTGCAGGCGCTTGCCGGCAGCAATCCATAGGCCGCCGGGTTCATCCTGACCGCCGTGCATTCCAGCCGGCCCAGCGCGCCATAGCTATATTGTGTCAGGCTGTACGCCGTCCCGCCTGCCGATACTTTCTCGGTCAGCTTGCGGTCCATCACGTCATAGGTCGTGTCGACCGTCTGGAACATGCTGAACCCGCTCCATGCCGAGGGGGCGACCGTCTCCGACTGCCATGCCGCAAGCTCGCCTTTCTCAACCTTGATCAGCCGCCCGGCCGCATCATAGCTGTTGCGCACCGCCGCAAAACCGATCGGTCCAGCCCCATCGGGGTCCGGTGCGATCGTCCCCGTCACACGCCGCTCCACATCATAGCGCGTCACCGAGGTGAAGGCGGACGGTGCGCTCTGCGCTACCGCCGGCATGGCGAGCGTCAGCCCGGACAGCCCCGGGAGCATGAGGGCAAGTCGGCCCATGCCGCGTCCCATCACGCCGCTCATGAGCACACCGCCAGACCCGCGCGCGGGCTCGTCTCGCTGATCTTGTTGCCGGTCGCGTCATAGCCGTAGCACGTGCGCAAGCTGACCCCGTCCGCCGTCACCACCTTGCCGCGCAGTAGTAAATTGTTCGGCCCCGAGTCCGGCCCATAATCGAAGCTGGTTACAACCTCGTCCGCCGTACCGCCCGCGCACGTGCCGCTCACCGTCGCCGTGGTGCGGCAGGTCCGCTCCTCGGTCAGCAGCCAGATCGGGCTCGCACCTGGCACATATCCTCCGCCGCCACTCTGGATCCACGCAGAACGCTGCGCATAAATATAGCGCTTCTGCGCCCGTACGCCATTTGCATCCGCCGGCATCGTCTCGCTCAGGATGCCGCCATGGTCCGGACTATAGGAGAAATTGCTGACATTGCCCCGGCTGTCCGTCGTCGAGGTCGGCCTGGTGCAGGATTTTGGCATGGCATAACAATAATCATAGGTCGCCGAGGTCACGATATCGGGCAATCCCGATCCCGACTTCGCCTTGCGCCGCACCTCGATGATATTGTTGCTGTCGCCATATTTCAGTTCGGTCCTGATCCCCTCCGGATCGATGAACCATTGCAGCGGCATGACCGCGCATTGCCGGCCCGGCATCGGCGGCGAGCCGCCCGACACCGCCGGGTCGCAATAATCCATCAACGTCGCCCGACCGAGCTGATCGGTTACCGAGATCGGGCCGGAGGTTTGCTGATAGACATGGTGGAGAAAATCGCCTTCCCCCGGAACGCTGCAGGGGAGCTCAGTGCAGGGCTGGCTCCCGTCGGTTCCCGGCACGATCGGAAAATCGAACGTCACATAATTGGTGTGCCCCTGGGCGTCGATGAAATGCCCGCCCGCAATGGTCGGCTCCGGCTTGCCGTCCGTAATGGGCGTCATCGAATAGCTATAAGTGTAGCTTTGACCATCGGCGAAGCTCTGCTGGTCGACGATCTCCTGCGCCGCCGCCTCTTCATCATTATGAAAAGAGAGCGAATTGGTCAGCCAGGGCAGGGTTTGCCCCGGCTTGATGAACCCCATCGCTATCTGGACGCCACTGGGCGTCGTGGAAGCGCTATAGGTAAAGCTCGATACGCCCCCGCCGGGGCCGGTGACGCTGGCCAGGGCGGGGCGCGTGCCGCTGGCATAGCTGTAACTCGCGGCCGGGGCATTTGCCGGGCACAGCCCGTTGGCCGGCAGCGTGGCATAAGCGAGATTGAGCGCGCAGGCCTTGGTGATCAGGCTGCCGCTTCCTTCAAGGATCAGCGCATAGCCACGCGAACTCGTGACACGGCGGAGCCGCGCCCGGTTTCCCGACGCGCCGGCATTATAGGCATAATCGAAACTGAGTTTCGTGCCGTCCGGCTGGATCATCTCTGAAATATAGGCGCAGCGGCGGGGTGACCCATTCCAACTCTGGTCGGCACAATCGAGGCTGCCCATCGGCCGGAACGTCATGATCGCACCATCAGAGGTTCTGAGCGTGAAAATGGTGGTCGCGCCGTCCCTGGCCCCGCCGGCAAAGGTCAGCAAAGCCGACGGGCCGCTGGTCTTATGGATGTAGAAGTCCTGAGTGAGGTTCGATTCAAAGGTCAGCGAGCGGCCGCCGGAATGGACATTCGCACGAAAGTCCGAGCCGACCGGCGTTCCCTGGCTCAAGCCGACGCGCGTCTCGACCAGCATGATGTCCCAATTATGGGAGAAATTGCCGAACGGATTGGCGTGCTGGCCGACATAGTCGGACATGATCCGGTTCAGCTTCAGCCCGCCCTCGCCCCCGATCGTCAGATCGGTGGTATCATAGGCATAGCGCCCGGTTCGCAAATCCACCCCGCCCGGTGTGATGATGAATTTCTCGGCCGGGGTGTTGATCAGCTTGGTTTGTGCGACGGCATGATCGGCGGTCGCGAACCCAATGGTAACAAGAAGCGCGCAGAACATTGCTCTGAAAGATGTCGGGGCAATCACATCGGTCACCAATTAATTGGGCTTAAGGGGGATGGGCGTGAGTCACAGGGCGCCTGAGCGCCGGTCGCGGCTGCCTTCAGGGCGTTGGCGTCGGCGTTGGCGTCGGGCACACCGCCGGCGCGCTCGTCGTGACAGCGTAGCGCACCCGGTTGCCCGCCGGGTCGAAACAGGTCCCCGTCTGCCGGTTGGCGTTCGGCCCGCCGCTCAGCACGCTCCCGGTCAACCGCCCGAGATCGTCATAGCTATAGGTGGTCGTCTCCTGCGCCAGCGCACCCGCCGCGCCGCCGACCAACGCCAGGCAGGCCACCCCTGCCAATAATCTATGCTTTCGTCGCATGCGTCTCTCCGGGAACAAATCGGGTTCAGCTGAAGCGGGAACATCTGATTGAACTTAAGCGGGAATGTGGGCAGCGCCAGCGCCTAATCGCCCCTCCATCCGGAATGGATCATTCTTGTGTAGCAAGCGCGAAATCGGATGAGGCCGGCACCCATCCTCACTCGCTGCCAGATGCCCGCTCGATCATCATTCCGCCGTTACACCCACATCGCGGGCACGCCTTCGCGATGCTCACCAGTCGATCCGCGCGCTTGGTTCAAGGTCGGAGTGATGCATCTGACCGAACCGGCACCGGAAGGTCGTATGGCGACGTCAGTGTCGCCCAATCGCTACAGGCTGGGACGATCGCCACCCCGACTCATCGAACGCCCTGCCAATCGCTCTCCGCATCATCGACAGCGGCGAATGTGTCGCCGTCGACCTGCTGTTCGCGCAGATGCTTGCGCACCGCTTCCGCGTCGCCATCGCGGGGGAATGTCCGGTCGGCGCGCCCAATCCCCGCGGTCTTTCTGTGCGAGCAGCCAGCGGCCGAACGCCTCGCGCTTTGGTAGATACGATTCGGGGTCGCTGTTGTCGGGCAATGCCAGTCTCCTATTGCCGACTGGGGCGGCGGCGCAGCATACCACTTCGCTCGTTGTCAGCCATGATCGAGGTCAGCCGTGCCCAGCCCGACAGTCGAACGCATCATTGCCGTGATCGTCGCTGATCTGCGGCGACAGGAAGCCATTACCGGTTGCGCGGTCGATCACCACGGCACCCGAGCGCAGGTCGATGGCAGCTTTGATTTGGCACCGATTGCCGTTGCGATCCTCCGCGAGTTGAGCGAGGCAGGTGGTGATTGATCGGTGAAAAAGCGTCGCCAAGTTCCCGCAAAAAGCTTCGAGTAAAAAAAAGGGCCTCTGTGGCGGCGCCGATCTAACAGTGGTCTGGGCATCGCGACAGGCGCTCATCGAGGAGAAATACATGACCAATTCTCGCACGGGAGGAATCGTCGACCTCTACGACAGGATTTCTCGCAAAATTGAGCAAGGCAAACCGATGGCGATGTCGGCCGAAGAATTAGATTGGTTTGTGGTGTCTGGAGCATATGGCACGCTCTTGCAGGCCGTTGCGCGAAGACAATTTGATATCTGTCGTGAACGAATCGAGGCGCGTGGTGGCGACGTAAGTTTTCTTCTCTCGGCGAAGCCCGAAGTCGAAAGCCCGATCGGATGACCCGCGGCCGTTTTTAAGAAACGAAGAGATGGGGCCGGGCCCGTAGGGAATGATTACAGTTTGTCCTTCCAACGATCAAAATCCGTCCGGCTGACCGCGCGCGGAAGCGATCCCCTTGGCGGAGGATGGCTTGCGCTTGAATCTTGAAGGGGGCATGTTGCCCGGTGGGTGTCAGAGCCCGGATCAGTGATAGGCTTTCAGACCGGTTGGCGCCGGGAAGAAGGCCGAAAAACATGAGGGTGGATTGGCGTCCATCACTCACCGACGACTTATGTCGGGAGTGCGGGCGCCATGCAATACCCGAAAGGGAAAAACGTCCCACCTGTCTCACTGGCAGGCTCTGACTCTCCCGGCACCAGGTCCGTCACCTGGGCGAAGGCTGTCAGAGGCCGAAACCAGTGAGTACGAGAGAATGCGAAATCGATATATCAAATCACCAGGGGGGCAGCTTGTCCGCGAGGGCGCGGCGTCAATGTCCGAACTCCTTCCCAATGCGGACACGCGAACCCCGATCGCCCCGCTGATCCTCGCCCGCGCGCACCATTACATGTGCACTACCGATCGCGGCACGCAGAATGTCGGGTTCTTCCTCTATGGCCTGGCGCTGGCCGCAGGAGGGCAGGCACATGCATAGCCAAGGCATCGATACCAACGTGGTGCGCTTGCCAACTGCTGCAAAGCGTAAAGTCGGGCAACCCTACAACAAGGCCGCGCAGGCAGAGCGGATTCGGCTCAGGGGAGAAAGCCCGCTGGCGCATCGGTTCGCGCTACCGTTCACTCGGCTCGCCGCAAAGCATGAGCTGGTTTTGCGCAGCCTCGTCCGGACGCCTGAGCTTTGTATTGCGCTGGCGATCTACGGCGCGTTGCCTCCAGAGCAGCAGCGAGCGGCCGGTGTCTTGATCTCGCGGATGGCATCGAGGACCGGCGACACAGCAACCCTGCAAGCGCTGTTCTCAACTGCGGAAAGGACGATCACTTTTCAAAGCTTGGACCGTTGGGCGGCCCAACTCGCGCGAGCGGAGGTGGACCATGCTTGAACTCCGCATCATGAACGCAGCGCAGCCCTTTCCGCTCTTCGATCTGCCGTTGAATATGTCGCGTAGGCGTCGAAAGTATCTATTGGAAATCCGTAGCGTATTTCCATTCTGTAATCGGCGCCGGCATAATTACGATTGGCATAGTGACTATAGGAGCTCTTGGAAATTATCACTCGTTTCTCGGCAATCGTGATGTCGAAATTATGCGTGAAATTACCGAATGGCTCATTATGTCCCCAAACACCACCACGGGATAAACGCGTCAGTTGAAGGCCGCTTTCCCCGCCGATCGAAAGATCGGTTTCCTCGTAATTGTAACGACCGCTCCGCGCATCGACCCCTCCCGGTGTGATCATCAAATGGTCAGCTTGCGCAGAAGCATAGGCTTGCATGGGATTCTGTGCATGGGCGCGTCCGGCCACGCCGGACGCAACCACTAAAAATATCAGACCAATGCGCATCGCCAAAGAATATGACACCAAGTATCTCCGATGAATCTAGAACTAATTCGATGCGTTTATCAAACTCTCAGCAATGTTGGTTTGAAAATGCAAATACGGCAGGGAAAGTGGTCAATATTGAGAGTTTAAAGACGCTAAATGATCTTGTCCGAAGTCTGGTTTAGTTGCCCGATGCTTACGTGTTGCAAGTCACGGGTATGCCATTTTGGAAACACTGCTCCGGCTCAGGATCTGGCGGAGGAGTAGGCGTAGGAGTTGGGGTTGGGGTTGGAGTTGGAGTGGGCGTAGGTGTAGGCGCCGGGGTCGGTACCGGCGCCAGGGCAGGGCATCCGGTCGGCGTCGCCGCCGCAACATCATAGCGCGCCCGGTTTCCTGCCTGATCGAAACAGGTTCCCGTCTGCTTGCCATTGTTCGGCCCGCCGGCCAGTGCGCTGCCAGTCAATCGCCCCAGTACGTCATAGCTGTAGCTGGTCGTTTCCTGCGCCAGCGCGCCCGCCGTACCGCCGACAATCGCAAGGCAGGCCGCGCCCGCCAGAAGCTTGTGTTTACGCTGCATCTTTACCCCCGCCCGAATTCGATCGAATTCGGTAATCGCGTCACCATAAGGTCAAATCGATCCCACGCTACCGACGATCGGTGCCGCATCCAGAATGGATGTATTTCTCGCAAGCCCTCGCCGGCAGGTCGTGCCAGCACGTCGCGATAGTCACGCGCCATTCTCATCTTCCCCCGTCACAGCCCGGACCACCGCCACTCCGGATACCCCGTCGACCATGACATCGTCGTCGCTCGTCCATAACGGCACAAACCCGCGCTGCTCGGCGCTGTAGCGCTCGTTCACGCCGCCGCGCTCGAGCATGTTGAACAGCGCGATCTGCGTCTCCTTCTGCTCCCGCTCCGCCGCCTGCACGATCGCGGTCCAGCGGCGCTGCGCGATCGGGTTGCCGTTCATTGCGGCCCGGGTCAGCGCGCGGAACACCGCGCGGTGCGCGGGCAGCTCGATTGAGGATCCGTCCGGCTCCTCCACCTGCACCATCCGGTACGCTTCCTCCAGGATCATCGCCCGGGTCGGCTGGTCCGCGCCGGGCAGGCGATCGCCGCGCCCGCCCGTCGCCCCGCGACCGGGCGGGCGTCCGGCGGGGTTGCCCGACATGCCCTTGGTAAAACGCTGGCCGATCGGTGGCGTGCGCGTCCTGGGATTGGCCCCGGTCGCGGGCGTGGCGGTGTCATCGCGCATACGGTCGGCCGCCGATTCTATCATTCCTTCGGTCATGTCATTGTCCCGGTCATGGCTGAGTCGATCCCTCCACAATCACAAGTCCGGCACCGGTTGAATCGATCGGCCGTCACCGTGACCCCTGTTCCGGCGACGCCCACCCCTGTTCCGGTGCCAGCGACCCCTGTTATCCACCGCTGTTCCGGAACAGGGGTGGGCAGCCATATCACCCTGAGATACGGTGATAATTTCACGTCGGAAATCCAACATAACAGGGGTGGCTTTTTTTATTTTCAGGGAACAGCGGAACGATGCCGTTCCGGCCGGTCATCGACGATGCGACGGATCGCGCGGATCGGCGTTATATCGGCACCGCTTTCGGATCGAGGATCGCGCGTGACGGCTGATCAATCGAGACTGCCCGATCGGATCAAGGGCGCGATCGCCGCGGTGATCGTGCAGCTGGCGCTCGGCTATATCCTGATCGCTGGTCTCGCGGTGCACTCGTCGGTCCGGCTGAGCGACGATCTCAAGCTGTTCGGCATCGCGCCGAGCCCGCCACCCCCGCCGCCCGAGAAGAAAGTCCCGCACCGCAAGACCAGCCGGGCCGAGGGCGCCGCCTCGCCGCCCAATCTGCGCGCCAAGCCGACCGAAGTGGTCGCGCCGCGACCGGTCGTCGTGACGACCGTGCCGCCGCCGGTGGTCGCCGCCCCGATCGCCGGACCTGGCGCGCAGGCATCGGCCGGGGCGGCGGATGTGCGCGGGCCGGGCACGGGTGCGGGCGGCGTGGGCAATGGGACAGGCAGCGGCGGGTATGGCGATGGCGACGGCGATGGCGGCTATGAGAGTCCGCCGCGCCGGCGCAGCGGACGGCTGAAGGATTCGGACTATCCCGGTGCGGTCGGTGCGGCGGGGATCGGCGGCACCGTGTCGGTGCGCTACACGGTCGAGACCAATGGCCGCGCGACCGGCTGTTTCATCACGCATTCGAGCGGCAATGAATTGCTCGACGTGACGACCTGCCGTCTGATCGAACAGCGTTTCCGCTTCGAACCGTCACGCGATGCGCGCGGTCGGCCAGTGCGGTCGGTGCTGGTCGAGGATCATGTCTGGGAGATCGATCAGCAGCCGGCCCCTGAGGAGCCCCGCCGGTGACGCCCCCTTGACCGGGTCCCTATATAATAGAACGGGCGGCGCTTGACGGGAGGCCGCTCGGCTTGTCACCCTCGCGCGTACACGTAAGGACATATCGAACCTCCATGCAGCTTGTCATCGTCGAATCGCCAGCCAAGGCGAAAACCATCGAGAAATATCTGGGCTCCGACTACCGCGTTCTCGCGAGCTACGGCCATGTCCGCGATCTGCCGGCCAAGGACGGCTCGGTGAATCCCGATGACGGCTTCGCGATGGAATGGGAAAACTACGCCGACAAGGCGAAGCAGCTGAAAGCGATCGCCGATCTGGCGAAGGGCGCCGACAGATTGATCCTCGCGACTGACCCTGATCGCGAGGGTGAGGCGATTTCATGGCATGTCCAGGAAGTGCTGCGCAACCGCAAGGTCCTGCCCAAGGACGTGCAGCGCGTGACCTTCAACGCGATCACCAAGGCGACGGTGACCGAAGCGATGAAGCATCCGCGCGAGCTCGATACCGACCTGATCGACGCCTATCGCGCCCGCCGCGCGCTCGATTATCTCGTCGGCTTCACCTTGTCGCCGGTGCTGTGGCGCAAGCTGCCCGGCGCCAAGTCGGCTGGCCGGGTACAGTCGGTCGCGCTGCGCCTGATCGTGCAGCGCGAGCGCGAGATCGAAGCCTTCAAGGCGCAGGAATATTGGTCGGTCGTCGCCGACATGGAGCAGGACGGCACGCCGTTCCAGGCGCGGCTCGTCACCTTCGAAGGCAAGAAACTCGACCGGCTGTCGATCGGCGAGGAAGGCACCGCGAAGCGCGCCAAGCAAGCGGTCGAAGAGGGGCGTTTCAGCGTCCAGACCGTCGAGGTCAAGCCGGCCACGCGCAACCCGCCGCCGCCCTTCACCACCTCGACCCTGCAGCAGGAGGCGGCGCGCAAACTCGGCTTCTCCGCCGACCACACGATGCGCATCGCGCAGGGGCTCTACGAGGACGGCGCGATCACCTATATGCGGACCGACGGCGTGCAGATGGACGGATCGGCCATTTCCGCCGCGCGCAAAGCCGTCGCGGATCGCTATGACGCGAGCTATGTCCCGGACAGCCCGCGCCAGTATCAGACCAAGGCGAAGAATGCGCAGGAAGCGCATGAGGCGATCCGCCCGACCGATTTCGGCAAGGACCGGGTTGGTGGCGGCGATCATGCGCGGCTTTATGATCTGATCTGGAAGCGCGCTCTCGCGTCGCAAATGGCGTCGGCGCGGATGGAGCGTACCACGGTCGAATTGCTCGATGGTTCGGGCCAGACCGGCCTGCGCGCGACGGGCCAGGTCGTGCTCTTCCCCGGCTATCTCGCGCTCTACGAGGAAGGCTCGGACGACAGCGCCGATGAGGAAAGCCGCCGCTTGCCGCGGATGCGCGAAGGCGATGCGCCGGCCAAGAAAGGCGTCACCGCCGAACAGCATTTCACGCAGCCGCCGCCGCGCTTCTCCGAAGCGTCGCTGGTCAAGCGACTCGAGGAGCTCGGCATTGGCCGCCCCTCGACCTATGCCTCGATCATCAAGACGCTGAAGGACCGCGCCTATGTACGGGTCGAGAAGAACCGCTTCTTCGCTGAGGAGAGCGGGCGGCTGGTGACGGCGTTCCTCGAACGCTTCTTCGAAAAATATGTCGGCTATGATTTCACCGCCGGGCTCGAGGATGAACTCGACGAGGTCTCGGGCGGCCGCGCGCAGTGGCAGTCAGTGCTCGATGCCTTCTGGAAGGACTTCAAGCCGCGCACCAATGAGGTGATGGAGCAGAAGCCGTCGGAAGTGACCGCCGCGCTCGACCTGTTCCTCGAACCCTATCTCTTCCCGGCCAAGGCGGATGGCGGCGACCCCCGGCTGTGCCCGAACTGCGGCGAGGGGCGGCTTGCGCTGCGCGGCGGCAAGTTCGGCGCGTTCGTCGCGTGTTCGAACTATCCGGAATGCAAATATACCCGCCGCTTCGGCCAGGGCGGCGGCGACGAGGGCGGCGATGCCGGGCCCGAGACCATGGGGAATGACCCCGAGACCGGCCTGCCGGTCGAGCGCAAGGCGGGACGCTTCGGCCCCTATATTCAGCTCGGCGAGGGCAAGGAGGCGAAGCGCGCCTCGATCCCCAAGGATATTCCCGAGCTCGACCTGGAATGGGCACTGAAGCTGCTCAGCCTGCCGCGCACGGTCGGCACGCATCCGGAAAGCGGCGAGCCGATCACTGCGTCGATCGGGCGCTATGGGCCCTATCTCGCCCATGCCGGCAAATATGCCCGGCTCGGTTCGACCATGGAAGTGTTCGAAACCGGCATGAACACCGCGGTGGTCAAGCTGGCCGAGGCGGCGGCGGGCGGCGGGCGTCCGCAACGCGGCAGCCAGGCGCCGCTCAAGGTGCTCGGCAAGCATCCGCGCACCGAGGCGGAGATCAAGCTGATGGAGGGCCGTTACGGCGCCTATGTCACTGACGGCGAGACCAACGCGACTCTGCCCAAGTCGATCGAGAAGGATGCACTGACTCTGGAGGAGGCGGCGCAGTTGCTCGACGCGCGTGCGGCGGCGGGGCCGTCGAAAAAGGGCAAGAAGAAAGCCCCGGCGAAAAAGGCCGCTGCCAAGAAGGTGCCGGCGAAGAAGGCTGCAGCAAAGAAGCCGGCGGCCAAGGCGAAGGCGGTGGCGGCCGAATGACGGTGACGATCCGGTCCTATGCCGACACGGATCGGAGCCAAATGCTGGCGATCTTCGACGCCAACACGCCGGCCTTCTTCGCGGCCAATGAGCGGGCGGACTTCGTTGCTTATCTTGACCGCCATGCCGCGTCCTATGCGGTATGCGTGTTGGACGATGTGGTGGCGGCGGGGTTCGCGGTCGCGCCTGGCACACCGGGCCGGGCGCATCTCAACTGGATCCTGGTTGATCCGGCGGCACAGGGTGGCGGTATCGGCAGCGCGATGATGACCGCCGCGCGCGCGCGGCGGGGCTGGACGCCGCGATTGTCGATATCGCGGCGAGCCAGCATTCGGCGCCATTCTTCGCCCGGCACGGCGCACAGGTGCTGGGGCGGATCGACGATGGGTGGGGACCCGGCATGCACCGGATCGATATGGCATTGCCGCTCGGCGAGTGAGCAGGATCAGCCCGGCATGGGGGTATGCACCAGCACGAGCAACCACAGCGCCATGCCGGTCAGTGCGAGCAAGGTGCCGACAATCCCGATCGAGCGGGTCGCGGTGGGCGGTCCGGGCGGGTTGAACAGGCCAACGGCGTTGAGGGTGCGGCACGCGACAAAGGCGGTGGCGACGATGGCGAGCGCGAGATGGTTCGCGCCATATGTCTCCAGCAGGCCGATCAGGATGATGCCGATCGGGGCATATTCGGTGAGGTTGCCATGCGCGCGAATGGCGGAGGTCAGGCCGTGCTGACCGGCGTCGCCGAACGACGCTTCATATTTGATCCGCATGCGGATCGTCGCTGCCGACAGGAAGACCAGCAGCAGCGCAAGCGCGACCGTGGTGAGCGCGGTGATCATCAGGTGCATCGTTCCCTCCGTTATCGTTACGGAGGCGATGCTACGCGCGACGGAGATAGAAGCCCAGTCAGGCGGCGCGCGGCGTGCTCATGTGCAGCCAGGCGCGGGCGGCCTTTTGCGCGATGGCGATGTCGCGTGCGCTCATATCCTCGGAAATCTCGCTGCGGCACGCCTGCGCCGCCTCGCTGCCCGCGACCGCGGCCAGGTTGAACCATTTATGCGCTTCGATCAGGTCGATATCGATCCCGGCCGCGCCGCTCGAATAGACCATGCCCAGTTCGTAACAGGCATCGGCGTCGCCGCGTGCCGCGTCAGCCAGTCGGCTGTCGATCAGAAACTGTGCGCTCTTCAGGCTGCTGCCCATGTCACTAACCCCCGTTAACCACTCCTACGGCATGACTTTGCCGCGTGGGGGTCAACAAATGGTTAATGGTCATTAGGGACGTTTGCGCGCTCCCCCTACCGGGCGCAGGTTAAGCCGGTGCTCATTCGATCGCGAGATTGTCGATCAGCCGCGTCGTGCCGATCCGTGCGGCGGCGAGCAGGCGCCGCGGACGGTCGGGATCGTGGCCGGGGGTGAGCGTCTCGGCATCGACCAGTTCGACATAATCGACCTCGAAACCGGCCGTGCGCAGTGATTCGCGCGCCGTCTCAAGTGCCGCCTCGGCATCGTCGCCGCGCCCGATCGCCTTGGCCGCGACGCCGAGCGCGCGGGGCAGCGTGACGGCGCGGGCGCGCTGGTCGTCGTCGAGATAGATATTGCGTGACGACAGCGCGAGCCCGTCATCCTCGCGCTGTGTGGGTACGCCGACAATCTCGATATCCAGATCCAGGTCGATGATCATGCGGCGAATCACCGCAAGCTGCTGGAAATCCTTCTCGCCGAAATAGGCGGTGTCGGGGCGGACCTGGTTGAACAATTTGGTCACGACGGTCGCGACGCCGTCGAAATGCCCCGGCCGCGCCGCGCCGTCCAGGCCGTCGCTGACCCCGGCGACCGAGATGTTGGTGGCGAAGCCCTCCGGATACATGATCTCGACCGGCGGCATCCATAACAGATCGCAGCCGGCGTCTTTCAGCATGCGCGTGTCGGCGGTCTCCTTGCGCGGGTAGCGCGACAGATCCTCGTTCGCGCCGAACTGCTTCGGGTTGACGAAGATCGACGCGACCACGCGGGTGCCGGGGCGCTTGGCCGCCTCGACCAGCGCCATATGGCCGGCATGGAGCGCGCCCATGGTCGGTACCAGCGCGATTCGAGCCCCCTCGGCGCGGAACGCCGCGACGGCTTCGCGCAAGGACTCGGTCTGACGGATGGTTTGCACGCGCTACTAGCCTTCGATAAGGACGGACGGGCCTTCTATGGGGGGCGGTCCAAGCAGGCAACCAGGGGAAATCAAGGACTGTGTCGACGGTTGCGCAAAAGCCACACGTGCAAAGGCCGCACGTCATCGTATTCGCCAATGAAAAGGGCGGTACGGGCAAATCCACCACCGCGGTCCATGTCGCGATCGCGCTTGAGGCGCGCGGCGCGCGGGTCGCCGCGTTCGACCTCGATCATCGCCAGCGCACCATGGGGCGCTATCTCGACAATCGCACTGAAACCGGCAAGCGCACCGGGCGCGAACTGGCGATCCCGCGCCATGCGACGCATGACGGCGAAAGCCTGGCACGCTACACCGAGACGCTCGACGCCCTGTCCGCCGATGCCGATTTCCTGGTCATCGATACGCCCGGCCGCGACGACCGCTTCGCGCGCATGGCGGCGCAACGCGCCGATACTTTGGTCACGCCGATGAACGACAGCTTCGTCGATTTCGACCTGATCGGACAAGTCGATCCGGTGACCTACAAGGTGACCCGGCCGAGCTTCTATGCCGAGCTGATCTGGGAAGCGCGCAAGGCGCGCGCCAAGGCCGATGGTTCGACGATCGACTGGGTCGTGCTGCGCAACCGCGTCCAGCATATCGAGGCGCGCAACATGCGCCGCGTGTCCGAGGCGCTCGATCAGCTCGCCAAGCGAGTCGGCTTCCGCATCATCCCGGGTCTCGGCGAGCGCGTCATTTACCGAGAGCTGTTCCCCAAGGGACTGACCATGCTCGATGCGCGCGAATTCGGCGAGATGGGCCTGGCCCATGTCGCGGCGCGCCAGGAACTGCGCGAAATGATGGCCGCGCTCGCCTTGCCCGAACCCGCCCTGCCGCTGTTCGCCTGAGCCCGCGGTCATGATCTTCAAGATACTCGCCGCTGTGCTGGTTGCCTATGCCGGCTGGTGGCTGTGGCAGGGCCCGAAGAGCACGCATCGGCGAATTCGGCCGGAGTCGCCGCCTGGCGAGGACGCGGCGGCGCGCGCGGTGCTGGGTGTGCATGCGGAAGCAAGCGAGGCCGATATCCGCGCCGCGCATCGCCGCCTGATCAACGCGGTCCATCCGGATCATGGCGGTTCCGCCGAACTGACGCGCCGGGTCAACGCCGCGCGCGACACATTATTGAAGCGTCGAGGCTGAAGCGCCGGATTGAAGCGCCGGGCTGAGGCGAGCGATCTGAACTTTCTTCGCGCTTGCCGATTGAACACGCGAATCTTGACAGGAGTTCCAATGACCCATGTTTTCGACCCAACGTCCCTGCGTGAATATGACATTCGCGGTATCGTCGGAAAGACATTGGGCCCCGCCGACGCGACCGCGATCGGGCGCGGCTTCGCGACGCGTGTGCGGCGCGCTGGCGGGACGCGGGTGGCGGTCGGCTATGACGGGCGCACGCATTCGCCCGAACTGGAAGCGGCGCTGATCGCCGGACTGACCGCATCGGGCGTCGATGTGGTGCGCACCGGCATGGGGCCGACGCCGCAGCTTTATTATGCCGAGGCGATCCTTGAAGTGGATGGCGGCATCCAGATCACCGGCAGCCACAATCCGGGCAATTACAACGGCTTCAAGATGGTGCTGCAGCATCTGCCATTCTTCGGCGCCGACATCCAGGACCTGGGCAAGCTGGCCGAAGCCGGCGATTGGGAAGAGGGCGAGGGCGTCGTCACCGAAGCCGATATCGTCGACGATTATGTCGGGCGCCTGCTCGCCGGCTATGCCGGCGGCGCGTACCGCATCGGCTGGGATGCCGGCAATGGCGCGGCGGGCCCGGTGATCGAGAAGCTGACCAAATTGCTCCCCGGCGAGCATCACCTGCTCTACACCGAGGTCGACGGCACGTTCCCCAACCATCATCCCGATCCGACCGATGAAAAGAACCTGGCCGACCTGAAGCGGCTTGTCGCTGACAAGCAGCTCGATTTCGGGCTGGCGTTCGACGGCGATGGCGACCGGATCGGTGCGATCGACGGCCAGGGCCGGGTGATCTGGGGCGACCAGTTGCTGTCGATCCTGGCCGAGCCGGTGCTGAAGGAATTGCCCGGTGCGACGATCATCGCTGATGTGAAGGCATCGCAGGCGCTGTTCGACCGGGTCAGGGAGCTGGGCGGCGAGCCGTTGATGTGGAAGACCGGGCACAGCCTGATCAAGACCAAGATGAAGGAAACCGATGCGCCGCTCGCCGGCGAGATGTCGGGCCATATCTTCTTCGCACATGACTATTTCGGCTTCGACGATGCACAATATGCCGCCGTCCGGCTGATCCGCGCGGTGCATATGATCGGCAAGTCGATGACCGAGATCCGCGGCGCGATGCCGGCGCTGGTCAACACGCCGGAGATGCGCTTCCAGGTCGATGAAAGCCGCAAGTTCGCGGTGGTCGAGGAAGTGCTCGACCGGCTCGAGCAAGAAGGCGCCGACGTCAACCGCACGGACGGCGCGCGGGTCAACACGCCCGATGGCTGGTGGCTGCTGCGCGCCTCCAACACCCAGGACGTGCTGGTCGCCCGCGCCGAAGCGAAGGATCAGGCTGCGCTCGACCGGCTGCTGGCGATGATCGACGCGCAGCTTGCCGCGAGCGGCCTGGTGCGCGGCGAACAGGCGGCGCACTGACCTGGATAGCCCTCTCCCCCAGGGGAGAGGGCTAGAGTTTGATCCAGCTGCGCTGGGTGCCGTCTTGCCGGATCAAACCCTAAAAGGCTGGCGTTCCGGCCCTGAACTCGCCACTTACGGCGGATGCCGCCACCGCCGCCCCAGATCATCCGCGTCGTCGATCTCGAAACCACTGGTCCCGCCCCGCCCGCGCACGGCGTGTGCGAGATTGGCTGGCAGGATGTCGCGCTCGGCGCCGATGGGCGCTGGGACCTGCACGGCGAGGGCGGCGCGCGGCTGGTCAATCCGGGGCGGCCGATCCCGCCGGTGACGCAGGCGATCCATCATATCCTCGATGAGCAGGTCGCGAACGAGCCGCTCTGGCACGATGTCGCGCGCGCGGTGCTTGATCCCTGGCCGCGCCGGGTCGCGCTTGCCGCGCACCGCGCGGATTATGAGATGAAGTTCTGCACGCCGGCGCTGACTCATAATGCGCAGTGGATCTGCACCTGGAAATGCGCGCTGCGGCTGTGGCCCGACAGCCCGAGCTTCTCCAACCAGGTGCTGCGTTACTGGCGCAAGCCCGAGGGGATGGAGCATGAGCGTGGTTTGCCCGCGCACCGCGCCTTTCCCGATTCCTATGTCACCGCCTTTCATTTGCGCGACATGCTCAACGAGGCCGGGGTGGCGCAGCTGATCGAATGGTCGAACTTGCCCGGCCTGTTGCCCGCCGTCCGGCAAGGGCCCGATCGCGGCAAGAACTGGCACGAGATTAGCGATGAGTCGCTTGCCGTGCAGCTTGGTGATCGCGACGTAGATGTGCGCTTCAGCGCGGAAACCGAACTGGCGCGGCGGCGTGGTGGCGGGCCGGTTGGTCGGCAGACGCCGCAGGGCAAGCTGTTCGATGACTGATCCGGCTTGATCGAGGTCAAGACGGTGATGCTGGCCTTCCTTGCGGATCGGTCATAGAGCGTAACGATGTTTCGCACGCTCGTCAGATGGCTTGGGGTCCGTGAAGCCTCGGTCGGACGAGCGCTGATCATCTTTCTGGCGATCGGCTTTCTCAGCCTGCTCGCCGCCGGCTATGCCGCCTATCGCTCGACGATGCGCAATGAGGCGCATAGCCAGGCAGTCAACCACACCTATGAAGTCGAGATCGCGATCGACCGGGCCGGTATCCTGATCGAGCAGGGCGAGACGTCGCGCCGTGGCTATCTGATCACCGCGCAAGAAACCTATCGCGATACCTATGAAACGGTTGCGGCCAAGATACCGCCCGCACTGAGCCAGATCGCCCGCCTGACCGCGGACAATCCACGCCAGCAGGCCAATCTCACTCAGTTGACCAGGATCTTTACAGAGCTGAAGCAACAGCGCGACCGCACCATCGCTCTGGTCAGCGAGGGACGGCAGGCCGAGGCGCATCGCGTCTTTACCGAAGAGACCGTGGCGCGGCGTATGTCGAACATCCGCAAGCTCGGCACGGCGATGGGCGATGAGGAGCGGCGGCTGCTCGCCATTCGCGATGCGGAACAGCGCGAAAGCCTGCGGACCTTCTACGCCACGATGATCGTCGCCGGCGTGCTGCTGCTGATTGTCGCGATCGCCTCGCTGCTGACCGTATTGCGCTATATGCGCGATCTCGCCACGTCGCGCGACGTGCTGCGCGATTTCGCCGATTCGCTTGAGGAGCTGGTCGCCGAGCGCACCGCCGACCTGTCGCGCGCGAACGAGGAGATTCAGCGCTTCGCCTATATCGTCAGCCATGACCTGCGCAGCCCGCTGGTCAATGTGATGGGCTTCACCGCCGAGCTCGATGCGGCGACCGCTGCGATCACTGAGCTGATCGACCGCGCCGAGGAGAAAGCGCCGGACATCGTCACCGAGGAAGCGAGGCTGGCGGCGCGCGAGGATCTGCCCGAGGCGATTGGCTTTATCCGCACCTCGACCCAGAAGATGGATCGGCTGATCAATGCGATCCTCAAATTGTCGCGCGAAGGCCGCCGCCTGATCGCGCCCGAGCCGCTCGACCTGAACGCGATGGTCGAGGCGATCGGCGGATCGCTCAAGCATATGATTGATGACCGCGGCGCCACGCTGAGCGTCGAGGGCAGCCTGCCGCAAATCACCAGCGACCGGCTGGCGGTGGAGCAGATCTTTTCCAACCTGATCGAGAATGCGGTCAAATATCTCGACCCGGCGCGTCCCGGCTGGATCACGGTGCGCGGCAAACGTGAGGGCGCGCGGGTGACCTATGAGATCGAGGATAATGGCCGCGGCATCGCACCGCGCGATCATCAGCGCGTGTTCGACCTGTTCCGCCGCTCGGGCCATCAGGACCAGCCGGGCGAGGGGATCGGGCTCGCCCATGTCCGCGCATTGGCCTATCGCCTTGGCGGGGTCATCGATGTCGCGTCCGACCTTGGCAAGGGGGCGACCTTCCGGTTGACCCTGCCGCTCACTCTCGCCGACCCACAGGATAATCGCTCATGAACGACCATCGTTCCGTCAGTATCGTGATGATCGAGGATGATGAGGGCCATGCCCGCCTCATCGAAAAGAACATCCGCCGCGCCGGCATCCTCAACGACATCACCCATTTCACCGACGGGACGAGCGCGCTCCATTATCTGTTCAACGACAGCAATGGCCCGGCGCTCAATGGCCCGGCGCTGGTGCTGCTCGACCTCAATTTGCCCGATATGAGCGGCATCGACATCCTCGCCAAGATCAAGAGTGAGCCCGCGCTGAAGCGCACGCCGGTCGTGGTGCTGACCACCACTGACGACAAGGTCGAGATTCAGCGCTGCTATGATCTGGGCTGCAATGTCTACATCACCAAGCCGGTCAATTACGAAAGCTTCGCCCAGGCGATCCGCCAGCTCGGCCTGTTCCTCTCGGTCATCCAGGTGCCGGATATCGAGGGCCAGGCTTGACCACCAGTGTGCCGACCCCCGGGCCAGTGAAGGTCCTCTATATCGACGACGATGCCGGGCTGCGCACCCTGGCGGCGCGGTCGCTGACCCGGCGTGGCTATGCCGTCACGCTGGCGGAGGGCGGCGCTGAGGGGCTGGCGCTGGTCGGCTCCGAAACCTTCGACCTGGTCGCGGTGGATCATTACATGCCCGGCATGGACGGGCTGGAGACGCTGAAAAAGCTCCGCGCGCTGCCGGCGGCGCCGCCGGTGGTTTACGTCACCGGGTCGGAAGAGGGCCGGATCGCGGTCGCCGCGCTGAAGGCCGGGGCGGCCGATTATGTCGTGAAGACGATCGGCAGCGATTTCTTCGACCTGCTTGCCTCGGCGTTCCGGCAAGTGCTCGAGCGCGCGACGCTCGAACGCGACAAGGCGGCGGCCGAGGAGCAGCTGCGCGCCAGCAATGCGCGGCTCGAAGCGCTGCTCAGCGAGGTCAATCACCGCGTCGCCAACAGCCTGCAGCTGGTGTCGGCGATGGTGCGGCTGCAGGCCGGCGCGCTTGACGACGGCGCGGCACGCGATGCGCTGGAGGATACGCAGCGCCGCATTGCGGCGATCGCGCAGGTGCATCGGCGGCTCTATACCTCGAACGACGTCGAGAGCGTCGACATGCAGGAATATCTCGGCGCGTTGGTCAAGGAGCTGGGCGAGACCTGGTCGAGCGGCGCGGCGCCGCGCACCTTGTCGCTTGCCGCCGATCCGATCCGCATGAAGACCGACCGCGCGGTGTCGCTGGGCGTGATCGTCACCGAGCTGGTCAGCAATGCGTGCAAATATGCCTATCCCGGGCGCGCGGGCGAAGTGCGCATCGCGCTCCGCCACGACGATGACGCGCATTTCCTGCTTGCGGTCGAGGATGACGGGATCGGCATGGTCGAGAACGGGCCGGCGCGCGGCACCGGCCTTGGCACCAAGCTGATCCGCGCCATGGCGCAGAGCCTGCAAACGATGGTCGAATATGACCCGGGCCATAGCGGCGTTCGCGCCACGCTGCGCGGTGCGCTCAATTAGCGCCTTTTCGAATTGAGCTGATCCACCACGCCGCGCTTGTTGCGGGCGAAGGATGCAATCCTGTTCTCGACACTAAGAAAGAGCGCACCGGCGTCAGCCCGGCACGGCATGTCATGCCCGATCCTGAGTGATGGTTGAATCGCGTCGGTGGCACGGCTGCCGGGAGGACGGCGAGAGATATGGGACACCCTATTGTGCCATATTCCGGCGCGGGGCGGGCGAGGTACGCTGTCAATCGTGACAAATCTCATGATTATCATGATATAGCAATGAGTTAGTGCGTAGCACGGCGATTCTTGGTATAAATGACATTGATAGGAATCGCGTTCTGCTATCCATGAAATGGATAGCTGGGCCGCCGATGTACCGAATTTCCCTGTTGCCGGCGTGGAATTGCGGCACCGGATGACGTCGATCAACCCACCGTGGAAAGAGGACTTAGGGTGCGTAAGGTTCCTTAGCGCCTTTCGCCAAGCAGCGGAGATATGCTTTTCGCACAAAGCCGGGCAATTCGTTCCGACTCCGCAGCCCCAACAGTTTCTCGAGCGCTGGCGATTCTTTCGCCGGCTGAGCTGTGCGCATCGACCGATAGGCATTCAGCGCGCCCTCAACCCCCGCCAGCTGCTGTGCGTCGGGATCATTCGCCTTTCCCGGATTCTCGATGATAAAAGCGGCCATGGCGATGGTGTATTGGCCGATGATCTCAGGGGTATGCGCATAGCTCTCTCTGGACACGCCCCCGAGCGGATCCAGACAAGCGGTTACCGACACATCCGGCGCATCAATCAACCACTGAATCGCCCATTTCCGATCATCCTGCAGGCTCGGATTCAGCGGAGCGCGTTCGAGACTTTGCACAATGGAGACGAAGCGCTGCCGATCTTCAGGCGACGAATGCGCGTTCGTTTGGCCAAACGCTGGAGCTGCGCAGACTATTGTCGCGAGCAGCATGGCGGGCAGGGCGGCTATCCTCATCGGGAACTTCTGGGTCACGGTGCGAATGTCCGCAAGTGGGTGGTTTGCGGACGTCGGCGGCTTTCGGCGTCTTTAATCCTTGAACCAGCGAGCGGCCGCCTCAGTGATACTTTCTGAGTAGAGTCTACTCTGACGAGGAAGTAATTTCGAATGGTCAAGATTGGAATATCTCAAATCGTCCAAGTCGAAATCAAAAGAATAGAACTTACCATCTCTGGTCACAAAGTTGCCTATAATCGTATCATCACCATCGGGACATATCGTCACAACCATGACATCTGCGCGTGAAAAGCCGAAATGCTCAAAATTTCGGTACAAATCCTCTGAGTCATTTTTTCCTGTGTGACTGTCATAGAATATCGCACCCGCGCGAATCCGCTCGTTAAGGGTGATTAACTCAGAGGCGGTGTCCTTCATGCTTCCGTCTCTACCTCACACCGGAATGTCCGCAAGTGGGGCGTTAGTGGTCATTCGTCAGCCGGGCTTGCGGAACTTGTAGATGAACTGGTCGGTCTTGCCGCGTACCGCCTTGTCGAACACCGCCAGACTGTGATCGTCGCTTTTGTTGGCGAGCAGCGGGCTTTCGCCGACGAATTCGAAGCCGGCCGCGACCACCTGGGACTTGACCGTCGCCGGGTCGATGCGGTGCAACGTGTCGGTATCGCGCATCGCCGATCCCGCAGCGGCGGCATGGTCGATGATCAGCAATGTGCCGCCGGGTTTCAGCGCGGCAAAGGCCAGCTTGTTGAACACCGACGGGTCGAGCGAGCCCATGAACTTGTCGGGATAATCGTGATAATTTTGCGCGGTGAAGACCAGATCGACCGGTTCGGCGGCGGTCAGGGACGTGGCCGGCTGAGTCGAGGCGCTGACATTGGCGAAATCGGGCGTCGTGCCAAGCTTCTGGTAATCCACCACATTGGAGCGCGCCTCGGCGGCATAGGGCTGGGGCCAGATGCCATAGACATGGCCCGACGGGCCGACCGATTTGGCGAACAATTTGGTCCAGTATCCGCCGCCGGGGATCAGGTCGATCACCTTGTCGCCGGCCTTCACCCCGGCAAAGGCGAGGATTTCCGGCCCGTGCCGCGCCGCATCGGTCGCGGTCACGGTGCCGCGCGCCGGGTCGGCGGCGGCCGCGGCGATATTGGGGGGCAGGGTGCCGGTCGGCGCCGTGTCGTTGGCCGGTGCGGTGGCGGTGTCATTCGCCGGCGCCGCGGTGGGGCCGCACGCGGCCAGCGCGCTGCCGGCAAGCAGAACGGCGAGGATCGTCGTCTTCATCGAAACAGCCCTTTCCCAGGTGCGGCGGATCAGCGCGGTTTGCGGAACTTGAAGACGAACTGATCGGTCTTGCCGCGGATCGCGGGATCGAAGACCTTCGCCACATGGTCATCGGCCGGATTGGCCAGCAC
The DNA here is from genome assembly GCF_050725575.1 of Sphingomonas sp. Lineage (GTDB taxonomy): Bacteria > Pseudomonadota > Alphaproteobacteria > Sphingomonadales > Sphingomonadaceae > Sphingomonas. The sequence goes on along the minus strand of NZ_JBOHHW010000017.1, from coordinate 60,490 downwards.
GTCGGAGCTGCCCTCATAAGTGAAGCCCGCCGCCACAACCTGCTGCTTGACCACCGCCGGGTCGATGCGGTGCTTGGTTTCGGTCCCGGTCAGGCCGCTGCCCGCCACATCGGCATGGTCGCTCACGATATAGATGCCACCGGGTTTGAGCGCCTTGAACACCGCCGCGTTGAACGCGTTCAGGCCCGCTTCGCCCGCGCCATTATTGGGGATGTCGTGATAATTCTGCACGGTCCAGAACAGGTCGACCGGCTGATCGACGGTTGGCAGCGACGCGGTCTGCACTTCGGCGGTGACATTGGCGAGGTTGCGCGCGCGCAGTGCCGGCAAGGGCTTTTCGGCATATTTCGCGGCGGCCGCCGGCCACAGCGCGAAAACATGGCCCTTCGGCCCGACCACGCCAGTGAAGATGCGCGTCCAATAGCCCGATCCGGGCAGGAAATCGACCACCCGGTCGCCCGCCTTTACGCCGGAAAAGGCCAGTATCTCGGCCGCCTTGCGCCGCGCATCGTCGCTCGCCTGGTCGGCGCGGGCGGGATCGGCGAGCGCCTTGGCGATCTGCGCCTCGGCCCCTGCCTTGTGCGCCTGAGTGGCGGGTTTCTTGGCGTTGGCCGGCACGCTGCCGGATGTCGTGATCAACAGCGCGGCCAGGGCCGCACCAGCAAGTTTCGCTGCCGTCATCATCTCTCTCCCGCGCCTGCCGCCAGCCTGCCGTGGTGGCAGGGTCCCGCGCGGCATTCGTTACGCAGAATGATAATCGCTTGCCCGGTGGCGTCCATCGGAAACCATGAACGGCCACCGCCAAGGCATGAACGTCCCGGCCGATGACGGCGATGCGTTATTCCGGCTTGTGGCAGACGAACTCGATCAGGCGATCGTCGGGGTCGCGCAGATAGCCGGCATAGTAATTCGGGTGGATATGCGGCGCGAGCGCGGGCGCACGGTCGAGCCTGTGTCCGGCCGCGCGGCCAACCTCATAGATGCGATCGACCATTGCGCGATCGGGGGCGGCAAAGGCGAAATGTACCGCCTCCGACGGCTCACCCTCGCCAATGAAGAAGTCGAGCGTCGTGCCATCGCCGAATCCCTTGGCCGGGCCATCGACCCGCAAGCTATAGCCAAGCGGCGCCAGCGCATCGGTGTAGAAACGCAGGCATTGGTCGAGCTGGCGCGTCTTGAGTTCGAGATGATCGATCATGGTCTGATCCTTGCGGCTGACTGAAAAAGCGGCTGACTGAAAAGCGGCTGGTTGAAAAAGGGAGTGGGTCAGGCGGGGTCGATATTGCCGCCGCACAGCGGCACCGCGATGCGCTGTCCGCGCCAGCGCGCCGGATCGGCGATCACCGCCGCGAGCCCGGCGGCACCGGCGGGCTCGACCGTCAGGCCGAGATGCCGGTCGAGCAGCGCCATGGCGTGGCGGATCGCATCATCATCGACCAACAGCACATCGTCGACCACTGACCGCACGCTGGTCACGGCATAGGGAATCGGTACGCGCACCGCGATGCCGTCGGCGATGGTGTCGACACCGGTTCTGGCCGCCCCCGACCGGTCGAGCACCGCATCGGCCATTGCCGGCGCGCCGGTCGCGGCCACGGCGACCATCCGAGTCCGCGGGGCCGCGTGTTTCAGCCAGGTGCCGACGCCGGCGGCGAGCGCACCATTGCCAAGCGGCACGATCATCGCGTCGAATTCCGCCGTCGCCTGGGTCAGCTCCAGTGCGAGCGTACCCGCACCCTCGGCGATCCAGCGCTCGGCCCCGTCCTCGACATAGCGACCGCCGTCATGTCTTGCGCTGTCCCGCGCGGCGTCCTTTGCCGCATCGAAATCGTCGCCGACCAGCCGGACCTCGGCGCCGAGCCGGCGCATCGCCTCGACCTTGGCGACCACCGCATTGGTGGCGGCATAGACGGTCAGCGCGAGGCCGTGACGGCGCGCGGCCCAGGCAAGCCCCTGACCGAAATTCCCCGCTGACCCGCATATCAGGCCCGCCGGCTGTTCGTCGTGCACCAGCCCGGCGACGAAATTGCCGGTACCGCGTCCCTTGAACGATCGGATTGGATTGGCGGTCTCGTCCTTCAGGATCAGCGTCGCGCCCAGCGCGGCATCAAGCGACACGGAGTGCCGGAGCGGGGTATCGAGAAAGACCGGGTCGATCCGGGCGAGCGCGGATCGAATGCCGGCGGGGGTAGGGTTGTCCATGGCGTGAAGATAGCGCGGTGTTGCGCCGGAATTCGGCGAAAGAGATGCCGGATTCGCGCGAAAATCGCGCAATCCGGTGCTATGCTGCCGATATGACGCGCTCTGCCCGAATTGACGGCTTCGACCGCAAATTGCTCGCCATCGTCCAGCATGATGCCGATACGCCGACCGAAATCCTGGCCGAACGAGTCGGGCTGTCGGCGTCGGCGGTATTGCGCCGCCTGAAGCGACTAAAGGCCGACGGCGTCATCCTGGCCAATGTCGCGACAGTCGATCCACTGCGCGTCGGCAAGCCGGTTTTCTTCGTCGTGGCGCTTGAGGTCGAACGCGAGCGGCCCGAGCTGCTCGGGCGGCTGCGGCAGTGGCTGAACGCCGACGCGCATGTCCAGGAGGTCTTCTACGTCACCGGCAGCGCCGACTTCATCCTGATCGTCGCCGCGCCCGATGTGGAGGCCTATGACGCGCTGATGAGCCGGCTGATCGCCGACAATCCCAATGTCCGCCGCTTCACCACCAATGTCGCGCTCGGCGTGGGCAAGCGCAGCCTGGCCGTGCCGATCCAGGTCTGGAATCAGGCGATTTGAGAGCGCCTCTTCTGTCATCCCGGCTCCATTAATCACCGGGAGCGTTTGCACGCAGAGCCGACCGACCGCATCCTCGTCCGGGCCGGGCTTCAACAAGCTCGGCCCGGACGGAAGGGCGTGATTCAGTGGAGCCGGACTGGCCTCAGACGTCGAGATTGGCGACGCTGAGCGCATTCTCCTGGATGAATTCGCGGCGCGGCTCGACCACATCGCCCATCAGGCGGGTGAAGATCTCGTCCGCGACATCGGCCTGGTCGACCTCGACGCGGAGCATCGAGCGGACCTGCGGATCGAGCGTCGTTTCCCACAATTGATCGGCGTTCATCTCGCCCAGCCCTTTGTAGCGCTGGATCGACAGGCCCTTGCGGCCCGCCGCGAGGATCGCGTCGAACAGCTGGCTCGGCCGGGCGACCATCGTCTCGCCCTTGGCCAGTGTGACCGGTACGTCGTCGTCCTCGTCCGTCTCGCTCGCGGCTTCGGCCTCGGCAGCCGCCGCGGCCGAGGCCTTGGTCGATACCAGCTTGGCGGTCTGCTCGTAGGACTCAGCCTGCTCGACCGCCAGCGTATGGAGCTTGCGCGCTTCGGCCGAGCCGATGAAGGCCGCCTCAATGATGTGATGGTCGGTCACGCCGCGCCAGATGCGCTCGAAATGAATCCCGCCATCCTCGGTCAGGCGTACCGACCAGCGTGCTTCCGGATCGGCAGCGTTGAGCCCCGCCGTCACCACGGTCACGGTGGCGAGCCGGTCGGCACGCGCGGCGTTCGGGTCGAACGCGCCGCCCATCGCCAGCGCCTCGACCATCGTCGCGTCGTAGCGCCGTGGCACATAACGCATCAGCGTGCGCATGCGCCGCGCATGATCGACCAGGCTGCGCAAGTCCGCGCCGGAGCGAGTCCCGCCTGCCGCGCCGTCGAGCATCGTCCCGGCAACGCCATTCTCGATCAGATAATCGTCGAGCGCATTGTCGTCCTTGAGATAGACTTCGCTGCGCCCGCGCGTCGCCTTATAGAGCGGCGGCTGGGCGATATAGAGATAGCCGCCGGTGATGATCTCCGGCATCTGACGATAGAAGAAGGTCAGCAGCAGCGTGCGGATATGCGCGCCGTCCACGTCTGCGTCGGTCATGATGACGATCTTGTGGTAGCGCAGCTTCTCGATCTTGAAATCGTCCCGGCCGATGCCGGTGCCCATCGCCTGGATCAGCGTGCCGATTTCGCGGCTCGACAGCATCCGGTCGAAGCGCGCGCGCTCGACGTTGAGGATCTTGCCGCGCAACGGCAGGATCGCCTGGAAATGGCGGTCGCGGCCCTGTTTCGCGGAGCCGCCTGCCGAGTCACCCTCGACCAGGAACAGTTCTGACTTGGCCGGATCGCGCTCCTGGCAATCGGCGAGCTTGCCGGGCAATGACGCGATGTCCATCACGCCCTTGCGTCGGGTCAGTTCGCGCGCCTTCTTGGCGGCTTCGCGTGCTGCCGCGGCGTCGATGATCTTGGCGACGATCGCCTTGCCATGCGCCGGATTTTCCTCGAGCCATTCGGCCAGCTTGTCGGCCATCAGGCTTTCGAGCGGCTGGCGCACTTCGGACGAGACGAGCTTGTCCTTGGTCTGGCTGCTGAACTTCGGGTCGGGCAGCTTGACCGAGACGATCGCGGTCAGGCCTTCGCGCATATCATCGCCGGTCAGCGTGACCTTCTCCTTTTTCAGGAGGCCCGATTTCTCGGCGTAATTGTTCAGCGTGCGCGTCATCGCCGCGCGGAACGCAGCCATGTGCGTGCCGCCGTCGCGCTGCGGGATGTTGTTGGTGAAGGCGAGGACGTTCTCGTAATAGCTATCGTTCCACTCCAGCGCGACGTCGATCGTGACATCGTCGCGCGTGCCGGAAATGGCGACTGGATCGGGCATCAGCGGGATTTTGTTGCGGTCGAGATACTTCACGAACGCGGCGATCCCGCCTTCGTAATAAAGCTCGACCGTCTTCAATTCCTCGTGCCGCGCATCGTTGAGGTACAGCCGCACGCCGGAATTGAGGAAGGCGAGTTCGCGATAGCGATGTTCGAGCTTCTCGAAATCGAATTCAGTGATCTTGAAGGTGGCGGGCGAGGGGAAGAAGGTGACCTTGGTGCCCTTCTTGCCGTTGGCGGAGCCGACCACCTTCAGCGGTGCGACCGCATCGCCAAAGGCGAAGCGCATATAATGCTCTTCATTGTCGCGCCAGATCGTCAGGTCGAGCCATTCGCTCAGCGCATTGACCACCGACACGCCGACGCCGTGCAGGCCGCCGGATACCTTGTACGCATTGTCGTCGGATGTGTTCTCGAACTTGCCGCCGGCATGGAGCTGAGTCATGATGACCTCGGCCGCCGATACGCCTTCCTCGGTGTGGATACCGGTCGGAATGCCGCGGCCATTATCCTCGACCGACACCGATCCGTCGGGGTTGAGCGTGATGTCGATCCGGTCGCAATGACCGGCCAGCGCCTCGTCGATCGCATTGTCGCTGACCTCGAACACCATATGGTGGAGGCCGGAACCGTCATCGGTATCGCCGATATACATACCGGGGCGTTTGCGCACCGCGTCGAGGCCCTTCAGGACCTTGATCGAGTCAGCGCCATAGTCGTTCTTGTTGGGGTCTTCTGCCATACCGAGTATATAGGGATTCACTCTCGGAAACGGAAGCGAAATGGGCGTCAGCCAACGGGTTGTGACAGTCCCAGCGATCCGGGCGCGAGCTTTGCCATCGGGAAGGCGCATTCCAGCAAAATCGTTGCGGCAATTGCCGGGTCGAGTGAGTCCCGTACAGTTTCCTGCCCTTCTTGTGCGGCAAGTGCCGCAAGCAAGGGCCATTCACGCAGCTCATCACAATAGCGGATCATGATGGCGCGGGCGGTTGGCCAGACGGCGCGCGCCGCGTCGATCGGCAACAGGGCCGGACGATGCCCTTCGGGCAACCGCGGTATGCCAAAATCGGCGCCCCCGACGGTCGCGGCGACATGCTGCATCGCATTCGCGGCATCCGGGAAATGCGTCACGCCGAGCGCTTGCGCCTTGCCTGCGATAAGCGGCCAAACCGCGTAATGGTCCTCGGCCAGCAAATGATTGACCGGATCGCCAAACCAATATGTACGGCCATCCGCGCCTTCAACGACCATGATACCGACTTGCGGGGGTGTCAGGCCCTTTAGCGCCAATTGTTCAGCGATCGCGGCCGGACAGGCGAAACCGGAAATCGCCCCCAGCACGCAGAGCAGTGTTTCGGCATGGACGCCCCTGTCGTCGTGCACTGCGGCCATGCACTGCCCGAACAGTTCCTTGGCGCCGATTTTGACGCCGATAAGAGGATCATCGGCCTTTTGAGCGGAAATTGCGCCTGCCATGGCAAGGCGCTTCATCTCTTCGATGTCATGTTCGGACGGGGGGGAGGGGGGTGGCGGTGGTGCAGCCTTTTTGCGCCAGAACATGAAATGGCCTCGCTTTCAGACGCGCCATTTATCCGGCAATGTCTTGCCGGACAATCGCCCGGATCGCCTTTCGAACGGGCTCGCCTTTCAAATCGCTTATGCCCCGGCACGTCAGGTTCAGCGGGCGACACCGCCCGGCCCTTGCGGCGCCGAACAACGTGGTGCGGCGGCTCGATCGAGAGTGTCCCGCCCAAGCCGCCGATCCGTTTACTCGGTCTTGCCCGTTTACTCAGTCTTGGTTGTAACCGTCGTCGTCGTCTTTTCGGCGGCACCCGAGCGTTTTACGACGCGGCGCACCGGCTTGCGCACGGTAACTTTCTTGCGTGCCACCGTGGTAGGCGCGGCACTCTTGACCGTCTCGGTGGTGATCGTCGTCGTGGTCGGCGCGGGCACCGGCGATGCGATCACGATCGGGGCGGGCGGTGGTGTTGCGCGCGCGGCGGCGGCATCCGCAGCGGCGGCATTGGCATCCTGTTGCGCGGCCTGGGCGCGGGCATTGGCCGCCGCGGCTTCCTGCTGCGCATCGGCTGCCGCGGCGCGCTCGGCATTCACGGTTTCGTTGCGATTGCGCTCGGAAAGGCCAATCGCGGTATCGGCAAGCTCGGAGGCGCGGTTGGCCTCGGCGATCGCCTGATCCTTGCGTTTCGCGGCGAGATCTTCCTCGGCGCTGCGCAGCGCGGCCTGGGCCTGGGCCTGCAGCCGGGGCACCTCGCCGGACGCGCCGAGCTTGTTCGCCGCATCGACCTTCGCCTTGGCGGCGGCAATCGCCTCATGGGCACGATCGGTCTTGCCGCGCGCCAAAGCGGGCGTGGCCGATGAAAGCAGCAGAGCCGAAGCGCATAGTGCGCGTGTCATCATTGAATAGTTACGCATAACTCTTCTCCTGAAATTCGAATGCGGCGACCTAACGAACTCCCAAGTGCGGAAGTTCCGTGGCTTTATTGCCTGCAGTCTACTGTGGTACCGGTCGTCGCCAATGGACGACCGGTACTCTATTGATTTCAATTGATATTACTGAATCGATCGGCGCGCTGGCCAAGCAATGTCACTTCCACCCGGCGATTCTGGCGCATGCCGGCCGGGGTGGCATTGGTCGCGACCGGATCGGCCTCGCCATGCCCGACGACCGAGAAGCGCGCGCGGGTCACGCCCATGTCGTCGAACGCGGCACGCACGCTGTCGGCGCGGCGTTCCGACAACGCCTGGTTGTGCGCATCGGTGCCACGCGAATCGGTATAGCCGTCGATCGCGACGCGCACCCCGCGTTCCGAGCGGAGATAATCGGCCAGCGGGCGCAATGTGTCGATCGCGCCCGGGCGCAGCTCCGCGCTGTCGGTCCTGAACAGCACGTCTTCCTGCAGGCGCAAGGTCGCGCCGCGCGCGGTCTGGCGGAAGCCGTACCCGCGCATCGCGCCGCGATCCCAATGGCCACCGCGCTCTTCGATCACCACCACATGATCGCGGCGATCCCAGTCAAAGCGGTCGCGGCGCGGGCCGGCGACGCCGGCAAAAGCGCGGTTGGCGGCTTGCGCCTCGCGCGGATTGATCCGGCCGTCGCGGTTGAAGTCGAAATTGCGCATCACGAACGCGCGGCCGCGATTGGTCGCGCGCAATTCAGGATAGAGGATCGGCACGCCGGCGCCGATCAGGCGGTATTCGCGGTCGCCATGACGGCCGCCGCCCCAGTCCCAGCGATCCTGGGCAAAGGCCGGCGTGGCGCCGGCGAGCAGTGCGATCGCCGCGGCGGCGATACCGATTATCGGCTTGTTCGATCTGGTCATCATTCGTCTCCTGGCCCCCGCCGATGCGGCTCAGGTGACAGGAAGCGCTTGAACGGCGCGTGAGTTGCATTGAAAGCCTGGGTTCAGCGGCCGCCGCCGCCCAGCGTCATGCGGAACGCGTCGGGGCCGAGTGCTGCGAACAAGGCATCCTCGGTCCCAGTCATCCACACCTGTCCCTTGCCGGTGAGGCGCTCGAACAAGGCGGCGCGGCGGACCGGATCGAGATGCGCCGCGACCTCGTCGAGCAACAGGATCGGTGCGAGGCCGGTGCGCGCGGCGACGAGGTCGGCATGAGCGAGGATCAGGCCGAGCAGCAGCGCCTTTTGCTCGCCGGTCGAACAGAGCGCGGCCGCCTGCCCCTTGCCGAGATGGGTGACGGCAAGGTCGGTGCGGTGCGGGCCGGCGAGCGCGCGCGCGGCGGCAGCATCGCGTGCGCGGCCACGGGCGAGGTCGGCAGCAAGCGTGTCGCCGGCCCCGGTCCAGCCCTCCAGCGCCAAGCCGGCACGCGCAAACGGGCCTTCGGGCTGATCGGCCAGCGTGATGGCAAGCAAGGCGACGGTATCGCGCCGTGCCAGATCGATCGCCGCGCCATGCTCGGCCATCTGGGCTTCGAGCGCGGTCAGCCAATCGGGATCGGGGGGAGTCTCTTCGGCGAGCAGCCGATTGCGCGCGCGCATTGCCGCTTCATAGCGATTGCTGTGCACCGCATGGCCCGGGTTGAGCGCGAGCGTCAGCCGGTCGAGAAAGCGGCGGCGTTCGCTTGCCGGTTCGACGAACAATCGATCCATCGCCGGGGTCAGCCACAGGATCGCGAGCCATTCGGACAGCGCAGTCGCAGCGGCGGGGGCGCCCTGAACACGCACGATGCGGCGTTCGGGCGCCGAGGACTGAGTGCCGGTCGCGATCTGGATGTCGCCATCGCCGGACGAGCGGAGATCGGCCGCCACGCCGAAACCGCCCGGTCCGCCTTGCCGTGCCATCTCCCCCAGCGGTGCGCGGCGCAGCCCGCGGCCCGGCGCGAGTAGCGACACCGCCTCAAGCACATTGGTCTTGCCCGCGCCATTTTCGCCGGTCAGCACGACGAAGCCCGGGCCCGGCGCGATCGCGGTATCGGCGTGGTTGCGAAAATCGGTAAGGACGAGGCGGGCAAGCATGGTCGTTGAAAGCCTTAGCGCGAAACGCAATCATGGGTTGCGATTTTCGCAACTGGCCGGATGGAACGAAAGCCTGCCTCAATCGCTCCGGCGGCATCGCGCGGGAATCGCGATCTGTCCTCCCTGAAACAGCCGGAGATTTTCATGCGCCTGCCGCTTATCCCGCCCGCCGACCTGACCGATGCCCAGAAGCCGCTCTACGAAGATATGAAAGCGGGAATCGCCTCCAACTTCAACGACTTCAAGACCGTGGACGCACATGGCGCGCTGATCGGTCCGTGGAATCCGTGGCTGCACGAACCCGTGATCGGCAAGGCGGTGTGGGATCTGACCAAGGCGATGTCGATGCAGGCGACCCTGCCCGACAGCGCGCGGCAGGTTGCGATCCTGGTCACCGGCGCGCATTTCGATGCCGCGTACGAGATTTATGCGCATATCGCCGTCGCCGAGCGTGAGAAGATGCCAGCGAAGCGGCTCTCGGAACTGTGCGCGAATATCAAGCCGGTCGATCTGAGCGACGAGGAAAGCGTCGCCTATGACGTCGCCTTTGCGCTGGTCAATGGCGGGGTGCTGCCCGAGCCCTGCTATCGGCTTGCCGTCGATACCTTCGGCCAGCACGGCGCCAATGAGCTGATCTACCTCGTTGGCCTTTATGCGCTGGTATCGATGACGCTCAACGGCTTCAATGTACCGGTGCCCGAGCGCGATTGATCAGAAGTTTGTCCGGGAAGTCGTGAGAGGGCGACTTCCCGGACAATTATTCAGGCGGCGATCCGCTCCGGCTCGGCGACCGGTTTGTCGGCCTTGGGTGCGCTGAGATAGGAAGCCAGTTCGGCGCCCAGTTCGCGCTGCGCGTGCAGATAGGCGGTCGGCGTGACGATGTTGAGCCGGGCCCGCGCCGCATCGATCGGCTCGTGCAACAGCGTCAGATAATCCTCACCGGAAATCCACTTCGCCTTGCGACCGTTGCGATATCCTTCCCACACGGCTCTGGCGAACAGCGTGTTGCCGGTGACCTTGAGGCTCTTGAGCGCGGCTGCACCGCCAATGAACGCCCAGCCGAGTCCGCCGACCTGGGCATAGGAAAAGGCCACCAGAGCCGCTTCGCCCAGGCTTTCGTCGGCCTTATATCCGGTCAGTACGTGCCAGATGTCGTGCGTGTCGCGCACCCGCCGCCCGAACCAGGCATAGGGATGCGGCATGTCTTCTTCGCGATTGATCTTGCTGATCTCGGCAAGGCCGTCCGCCGAATAGCCAGTGGTCTCGAGGAAATGGCGATAGGCGGCACCAACCGTGCCGGGTGCGAAGCTCGCCACGAATGCCTTGTCGGTGAAGCGCTGCGCCAGTTCGATCCGCTCATAGGCCATCCGCCCACCCTCTTCGGTGGCGATGAAGCGTGCATAATTCATCGGTGCATTGCCGACGTTCAGCGCGCGCATGATGCGGAAAACCTGCGTCGTGTCGTCGCCATTGGCGAGCAGCTTGCGGATTGCGTCGAATGCGGTCCGCCAGTCGCGGCGGCCGCTGGTACCGGGGAAGGGAGGAAGCGTTGCCATTGTCTCGATCCTTACTGACAGTTGTGTTAGTAGCGATCGGCAACTGACTTGTCAATGCCCCGGGATGCGCTGGTAAATGACGCGCTTGCTGGGACCGACCTGCCATTCGGCGACCGAGCGATAGTCGCGGGCGAGATCGACCTGCATCTCGTCCCAGCCGGGCGTGTAGGTCTTGCTTTGCGGCGAGGTGCGCGAAACCACATAGGTCGGATGATTGGCCATGATGCGCCGCATCTCGGTCAGCGCATCGACTCCGACCGCACCGACCTCGCGCTTGTTGTTGAGATGGTCGGGAAACGGCCAGCGAGTCGGCAGGCAGCTGTTGGTCATCATGTAGAGGATCGGGTCGCCGTCATAGATATAAAGGCAATCCTTTAGCAGCGGTTTCAGCATCGCGGCCATTTCACGCACTTCGGGCCCGGTGCCACGTTCCTTGCGGAACCGCGCCGAGGTGGTGGCTGTAACGATGCTGGTCGCGATGATCAGGAAGACCGCCGTGGTCATCAGCCGCGACTTGCCGCGAATGATCAGCGCCACACCGGACTTGGGATCGCCCATCAATGGGGCGGCGGCGACTGCCAGCGGGACGTAGAGCGGCAGCGCATAATGATCGAAATAGCTGCCGAATATCAGGACCGCGCCCAGCGCGGCCAGCGCCCAGCCGGCGATGATTCGGCGCGCAAGGCTCTTGGCCGGCGTCTCGTCGGGATCGCGCGCGCGGGCCCCGGCTATGCCGTACCAGGCGGCGACCGACAATGGGATCAGGCGGATGACGATCGCCGCCAGCCGGCCGAGCACGACATCCACCGGTTCGGCACGCCGATCGAAGATCGAGGTGAAATTGGCGTAGACAAAAGCATCGCCTTGTCCGGCAGCGGCGAAATACCACCAGGCCGCGCCGGTCGAGGCAAGGCCGAGTATCGTCCAGCCGAGCGCCAGCGCCAGCACTGCCGCCGGGCTATGGCCGCATTTCCAGGCGCGCCACAACAGGACCAGGCCGAGAAAGACGCCTTCGAACAACACGGTATATTTGATCTGGATCGCCAGGCCCATCAGCAGCATCGCCGCCGATCCGAGCAGCACGGCGCGGCGGTCGAAACGCGGGCGCTCGACCGCCGCCAGCATGGCCCAGACCGAGACCGCCACGAACAGATTATAGAAGACCGGCGATTGTCCGCCATCGCCGCCCGAGATGCCGAGCGACGTCAAATAGACGATCCCGGCGGCGGTGGCGCCGCGCGGATTGGCGATGCGGCGGGCAATGGCGCGGATGACGACGGCGGTGGCAACGACGAAACCGGTCGCGGCGAGCTGATACTGGATGACGCCTTCGCCGCCCAGCGCCCGGATCGCGGCAAAGATCAGGAACAGGCCGACCGGCTTGCGATCCCAGATATCGCGATACGGCATCGCGCCGTGCCACATGCGGTCGCCGACGAAGAGGTAGAATTGATCGTCGACATGAATGACCGGATTGCCGAACTGCACGGCCCGGGCCAGGAGGGCAACGAACAGGCACAACCATGCCGCGCCGAGCGGCGTCGAAAGTCGGTCGAGCAACGATGCACGCCAGGTGAGGGCGGCGCTATCGTTCATCAACGCGGCAGGCATAAGGCAACCCAGTCATTCTGCTGGGCATTGGACGATCAATACCTCATCGACAATAGGACGATGCCGCAGAGGCTATCCCGCATCAGACCCGCATCGGCATCAAAACATAGAGTGCCGGCGACTTGTCGTTCTCGCGAATCAACGTCGGGGCGGCGGCGTCGGCGAGGTGGACCTCGATCGTATCGCCGTGCAGCTGCCCGAGAATATCGAGCAGATAGCGGCTGTTAAAGCCAATCTCGAAGCTGGTTGCAGCATAGTCGCCGGGGACTTCTTCGGCTGCCGTGCCGTTCTCCGGGCTGGTCACCGACAGGGTGATCTTGTCGCGGTCGAGCGCCATCTTCACCGCGCGGGTTTTTTCCGTGGCGATGGTCGAAACGCGGTCGACGCCCTCTTCGAAGCTGCGCGGATCGATCTTGAGGATCTTGTCGTTGCCGGTCGGAATGACGCGGCTGTAATCGGGGAAGGTGCCGTCGATCAGCTTTGACGTCAGCAGCGCCTGGCCGAGATCGAAGCGAATCTTGGTCGGGGACAGCGACACGCCGACAGAGCCGTCGATTTCCTCGAGCAATTTGCGCAGTTCCGCGATGCATTTCCGCGGAATGATCACGTCGGGCATGCTTTCGGCGCCGTCCGGGCGCGGCATAGTCACGCGGGCGAGCCGGTGACCGTCGGTCGCGGCCGCCTTCAACACTGGCTGCGGATCGTCTGACACATGCCAGAAAATGCCGTTGAGATAATAGCGCGTCTCTTCGGTCGAGATGGCGAATCGGGTCTTGTCGATGATCTGCTTCAGCGTTTCGGCGGGCAGTTCGAAGCTGACCGGCAGCTCGCCCTCAGCGATCACCGGAAAATCGTCGCGCGGCAGCGTGCCGAGCTGAAACTTGGCGCGGCCCGCCATGATCGTCAGTTTGCCCTCGGCCGCGGCCAGGCTGACCTGGCTGCCCTCGGGCAGCTTGCGCGCGATGTCGAACAAGGTGTGCGCCGATACAGTGGTTGCGCCGGGCTGATCGACGGCCGCCGCGACGGTCTCGTTGATCTGCAGGTCAAGGTCGGTCGCCATCAGCTTCAGCCCGCCCTCGGCGGTCGCCTCAAGCAGGACGTTCGACAGGATAGGAATGGTGTTGCGCCGCTCGACCACCGACTGGACGTGGCTGAGGCCCTTCAACAGAGTAGCGCGTTCGATCGTCGCCTTCATCGTAAATCCCCCGGGCCGCCGCCCTATTTCCTTCCCACCGAGCGTTATAAGCCGGGGGCAATTCGCCGTGTTCTTTCCTTAACGATAAAAGGGGCCGGAGCAAGCGCCCCGACCCCTATTACTGCCTGAAACAGGGCGTTTGTTTGAAAATGCGCTACCACCTTGAAACTCGCTCTTCCGCGAGTTTCCAGACCAACGCTCAGAAGCGGACGCCGACGCCCGCCAGAAGCTGGTGACGGTCAGCATCGATGTCGTAACCGGCCAGGTCACCATAGTGCGAATAACGATACTCGCCCTTGATATAGGTGGTCGGTCCGACCTTGTATTCGAGGCCGGCACCGAGCCGGTATCCGTCGAGATTCTCGCTGTCCTCGATCGTGGTGTTGCCGTTCTGGTACCGGGCGCTGAAGCGGGCATTGGTATAGCCGGCCTTCACATAGCCCAGTGCAAGCGGCGAGATGGCGATGCCGACGCGCCCGCCGGCGTAAAGATCGCGGCCCGCGTCGATGCGGAACCGGTCGCCCGCGACGAGCAGATTGCTGGTGCGCGTATCGGTGGTCGAGCCGGTAATCTCGCCTTCGATGCCGACGATCGCACGACCGAACTGCACATCGTAACCGATCGCGCCGCCATAGGCGACGCCGTCGCTCGATCCGACATCCGAACCGGCATTGACCTTGTCATAGCCGACCAGCGCCTCGATGCGCGGCCCGGTAAAGGCCGAATCCTCGGGCGGCCCATCCTGGGCCAAGGCAGGAGCGGCAATGCCGAGCGCCAGCGCGCTGGCCGCGGCAGTGAGAACAAGCTTACGCATACTGGAACTCCCTGGGGTCTTCCCGCCCCCAAAAAGGGGGCGGGGAGGGTCGATTTAGGTGACGTTTCTTCCGAACCCGCCCGAAACCGGGCGGGTGGCTCAGAAGCGGAAGCCGACGCCAACCGCGATCTGATGCCGGTCGGTATCAACATCGAAGTTGTTGGTGTTTGCGCCGTTGGCATATTCAAACCGCGCATTGCCGTAGTTCGAATAGCGATATTCGATCTTCGCATAGGTCTTCGCGGTGAGCGCCTGCTCGACACCGGCACCCAGACGATAGCCGTCAAGGTTGAAGTGCTGACCGGTGGTGGTCGTGCCGTCGCTTGCGGTCAGGTCGAGCCGGGCGTTGGTGTAGCCGCCCTTGGCATAGATCAGCGTGCTCGGCGTCGCGCGGAAACCGACGCGCACGCCGGCATAAAGGTCGCGACCCGACTTAACCCGGCCATAGCCGAGCGCTGCCGCATTGACCGGGTTATTGGAGACCTTTGAGGTCGATCCGGTGATTTCGCCTTCGGCACCGATCACCAGGCTGCCAAGCGCCACGTCATAGCCGATGTCGCCGCCGTAGAGGAAACCGTCAGCCTTGTGATCGCTGTCGATGTCCGAGTCGGGACCGCTGCCCGGCTGGAGCTTGTCATAGCCCAGGATCACGCCCACGCGCGGGCCGGTGAAGGTTTCGGCGGGTCCGTCCTGGGCGAAAGCGGGGGCGGCAATACCGAGCGCGAGCGCGCTGGCGGCGGCGGTGAGAACAAACTTACGCATAACCATACTCCATTGGTCGTTCCCGCCCCCAAAACTCGGGCGGGGATGCTCAAATAGGTGGCTTGCGACGAAGTTGCATGAACCTCAGATAAACACGGAAAAGCGTTGCTTTTGCGCCACACGGGGTTGAATGCCGGAGCATGACTTCCAAGGCAGCACGACCCCCGGGGCGACAGGGGCGCGATTTCATCGCACGGCACGGCGAAACGGTGTTCAACGCCGCGCAAAGATTGCAAGGCGACCACCCTCATACCCCGCTGACCCGCGCCGGATTCGCCCAGGCCGACGAAATGGGGCGGGCCTTGCGCGCCGAACTGGGGGCGAAACCGGCGCTGACCCTATGGGCTTCGCCGACCGGCCGCGCGCTGCAGACGCTGGCGGTGATCGCCGAGCATCTCGAGCTCGACTGGCACGGTGCGCAAACCGATTCGCGGCTGGTCGAGATCGGCATGGGCGGCTGGGGCGGGCGTTACTATGCCGATGTCATTGCCGAGGTCGGCCCGGTGTTCGATCGCGACTCGGGGCTGTTGATTTCCGCCCCTGATGGCGAGCTTTATCACGAGATTGCGACGCGCGTCGGCGGCTGGCTCGGCGAGACCAATGCGGATCCGGGCGACCGGCTGGTGATCATGCACGGCATTTCCAGCCGGGTGATGCGCGGTGTGATGACCGGCGCAGCGGACATCGCCGGCTTCGATGCCCCGGCCCTGCCCGGACTGCCGCAAGGATCGGTGGTGATGATCGAGCACGGAATCGAGAAGATCGTCCATCTCGGCACTGGCCACGCACCGGCATGAGCCGCGTGCTGCTCCTCCTCGCGCTCGTTGCCGGCGCGGTGCCGGCTCGGGCCGGGGCGCGGGAATCACTTGGCATTTTTGATCGCTGGGGCGCGTTCACCGATCCCTCGCCGCAGCGTTGCTATGCCATTGCCCAGCCGGTCCAGGCAGGCGGCGCGGCGGGCTGGCGGCCGTTTGCGAGCATCGCGACCTGGCCGGGACAGGGTGCGCGTAACCAGCTGCATATCCGCCTCAGCCGCGACCGCGATCCGCGTGCCCGGGTCACGCTGTCGGTCGGCGAGCGCCGCTTCGCGCTGGTCGCGGGCAATGCCGATGCCTGGGCGCCCGACAAGCGTACCGACGCCGCAGTGGTCGCGGCGATCCGGTCGGGCCGCAGCATGAGCGTGGAGACGTTGAGCAAGAGCGGGGTGCCCTTTGCCGATGTCTATGCGCTGCGCGGTGCGGCGACGGCGATCGATGCGGCGGCGCTGGGCTGCGCGAGATAGGCGTCCAGCCCCGCGACCAGAGCGTCGAACGCCGCGCGGACCGGTGCCGAGGTTCGCAGATCTTCGTGCATCACGACCCAGGTATCGAGATCAACGCTGAACCAATCGGGCAGGACGCGGATCAGGGCCGGATGCGGATGACGCGCAGCGAGCCCTGTTTGGCACACGCCGATGCCGATCCCGGCGCGAATCGCGGCGAGCTGCGCGAGGTCACTATCGGTACGGAAGGTGAAATCGGCCTGAGCCAGTGTAATGCCCTGAGCCCGCAGACCGCGCAGGACCGCATTGTCGGTCTCGACTCCGATCAGGCCGATCGCGCGCACATCGTCAAGCGTTTGGGGAAAGGGGTGTCCGTAAAGGACCTCGGCGCGCGCGTGCAGGCCCAGCTCGATTGCCCCGATATGTCGCGCAACCAGTGCATCCTGGGCCGGCCGGACCATCCGCACCGCGATATCGGCCTCGCGCCGCAACAAATCCTCGTTCCGGTTGCTCGGCGATAGCGCGATATTCAGTGCCGGGTGACGGCGGCGCAACGCGGCAATGATCGGCGGCAGCACTTCGATCGCGATGATTTCGCTGGCCGAGACGCGGACCAGGCCGGCCACCTCGCCCTGGCGGGATTGCGCGGCGCGGGCGAAAGCGGCGGCGGCCATCGCCATCGCCTCGGCGGGTTCGCGCAGCGAAAGTGCGGCGTCGGTCGGCCGCAATCCGTCGGGCGCACGCGTGAACAAAGTCACGCCGAGCCGATGTTCCAGTTCCGCGATCCTGCGGCGTACAGTCGGGTGTGCCAGGTTAAGCGATCGTGCCGCCCCCGCCAGACTGCCGTCACGCAGCACCGCCAGAAAGGCGCGGTGGCGTTCCCAGTCATCCTCGGCGGCAAAATCCCTGCTCATCATTTAATGATAGGCTGATGATAATTGCCTGACAATTTATTTTAGTCATTCATGCGCCGATATCCTCCCCATCAGGCGATGGAGACGATCATGACAAAGACTGTTCTGGTATTGGGTGCGACCGGTGGCGTGGGCGGCGAGACCGCACGGGCGCTGCTGGCACATGGCTGGCGGGTGCGCGGACTGGCCCGGCGCGCACCGACGACGGGCGACGGGATCGAATGGGTGCAGGGCGATGCGCTCGATGCCGACGCGGTGCTGGCGGCGGCACGTGGCGCCGACGCGATCGTCCATGCGGTCAATCCGCCGGGCTATCGCGACTGGGCAGAGCTGGTCCTGCCGATGCTCGACAACAGCATCGCCGCCGCACGGGCGACCGGGGCACGACTCGCGCTGCCGGGCACGATCTATAATTATGATCCCGCCGCCACACCGGTGGCGCTGCCCGATTCGCCGCAACATGCCGCGACCCGCAAGGGCGCGATCCGGGTGGCAATGGAGCAACGCATCGCCGAGTCGGGCGTGCGGGCGATCATCCTGCGCGCCGGGGATTTCTTCGGGCCGCGGCCGGGCAATAACTGGTTCTCGCAAGGGATGGTCAAGCCGGGCCAACCGGTGCGGTCGATCCTCTATCCGGGTAAGCGTGGGATCGGCCATGGCTGGGCCTATCTGCCCGATCTCGGCGAGGCCTTTGCCCGGCTGCTGGATATCGAGGCATCTTTGCCCGATCTTGCGCGCTATCATTTTGCCGGCACCTGGGATGACGACGGCACGGTGATCACGCGGGCGATCGCCCGGGCGACGGGCAAGCCGGGCCTCAAGCCGTCGCGTCTGCCCTGGATGCTGTTGCCGCTGATCGCGCCGTTCAACCCGACGATGCGCGAACTGATCGAGATGAAACCCTTCTGGGAGCATCCGGTAAAGCTCGACAATGCGGCCCTGGTCGCGGCGATCGGGCCGGAGCCGCACACCCCGCTCGACCAGGCGGTGAGCGCGACGCTGACCGCCCTGGACTGCATCCCAGGTTGATGCGGCAGGGATACGCATGAGGGTCGTTGCGGTGTGTCGCGCCATGGCTGGAAATTGTCGGGGTTTTCGACTACATCGCCGCCATGCCGAACACCGCGACGACCCTCATGCCCATTCCCGGGCACATTGATCCCGTGCCCGTGCCGCGCAGCTTCGTGCCGCGCAGCGATGGACGGATCGACTTGCTTGGCCTGTCCAAGCTCGACCTGCGCATGGCGCTGGAGACATCGCAGCTCGAACCGAAACAGGCCAAGCTGCGCGCCAAGCAATTATGGCACTGGATCTATAATCGCGGCGTCACCGACTTCGCGCTGATGACCGACATCTCGAAGACGATGCAGCCCTGGCTTGCGCAGCGCTTCGTGATCAGCCGCCCACAAGTGGTCGAAGCGCAGGTGTCGACCGACGGGACGCGCAAATGGCTGCTCCGCTCCGACGACGGCCAGGATTATGAGATGGTGTTCATCCCCGATGCCGATCGGGGCACCCTGTGCGTATCGAGCCAGGTCGGCTGCACGCTCAATTGCCGCTTCTGCCATACCGGCACGATGCGGCTGGTGCGCAACCTGACCCCGGCGGAGATCGTCGGCCAGGTCATGCTGGCGCGCGATGGTTTGGGCGAATGGCCGAGCCAGCCCGAGGGGCGCATGCTGACCAATATCGTGATGATGGGCATGGGCGAGCCGCTGTATAATTTCGATGCGGTGCGCGACGCGCTGAAACTGATCATGGACGGCGACGGCATCGCGCTGTCGAAGCGCCGCATCACTTTGTCGACCTCGGGCGTGGTGCCGATGATGGCGCGCGCGGGGACCGAAATCGGCGTGAACCTAGCCGTCTCGCTCCATGCCGTGACCAAGGAAGTGCGCGACGAGATCGTCCCGATCAACCGCAAATACGGCATTGAGGAACTGCTTCAGGCCTGTGCCGATTATCCCGGCGCCAATAACGCCCGGCGCATCACTTTCGAATATGTCATGCTCCGCGACAAGAATGACAGCGACGCCGAGGCGCGCGAGCTGGTCCGGCTGATCAAGCACTATAATCTGCCGGCCAAGGTCAATCTGATCCCGTTCAACCCCTGGCCGGGCGCCCCGTACGAATGTTCGACGCCCGACCGGATCCGCAGCTTTTCGAACATCATCTTCGAGGCGGGCATTTCCGCCCCGGTACGCACGCCGCGCGGGCGCGATATTGATGCGGCCTGCGGCCAGCTGAAGACCGCGTCGGAAAAGAAGAGCCGCGCTGAACTCGACCGGCAGGCCGAGGAAAAGCTCGCGGCGCTTGGGTGATGCTGACGCTTGAGGCTGCAGCCGCGATTCTTCAGTCTGTGCAGATCGATCTCAATGCAGCGTCAGCGGAGTCGTGGAGTGACTCCGGCGACGCGGAGATACCGCGCCGCTTCCTCGATCCCGATGATTGTTGCACGCGGCTGACCGTGACGGATCTGGGTGGCGTGTTGGCAATTGATTATTACGGTTCGGAATATGCCGGTTGGGAATATTTCGAACGCGCACTGGCCCAGCCGGGCATCGCCGAACATATCGGCCAGCTGCGTATCGCCGGACCGGATCAGGGCGCGAATGGCCTTAAGGAATGGGACTTCTCTGGCTTGATCCAGGCGGCCCCCAGATTTCCCCGATTGACCGATTTTCGCATCAGCATATCGGACCCGGGCGATCACAATCAATCTTGCGTGGCGGACGATCAACTGCCGGCGTTGCTGGTGTTATTGCCCGCTTTGCGCAATCTGGCCCTGCCTCACGCGCCGGAACCCGGTTTCTTCGATCTTGATCTGCCTGAATTGCGATGGATCCGTACGGGCGGCGATTTCCGGACGCGTTCGTTCATCCGCCATCTGGCCGATGCGACCCGGTTGCCAGGTCTGCACTTCGTGGATTTCACAGATTCGCTCGCGCCCTTCATGGAGACCGAGGAAGGACCGCCGGATTGGAATTCCACGCCGTTCGAGGACTATCAACGTCTGTTCGAGGCTCCGATCATGGAACGATGCCGGTCTTTTCGCTTGCGCAATACGCGTTTGAGTGAAGACCAATACCGCACGCTTCAAGCACTGCGTCCTGAGTGCCAGTTCAGCGTCGTTCTGGCTCCGCCGCATAGTTATGTCTCGCACTGGGGAAATAGCCGCTTTCCTTACCGTCACTTGCTTCCCTTTGGGTGATTCTTGACTCTTGACCCGGTCGATGCGGCGCTTCTGGCCGCTGCTGCAGGGCTTGTAGGCGGCACGATGAATGCGCTTGCCGGTGGCGGTACTTTCGCGACCATGCCGACCCTGATTGCGCTTGGCCTGCCCTCGCCGATCGCCAATGCAACCAGCAATGTCGCGTTGCAGCCCGGCGCGATGGCCAGCGCCTGGGCCTATCGTGACGGGCTCGAACCGCTATCGGGCCTGTCGATCAAGCTGCTCACCGGCATCACCTTTGCCGGCGGGGTCGCCGGCAGCCTGTTGCTGGTGGCAACGCCGACTCGCGTGTTCGATGTCGTCATTCCCTGGCTGTTGCTGCTCGCGACGGTCGCGCTGGCCTTTGGCAAGCGCGGCGCGGCGGCATTGGCCGACCGGATCAGCATCGGGCCGAAGACGCTGATCGTCGCGCAAGCGCTGCTTGGTATTTATGGCGGCTATTTCGGCGGCGGCGTCGGCCTGATGATGACCGCGACCTGGGGATTGCTGTCGGGTGCCGAGCCGCATCGTCTGGCCGCGCCCCGCACATTGATGCTGGCCACCGCCAATGCGGCGGCGACGATCATCTTCGTCGTCACCGGTATGGTGCGCTGGCTGCTGTGCCTGCCGATGCTCGCCGGCGCGATCGCCGGTGGCTATCTCGGCGCGCGGCTCGGGCGCGTGCTGCCGCCGGCGGTGATCCGAGTCTGGACTCTGCTGGTCACCGCGGTGACGACGGCGGTGTTCTTCTGGCGCGCTTATAGCTGAGACCTTTTCGAGTAGACGGAGTCGGCGAGCAACCGGGGTCATGCAGACTCGAAACCCGTTCGGCCTTGCCTCACTGCCCGGCTCGCCGTTCTTTACAAGGTCGACCGTCGCCTTCTCAACATCGGACCGAAGAGGTTCGCGCGGAGACGCGGAGGCGCGGAGACGTTATGCTTGCTGCTCTCACAGCTATCATGACGATATTTTGTCCGACGCAGTGTTCTCCGAAAATGTCCTGACCTTGCTACAACCACTCTCCGCGTCTCCGCGCCTCCGTGTGAACCCTCTTCCCCATATCGGCCCGCGTTGCGTTGGGGGAGATCGAACTGGTGCGCTTGAAGTTCAGCCGGGCCGGTGCATCCGGAACAATTGCGCCTCGGTGATCTCGAAATAATCCCCTGCGCCGCCGCCGCGCAGGATCGGTTGCGCCCTGGCGGTCTGGTAGACGCCGTTGTCGATCAGCGCGGGATCGATATGCACGCCGACCACCTCGCCGAACACCATCCATTGGTCGAGCGCATCGCCATCCTTGCTTTCAAGCCTCAACAACTGAGTCAGCCGGCATTCGAACGCCACCGGGCTTGCCGCGACACGTGGCGGCGTGACCAGGCGCGACCGCGCCGTCTCCAGCCCGGCCAGCGCAAATTCATCGCCCGCGACCGGCGCAGAGGTGGTGTTCATCGCCTCGGCCAGCGGACGGGTGGCAAGGTTCCACACGAACTCGCCGCTCGCCTCGATATTGGCGACGCTGTCCTTCCAGCCGGTGGAGGAAAAACCGACGATCGGCGGGCGGTAACAGAACAGGTTGAAGAAGGAATAGGGCGCGACATTGCGCACATTGGTCGGGCTTACCGTGCTGATCCAGCCGATCGGGCGGGGCGCGACGATTGCGTTGAGCGGATCATGGGCGAGACCATGGCCATGTTCGGGCTGATAGAAATATGGCTCTGGCATCCCGCTCTGCTTCCCCGCGCTTCGGTTGCTGGTCAATCGGGTGACGATAGCCGATACAGGTGCCGGGATGTAACCGATTGCCAGTGACGGCCGAACAAGAGGCACAGATGGAAGATCCGGTCGATTCTTTGCCCCCGTCAGCGACGGGCGACGCCGTCCCCGGGCGTCCTGTCCCCCAGTCTCCCGCTGTCCAGTCCCCAGCGCCGGCTCCCGGGTCTTCCATCCACCGCCACAAGCTGGCGACGCGGATATGGCACTGGGTCACCGTCGTGACGATCATGATCATGATCGGCAGCGGCCTGACCATCCTCAACGCGCACCCGCATCTCTATTGGGGCGCGTACGGTGCGAATTTCGACCATGCCTGGCTGCACACGCCGCGCGCACCGAGCTGGCTGACCATCCCGGCCGGTTATAATCTCGCCATTGCGCGGCGCTGGCATCTGCTGTTCGCGCTGGTGCTGGCCTTCGGGCTGCTCTTCTTCATGATCTCGAGCCTGATCAACAGGCATTTCCAGAAGGATCTGCGCATCAGGCTGGCGGAATTGTCGCCCGCCCATCTGTGGTTCGACCTGAAGGAACATCTCGCCTTTCGCTTCCACGATCCGAACAATCCCGGCGCGTTCAACATCTTCCAGAAACTGTCCTACGCACTGACCATCTTCGTGTTGATCCCGCTGATGATCCTGACCGGGCTCACCCTCTCGCCGGGCATGAACGCGGCCTGGCCGTGGCTGCTCGACCTGTTCGGCGGGCGGCAATCGGCGCGTTCGATCCATTTCATCGCCGCCAGCGGGCTGGTCCTGTTCATCATCGTCCATCTCGTGCTGGTCATTCTGGCGGGCGCCTGGAACGAAGTGCGCTCAATGATCACCGGGCGCTGGACCATACCCGGGGACGACCCCATACCCGAGCCGGACCCAATACCCGAGGACGACCAATGAGCAGCCTGATCACCCGGCGGGCACTTGTCACCGGCGGTGCCGCGGCGGCGGGGCTGTTGCTCAGCGGCTGCGACCGGGTCGCGCAGAACCCTGGGTTTCGCAAGATCCTGCTGTCGGGCGACGCGATGAACCAGGGGCTGCAGCGCGCGCTGACCAATCGCGGCGCGCTGGCGCCCGAATTCCGGCCCGACCAGATGTCGCCGCGATTCCGGACCAACGGCACCGCTAATCCGAATACGCCGAGCTATAATGCGATGGTGGCGGAGAATTTCGCGCAGTGGCGGCTGCAAATCGGCGGGCTTGTCGCACGGTCGCTCGACCTGTCGCTGGCGCAGCTTCGCTCGATGCCGGCGCGCAGCCAGATCACGCGCCACGACTGTGTCGAGGGCTGGAGCGCGATCGGCAAATGGCAGGGGCCGATGCTGGGCACATTGCTCAAGCTGGCGGGAATCAGGGATGCGGCGCGCTACATCGTCTTCACCTGCGCCGATCTTTACGGGGGGCAGCCCTATTACGAATCGATCGACCTGATCGATGCGTTTCACCCGCAGACGATCCTCGCCTGGGCGATGAACGATAAACTGCTCGATGTCGGGCACGGCGCGCCGATTCGCCTGCGCGTCGAACGGCAACTCGGCTACAAACATGCGAAATATGTCATGCGCATCGATGCCGTAACGTCACTCGCCGGAATCGGCCTGGGAAAAGGCGGATATTGGGAAGATCGCGTCGATTACGATTGGTATGCGGGCATCTGAGTTGGTACGGGGCCGCTTATGGCACTGATCGATCGATTCCTTGCCGCGCGGGTCAAGCGCGGTCAGCTCACCGTCCACCACGCCGATGGCAATGTCCGGACCTTCGGCACGCCCGAGCCTGGCTTTCCCACCGTCACGATCCGCTTCGCCGATGCGGGCGCAGCGAACTTCATCGTGCGCCATCCCAGCCTCGGTGCGGGCGAGGCCTATATGAATGGCCGGCTGCTCGTCGATGGCGACGACATCATGGGGCTGGTCACGCTGATGACCGTCAATGATCTGTGGGAGGATGGCAAGGCCGCTTTGGTCGCCTCGCCGGCACGCCGCGCGGTCGCGGCGGTGACGCACCGCATTGGCCGGATCAACATGGCGCGCGCATCGAAGCGCAACGTCGCGCATCATTACGACCTGTCGGACCGGCTCTACGATCTCTTCCTCGACGCCGATCGCCAGTATAGCTGCGCTTATTTCACCGACCCCGGCAACAGCCTGGAGCAGGCGCAGTCGGATAAGAAAGCGCATATCGCCGCCAAGCTCGCGCTGAAGCCGGGCATGCGCGTGCTCGATATCGGCTGCGGCTGGGGCGGCATGGCGCTCTACCTGCATGCCAAGACCGGGGCCGACGTGCTCGGCGTCACCTTGTCGGAGGAGCAGATCAAGGTCGCGCGTCGTCGCGCCGAGGAGGCCGGTGTCGCTGACAAGGTGAAATTCGAGCTGATCGACTATCGCCATGTTACCGGCACCTTCGACCGCATCGTCTCGGTCGGCATGTTCGAACATGTCGGCCCGGCGCACTACCGCACGTTCATGCGCAAATGCCGCAGCTTGCTGACCGAGGACGGCGTGATGCTGCTCCACACCATCGGCCGGGCCGGTGCGCCCGGCGTGACGGACGACTGGACCGCGAAATATATCTTCCCGGGCGGCTACAACCCCGCGCTGTCGGAGATCGTGCGCGCCAATGAGGGGCAGAAATTCTTCCTCACCGATGTCGAGGTGCTGCGGCTGCATTACAGCTACACGCTCGACCTCTGGTACGACCGCACCGTCGCCGCGCGCGAACAGATCATCGCGCTGTATGACGAACGCTTCTATCGCATGTGGCTGTTCTATCTGGCGGGCGCCAGTGCCGCCTTCCGCTATGGCGGGATGGTCAATTACCAGGTGCAGTTCGCGCGCAACCGCCATACCCTGCCGATGACGCGCGACTATATGTACGAGGAAGAGCGCCGGCTGCGTTAGTCTGGCGGATAAGTCTCCAGCATATAGTCGAGCGACTCGACGATCAGCGCTTCCAGCACGCCCATGTCCACGTCGCTCAGCGTCTTGATGTAGAGGCATGACTTGCCGGTGGTGAACCTGCCGAGCTGCGCCATCAGCGCATCGTGGCGGGGAAAGCCGCCGGCGATATACAGCACCAGGCTCGCCTTGCGCGGGCTGAATCCGATCCGTGCCATCTCGCCCTCGCGTCCGCTGTCGTAGCGGTACCGATAGCGTCCGAAGCCGATGATCGACGGGCCCCACATCATTGCCGGCTCGCCCGAGATGCGCGTCATCAGGTCGCGCAGGATCCGGGCGTCGCTGCGGCGCTGTTCGGGTTCGGCGGCAGCAAGGAATGCGTCCACGCTCACCCCGGTCGCCTGGGTTTTGTTCTCCGCCATCGTCATTCTCCGATTCGACGCGCCGATAATCTAGCGCAACATGGCATTCCTGCCTAAGCGCCGCCGATGACCTCGCTTGTGCTCACCCGCCGGTCGATCTTTGCCCAGGCCTGGCCGATCATGCTTGGCCAGACCACGGTGCCGCTGGTCGGGCTGGTCGATACGGCGGTGATCGGCGCGACCGGCGACGCGGCGGCGCTCGCCGGGGTGGCGCTCGGCGCCACGGTGATCAATCTGATCTTCTGGACCTTCGGCTTTCTGCGCATGGGCATGACCGGAATGACCGCACAGGCGGCGGGCGCGGGTGACGCGCCGGAGGTCGAGGCGATGCTGCTGCGCGGAGTCGCGGTCGGCATGGCGCTCGGCGTGGCGCTGTTCGCCCTGCAATTGCTGCTGATCCCGCTCGCCTTTGCCGCCTTGTCCGGCGGTGGTGCGCTCGACGATGCGGCGCGCGCTTTTGTCGGTGCGCGGTTCATCGGCGCGCCGGCCAGCCTTGCGGTGTTCGCGATCAATGGCTGGCTGTTCGGCGTCGGCCGCACCCGCGCGGCGCTGGCGCTGCAGATCGTGATGAATGTTGCGAACATCGCGCTCGACCTGTGGTTCGTCTGGAATCTGGGGCTTGGTGCGCGCGGCGTCGGGTTGGGCACCTCGTGTGCGGAATGGATTGCGCTCGCCACCGGGCTGCTGATCGTCGGGCGCGGGATTGACTGGCGACGCCTGGGGTCGGCGGCGCTGTTCGGGGGTGGTGCACTGAAGCGGCTGTTCGCGGTCAATGCCGACATCATGATCCGAACCATCGCGCTGCTCATGCTGTTCGTCTGGTTCACCAATGCCGGCGCACGGCTGGGAACGGTGCCGCTCGCGGCGAATCATGTGCTGATGCAGTTCGTCAGCGTCGCGGCGTTCGTGCTCGACGGGTTCGCCTTCACTGCCGAATCGCGCATCGGCCATGCGATCGGGGCAGGGTCGCGGCCGCAGATGCTGCGCGCGATCCGGCTGACCGGGGAATTCTCGCTGCTCGCCGGCCTGGGCTTCGCGTTGCTGTTCTTCCTCGCCGGCGGTCCGCTGATCGACCTGCTCGCCGCCAATGCCGAGGTGCGGACGCAGGCGCGCGCGCTGCTGCCCTTCGCCGCCGCGATCCCGCTGGTCGGCGTGCCGGCCTGGTTGCTCGACGGTATCTTCATCGGCGCGACGCGGGGTCGCGCGCTGCGCAACGCCGCGATCGTCGCGACCACGCTCTACATCGCGACGGATCTGCTGCTCCGGCCTTTCGGCGCGGCCGGCCTGTGGTGGGCGATGCTGCTCGGCTACGCCTATCGCGCCGGTGCGCTCGGCCTCTATGTGCCGGCGCTGCTGCGCCATATCGGGGATGCGCCGCGATAAAGCGGTATGGCTCGATTCACATCCTTGTCCGGTCATGATCCTATCCGCTTTCCGGTGCATCCGCGGTGGCCGGTAAAGCCCATGTCACGAACCGGTTGAATCGATCAGGCCATGACCGTCGCCCTTTCCCGATATTCCCGCAGCACGCGTGCAAAATTCGCGTGTCGCTCCATCAAAATTCCCGCAGAAATTCCCGCAGATTCCCGCAGAACGCTCAAAAAAGCATTTTCCCGCAGCCATTCCCGTCACTGCGGGAATTTTGCGCCGTTCGCTCACCGCTTGCCCCGTGCGAGGCAGGCTGATACCCGCCCGCGACCCACTCTTCGCTGGAGCCCGTTCATGTCCGATCAGATCAACCGCGTCGTTCTTTCCTATTCGGGCGGACTCGACACCAGCGTGATCCTGAAATGGCTGCAGCAGACATATAATTGCGAGGTGGTGACCTTCACCGCTGACCTCGGCCAGGGCGAGGAACTTGAGCCGGTGCGACGCAAGGCGGAGCAGGCCGGCGTCAAGCCCGAACATGTGTTCATCGACGATCTGCGCGAGGAATTCGTGCGCGATTATGTCTTCCCGATGATGCGCGCCAATGCGCTCTATGAGGGGCTGTACCTGCTCGGCACCTCGATCGCGCGGCCGCTGATCGCCAAGCGCACGATCGAGATCGCCAAGCTCGTCAATGCCGATGCGGTCAGCCATGGCGCGACCGGCAAGGGCAATGACCAGGTGCGCTTCGAACTCGGCTATTATGCGCTGGCGCCCGATATCAAGGTGATCGCGCCGTGGCGCGAATGGGACCTGACCAGCCGCACCAAGCTGATCGAGTTCGCTGAGGCGCACCAGATTCCCGTCGCCAAGGACAAGCGCGGCGAAGCGCCGTTCTCGACCGATGCCAACATCCTGCACACCTCGTCGGAGGGCAAGGTGCTTGAAGATCCGTGGGAAGAGGTGCCGGATTATGTCTATTCGCGCACCGTCAATCCCGAGGATGCGCCCGACGCGCCCGAATTCATCACGATCGATTTCGAACGCGGCGACGGCGTTGCGCTGAACGGCGAGGCGCTGAGCCCGGCGACGCTGCTGGCGAAGCTCAATGATCTCGGCCGGGCGCATGGCATTGGCCGGCTCGACCTGGTCGAGAATCGCTTCGTCGGCATGAAGTCGCGCGGCATGTACGAAACGCCGGGCGGCACCATCTATCACCTCGCGCATCGCGGCATCGAACAGCTCACGCTCGACCGTGGCGCAGCGCATCTCAAGGATGAACTGGCGCCGCGTTATGCCGAACTGGTGTATAACGGTTTCTGGTTCTCGCCCGAGCGCGAGATGCTCCAGGCGGCGATCGACCATAGCCAGGAAAAGGTTTCGGGCACGGTTCGGCTGAAGCTCTACAAGGGCGGGGTGTATGTCGTCGGCCGCAAATCGCCCAATTCGCTCTATTCGGAAAAGGTCGTGACCTTCGAGGACGATCAGGGCGCCTATGATCAGCGCGATGCGGCGGGCTTCATCAAGCTCAACGCGCTGCGCCTGCGCCTGCTCGGCCGCCGCGACCGGTAACCACTTAATCCTCCCCCGCTACGCGAGGGAGGATAAGATCGGGAACGCCAATTTAACTGTCGTCCGCCTAATGACCGGGCATGGACCATAGGGATCAGCGGGGGATAAAAGGCGACGCACTGGCCGCGCTCGTGCTGGCGTTTTTGCTCGCCGTCGCCTGGTCGTGGCGCGACTGGCATCAATTGTCGGCGCTGCGGCTGCCCGACACCGATGATGTCATGCGCCTGCAGCAGATCCGCGACTGGCTCGGCGGGCAGCGTTTTTCTGATCTCGCTCAGCATCGCCTGGGGTTCCCGCCGGGGGTTGCGATGCATTGGTCGCGCTTGCCCGACCTGGTGCCGGGCGGCCTGATTGCTGGCCTGACGCCGTTCATCGGACGGCACGCGGCGGAGATTGCCGCGGTGATCGTCTGGCCGGCGCTGCTGCTGGCCACCGCGCTGCTGCTGACGGCGCGGATCGCCCGCGCGCTTGGCGGGGCTGAGATTGCCCGTACAGCCTTGATCGTGGCGGCGATTGCCTATCCCGCGACGACGATCTTCCTGCCCGGCCGGATCGATCATCATGGGCTGCAGATCGTGCTGCTGCTCGTCGTCGTCCACGCGCTGGTCCATGTTTCCGACATGTCGCGCGGTCTCACCGCCGGGCTGGCGGCGGCGCTCAGCATCGCGATCGGGCTGGAGACACTGCCGTTGCTCGCGGTCGCGGGCGTGGTGCTGGTCGCTGGCTGGGTCTGGGGCCGGCGGGGTGCGGATGACGCGCTGATGGGCTTCGGCATCGCGCTCGCCGCCGGATTGCTGGCCGCCAACACCGTGCTCAAGACCGAGCAGTTCGATGTCGCCGCCTGCGACGGCTTTACCGCGACAGTGTGGCGCGCGAGCCAGTTTGCCGCATTCGCGCCGATCGTGCTTGCGATCGCCGGCTATGCCAGTGCGCGCCGCGATGTGCGCGCCGGCCTTGCCGTCGCGCTTGGCCTCGCCTCCGCCTGGGGCTTGTGGCTGGTCGCGCCGGCCTGTCTTTCGCCTTATGGCGGGGTCGATCCGCTGCTCGCGCGGCTCTGGCTCGGCAATGTCGGCGAGGCGCAATCGCTGTTTGCCGCCCGGCCCGAGATCGCGATCGGCTATGCCGGGCTGATGGTGGCGGGGATCGCGGCGAGCCTGTGGCGCTGGCACGCGACGCGCGACGGTTATTGGTCGGTGCTGCTCGCCGTTCAGCTCGCGGCATTGGTGCTCAGCACCGCGCAGCTACGTGGCGCCTATGCCGGGGCAATCCTTGCCGCGCCCGCGCTGGCGGCGGTGATCGCGGCCGCGCGGCGGCGCGGATCGGCGTGGCTGGCGGTGGCGTGGCTGGGGTCGGCCGGCATGCTGTACCCGCTTGCGGCGACTGCGTTTATCCCGCAGCCTGAGGCATCGACAGGTGCGCGGGTAGCAATGCCCGCGGCCCAGGGGTGCACCTCGCCGGACGCGCTGGCCGACGTCGGAGCGCTCACCGACGGGCGCCTGCTCGCACCGCTCGACTTCGGCGCCTATGCGCTTGGCGCGTCCCGGCTGACGGTGGTCGGCGCGCCCTATCATCGCAACAACAAGGGCAATCTGGCGGTCTATCGCTTCTTTCTCGGCACGCCCGATCAGGCGCAGTCGATCGCGCAACAGTGGCGGCTCCGCTATGTCGCTTTGTGTTCCGACAGTTTTGCCGAACTCGGGACGGGAATGACCGGCGATCGCCGGCGCCTGCTCGCGCAGCTGCGTCAGGGCCGAATTCCGCCCTGGATGCGGCCAATCGGCCGTAATGGCAGTGGATTGAGCCTGTTTGTCGTCGAACCGCGCTTGTTTGCTCCGCGTTCCTCGCGGTAAGGCGTGATCATGAAGGGGGACACCGACAGGCTGCACTGGTGGCAGACGCGCTGGTTCGTGGCACTGATGGTGCTCGTCTCGATCATTCCGCTGTTGAAGCCCGACATTCCCCCGCTGGTCGACCTGCCCGGGCATATGGGCCGCTACCGCGTCCAGCTCGATGTCGGGAGCTATCCCTGGCTGAGCGACTGGTATGATTTCAAATGGTCGCTGATCGGCAATCTCGGCGTCGATCTGCTGGTCGTGCCGATGACGCCGATCTTCGGGCTCGAACTGTCGGTCAAGCTGATCGTCATCGCCATCCCGGCGCTCACCGTGCTGGGCCTGTTGTGGATCGCGCGCGAGGTGCATGGCCGCATCCCGGCGACCGCGCTGTTCGCCCTGCCGCTGGCGTACAGCTTCCCGTTCCAGTTCGGCTTCGTCAATTTCGCGCTGGCGATGGCGATCGCGCTCAACGCCTTCGCGCTGTGGCTGCGGCTTGCGCGGCTCGGGCATGTGCGGTTGCGCGCGATCATCTTCGTGCCGCTCTCCTGCGCCTTGTGGCTGTGCCACACCTTTGGCTGGGGCGTGCTCGGCGTGCTCGCCTTTTCGGCTGAGCTGATCCGCCAGCATGACGCGATCCGCGGCAAGGGGTGGCGGCACTGGGGCCTTGCCTGGGTGCGCGCCGGGCTGGCCTGCGTGCCGCTCGCCTTGCCGATGGTGCTGATGATCGCCTGGCGCACCGGCAACCATGTCACCGGCCAGACCGGCGACTGGTTCAACTGGCGCGCCAAGGTCGGCTGGCTGACGATGGTGCTGAAGGATCGGTGGCAATTCTTCGACATCGCTTCCACCGCGGTCCTCTATCTCATCCTGTTCAAGGGCTTTCGCGACCCGGCGATCGAATATTCGCGTAACCTAGGCCTGTCGGCCCTGTTCCTGGCGGCCGTGTTCATCGTCCTGCCGCGTATCGTGTTCGGCTCCGCCTATGCCGATATGCGCCTCGCGCCGTTCCTGCTCGCGATCACGGTGATCGCGCTGCGACCCCGCCCGGGCCTGTCGATCCGCGGCACGGCGCTGCTCGCGGTGCTGGGCTGCGCCTTCTTCCTGGTGCGGATCGGTGCGGGAACGGTCAGCTACTGGATGTTCGATCAGCGCTATGATCGCGAGCTGGCCGCACTCGATCATGTACCGGTCGGTGCGCGGCTGGTCAGCTTCATTGGTGAGGAATGCGGCAATAAATGGCTGATGTCGCGGCTCGAGCATCTGCCCGCGATCGCGCTGGAACGGCGGCTCGCTTATACCAACGACCAATGGTCGATGCCGGGCGCGCAGTTGCTGACCACCAAATATACCCAGGCGCGCACCTTCGCCCATGATCCGTCGCAGGTCGTGACCAGCGTGCAATGCCCGCGCGAATTCTGGCGGCCGCTGATCCGGTCGCTGGCACGGTTTCCGCGCGACGCGTTCGACTATGTATGGCTGATCCAGCCGCCCGACTATGACCCCAAATTCAATGCCGGGCTGATCGAGGTGTGGCGCGACGGAAAGAGCGTGCTGTTCAAGGTCGATCATTCGCAGCCCGGGCCGGACGTGCCGGATTCCGAACTCTATCCGAAATATGTCCGGCGCGTGCCTTTTTGATAAGTAAGCCGGCACCGGCCCGCTCCCCCACCCCGCCACCCAACGGCAGTGTATTCTATGGGTGGCGGGATGGGGAGCGGGCCGGTACCGGCTTACCAAATCTACGTCTTTCTGAACGGCGTCAGCGCGCCGAGATAGTCCTGGTCCGATTCGACCGCCTCGCGCTCGCGCTGCAGGAATCCCTCGATCGCGCGGCGGAAATTCGGGTCCGGAATATAATGCGCCGACCAGGTCGTGATCGGGACATAGCCGCGCGCGAGCTTATGCTCGCCCTGCGCGCCCGCCTCAACCGTCGCCAGGCCGCGTGCGATCGCGGCGTCGATCGCCTGATAATAGCACAGCTCGAAATGGAGGAACGGCACGTCCTCGATACAGCCCCAATAGCGGCCATAGAGGGTGTCGCCGCCAATCAGGTTGAGCGCGCCGGCAATCGGCGCACCGTCGCGCTCGGCGAGAATCAGCAGCACGCTGTCGGCCATGCGCTCGCCGAGCAGCGAGAAGAAGTCGCGGGTCAGATAGGGCCGGCCCCATTTGCGTGCGCCGGTATCCTGATAGAAGATCCAGAAGGCGTCCCAATCGGCCTCGCTGATCTCGGCACCGGTCACATGGCGGATCGTCAGTCCTTCGACCGCGGCGGCGCGCTCCTTGCGGATCGCCTTGCGCTTGCGGCTGGCGAGGCAGCCGAGAAAATCGTCGAACCCGGCATAGCCCTGGTTGCGCCAGTGGAATTGTGTCCCCGCACGGATCAGCCAGCCCGCCGCTTCGAACAGGGGTAACTGGTCGGGGTCGATAAAGGTGGCGTGCGCTGATGACAGGCCATGCTGGTCGGTCACCGCCTCGACCGCCGCGATCAGCGGCGCGGCGAGCGCCGGATCGCGCAGCAACAGGCGCGGGCCGGGCACCGGGGTAAAGGGTACCGCGACCTGTAGCTTGGGGTAATAGTGCCCGCCGGCGCGCTCCCACGCATCGGCCCAGCCATGGTCGAAGACATATTCGCCTTGGCTGTGGCTCTTGGCGTAAGCGGGCGCGATCGCGCCCGGCGCGCCGTCCGCTGCGTCGACCACGATCGGAATCGGCTGCCATCCGGTCTGCGCGACGGCGCTGCCCGATTCCTCGAGGATCGACAGAAAGGCGTGGCTCAGGAACGGATTGCCGGCCCCGGCGCACGCGTCCCAGTCGGCGGGCGCAATGGCGGCGACGCCGTGAGCGATTCGGGCAGTGACGGCGGTCATTGCCCCTAAGGTAGAGGCGCTATGGGTCGGCTCCAAGGCGGGATCGGGGGTTTGTTTCGGTTTAGGCCCTAGAATGTGTCGGGCGCGATCGGCGGTCCCACAAGTTCCATGCCGAACTCATGCAGCAGGGCGGCATCTTCTTTGGTGCTGGCATATTGGCCCGGCTTGATTCCCCGGCTCTCCCGCTGCCCGAAAAACGCTTCCATCTTTCCCGCCGGCGCAAAGGAGATCAGCATTCTGCCGATCGGGCCTCCCGCGAATGCCCATACATGGGGAATGCCGCGCGGGCCCAGCACGCAGTCGCCCGGTTTCAGATGGGATCGCTCCTCTCCCACCTCGACGATATACTCGCCCTCAAGGCAGAAAAAGAGCTCGTCCTCATGGTGGTGAAGATGGCGCGACGGTCCGCCCTTGCGCCGATTGAGCTGCTCCAGGACGAAAAGATCGCCGCCTGAATCACTGGTCAGGACTTTATAGCGGGTTTCGCTCAGTCCGATTGCGCGCTCCTTGCCTGCCCGATCCTGGTCTGCACCGACCCGTGGAAGCGGGCGGCGTGTCCCGTCAACCGCCGCATAGAGTCGTGTCGGGAGCAACGCGAGCGCTGGAAGGGAGAGAAGAGATCGACGGAGCATCGCAACGCCTTTCCGCGCAATCCGGCAGCGCCGATTGCAGCGCGCTCAAGCTATCGTTTCGGACGCTTCGTGTCGAATCCGGGTCGGCGGCACTGCGCCATATCAGGTATGGATTTTCCCCGGAAAGGCTCGATCAGTCTTCGCGCGCGCTGGCGCGCAGTCTTGCGACAAGCTCTTCCGAACCATGGAGATAGGCGGACAGCCGGAGAGTGGATCCGTCGCGGAACACCAGTTGGTATTCGCCCAGTGCTTCATTCCCGGTGATCGACCAAATATCCGGGATGCGGCGTAGCGTATCGCGCCCAAAATGGCGGATGCGCAGCGCATCGCCCTTCCACATGATCGTGCGCCCGTAGCCGATCCATGTCGCGTAGATGGTCATCGCCGCAAAGGTGATGGCGAGAATGAGCGCGTAGATCATCTGTGTCGTGCCATCGGACCGCGACGAGCCGACGAACAGAAGGACGTAGCTGATCAGCGCCGTTATACCCGCGGAGCCGGCAATGGTGACATTCACGAGCCAGCTTGGCCGGAGCGTTTTCCACCCGTCCGAATCTGTCCGGGCCGGCCTCTGCCTTCGAACCGCCATTGCCACGATGACAATGGCCAGAACGGCACCCACCAATCCGCTAATGACCGCGCTCATAACGTCTGCCTTCCCTTCGAAGGCAGTATAATCACCGCCCGCCCGCGTCGGACAGGCGCTTGCGGGGCCGGCCTATTCCGCGATCTTGACGATCGCGTCGATCTCCACCGCTGCGCCGCGCGGCAGTACCGGGACGCCGACAGCGCTGCGCGCATGCTTGCCGGCCTCGCCGAACAGCGCCTCCATCAGGTCGGACGCGCCATTGGCGACCAGCGGCTGATCGGTGAAGTCGCTCGCCGAATTGATGAACACGCCGAGCTTCACGATCCGCTCGACCCGGTGCAGCTCGCCCAGTGCGCGCTTCATCTGCGCGACCAGCATGAGCCCGCAACGCTGTGCGGCTTCCTGGCCGTACGCCAAATCCTGGTCCTCGCCGATCCGCCCGGTCATCACCACGCCGTCCTTGAACGGCAGCTGGCCCGAGATATGGAGCAGCCCGCCAGCCTCGACGGCCGGAACATAGGAAGCGATCGGCGCCGCGGCCTCAGGTAAAGTGAGGCCGAGTTCGGCGAGCTTGGTGGCGATTCTGTCGGTCATGGCGCCTCGATGACGCGCCCCGGGGGGCGCGTCAATCCAGTGTCGGCAAACCGCGCCGTCAGGCCGAGCGGGCCGGCGTGTTGACCCCCATGCTCTGGAGATATTTCTTCACGTTGCGCGCCGCCTGGCGCAGCCTTTGCTCATTCTCGACCATCGCGATGCGCACGAAACCCTCGCCATTTTCGCCATAGCCGACGCCCGGGGCGACCGCGACCTTGGCATGGGTCAGCAATTGCTTGGAGAATTCGAGGCTGCCGAGATGGGCCAGCGCCGGCGGCAACGGCGCCCAGGCGAACATCGAGGCGCGCGGCGAGGGAATGTCCCATCCCGCTCGGCCAAAGCTTTCGACCAGCACGTCGCGGCGATGCTGGTAGAGCTTGCGGTTCTGCTCGACGATGTCCTGCGGCCCGTTGATCGCGGCGACCGCGGCGGCCTGGATCGGGGTGAAAGCGCCATAATCAAGATACGACTTCACCCGCGTCAGCGCGGCGATCAGCGTCGGATTGCCGACCGCAAAGCCGATCCGCCACCCAGCCATCGAATAGGTTTTCGACAGCGAGGTGAATTCGACCGCGACATCCTTTGCGCCCGGCACTTGCAGGATCGAGGGCGTCGGCTGGCCGTCATAATAAAGCTCGGAATAGGCCAGGTCGGACAATACCCAGAGCTTGTGCTCCTTGGCAAAGGCGACGACGCGCTCATAGAAAGCGAGATCGACCACTTCGGCGGTCGGGTTCGACGGATAGCCCATCACCAGCACGCTCGGGCGCGGCACGGTGAACGCCATCGCCCGCTCCAGCGCCTCGAAATACTGCTCGTCGGGCGTGGTCGGCACGCTGCGGATCGTCGCCCCGGCGATGATGAAGCCGAAGGTGTGGATCGGGTAGCTCGGATTGGGCGCAAGCACGACGTCGCCGGGCGCGGTGATCGCCTGGGCGAGATTGGCGAGCCCCTCTTTCGACCCGAGCGTCACCACCACTTCGGTATCGGGGTTCAGGTCGACGCCGAAACGACGCTTGTAATAGCCGCTCTGCGCCTTGCGCAGCCCGGGAATGCCCTTGGAGGCCGAATAGCCATGCGCGTCGGGCTTGCGCGCGACTTCGCACAGTTTCTCGATCACATGCGGCGGTGGCGGCAGATCGGGATTGCCCATGCCGAGATCGATGATGTCCTCGCCGCCCGCTCGCGCCTCGGCCCGCATCGCGTTCACTTCGGCGATGACATAGGGCGGCAGGCGGCGGATGCGGTAGAAATCGTCGGACATGAGTGGTTCTCTGCATTTAGGACGGTATTGTCCTGATACGTCTTTCTGCCTTTGACGGGAATGACGCAAGCGCAGCCATAGGTTAGGATGGCTGAAAATCCCGAGGAAGCTCCGAGGAATCCGATGGCCGACACCGACACCGCCGCGCCGACCTTACCCAGCCTGGAGGAGCTTCAGCATTGGACCTGGGTGATCGGCCGGGCGCAGCAGATGATGCTCGAACAGGGGCTCGGCGCGATCGCACCGCCCGAATCGAGCGGCCTGCCGGTGATCCCCGGGCTCAACGATCCGGCGACGCTTGAGCGTGCGCAGTCCTTCTGGACCGACAGCCTCACTTTGTGGCAGCGCTTCGTCGATCCCGCGCATGCGCCGGCGGTTGAGGAAAAGCCCGAACATGCCCGCGACAAGCGCTTCAAGGATGCTGCGTGGCGCGACAATCCGATGTTCGACTGGATCCGCCAGAGCTATTTCCTGATTTCCGACCATTTGCTGCAGAATGTCGATGCGCTGCAGGGCCTGGATGCGAAGCAGAAGGAGCAGTTGCGCTTCGCCGCGCGCGGCTTTGTCGATGCGATGAGCCCATCCAATTTCCCCGCGACCAACCCGCTCGTGCTCGAAAAGACGATCGAGACCGGCGGCGAGAATCTGCTCAAGGGTTTGCAGAACATGCTGGCCGATATCGGCAAGGGGCAGCTCACCCATACCGATCCGAACGCGTTCGAGGTCGGCCGCAATCTCGCCACCACCCCCGGCAAGGTGGTGCACCGCACGCCGCTCTACGAACTGATCCAGTATACGCCGACCACCGAAAAGGTGCTCGCCGTGCCGCTGGTGATCTTCCCGCCCTGGATCAATCGCTTCTACATTCTCGACCTGACGCCGGAGAAAAGCTTCATCCGCTGGGCGGTCGACCAGGGCATTACCGTGTTCATGGTGTCGTGGAAATCGGCCGACGCCAGCATGAAGGATGTGCTGTGGGACGATTATATCGCCGCGCAGATCGATGCGATCGACACGATTCGCGCGGTGCTGAAGGTCGATGCGGTCCATGCGATCGGCTATTGCGTCGCCGGCACCACATTGGCCGCGACGCTCGCCATCCTGGCAGCGCGGGATGAAGCGGAGAAAGTGAAGAGCGCGACTTTCTTCACTGCGCAGATCGACTTCGCCAATGCCGGTGAACTGCTCCATTTCGTCGATGATGATCAACTCGCCTCGATCGCCAAAATGTCGCCCGACGGCTTTCTCGACGGCCGCTACATGGCGCTGACCTTCAATCTGCTGCGCGGGCGCGACCTGATCTGGAATTACGTCACCAACAATTACCTGCTTGGCCAGGATTATGCGCCGTTCGATCTGCTTCACTGGAACGGCGACACGACCAATTTGCCCAGCAAATGGCATCTCAGCTATCTGACCGACCTGTACCGCGACAATCTGCTCGCCAAGCCGGGCGCGCTGCAGGCCGGGGGCACGCCGATCGACCTGACCAGGGTGAAGACGCCAGCCTATATCCAGGCGGGCCGCGAGGATCATATCGCGCCGGCGGAAAGCGTGTGGAACATCACCCATCACTTCGCCGGGCCGCTCAAATTCGTGCTCGCCGGATCGGGCCATATCGCCGGGGTGGTCAATCCGCCCTCGCTGCACAAATACCAATATTGGCTCAACCCGGAACCGGTGAAGACGCTGGCCGATTTCGTTGCCGGGGCGAGCGAGATCAAGGGCAGCTGGTGGCCCGACTGGCTTGGCTGGCTGCATGATCAGGACTCGGCGACAGTCGCGGCAAAGGCGGCGCGCCAGCCGGGCAAGGGTAAGCTCAAGGCGCTCGAAGACGCGCCGGGAACTTACGTAAGGACCCGCTAAGCCTCTGTTATAATTGTGTCTTGATCGTTACGTGACTGTTATGTTGCGTTGCAACAAAAATCCTTGCTTTTGGCGGCGCAGCAATTATATTGCAGTGCAGCAACGAATGTAAGGAGGCCGTTTTGGCCAGCAAGTCGCCTAACACTGACACGACCATCGAGGCGCCCGCGCCGGTCGTCGCGCCGGTTTCCGCTCCTGCCGTGACGGCAGCAGCTGCGCCTGCGCCCAAGGCCGATCCGGCTCCGGCCGCAGCACCGACCGCCAAGGTCGACGCCGCGCCCAAGGTTGAAGCCAAGCCGGTCGCCGCAAAGACGGTCGCCAAGGCTGCGGCCAAGCCCGTTACCGCCGCCAAGCGCAAGCCGGTGGCCAAGAAGAAGGTCGCCGCCAAGGCGGTCACCAAGCCTGCCGCAATCAAGATCAAGCCTGTTGCAGCCAAGCTGGCTGTACCCACCGCAATCAAGCCGGTCGTCGCCAAGGCGAAGGCCGTCATCCAGAAGGAAGTGACTGTCATGGAAGCTACGCTGAAGACCGCTGCCGACAAGGCAAAGACCCTGTTCGCCGATGCGAACGACCGCGCCAAGGCCGCTGTGGAAAAGAGCACCAAGGCGTTCGAGGAAATCAACGAATTCAGCAAGGGCAACATCGAAGCTCTGGTCGAATCCGGCAAGATCGCGGCCAAGGGCTTCGAGACGCTCGGCCAGGACGCTGCTGATTACAGCCGCAAGCAGTTCGAAGGCGCGACCGCCGCGCTGAAGAGCCTGTCGACCGTCAAGTCGCCGACCGACTTCTTCAAGCTGCACAGCGACTATGTCCGCTCGTCGTTCGACTCGATCGTCGCGCAGACCTCGAAGAACACCGAAGCACTGCTGAAGCTGGCCGGCGAGGTCGCTCAGCCGATCTCGAACCGCGTCACTGTCGCAGTCGAGAAGGTCAAGATCGCCGCTTAATCGCTGGCAATCGAACCGATCAGGAAAGGGCGGTCCCGCAAGGGGCCGCCCTTTTCGTTTGCGCGGGCTTACGCTGCCTTTGCTGATCCTCGACGATGCCCGGTGTTGTGCTAGACCGTCCTGGCATGGGGCGAAGGGGGAATGGCAATGGCTTTCTGGAATATCGATCTGACCACGCAGGACGGGGCGGAGGGCGCCGCGCAGAATGGCGGCCTGGCCTGTTTCATCGCGGCGGGACTTACGGTCCTGGGCATCGCGATGCTTGTCGCGACCTATCAGGGCGCCCCGGCACCGTTGCTGGGAGGAATTGCGGGCGTGGCGAGCGAGACAGTGATCTTTACCGTCGCCGGCTTCCGGTTGCGCGCCGGCAAAGGGGTCATATGGGGCGGGGTTGCGGCACTTTTGCTCGTTATCGAGATGGTCACGAAGCTCATCACGATGACCGGCATTGGCGGCGTCGTCATCAACCTCGTCCTGCTGGCCGTCATGATCAATGGCGTGCGTGGCGCCCTGGCGCTGAAGCGTGGCGACCTTGACGTCGACCAGGTGGCGAAAGTCTTCGACTAGCGTCCCGTGTCCGGATCCTGATGCTCCGCTCCCGGAAATGTCCCGGCTGCGGCCGCTGGCAAAGTCACGGTATTCGGGCCGTTATCCATTCTCCTCACCGCGACCCCTTGCCCTTGGCGCAGGTCATGCCATATTTTCGGACTTCATGATCGAACAGCTCAACATCAAGGCGATGGCCCAAGGCCCCGACGAGGGCACGGGCGGTGACGACGAGGGCACCGGCCTCGGCATCGCCACCCGCACCCGGACTCGCACCAAACACCCGACCCCGTACCGCGTGCTGCTGCTCAACGACGATTACACGCCGATGGAATTCGTCGTGCTGGTGCTGCAGCGCTTCTTCCGCATGGATATGGAGGCGGCGACGCGCGTGATGCTGCATGTCCATCAAAAGGGCGTCGGCGTGTGCGGCACCTTCAGCTATGAGGTCGCCGAGACCAAGGTCGCGCAGGTCACCGACTTCGCCCGGCAGAACCAGCATCCGTTGCAATGCACGCTGGAAAAGGCCTGAACCCGGGTTCCGGCGTTGTTGCATCGGTCCTGATTCAACCCAAATCCTACCTGTGGCAGTGAAACAGCGGACGAAGCGCCATCCGGCCTTCGACTCGCTCTTTCTCATCGTCAATTTGTCGAAAAGCCCATGGCCGCCGCGTGCGCCGCGCAAACAGCCAGCGTGGTTGGCTGTTCCTGGCTGATAGCTGGCTGATATGCTGGCTGTTATCTGGCTGTTATCTGGCTGTTATCTGGCTGTTATCGATGATTGCGGGATTCGATACAACCCTCTGAAGATACGGCATAAATTGCGTGGCCTGCCTGAAATAACAGCCAGCAAAAAAACTTTTCCGAAAATAACAGCCAGGAACAGCCAGCTCAATGCGGGCCGCGTCAGGATGCCGCCGGGAGCCAGCCCAGGTCGAGCCCGGCATAGCGGTCGACATAATTCGCCGCCCGCGCCAGTGCGCGTTCGTTGCGGAACATCACCCGCCCTGCCTCGCGCGCGATCAGCCCGTCTTCCTCAAGCTGGCGCAGCATGCGGTTGACATGAACTGCGGTCAGGCCGGTCGCGTCGCCAATCTCCTCCTGAGTCAGGCCCAGGGTGAAGCTGGCGCCGATCTCCTTGTCTATCATACGCAGGCGGTTGCGCATCTCGATCAGGATTGCCGCGACCCGCGCCTTGGCCGAGGTGCGGCCCAGCGCCGCCAGCCGGTCGGTCAGCGCGGCGCGCTCGATCTCGTTATAAACCATGATCAGCGCGGCGAGCCGTGGATGATCGCGGATCAGGCTCGCCATCGCCGACCGCTCGAACGGGCATACGACGCAATCAGTCAGCGCGGTGATCGTTTCCGGCGCTTCGCGATACACCAGGCTCGATTCCGCCAGCATGTCGCCGGGGAACAGGAAACGCAGGATCTGGCGGCTGCCATCGTCGAGCAGGACCGAGCTCATCATCGTGCCCTTGCGCAGCACGAACAGCTCGGTTGTGCGATCATTTTCGCGGATCAGCGCACCGCCGCGGCGCAGATGACGCTCGCGCTCTTCCAGACGTTCGAGCGCCCGATGCTCGGCCGGGGTCAGAATCACCATGTCGCCCAATCGCTCGGCGAAACAACTACCA
The DNA here is from genome assembly GCF_050725575.1 of Sphingomonas sp. GTDB lineage: Bacteria > Pseudomonadota > Alphaproteobacteria > Sphingomonadales > Sphingomonadaceae > Sphingomonas. The sequence goes on along the minus strand of NZ_JBOHHW010000017.1, from coordinate 19,182 downwards.
GCCACTCACGCATTCCCCCCGACGGTGTAACCTCAGAGCATTACGGCGGAATCCGCGCATTAAAGTCGATCAAGCGGTGCGATCTGCGGTCTGGAAGATCGATCTGCTTCACGCGGCTGTTGCGCGGACGCGTGCACGCGATAGAAGCTCGGCAATGGACCGAATTCTTATCCGCGGCGGCAATCGCCTTTCGGGCAAATTGCCCATCTCCGGCGCGAAGAACGCCGCCCTCACGCTGATGCCGTGCGCGCTCCTCACCGATGAGCCGGTCACGCTGCGCAACCTGCCGCGACTCGCCGATGTCGACAGTTTCGGGCACTTGCTCAACCAGCTCGGTGCCTCGACTCAGATCGAGGGATCGCGACCGGAGGATTTCGGCCGGGTGATGACGATCCGCGCCGGCAAGCTCACCTCGACCGAGGCGCCCTATGACATCGTGCGCAAGATGCGCGCGTCGATCCTGGTGCTCGGCCCGCTGATCGGCCGCGCCGGTGAGGCGACGGTGTCGCTGCCCGGCGGCTGCGCGATCGGCAACCGTCCGATCGACCTTCACCTCAAATCGCTCGAGGCGATCGGCGCGCATCTCGAAATGGCCGCCGGCTACGTCAAGGCGACCGCGCCGGGCGGACGGCTGTCGGGCGGTAAATATACTTTCCCGATCGTTTCGGTCGGCGCGACCGAGAACGTCATCATGGCCGCGGTCACCGCCAAGGGCGGCTCGATCATCGAAAATGCCGCGCGCGAGCCGGAAATCGTCGATCTGTGCAACCTGCTCGTTGCGATGGGCGCAAGCATTTCCGGCATCGGCACCGAGACGCTGGAGATTGAGGGCCGCGACCGGCTGCACGGCGCGACTTACCGCGTGATGCCCGACCGGATCGAGGCGGGCAGCTATGCGTGTGCCGCGGCAATCACCGGCGGTGCGCTCGAACTGGTCGGCGTCGGCATGCACGACCTGCGCGCGACCGTCGCGGCTTTGGTCGAGGCCGGCGTGACGGTCGAGGAGCGCGGCAGCAATCTCTATGTCGAGGCGTCGAACGGGCTTGGCCCGCTGACTCTGTCGACTGCGCCGTTCCCGGGCTTTGCGACCGACATGCAGGCGCAGTTCATGGCGATGCTCACTCAGGCCGACGGCGCCAGCGTGCTGACCGAGACGATTTTCGAGAATCGCTACATGCACGTGCCCGAACTGGCGCGGATGGGCGCTGACATCCAGGTGCGCGGCCGCACCGCGGTGGTGCGCGGCGTCACGCCGCTGGTCGGCGCGCCGGTGATGGCGACTGACCTGCGCGCCTCGATGAGCCTGATCCTTGCCGGCCTGGTCGCCAGCGGCGAGACTCAGGTGCAGCGCGTCTATCATCTGGATCGCGGCTATGAGCGGCTGGAGGAGAAGCTCTCGGCGGTCGGTGCGGACATTGAGCGCGTTGGGGACGGCTAAGCCGTCCGCTCCGGCACTGCGGCCGCATCGAGCGCGATCGCCACATCCGGCGCGACGGCTTCCCACGGGAAGATAAACCAGTCCTTGGTGACCGAGCGGTCGATTTCCCGCGCATGATATTCGATCCGCTGAGTCGAGCGCACATTGTCCATCAGCGTCGCGAAGCGGATGCTGCCCGGTACCGCACCGGCCTCGGCCAGCGCGTGGCGCAGATTGGCGATGGTGCGGCCGGTGTCGTTGATATCGTCGAGGAACAGCAGCCGCTCACCCTCGCGCGTCCGCGCCGCGAGGCGAACCAAAGGCGCATCGGCGAAATCCTCGACCTGCGACGAGAAATCGACCGACAGCATCGGCAGGCCGGTCGCATGGCTGAGGAACACCGCCGGCACCAGCCCGCCGCGCCCGATGCCGATGATGAAGGTTGGCCGCCACGCCGCGTCACTGTCGAGCTTGCCCGCCAAGGTGCGAATATCGGCGACGAACTGCTCCTGCGGGATATGGGTATAGACGGTCACGCGGCGGTCCTCTCGACATAGGCATCAAGCGCTGCGAGATGCCCGGCGACGATATCGTCGTCGAGGAAGGATCCGAGGAAGCTGTTGCGCGCCAGCGCGACGAGGTCGTCGCGATCGAGGCCGCGCCCCGCGGCGGCGGCACGATAATTATCGGCGATATAACCACCGAAATAGGCCGGGTCGTCGGAATTGACCGTGGCGCGCAGGCCCGCGCGGAGCATGCGGTCGATCGGATGCGCGTCCATGCTCTCGACCACGCAGAGCTTCAGGTTGGACAGCGGGCACACGGTCAGCGTCATGCCGATCCGCGCGAGGCGCGCGGTCAGTACCGGATCTTCCAGACTGCGATTGCCATGGTCGAGCCGGTCGATGCCGAGCAGGTCGAGCGCCTGGTGGACATAATCGGGCGGGCCCTCTTCCCCCGCATGGGCGACTAGCCTCAGCCCTTTTGCCCGGGCAGCGGCGAACACCCGCGCGAACTTCTCCGGCGGATTGCCCAGTTCGCCCGAATCGAGCCCGACCGCTGCGATCCGGTCGAGCCAGGGCTCGGCCGCCTTGAGCGTGGCAAAGGCGTCCTCCTCGTCGAGATGACGCAGGAAGCACAGGATCAGCTTGGAGGTCAGCCCGTGCTTCGCCTCGGCTTCGGCCATGCCTGACAACAAGCCGGCGATCACCGTGTCGAACGAAATGCCCCGCGCAGTATGGGTCTGGGGGTCGAACATGATCTCGGCATGGACCACGCCGTCGGCCGCCGCACGATCGAAATAGGCGGTGGCCAGGTCATGAAAGTCGCGCTCGGTGCGCAACACCGCGGCACCCTGGTAATAGATGTCGAGAAAGTCCTGCAGCCGCGAGAAGCTGTAGGCGGCGCGGACATCCTCGACGCTGGCGAACGGAATCGTCACCTGGTTGCGCTCGGCGAGCGCGAACATCAATTCGGGCTCAAGGCTGCCCTCGATATGCAAATGGAGCTCGGCCTTGGGCAGGCCGGTGATGAAGCGGTCGAGATCGGTCATGCGCCATGATCGCGCGGCGGGGTGAGCAGAGCAAGCGGCGATGCGCGTGCCCTGCCCATTATGCAGCAATCTGCCGTCTGTTCAGATCGCTTCCAGCGCCTGTTCGAAATCGGCGATCAGGTCGTCCGCATCCTCGACCCCGATCGAGATCCGCACCAGATTATCGGTGATGCCAAGCGCCTGTTTGCGTGCATCGGGTACCGACAGATGCGTCATCGCCGCGGGATGGCTGGCGAGCGTCTCGGTGCCGCCGAGGCTGACCGCGAGCTTGGCGATCTTGAGCGCGTCTAGGAACGCGAACGCTTCCGTCTCGCCGCCCTTGACGATCAGCGAGAAGGTCGAGCCCGCGCCGGTGCAGTGGCGGCGATAGATATCGGCCTGGCGCTCCATTCCCGGCGTGCTCTCCAGGAAGCCGAGATAGCCGACGCGCTCGACCTTGGGATGAGTGCGCAGATATTCGCACACCTTGACCGCATTCTCGCCCGCGCGGCTCATGCGCAGTTCGAGCGTCTCGAGGCTGCGCATCAGCATCCAGGCGGTGTTGGGGTCGCAGATCGTGCCGATCGTGTTGCGCATCAGCCGGATGGTGTTGATATGCTCCTTCGACCCGAGCACGCCGCCCGCGACAAGGTCGCTATGCCCGCCGGCATATTTGGTCAGCGAATACACCACGATATCGGCGCCGTGCTGCAGCGGCTTCAGCCACAGCGGGCCGAGGAAAGTATTGTCGATCGCGATCGGCGGCTTGACGCCCTTGAAGATCGCGTCACGGCTCGCCGCCACTGCCTGAATATCGACCAGCGCATTGGTCGGGTTGGCCGGGCTTTCGAGATAGATCAGCGCGACATTGCCGCTCGATGCCTTTTGCAGCACCGCGTCGATCTCCTCGCGCGTCGCACCGGCCGGGAAGTCGAGCCAGTGCACCCCGAAGCGGCCGAGGATGCGTGCGATCAGCGTTTCGGTCGCGGCATAGAGCGGGCCGGAATGAACGATCGTGTCGCCCGGCTTGACCATCGACAGGAACAGGGTGGCGATCGCCGACATGCCGGAGGAAAATGCGAGCGCGTCCTCCGCTTCTTCCCAGATGCCGAGCCGGTCTTCGAGGATTTCCTGGTTCGGCCCGTTGAAGCGTGAATAGACCAGCCCTTCCGAGCCGCCTGGCCGTTTGCCGGTGACGCCTTCGAAATGGCGCTTACCTGCCGCGGCATTGGGAAAGACGAAGGTCGAGGTTAGGAAGATCGGCGGCTTCAGCGCGCCTTCCGACAGCATCGGGTCATAGCCATGGCCCATCATCATCGTCGACGGCTTCAGCTTGCGGTCGCCGATCTTCTGCACGCTTGCCTTGGGCTTGCCGCGTGTCGGGACGCTGGTGAGGTCGGCTTCGGTTTCGTTCTTGTTGGGCATACTCTATGTCCTGCGGGAAGGAGTGTTGGCCCATCCTAATGCCGGATAGTCGCATTTGATACCGTCCCGGCCCGCCAAAGGGGAAAACAGATGCCCGTTGCGATCGTCTCCGTACCCGTCACCGACCTCGACCGGGCACGCACTTTCTATGTCGACACATTGGGCCTGACGCTGCTGCGCGACGCGCCGATGGGGCCGGACATGCGCTGGATCCAGCTCCAGCCGAAGGACGGCGGCGCGACGATCGCGCTGGTTACCTGGTTCGAACAGCTCAGACCCGGTGGCCAGCAAGGGCTGATGCTCGGGATCGACGATGTGGACGCGGAGCATGCGCGACTGACCGCGCTTGGTCTGGCGCTGCCCGCGGTCGAAGAACAGCCCTGGGGGCGCTACATCATGCTGACCGATCCCGACGGCAATGGCCTGATCCTGTCGCAGCTGACCGACCCGGAAGAGATCAGGACGCGCTGAGCCCGATCAGCGAGATCTGCCGCCCATAGCCCGGCTCGCCGCTGTGGGTCGCGCGGCGAAAGCTGAAGAACCGATCCTCGTCGGCATAGGTGTCGAGGCCGAGTGCTTCGATCCGGGTCAGGCCGGCGGCGGCGAGGCGGGCAGCGACATAGGCTTCAAGGTCGAACTGCTGGTGCCCCGGCTTGCCCGGCGCGAAGAAGCGTTCATTGGCTGGGTCGTCGTCCGCGAAGCGCTGTGCGAAGTCGTCATCGACCTCGTAACTGGCGCGGGCGATGCATGGACCGATCGCCGCTGCGATCCGCTCGCGCCGCGCGCCCAGTGCCTCCATTGCGTCGATCGTCGCGTCGGTGACGCCGCCGATCGCGCCCTTCCAGCCGGCATGCGCTGCGCCGATCACGCCGGCCTGCGGATCGACGAACAGCACCGGCGCGCAATCAGCGGTCAGGATGCCGAGCACCAGGCCGGGCCGGTCGGTGACCAGCGCATCGCCGCGCGGGCGCTCGTCGAAGGGCGCGGTCACGGTGATCACGTCGGCGGAATGGATCTGGAACGGTGTGACCAGCGTCGTGCCGGGCAACACGGCATCGACCGCTCGCACGCGATTCTCGGTGACCGCGACGCGATCATCGTCCGAGCCGATGCCGACATTCAGCCCCGCATGAATGCCGGTCGAGACCCCGCCGCGCCGGCCGAGAAAGCCGTGCGCCACACCGCCGAGCGCGGCGCTGCGGATCACTTCGACCGCGCTCACAGCGCCAGCCGCCAGATCCCGTCGTCATGCACCTGGTCGCCGGTGACGAAGTCGAACCGCCCGACCTTGGCGAAGCCGTGCCGGGCATAAAAGCGTACCGCGCGTTCATTGTCGTCGAACACCGCGAGATAGAGTTCGCCCACATCGTGCATGCGCGCCGTGTCGATCGCCCATGCCATCAGCGCGGCGGCGACACCGGCGCCCTTCACGTCTTCGTCGACATAGAGCTGGCGCACTTCCAATGCCCCGGGCACGGCGGCATCATAGGGCAAGCTCATTGGCATCACCTTGACGTAGCCGACCGGGACGCCGTCCTGAAACGCCGCGCGCCACAGGATCGCCGGGTTGCCCAGATCACGCTGCATATGCCCGGTCGGACCATAGGCGGTATCGAGATAGACACTCATCTCTGGCGGGGCGATCTTGGTTGCAAAGGTCGCGGCGAAGCTGGTGCGGGCCATGGTCGACAGCGCAGCGCCGTCCGCCTCGGTCGGGGTACGATAGTCAAGATCGCTCACAGAACCAGCCTCATCAGATTGTCGTCATCCACGGTTTCACCGACGCGAAACGCGTAGCGGCCGATATCGCGAAAGCCGTAGCGTTCATAGAATCGATGCGCGCGGTGATTGTCGACATAGACGCTGAGGATGATCTCCTTCGCACCGTGCGCGCGCGAATGCTCCAGCGCCCAGTCCATCAGCGTCTGGGCGACACCCTGACCCTGCCATGGGCCGAGCACATAGAATTGGTACAGCTCGATCGCATCGGGCCGCCATTCACCGGGAAAAGTCACTGGTCCCATCTTGACGAAGCCGATGATTTGCTCGCCGTCCAGCGCGAGCCGGACCGTGAAATCGGGGTCGGACAGCTGCGAGGGCAGGCCGTTCGCGCCGAATGCCTCGTCGAGAAAGGCGGCGAGATCGGATTGGCGATAGAGCGTACCGAACGTTTCGGTAAAGCTGCGCCGCGCCATAGCCGCCAGCGCGGGGCCGTCGATGGTGCGCGCATCGCGATAGGTAATCGTGAGGGAGGGGGCGAGATCGGTCATGATGTCCGCCTCCTTATGCGCTTGCGGTCGCTCCGGCTACCGACCGCCGCGATTATGCGAAACCGGCCGGTGCCGGCCATTCCGGCGCGGTGACCGCGAGCGCCTTGAACAGCGTACCCATTGCTTCGGGCTCGATCAGCCGGTCGCGATCGGCGGCGACACCCGCTGCACGGTCGGGTGCGGCGGCGCTCAATGCGGCGGCGCGCGCGGCGATGCCCAAGGCTGAGAGCAATACCCCCTGATCGACCGGGCCGAACCGTGCGGCCCCTTCGGTCTGTGCCGCGGCGGCGAGCGTCGCCATGTCGACATGCGCGGTCAGGTCGTGCTCGCCGGGATTGTCGAATGGATTGACGAAACCATGCGCACGCATCGCCTGCAGCGTGTCGCCGACCGCCGGACCTTCATAGCCATAATCGATGATCAGCGCAGCGCCGCCTTGTGCGGCGATGCGCTGCGCCAGGTCGCGCATGATCGCGACACTTGCGGGCGAGGTTTCGATGATCGACCCCGGCGGCGCGTCGCGCAGCTGCGGAGGGAGGATCGTATCGGGCACCTGCTTGCCGGCGATCGGCAGGAACAGCAGGTCCTGGCAGGCGACAAGTCGTTCGTGCCAGCCGCCGATCGTGCGCACCAGCTGATGGATCGGCAGCGCATCGAAGAATTCATTGGCGATGACGATCAGCGGCCGGTCACCGGGCAGAGTCGAGACGCTGTCGTGCCAGTTCGCCTCTGGCAATCGCTCGGCCTGCGCCGCGCGCAGTGTCGGGCTGGTTTCGACGAAATGCACCGGCGGCGTCAGGCCGACGGTCGCCATGGCGCGCAGCGCATCGGCGGCGAGCGTCCCGCGCCCGGGGCCGAGTTCGACCCAGGCGATATCGGGGCGGCCAGCGCGATCCCAGAGGTCGGCGCACCACAGGCCGACCAGTTCGCCGAACATCTGGCTGATTTCGGGCGCGGTGGTGAAATCGCCCGCTGCGCCGAGCGGGTCGCGCGTCGCATAATAATGCGCATTCGCCGCCCCCATGAAATGCGCGAGCGGAATCGGCCCGGCGAGCGTGATTGCCCGGGCGAGTCTGTCGGGAAGGGGGGCGTCGGTCATATCGGGAGCATCTCGGTACGGGAGAGCGCCTCAGGCGACGCTCTCGGACCCCGCAATCGGCTCGACTCGCTCGCGCCGCTTCGCCGATGTCGCGATCAGATAGGCGCCACCCAGGATCATCGGCACGCACAGCCACTGGCCCATGTGCAGCCCGGTCGATTCGATGAATGTGCCGGTGAATTGCGAATCCGGCTCGCGGAAGAATTCGACGCAGAAGCGCGCAATGCCATAGCCGGCGACGAAGATGCCGACGAGCTTGCCCGGGTCATAGCGCGCCCTGGTCTTCCAGAAGGCGAACCACAGGACGATGAACAGCAAAATGCCTTCCAGCGCTGCCTCGTAGAGCTGGCTCGGATGGCGTGCGAGCGGCCCGCCGCCACGCTCGAAGATGATCGCCCAGGCGACATTGCTCGGCTTGCCCCAGAGCTCGCCGTTCACGAAATTCGCCAGCCGGCCGAAAAACAGCCCGAACGGCACGACGCAAGCGACATAATCGTGCACGCGAAGCCAGTTGAGCTTGTTCTTGCGCGCGAACAGGATCAGCGCGACGCTGGTGCCGATCACGCCGCCATGGAAGGACATGCCGCCGTCCCACAGCTTCAGGATGCGGACCGGATCGAAGAACATGTCCGCTGCGTAGAAGATCACATAGCCAAGCCGCCCGCCGAGAATGACGCCGAGCGTCGCATAGAAGACGAGATCGTCGGCATGGCGCCGCGCCATCGGCGCGCCCGGCTGCGCGATCAATTTCAGCAGGTACCACCAACCGACCAGGATGCCGGTGATATAGGCGATCGAATACCATTTGATCTGGAAGAAGCCCAAGTTGAGCGCCACGGGGTCGAGCCCGAGACTGCTGAACGTGATGTGCGTCTGGGCGGCGGTGGCGGCAGTCAGGATCAAGGCTTTTCCCCGGGCTTTCCAGCCCCCATAAAGGGCCAAAGCGATAGAACCAATAGGAGAGAGCATGCGCACCGAGCTTGACCGGCGAATGGACGAGGGACTGGCCAGGCTGAGCGGAGAGGGCGGACCACTGCCATTGACCCGGATGTCGCTCGATCGCTTCGGTGTCGAGGTGCCGCTGATCGCCGCCGCGCCGCCGGCTTTGTCCTATTATTTCGCGCATTATTGCAACGAACATGCCGACAAGACCTTTCTCGTCGCCGGTCCGGAGCGGCTGACCTTTGCCGAGGTGTTCGCCGCGGCCCGGCAGGTCGCGGGCGCGCTGGCGGGGGAGCTTGGGGTCAAGAAGGGCGACCGAATCGGCATCGCAATGCGCAATTCGCCGAGCTGGATCACGCTCTATATGGGCATCGTCATGGCCGGCGGGATCGCCACCCTGCTTAACGGCTGGTGGCAATCGGCCGAGCTTGATGAGGCGCTGCGCGATGTCGAATGCAGCCTGGTCTTCGCCGATCCGCCGCGGGCCAAGCGCCTGGCCGGCGTGGCCGGGCTGACCACGAAGGTCATCACAATCGACGATTTGCAACCGCTGGCATCCGCTCTGGCGGGGGTGACCGGCCTCGGCCAGGCGGAAGCTTTGCCGATGCTCGCCGGGGCCGATGATGCGACGATCCTGTTCACCTCCGGCTCGACCGGCCAGTCGAAGGGCGCAATCAGCGATCACCGTGCGGTGGTCCAGGCGGTTTTCAATTATCTGACTCAGGCTTTGGTCATGCTCGGCATCTCGACCGAGGACGGCGTGTCGCCGCCTGCCCAGCACGCGACCCTGCTCAACGTGCCGCTGTTTCATGTGACGGCGGAAGTGCCGGTGTTCCTGCAAAGCTTCGCGATGGGGCGAAAGCTGGTGCTGATGCCGAAATGGGATGCCGAGGAAGCGATGCGGCTGATCGAGGCCGAGGGCATAACCTATTTCGTCGGCGTGCCGCTGATGAGCTTCGAAATCCTCACCCATCCGAATCGCTCGAACTATAATCTCTCGACCGTGTCCGACTTTGCGGCGGGTGGTGCACCGCGCCCGGTCGATCATGTCCGCCGGATCAAGGACGAGATGGGCGGCCCCAAGGGCGAGGGGGCGCCGCTGCTCGGATACGGCCTGACCGAAACCAATGGCGTCGGCTGCGGCAATTGGCGCAGCAACTATATCGCCAAGCCCAATTCGACCGGGCGCGCGTCGCTGCCGCTGGTCGATCTCGCGATCCTCGACGGGAACGGCAAGCCGGTTGCGGCGGGCGCGCGCGGCGAGGTCGGGATCCGCTCGATCTGCAACTTCCGCGAATATTACAACCGGCCCGAGGCGACGCGTGAGGCCTATACGCAGGACGGATATTTCCTGAGCGGTGATATCGGCTATCTCGATGACGAGGGCTATCTGTTCATCGTCGATCGCAAGAAGGACATCATCATCCGCGGTGGCGAGAATATCTCGTGCCAGGAAGTCGAGGCCGCGATCTACGAACACCCCGCGGTAGCGGAAGCCGCGGTATTCGGTCTGCCCGACGAGCGTTTCGGCGAAGTGCCGGGCGCTGTGGTGAAGTATCGCGACGGGGAGGAACTGACGCCCGAAGAGCTGTGCGCTTTCCTGTTCGCGCATATCGCGGCCTTCAAGGTGCCGCAGCGCATCTGGACCTCGGCCGAGCCTTTGCCGCGGCTGGGAACGGAGAAGATCGACAAGGTGAGTTTGCGCGAGACCTATCGCGCGCGCGCCAAAGCCGAAGCGATCTGATCGCGATAGCCGGAATATGACCAATCGACGGTCAATATCGACTGGTCATTATCTGCCGTAACTGACATTCCTGTTAATATCTTGCGCGACTCTCCGATCTGCGACAGTGTTAGACCCATAAAAAATGGGGGGATGTTGTTCGATGCGGAAATGGGCGCTCGCGGCAAGCATGCTGGGTCTGGTCTATGGCCATGCGGCGGAGGCGCGCGCACCGCGATTCGCCGCGACGGTCGTCCGGACCGCCTATGGCATCCCGCATGTCAGCGCGCGCGACTGGCGCGGCGCGGGATACGGCGTCGGCTATGCCTATGCGCAGGACAATCTATGCCTGCTCGCCGAACAGCTCGTCACCACCGCCGGTGAGCGGTCGCGCTATTTCGGACCGAAGGAGAGCGCCGACCTTGGGTCCGGCCGGATCGACAATCTTTCGTCCGATATCTTTTTCAAGTCGGTGATCGACCTGCCGATGCTTCGCCATGGCCTGTCCAGCCAGGAGCCGGGGGCGGTGCAGATGCTGACCGGCTATATCGCCGGCTATAATCGATGGCTGCGCGAGCTGGGCCCGGCCCGGGTGCCGGTGGCATGCCGCGGCAAGCCATGGGTGCGGCCGATGACGATGGACGATGCGCTGCGCGTCAACGACACGCTGATGCAGCTGACCTCGGTCGCATTTGCGGCAGCCTTCGTCGCCGCGCAGCCACCGGGCAAGGCGCAGGCCGCCACAGCGACGAGCGCACCGGGCCCGGTCGACCTGACCGGCATCGCGCATAACGACTGGGGCAGCAATGGCTGGGTGTTCGGCGGCGATGTGACCAGCGACGGGCGCGGGCTGCTGGTCGGCAATCCGCATTTTCCGTGGAACGGGCCGGGCCGTTTCTGGCAGATGCATGTGACCATCCCCGGCGTCTATGACGTGATGGGCGCCGGGCTCGCCGGATCGCCCTTGCCGACCATCGGGTTCAACCACGACATCGCCTGGACTCATACCGTCACCGCCGCACAGCATTTCACCTTGTTCGAACTGAAGATCGATCCGGCCGATCCGACTGCCTATCTGGTCGACGGCAAGAGCGAGAAGATGGGGCGGCGGACGATCAGCGTGGCGATGCCTGACGGCGCCGCGCCGGTCGAACGCACGCTTTATACCACGCGCTTCGGCGCGCTTGTCGCGATGCCGACGCTGGGCCTGAGCTGGTCGACCAAGCGCGCATTTGCCTTTCGTGAGGCCAATCACGGTAACCAGCGTGCGCTCGGCACCTGGATGGCGATCGGGCGCGCGCACAACGTCGGCGCGGTGCGGTCCGCGATCGAGCGCACGCTCGGTATCCCCTGGGTCAACACGCTGGTCGTGGATCGCAAGGGCGATGCGATGCACGCCGATGTGACGGCGGTGCCGAACGTCTCGACCGCCAAGGTGAAGGACTGCGCGACGCCCCTGTCCGCGCTGGTTGCGTCTCGCGTCGTGCTGCTCGACGGATCGCGCAGTGCGTGCGACTGGGACAAGACGCCCGGCACGCCGGTCGCCGGACTGTTGCCGGCGAGCCAGCAGGCGGTGTGGCTGCGGCGCGATTATCTCGCCAACAGCAATGACAGCTATTGGCTGAGCAATCCGCACGCCCCCTATGCGACGCTCTCGCCGATCCTCGGCCCGGCACGGACGGAGCGGACGCTGCGCACACGGTCGGGGCTGATCGAGATCGACCGCTGGCTGAACGAGAGCACGCCGGGCCGCAAGATCGACCGCGAGGCGGCGAAGATGTTGGCCTTCGCCGATCACAGCCTGGCGGCCGAGCTGGTGATGGATCCGCTGCTCGCCTTATGCGCCGATAAGGCCGAAGTCGCGGCCGCCTGTGCTGCGCTGAAGGGATGGGACCGCAGATTCGACCTCGACAGCCGCGGCGCCCATCTGTTCTCGACTTTCTGGCTGTCCGTGGAGGCGCAACCCAATCTCTGGGCGGTCAAGTTCGATCCGGCCGATCCGGTGCACACGCCGCGCGACCTCGTCACCAGTGGCGCGACCGGGGTGAAGCTGATCGCGGCGCTGGCCGATGCCGCGGCGAAGCTGGGCAAGGCAGGCATCGCGCTGGATGCGCGTTGGGGCGATGTTCAATATACGCCGCGCGGGGCGGAGCGCATCCCGATCCACGGCGCCCACGGGTTGCTCGGCGTGCTCAACGTGATCATCAACGAGCCGGCGCCAGGCGGCGTGAAGCCCAAGCACGGGTCGAGCTATGTCCAGGTCGTCGGTTTCGATGCGGCCGGCCCGATCGCCGATGCGGTGCTGACCTATTCGCAATCGACCGATCCGGCATCGCCCTGGTTCGCCGACCAGACCAAACTCTATTCCGGCAAAGGATGGCATCGGCTGCCGTTCACTCCGGCGCAGATCGCGGCCGATGGCGGGGATCATCCATTGCGGTTGCGAGAATGAGGCGGAGCCGGATCGGTGCGCTGGTGTAAGCGACGCCGACAGCCGACGGTTCAACCATCCATGTCCTCCCTTTCCACCTTACACCCGCCGGGATAGAGCGGGCTGATGGCGCAGGGCGACACTCCGGCAAAGATCGATCGACGTACGCTGCTGATCGGCGGCGGGGCGGGGGTCGGGCTGATCGTCGCCTGGGCGGTGTGGCCGCGCAGCTATGCGCCCAATCTGACCCCGGCCAAGGGCGAGACGGTGTTCGGCGCATGGCTGAAGATCGGGATCGACGGCCATGTCACCGTCGCGGTGCCGCAGGCCGAGCATGGCCAGGGCGTCTACACCACCTTGCCGCAGATCGTCGCCGACGAACTCGGCGCGGACTGGCGCACCGTCAGCGTGCAGCCGGCGCCGCTCAACCCGCTTTATGCCAATGCGATCGCCGCCAATGAATTGTTCGGCGGGGCCTTTGGCGCCTTGCCCGCGCCGCTCCGCGCTACCCATGCGCAGCGCAGCGCGCTGGTGCTGACCGGTGGATCGAGTTCGGTCCGCGCGTTCGAGGGCGAGCTGCGCGCGGCGGGTGCAGCGGCACGGATCATGCTGTCCAAGGCGGCTGCCAAACGCTGGGGCGTCGACTGGCAGTCGACCGGTACCGCAGCCGGCTTCGTCGTGCACGGCACCAAGAAATTGCGCTTCGCCGAACTCGTCGCCGAGGCGGCGCACCAGAAAATCCCCAGTCCGATCCCGTTGCGCGGCGGCGATACGAACCGGCTCTACGGCCAATCGCTGCCCCGTCTCGACGTGCCCGCCAAGGTCGATGGCTCGGCCAATTTCGCCGGCGATATCCGCCTGCCCGACATGGTGTACGCAGCGATCCGCCAGGGGCCGATCGGTGATTCGAAACTGATCCGCGTCGATCGCGCGGCTGCGGACAAGATTCGCGGCGTGCTTTCGGTTGTGACCAATGACCGCTGGGTCGCGGCGATCGCCAATAACTGGTGGGCGGCGAACAAGGCGCTCGATGCACTCAGCCCGCGTTTCGAGACCAGGGGCGCGATCATCAGCAGCGCGACGATCGATGCGGCGCTCAATGCCGCGCTCGATGGTCCCGGTGCGCGGATGGCGGCGCTCGGCGATCTCGGGCCGGTGTTCAAGGGCGCCAATGTCGTGACGGCGCAATATCGTGCCGGGCTCGCGGTCCATGCCGCGATCGAGACGATGACCGCGACCGCGCATTATCATGATGGCCGGCTTGAGCTGTGGCTGCCGACTCAGGCGCCGGGCCTGGCGCGCGGCGCGGCGGCGGCGGTCCTCGGCATTCCGGAAAGCAACGTCGTGGTCCATCCGATGCTGATCGGTGGATCGTTCGGTGCCAATCTGGAGCATCAGGTCGCTGAACAGGCGGCCTTGCTCGCCGAGCGGCTCAAGCGCCCGGTGCAACTGGTCTGGTCGCGCAGCGAGGACATGCTGCACGATCGCTACCGCCCGCCTGCCGCCGCGCGGATGAGCGCCCGGCTCGGTCCCAACGGCCAGATCCTTGGCTGGCTGGCGAAGATCGCCGCACCCTCGACCGGGCACGAGATCGCCGGACGGCTGCTGTCGGGCGACACCACCGCCCGCGCGCTGCTCGCGACGAGCATGGGCGGCGATGCTTATGCCGTGGCCGGGGCCCGGCCATTCTACCGCCTCCCCGCTTATGCGATCGATCATCACCCGGCCGAGATCGGCGTGCCGACCGGCCATTGGCGATCGGGCGCGCACAGCTACACCGCCTTCTTTACCGAATGCTTCCTCGATGAACTGGCGCATGTCGCCGGGACGGAGCCCTTGTCGTACCGCATCGGCATGCTCGGCGGCGATGCGCGGCTCGCGCGCTGCCTATCGACCGCGGCCGCGCTCGGCGGCTGGGAAGGCGGCGTGCCCGGTAGCGGACAGGGCATTGCCTGCCACGCGTTTCGCGGCTCCTATATCGCGGTGCTGGCCGAGGCGCATATCGGCGACGATCAGCGCCCGGTGGTCGATCGGCTGGTCGCGGCGGTGGATTGCGGGCGGCAGGTCAATCCCGATGTCGTGTTGCAGGCAATCGAGGGGGGGCTGATCTTCGGCATGGCGGCGGCTTTGGGGGGCGCGACTGAGTTCACCGAGAATCTCGCCGATGCGCGCGGCTTTGGCGATCTCGCCCTGCCGCGGCTTGCCGACACGCCCGATATCACGATCGAGATGATCCGCAGTGAGGCCGATCCGGGCGGGGTCAGCGAACTTGCCGTGCCACCGGTCGCGCCGGCGATCGCCAACGCGCTGCAGGCCGCAACGGGGTTCCGCATGCGCACCTTGCCATTGCGGCCGGGCGAGGCGTGAGTCTTCCGGTCGATCATCCGCCGGTCGCCGCAAGAAAGATCGGCATATTGCTGATCAATCTCGGCACGCCGGACGGGCCGGATGCGAAATCGGTCAAACGCTATCTCGCCGAATTCCTGTCCGACCGGCGCGTGGTCGAGATTCCGCCGATCGCGTGGCAGCCGATCCTGCGCGGCATCATCCTCAACACCCGGCCGAAGAAATCGGCGCATGCCTATGGCTTGGTGTGGCGCGAGGATGGGTCGCCGCTCGCCGCGATCACTCGATTGCAAAGTGCGGCGCTGCAGGGGGCTTTCGGACCGGATGTGCTGGTCGACTGGGCGATGCGCTACGGCAATCCGCCGATCGCCGAGCGGCTCGCGGCGCTGAGGCAGATCGGGTGCGATCATATCCTGATCGCGCCACTCTATCCGCAATATTGCGCCGCGACGACCGCGACCGCCAATGACAAGGCATTCGCCGCGCTGGCGACGATGCGCTGGCAGCCGGCGATCCGCACCCTGCCGCCCTATCATGACGATCCCGCCTATATCGACGCGTTGAAGCAATCAGTCGAGGCGTCGCTGGCAGCACTTGATTTCGAGCCCGATGCGATTGTCGCCAGCTTCCACGGCATGCCCGAGCGCACGCTTGAGCTTGGCGATCCCTATCATTGCCACTGCCAGAAGACCGCGCGGCTGCTTGGCGAAGCACTGGGCCGCGAACTGATCATTGCTTTCCAGTCGCGCTTCGGTCGCGCGAAATGGCTCACCCCCGCGACAGATGCCACGCTTGAAGCCCTGCCGGCTAAAGGCGTGAAAAAGGTCGCGATCCTTGCGCCGGGCTTCTCCGCCGATTGTCTCGAGACGCTGGAGGAGCTGGCGATTCGCGGCCGCGACAGCTTCGAAAAAGCCGGCGGCACGCATTTCGCTTATTTGCCCTGCCTCAATGAAAGCCGGGTAGGAATCGAAATGCTGCACACGCTGCTCGCACGAGAGCTTGAAGGCTGGAACATCACCGCCTAGCCTCTGGCTGAACGACAAATCTTGTGGAGAGAGTGTATGGCACGCGTCGCGATCGTTACCGGAGGAACGCGCGGGATTGGAGAGGCGATCAGCCTTGCGCTCAAGGACATCGGCGTGACCGTCGCCGCCAATTATGCGGGCAATGACGAACGCGCACGCGAGTTCACCGATCGCACCGGGATAAAGGCCTATAAATGGGACGTCGGCGATTTCGACGCGACCCAGGCGGGCTGCGCGCAGGTCGCCGAGGAACTCGGACCCGTCGATATTGTGGTCAACAATGCCGGCATCACCCGCGACGGCACGATCCTGAAGATGAGCTATCAGGCGTGGAAAGAAGTGATCGACACCAATCTCGGCGGCTGCTTCAACATGGCCAAGGCGACCTTTTCCGGCATGCGCGATCGCAAATGGGGACGGATCGTCAATATCGGATCGATCAACGGCCAGGCCGGGCAGTACGGCCAGGTCAATTATGCCGCCGCCAAATCGGGCATCCATGGCTTCACCAAGGCGCTGGCACAGGAAGGCGCGCGCGCCGGGGTAACGGTCAATGCGATCGCGCCGGGCTATATCGACACCGACATGGTCGCGGCCGTCCCAGCCGATGTGCTGGAGAAGATCGTGGCGAAGATCCCGGTCGGCCGGCTTGGCCAGGCGCACGAGATTGCGCGCGGCGTCGCGTTCCTCTGCTCGGAAGAGGGCGGGTTCGTGACCGGCTCGACGCTGAGCATCAATGGCGGCCAGCATATGTACTGACGGTGACGGGCGCAGGCGGCACTGCATTGCCGCCGATGCTCGCAAGAGCGAGGAGCGCCCGGCACGGCCGACGGCGGCTTTGCCGCCGTCGCTCGCTTGATAAGCCTAAAGTCAGGTGACTCCGGGTGGACTTCCCGTCGTCATCCCCGCGAAAGCGGGGATCCCGCTGCCTTGCCCCGCACTCAGAAGAAGAAGCGGGATCCTAGCTTTCGCGAGGATGACGGCAGTGGCTCAAGCATTTCGCTCCGGACGAAAATAAGCGCCGGCGGCAAAGCCGCCGTCGGACGGGTCGCTGGAAGCGCCCGCCGTCCGGTTTGGGCGCTGCGCTTCGCGCAGCGGCGCGGTCGTGGTCGCGCCTGCGCCCAAACGAAGAGGACCGGTCCCTTTCGGAACCGGTCCTCAAACCCTCAGTTACGCTACACGAGGGCTACGCATACTACCGGGGAGCTATCAACGGCAGTAACGGGGGTTATCCGACTTATCGATCGCGCGGCCGGCAAGGGCGCCCGCACCGGCACCGAGCACGGCACCAAGGGTCTGGTCACCGCGGCGACCGGCGATTTCGTGGCCGAGCAGGCCGCCGGCAATCGCGCCGACGATCGTGCCGCCGGTGCCGTTGTCGCAGCGGTTGCGATAACGACGATTGTCGCGATAGTTGCGGCGGTTATCGTAATAACGGCGGTCGTCGCGGCGATAATCGCGGTAGCCACGGTCGTCGTGACGATCGTAACGGTCGCTGTAACGGTCATAACGCTGTGCCGAAGCAGGCGTCGCGGAAACCAGCGCGGTGGTGCCCATGGCGAGCGCAACGGCGGCGAGGGTGAATTTCTTGAACATGGTCGATCTCCCGGTCTCGAATGTCGTGACGACAGGATCGTTTGATCGCCGTCGATGAATTGCTTCTAGGCGACTCGCTTTGAGCCCAGCCTGAATGCGTCCGTTATCGCCCGTTCATCTCGGACGCGGACCGAATTCACCAAAGCCGCTGGCTGTTGCGCGGTTCGCGGCTATGAGGGCGCGTGCGCATTCTCCAGTCGATCCTGCTTGTCCTGCTGTTCGTTCCGACCTGGACCGGGCCGAAGCGCCTCGATCTGCTCGGCAGGGATGCGCGAATCGATGTGAGGCGTGTGCCGCTTGACCCGGCCGACCCGGCGCGACGACGGGTCGGCCAGCTGACCTGGCTCGGCGGTATGCAATTGAGCAGCCCCGATCCGACCTTTGGCGGGTTCTCGTCGATGCGCCTGCAGGGCGATCGCTTCACGCTGCTCAGCGACGGCGGCAATATCGCCAGCTTCGCACTGGATCGCCGTGGGCGGCTGAGCGACCCGCATTTTGCCGAACTGCCCGATGGCCCGGGCGATGGCTGGCAGAAAAGGGATCGCGACAGCGAATCGCTCGCCGTCGATCCGGCAAGCGGCGATGTCTGGGTCGGGTTCGAGCGCGCCAATGCAATCTGGCGCTATGATTCGTCGCTGACCAAAGTGCGGGGGCACGCCGCACCGCCGGTGATGGCGCGGTGGGACGAGAATGGCGGTGCCGAGACGATGGTGCGGATGCCCGATGGCGGGATGATCGTCATCGCCGAAACGACCAGATGGCGGTACCGCCCGGCCCGCAAGGCAGTTCGATTCGCCGGCGACCCGGTCGCCCATCCGAATCGGGGTTTCCAGTTCGGCTATGTTCCACCCGCAGGCTATGATCCGAGCGATGCGACGCTGTTGCCCGATGGGCGCCTGCTGATCCTCAACCGCCGATTCGCTCTGCCGTTCGACTTCTCGGCGAAGCTCACGATCGTCGATCCGGCACAAATCCGGCCCCGCGCAGTGGTGCGGGGCCGCGAGATCGCAACGCTCGCGGCACCGCTGATCCATGATAATTTCGAAGGGATCGTGGCGACGCGCGAGGGTCGCGACACGATCATCTGGATCGTCTCGGACGATAACCAGCTTGTGCTGGAACGCACGTTACTGCTCAAATTCAGGCTGGAACCGAGCAGCTGACCGACCTGCGCTGCAGACGCGTTTAGCGGCACCGGCCCGCTCCTTCACCCGTCATCAGCAGATCATACTGCATGGATGGTCGGGTGAGGGAGCGGGCCGGTACCGCTTTGAAATTCGCGTCTATCGCGAATCTTCAACCAGGCGCCTGGGCACCCGGATCAGCAGCTCAGGCGGCAACCGCCGTGGAGAGCTTCTTGCGGACGTCGCGCTTCAG
>NZ_JBOHHW010000016.1:0-89159 GCF_050725575.1 Sphingomonas sp. | reverse complement strand
CGCCCCCTCCACCACCCGCTTACAGTCAGCGGGCGGTCCCCCTCCCCGTTCCGGGGAGGATTAAGTCCCCAGGAAGGATCTCGACTATGCGATTACCCGATCTCGAAGCCTGGGCGATCTTCGCCAGCGTGGTCGATCACCGCTCGTTCAGCGGCGCGGCCGATGCGATCGGCGTTTCCAAGGCAACGGTATCGAAGGCGATCACTCGGCTCGAAGCGCATCTTGGCCAGTCGCTATTCCACCGCAATTCACGTCGACTGACCCTGACCGAAAACGGCAAGGGCCTGGCCGAACATGCCGCGCGTATCCTGGCCGAAGCCAACGCAGCGGAAGAAGCGGCGCGCGATGCGGCGACCGCGCCGACCGGGCTGGTCCGCATGACCGCGCCGATGACGCTCGGCCTGGCCAAGGTCGCGCCGGCCGTCGCCGAGTTCCTTGCCGCGCATCCCGGGATCGAGATCGACCTGCACCTCTCCGACGCCAAGGTCGATATTGTCGCCGAGGGCTTCGATATCGCGCTGCGCATCGCCGACCTGCCCGACAGTTCGCTGCGCGCCCGCCGCCTGGGCGCGATCAAGACGCATATCGTCGCTTCGCCCGACTATCTCGCAAAGCATGGCCGCCCGACGCATCCGGCACAACTCGGCGAACATCCCTGTTTCGCCTATACCAATGTCACCGGCCCATGGCGTTTCTCCGGGCCGGATGGCGGCGAGGCGGCGGTGCGGCCGACCGGGCCGCTGCGCGCCAATAATGGCGATGCTCTGCTCCCGGCGCTCCGGGCCGGGCTCGGCATCGGCACCCTGCCCGACTTCATCGTCGGAGCCGACCTGCTGAACGGCACATTGGAAGCGATCATGACCGATTGGCGCGGCCCGCCGATCGCATTGCACCTGATGACCCCGCCGAGTAGCCTTCGTCCGGCCCGGGTCGAGGCGCTGATTGCCTTTCTGAGCGAACGGTTCCGCAACCTATGTGATGAATCCGGTAGCTGAGACTCCCCGCGACTCGTGGAGTCAGGCCGATTAATTTGAAATTAACCTTTTACCTTCATCACTGATCAGGTTAATGGTTTGTTCGCAGGTTGGGTCGAGCCGAAGGGGGCATCGGACGCCGCGAGTGACAACCTTTGAGTGACAGGGGAACGGCCGATGCGCGTGTTGCTGATCGAGGACGAGCCGACGACCGCCAAGGCGATCGAGCTCATGCTGACGACCGAGGGGTTCAACGTCTATACGACGGATCTGGGCGAGGAAGGCCTCGATCTGGGCAAGCTGTATGATTACGACATCATCCTGCTCGACCTGAATTTGCCTGACATGCATGGTTACGACGTGCTGAAAAAGCTCCGCGTCGCCCGGGTGCAGACGCCGGTGCTGATCCTGTCGGGCATCAACGAAATGGATTCCAAGGTGCGCAGCTTCGGCTTCGGCGCCGACGATTACGTCACCAAGCCCTTCCACCGCGAAGAACTCACCGCCCGCATTCATGCCGTGGTGCGCCGTTCCAAGGGGCATAGCCAGTCGGTCATCCGCACCGGCAAGCTCGCCGTCAATCTCGACGCCAAGACGGTCGAAGTCGATGGCAGCCGCGTCCATCTGACCGGCAAGGAATATGCGATGCTTGAGCTGCTTTCGCTGCGCAAGGGCACCACGCTGACCAAGGAAATGTTCCTCAACCATCTCTATGGCGGGATGGACGAGCCGGAGCTCAAGATCATCGACGTGTTTATCTGCAAGCTGCGCAAGAAGCTCAGCCTGGCCTGTGACGGCGAGAATTACATCGAGACCGTCTGGGGCCGCGGCTATGTGCTGCGCGAGCCGGATGAGAATGCGGAACCGGTTCCCGAAGTCGCCTGAATACTTTCCCCTTAACAGGGTATCCATAGGGCTGCGGCTTCAGGGGGAGCCGCGGCCCTTTTTGCGTCCGGCGTCGATCACCTTTCTGTCGATGTAAATTATATTTGACATGTCAAAAATCTTTGACGATATGGCCTGTATGAAATCTTTTACATCACAGGAACTCATCATGTCGTTTCGGGAAAAGTCGGCTTGGGTCATGTCGCTGGTCATCGCCGGCACCGGCATCTGGTATTATCTCGTTGTCACCGCCGCCTCGGATGCCTTGGGGCACACCGCGCCGCCGATCGGGCCGCTGATCGGCTATGTCGTCATGGTCGCAATCATCTCGGCGGTTTCGCAGATCATTCTCGCGCTCCTCTCTCCCAGAGAAGCCGGCGCCCCGGCGGACGAGCGCGAACGGGGCATGATCGACCGGGCGGGCAACTGGTCCGGCTACGTCCTGTCGGTCGGCATTTTCTCGGCGCTGGGCAATTACCTCTTCATCAATGACGGCAATCTGCTGTTCCATCTCGTGATGGGCGCCATGATCGTCGCCACGCTGGCCGATTATCTCTTCCTCATCCTGCTCTATCGCCGGGGAAATTGAGCCATGGCGAAACGCCCGCCCATCACCAATCGCGTGCGCGAACTGCGCGAACAACATGGCGGCATGAGCCAGTCGGCGCTGGCCGAGGCGATCGGCGTCACCCGGCAGACCGTCATCGCGATCGAGCAGGGCCGTTATTCACCATCACTGGAGAGCGCATTTCGCATCTCGCGCGTGTTCGGGGTCGGCCTGGAGGATGTGTTCGGGTGGGAGGGGTGAGCTTGCTTCGCCTGCCCTCCCTCCGTCACCCCGGACTTGTTCCAGGTCCACCACGCCGGGCGCGCTCCGCTCAATGGCGGCAAGCCAAACCCAACCGCCAGATCATTCCACGCGGGATTGTCACGTTCGATCAGGTTTCGCTTCCAGTCGCGCGGCCATTTCTTGATCCTCTTTTCGCGCGCGATCGCCGCTTCCATCGTCTCGGCGACTTCGAACCAGACTAGCCGTTTGATACCGTAACGCTTGGTGAATCCGTCGAATACCTCGTCACGGTGCTGCTGGATTCTGCCGATCAGGTTCGAGGTTACGCCACAATAGAGCCGGCCGTTATAGCCGCTTGAGAGAAGATAGACGCAGGGCTGACGCTCTCTCATGATTCACCATTTGCCGCCCGGTGGACCCCGGAACAAGTCCGGGGTGACGAGATATGCTCGACCTACTTCCGCTCCCACACTTTCTCGCCACCGACCCAGGTCTCCTGCACCTTGGTCGCGCGCAGATCGGTCGGTGATGCGAGCAACGGATCGCGATCGACGATGATGAAATCCGCGCGTTGCCCGACGCCGAGCCGCCCGAACTTGTCCTCAGCATATCCGGCATAGGCGGCACCGCCGGTGAACGCCCACCAGGCCTGTTCGCGGCTCACCCGTTCCTCCGGGCGCCACCCACCAAAGGGCTGGCCGCTCGCGTCCATCCGGGTAAAGGCCGCGGCCCAGCCGGCAAAGGGATCGGGGCTTTCGACCGGATAGTCCGACCCGAACGCCAGCCCGGCCCCATTGCGGAGCATCGATGCCCAGGCATAAGCGCCAGCGAGGCGTGCTTCGCCCAGTCGTGCTTCGACCATGCCGCGGTCACTCGTCTGGTGAACTGGCTGCATCGAGGCGATGATACCGTTCTTGCCAAAGCGCGGCAGGTCAGCGGGGTCGACGATCTGGGCGTGTTCGATGCGCCAGCGCCGGTCGCCCTTATAGGTGTCGGCCATCGCGTCGATCGCATTGAGCACTTCGGCATTGGCCCGGTCACCGATCGCATGGACCGCGACCTGAAAACCGTCCATCGCGGCGCGACTCATCAGGTTGCGCATCACATCGTCGGACATGAAGCCGAGACCGAGTTCCTTCGGCGCATCGGCGTAAGGCGCCTTGAGCCACGCCCCGCGCGAGCCGAGCGCACCGTCGGCATAGAGCTTCACACCGACCAGGCGCAGCTTGTCATTATAGAGCCACGGCGTCGGGCCATTGCCGGCGATCTGAATCGCGGGCTCGACGCCGGACGAATAGCTGATGATGCGGATGCGCAGTGATCCCTTGTCGCCCATGCGGCGATAGGCAAGCCAGTCGTCGAGCGTAGTGCCCATATCGGCCGTGGCGGTGATGCCGAAGCCAAGCAGGATCTCCTGCGCCTTGAGCAGCGCGCTGTTGCGGTCGCGCGGCAGCGGCGGCGGCACGACTTTCGCGACCAATGACTGCGCGGCATCGACGAACAGGCCGTTGGGCAACGGGCCAGTCTTCTCGATCCGGCCGCCAGCCGGCGAGACGCTCTTGGCAGTCACCCCCGCCACCTTCATCGCCAGGCTATTGCCCCAGCTGGCATGGCCGTCAGCGCGCGACAGCCAGACCGGGCGATCGCTGACCACCGCATCGAGATCGGCGGCGGTCGGAAAATGGCCAAGGCCCCATACCTCCTGGTTCCAGCCGCCGCCAAGGATCCATTTGCGGTCCGGGTTGGCCGCCGCATAAGCCGCGATCTTCGACTTCGCCTCTTCGAGCGATTTCGTGCCAGACAGGTCGAGTTCGAGCGCGCGAAAGCCAAGATCCATCACATGGCCATGCGCGTCGATGAAGCCGGGCAACATGACCTTGCCCTTCATGTCGGCGCGCCAGTCGAGCTTGTCGGGGCGCTTGTCGCCCTGTTTGAGCAGTTTTACGACCTTGCCGTCAGGGGTCATGATCAGGCCGGTGAACTGGATGACCTTGCCATCCTTGTCCATCGTGATGCCGTTGACGTTGTCGACCAGTGCATCGGCGAATGCTGGAGTGATGGAAAGCGCCAGCAACGCAGCCGCCGCAGCTAGAAAGCGCCTCACTTCGGCAGTCTCCTCACCAGCGAACTCGTATCCTGACGCGCGCCGCCCAGCTTCTGCACTTCGGCATAGAATTGATCGACCAGCGCCGCGACCGGTAGCACCGCGCCATTCCCCTTCGCTTCGTCCAGTGCAAGGCCAAGGTCCTTGCGCATCCAATCGACGGCGAAGCCGAAATCGAACCGGTCCTCACTCATGGATTGCCAGCGATTGACCATCTGCCAGCTCTGCGCCGCACCGCCAGAGATCGCCTCAAACACCTTGGCGGTATCGAGCTCGCTCGCCTGAGCGAAGCGCAAGGCTTCGGACAGGCCCTGCAATACACCGGCGATGGCAATCTGGTTGACCATCTTGGTCTGCTGCCCCGCGCCCGGACCGCCGACATGGATCGTCCGCGCGGCATAGGCCGCGACGATCGCCTCGGCACGGGCAAAGGCTTCTGGTGACCGCGCGCCGCACATCACCGACAATGCGCCCTTCTCGGCACCCGCCTGCCCGCCCGAAACCGGTGCATCGACGAATTCGATGTCGAACGAAGCCGCCGCGTCGCAAATATCGCGCGAGATCCGCGCCGATACCGTGGTGTGATCGATGATCAACCCGCCGCGCAGCTGCTCCATCGCATCGGGACTGTGCAACAGCAGCGCGTCGAGATCGGCGTCATTGCCGACACAGGTGACCAGCACCCCGGCACCGGCGATTGCGTCAAGCGCAGTGGCGGCAGATCGCCCGCCATATTGCGCCGCCCATGCCGCCGCCTTGTCGGGCGAACGATTATAGACGGTAACATTGTGCCCGGCGGCGACAAGATGCCCCGCCATCGGCGCGCCCATGACGCCGGTTCCGATGAATGCGATTTCAGCCATGCGCTGCGCATAAGCCGTGTTCCCCCGCCGCGCCAGATGGTCTAGGCGCGATCGCTTATGGCTACTGATCTTCTGTCCGCCGCTGAACAGCTCCCCGTCACCATCGATGATGTCCGTGCCGCGCATGCGCGGATTGCCAGCTCGATCGTGCGGACGCCCACTTTCATCAGCAAGACGCTGTCGCAGCTGACCGGCGCCACGGTCTATCTGAAGTTCGAGAATCTCCAGTTCACTGCCGCTTACAAGGAGCGCGGCGCCCTCAACACGCTGATGCAGTTGAATCCCGAGACCAAAGGCGTGATCGCGGCGTCAGCCGGCAACCATGCCCAGGGGCTGGCCTATCATGCGCACCGCCTCGGCATTCCCGCGACGATCGTGATGCCGACCAACACCCCGACGGTGAAAGTCACCCAGACCGAGGGGCATCACGCCAATGTCGTGCTGTACGGCGAGACCTTTGACGCGGCCTATGCCCATGCGCGCGAGCTTGAGGGCGAGCGCGGCTATACCTTCGTCCACCCGTTCGACGATGTCCGCGTCATCGCCGGGCAAGGCACGGTCGCGATCGAGATGCTCGAGGACGTGCCGGCGATCGACACGCTCATCACGCCGATCGGCGGTGGCGGGCTGATTTCCGGCATGGCCGTCGTGGCGCGCGCCGTCAGCGAAAAGGCGGGCGGCCCTCCGATCGAAGTGATCGGCGTAGAAGCCGAGCTCTTCCCGTCGATGTACAACCGCATCAACGGCACCAGCATGCCCTGCGCCGGCGACACGCTCGCCGAAGGTATCGCGGTCAAGGAGCCCGGGGTCATCACCAGCGGGATGGTCCGGCAGCTGGTCGACGATATCGTGCTGGTCAGCGAACGCAGCCTGGAAGAAGCGGTCAGTCTGCTGCTTCAAATCGAAAAGACGGTGGTCGAAGGCGCGGGTGCCGCGGGTCTTGCCGCGCTGCTGCAGCATCCTGAGCGCTTCAAGGGCAAGACTGTCGGCGTCATCTTGTGCGGCGGCAATATCGACACGCGGCTGCTCGCCAATGTCCTGCTGCGCGACCTGGCGCGCTCCGGCCGGCTCGCCCGGCTGCGCATCCGCTTGCAGGATCAGCCCGGGGCGTTGTTCAATGTCGCGCGGATCTTTGACCAACAGCGCGTGAACATCATCGAAATCTACCACCAGCGGGTCTTCACAACCCTGCCTGCCAAGGGGTTGATCACCGATATCGAATGCGAAACGCGCGACCGCGCGCATCTCGACCGGCTGATGGTTGCGCTGACTGAAGCGGGATATGAAGCGAGCCCGGTCGAACTCGCCTGATCGGACTGGAATCTTGCGGAGGATCCAGTGCGCCGCCGTCCTTAATTGGTGAAGATAATCGGTGAATCGAATCTGACGTGCGCCCAACCGCATGCCGGACAGCTTCCACGCTGCCAGCGTATGCGCTAAATTGTTTCGCCAGCGCACAGGGTTTCGAAAACCACCCCTTTCTAAGTAAAATGCGCCGCGTTAACCTTCATTCATGGTAAAGCCGCTTTTCATCACGATCAGCACGATTCATAACACCCCTGAGCCGGACCTTTGCACCGGCAGTAGAAGGGCTTTCGGGCGGTGACTGCACCATTTCGTTTTCCACGCTTTTTCGTGACCAGCCCGTCGCCATGCCCCTATTTGCCCGGCCGCCAGGAACGGAAGGTCTTTACCGAACTGAACGGCCCGCATGCCGGTGAGCTGAACGACGCACTCGGCCGGATTGGTTTCCGGCGCAGCCAGTCGGTCGCCTATCGCCCGAGCTGCGCCAGTTGCACCGCCTGTGTCTCCGTTCGCGTGGTCGCACACGAATTCGAGCCCAATGCGACACAGCGCAAGCTGATCAAGCGCAACGCCGATCTCGACGTCACCGCATGCCGCCCCTGGGCAACCGATGAGCAATTCCAGTTGCTGCGCCGCTATCTCGCGTCGCGCCACCCCGGCGGCGGCATGGCGGGCATGGACGAAGGCGATTATGCCGACATGGTCGAGCATTCGCCGGTCAACAGTTTCATCATCGAATATCGCGAGCCGACGCAGAATGGCCGTCAGGGCCGGCTGATCGGCGCCTGCCTGACCGACCAGCAGGCCGACGGGCTCTCGATGATCTACAGCTTCTTCGATGCCGATGCCGCCGACCGTCCCGGTCTCGGCAATTTCATCATCATGGATCACATCCTGCGCGCCCGCTCCGCCGGCCTGCCCTATGTCTATCTGGGCTATTGGGTGAAGGGATCGGCGCGGATGGAGTACAAGACGCGCTATCGTCCGCTCGAGGTGCTCGGGCCGTCGGGCTGGCATTTGCTGGTCGACGAGCCGGTTGCCGTGTCGGCAACCACCCAGGCTGCGCTTGAGGGTGAGCTCGCCTGACCAAAGCCGGCCCAATCCCGGCCGGCCTTACTGCCCCTTTTCCACCATCACATCGACATCCAGCTCTTCATCGCCCTCGCCCAGCCGCGATCCCGCGACGGGCGCAGCGCCGGCTGAATCGAGCGCGACAGCGACGCGAACATAGGCCTCATCGGCGCACAGGCCGGTACAAGGGTCGAACGCGACCCAGCCCAGCCCTTCCACGTGCGCCTCGGCCCAGCCATGCGGCGCCGGGCTGGTGTCCCCGGCGAAACAGGCGGTGCTGTAGCCCGAAACATAGCGCGCAGGCAGGTCAAGCGAGCGTGCGGCGGCAACGAACATCTGCGCCAGGTCGCGGGAGGTGACGGTTCCCAGCGCAAAGGCCTGAGCCGCGGTCCGCCCCGCCACCGGACGGCCGCGATCCAGCGTGAACCGGTCGTGCAGCGCCAGATTGAGTGTGTGCAAGCGCGCGATGGTGTCACCCTGCCCGCTTACCGCATCGCCGGTGAAGGCCGCGAGCGCCGCGTCACTTTCGGTCAACACAGTCGTGCGGCGAAACAGGGCGGGCGGCAGCGGCTCGACCGCGCCGTGCAAAACCCCGTCGCTGCCATTGGTCAGCACCTCACCCGACACTTCGATCTCGATGCTTTCGATCGGTCCCTCGACATACAGCATCGTGGTGCGATTGCCGAAGCCGTCGCGCCCGTGGCGCATCCGCGCGTCGCAATCGACATGGATGCCCCAATTGGCCACCGCCTGCCCATCGGTCCCGCCCGGCGTGAGACGCAGGAGCTGAATGAGGCGCCCTTGCGGGGACGAGAAGCGATAGGTCGTGCGATGATCGACCGTCAGCCTCATCCGAATTTGAACTGCCGTCCGATGGCATCGTGAAGCAGATTGTTCTCCGCGTTGAACGCCTGAAGATATTGATGCAGCCCGCTCGCAATCACTTCGCCGGAGCGCGTCTTGACCAGTCGCGACTGGCGCATGCGCGCCATGCGATCCGCCTCGCCGTGCAAGCCGGTCCGCTTGGCGAGCAGGTTGAGGATTTCCAATGTTTCCTCAGACGACGCGGCCAGCGACCGCGGCAGCTCGGGCCGCGCAATCAACAGGTCGATCACGTTGGCCGGCTTCAATCCTTCCGAATAGAGCCAGCGATAGGCGGTGACGGCGGAGACGGTCTGCAGGATCGTGGTCCATTGATCGCGATCGACCACACCACCGACCCGCTCGCCCTCCGGCAACAACAGGTGATATTTCACGTCGAGCAGCCGCGCGGTGTTGTCGGCGCGCTCGACCGCCTGGCCCAGGCGGATGAACCAGGTGGTCTGGTTGCGCAGCATGCGGTGGATCGCGCCCTCGAACCCGCGCGCCTCGGTCTTGACCGCTTCGACCAGATTGAGCGTCGCCATCGCCCCGCCCGGGCTCGACCGGCCATTGAACATCAGCCAGGCGCGGTTGATCGCGGTCCAGGCCTCACGGGTCAGCGCAGTGCGCACGGCCTTGGCATTGTTGCGCGCCATGTCGAGGCAGCGCACGATCGACCCCGGATGCGTGACGTCGAGCGTCAGGAAACGCGCGACATGCTGCTGGCTGATCGTTTCCCCGCTTGCCTTGAAGGCTTCGTCGGTCTCGGTCACTGCCAGCGCACTGGCCCAGGCCGCCTCGCCGGCAGGCCGTGGCGACAGGACATCGAGGCGCACCGTGGCCTCGACCAGGCGGGCAATGAAATCCGCCCGCTCGATATAGCGGCCAAGCCAGTAGAGCGAGGAAGCGGTGCGCGAGAGCATCAGGCACCCTGGCTCTGCGTCATGCCGCCCTGTGACTGGGTCTGGCCCTGCACATTGCCGCCGTCGATCAGCACGAAGCTGTCCTTGGTCCCGCCGCCCTGGGACGAGTTCACCACCAGCGACCCCTCCTTCAACGCCACGCGGGTCAGGCCGCCAGGCACAACCTGCACGCCCTTCGAGCCCATCAGCACAAAGGGCCGGAAATCGACATGGCGCGGCGACAGGCCGGTGTCGCTCAGCGTCGGCACGGTCGACAGAGCGAGGGTCGGCTGGGCGATGTAGCGATGCGGTTCGGCGATCAGCGCGGCGCGGAAATCGGCGATTTCCTGTCTGGTCGCAGTCGGGCCGACCAGCATGCCGTAACCGCCCGAACCATCGACCAGCTTGACCACCAGATCCTCCAGATGATCAAGGACATATTTCAGCGCCTGCGGCTCGCGACAGCGCCACGTCTCGACATTGGGCAGCCTCGGCTCTGCCCCGGAATAGAATTTCACGATCTCCGGCATGTAGCTGTAGATCGCCTTGTCGTCGGCGATGCCGTTGCCCGGGGCATTGATCAGCGCGACATTGCCCGCCGCATAGGCCGAGATCAGCCCAGGCACGCCAAGCATCGAATTGGGATTGAACACCAAAGGATCGAGATAGTCATCGTCGATGCGGCGATAAATCACATCGACCTTCACGCGCCCGGCAATGGTGCGCATCCATACCACATCGTCATCGACCAGCAGGTCGGCCGCCTCGACCAGCTCGATCCCCATGGAGTCGGCGAGGAAGCTGTGTTCGTAATAGGCCGAATTGTAGTGACCCGGCGTCAACACGACGCAGACCGGTGCGACTACGCCATTGGGCGCGACCGACTTCATGGTTTCGAGCAGGCGGTCGGGATAGGAATCGACCGCCGCGACGCGGAATTCGCGGAACAGTTCGGGGCAGAGCCGCAGCATCGCCTCGCGGTTTTCGAGCATATAGCTCACGCCGGAGGGTGTCCGGGCATTGTCCTCCAGCACGAAGAACTCGTCCGGGCCGGTGCGCACCAGGTCGATACCGCAGATATGCGCCCAGATGCCGTGCGGCGGGCGAATGCCGGCGATTTCGGGGCGGAACTGCGGGTTGCCGAAGATCAGGTCGGGCGGCAGCACGCCCGCATCAAGGATCTTCCGCGCACCATAGATGTCATCGAGGAACGCGTTGATCGCCTCGACGCGCTGGATCAGCCCTTCGGACAACCGCGCCCATTCATCGGCGAGGAAGATGCGCGGTACGATGTCGAACGGGATGATGCGTTCGCTTGCGTCGCTGTCACCGTACACTGCGAAGGTGATGCCAAGCTGGCGGAAGGTCGCCTCGGCGCTTTGCTGGCGGCGGCGCAATTCGCCATCGGGGGTTTCGTCGATCCAGCGGCCAAGCGCGGCGAGTTCGGGGCGCGGCGTGGCGTTGCCGCTCTGGCCCATGATCTCGTCGAACGCGTGTCGTTTCCCCATCGAAACCTTAAAGCCCCCCAGCACCGACAAGTTCCATGCTGCGACGAATTGCTGCGGCGCACAAGGGGCGTTTCGATTTTACCTCGAGGAGGAGCTTTCTACTTCCTGGCCAGATCGCTCAGCAGGCCCGGAGTCAGCACTTGCGGGAGGATCTGTGGCTCGGCCGCCCCCGGCGCATAGTAAAGATAGAGCGGCACGCCGGCGCGGTTGTGCTGTTCGATGAAGCGGCCGAGCACCGGATCGCCATCGGTCCAGTCACCGACCAGCACCGCGACCTTGCCCGCCGCGAATGCATCGCGAGTCGATGCGACATCGATCGCCGCCGCCTCGTTGACCTTGCAGGTCAGGCACCAGTCCGCGGTGAAATAGGCAAAGACCGGCCGTCCCTCAGCGCGCAGTGCGGCGAGGCGCGCTTCACTGAACGCTTCGCTGCCCGCCGTCTGTACCGGTGCGGCCGCCGATCGCTCGACAAAGGCGATCGCACCGCCTGCGACCGCCAGCAAGGCGAGCGTCGCAGCAATACCGAATGACAGGCCGCGTGCCTGTCGCCGGCCCGCCACCCACAGGGTCAGGGCGATGCCGAGCCCGGCGATCAACCCCAAAGTCATGCCGTTGATCCCCGCCTGGCGCCCCAGCACCCAGGCCAGCGCAATCGCGGTGAGCCACATCGGCACGCTGAGGATGTGGCGGAAGGTCTCCATCCACGCGCCCGGCCTGGGCAGCCGCTTGCGCAACGCCGGCACGAAGCCAAGCGCGAGGAACGGCAGCGCCAGCCCGAGCCCAAGCCCGGCAAACACCGCCAGCGCCGCCGGCCAAGGCAGGATCAGCGCCGCCCCCAGCGCCACGCCCATGAACGGCCCGGTGCACGGTGTGGCGATGAACGCCGCCAAAGCGCCGGTCGCGAAGGCGCCGCCGACGCCGCCAGAATTGCCGACAAAGGCCGGGGTCGGAATCTCGAACAACCCGCCGAGGTTCAGCGCGATCGCCACGGTGAGCAGCAGCAGCAACAGGATCATGCGCGGATCCTGCAGCTGAAACGCCCAGCCGACCGCGCTGCCTCCTGCCCTCAGCGCCAGGATCGCGCCGCCCAGTGCGACGCACACTGCGACGACCCCGGCGGTATAGCCAAGCGCCTCGCGCCGCGCGGTGCGCTCGTCAAGATGCCCGCGCGCCAGGCTCAGCGCCTTGAGGCTGAGGATCGGGAACACGCATGGCATGATGTTGAGCAGCAGGCCGCCAAGCACTGCGCCGCCGAACGCCAGCAGCGTCGCGACCAGCACGCCGCCACTTTCGGTCGCGCCGCCGCCTTCCGCTGCCCCGGCGACCACGCCCGGCTCCGCCGTCACCGTAAGGCCCTGGCCCTCACCGATCCGCAGCACGCCGGAAAGCGCGCCGGCCACCTTGCCCTTGGTCGAGAGGATCACGCGGTCGCCATCCCGCGTTACCTGTTGCGGCGCGGCATAGTCGATCGCATTCATGGTCAGCGGGAAGAAATAGGCGTCCTTGAGCGGCGCACTCGCCGGATAAGGGATCGCGATCGTCGCGACGCCGTTCGCGACCTGCCAGGTCGCCTTCGCGTCGAGCGGCCTGGGGATCGCGCGCCGCCAGGCATCGAAGGTCGTACGCGCGGCGGGTGCGATCGACCCGTCGCCGACGACCAGATCGAG
Source organism: Sphingomonas sp. (assembly GCF_050725575.1). Lineage (GTDB taxonomy): Bacteria > Pseudomonadota > Alphaproteobacteria > Sphingomonadales > Sphingomonadaceae > Sphingomonas. Next base: position 76,229 of record NZ_JBOHHW010000016.1, on the reverse strand, counting down.
TGTGAGCTTGGCGCTTTCCGGCACGCAAACCGTTGCCGAGCAGACCAGATAGGCGGCCTTCAACCGTATCGGCAGCTTGCTGCCCAGCGCGAGTCCCGCCGGGATCTTCAGCGTGACCAGCGGCGCGTAGGGCTTTTCGAACACATAGTTCATCAGGCCGGCGATCAGCAGCGTGCCGGGGACCGGATAGCGCGGCTCGCTCACGGTCACGCCGGCGGGCAGAGTCCAGTCGAGCTTTGCCGGGAAGCCGGCATCGCCGGGATTGAGCCAATAGCCGTGCCAGCCGGCCTCCGGGCGCGTGTCAAGCGCCAGCGTCACCTCACTACCCGCCGCCGGCCGTTCGCTTTCCGCGACCAGCGTGATGGCGAGATGCGGCCCGGCGCCCGGCGGGGCCGGCGACTCCGCGGCGGCGGGAACGGCCAACAGCGCCAACAGCGTCACAAACAGGCAATATAAACCGCGCATTGGGCATCCTTGCCGCATCATCCGACCTCGCCCATACATTGCCGCGAAGCGCAATGCACCGGCCCCGAAAAGGAATTAGCATGAAGACTCTGGCGTCGACCCTCGCCCTTGCCGCAGCACTCATCACCCTACCCGCCAGCGCGCAAACGGCACCGGGATCGACCGCGCCGGTGATTGCCCCGGTCAAGATGACACCGCCCAAGACTGCGCCGAAGCTGATCGTCGCGATCTCGGTCGACCAGTTCTCCGCCGATCTGCTCGACAAGAACCGGGCCTATTTCACGGACGGTTTCGCCCGCTTGCTGAAAGGCGCCGTCTTCCCGTCAGGCTTTCAGAGCCATGCCGCGACCGAGACCTGCCCCGGCCATTCGACCATCCTGACCGGCTATCGCCCCGCCCATACCGGCATCATCGCCAATAACTGGGTCGACCAGGCCGCGCCGCGCACCGACAAGCAGGTCTATTGCGCCGAGGATGAGAGCGTGCCGGGCAGCAATTCGGGCAAATACACCGTGTCCGACAAGCATCTGAAGGTCCCGACGCTGGGCGAGCGGATGAAAGCGGCTGACCCGCGGACTCGAGTCGTCTCGGTTGCGGGCAAGGACCGCGCTGCGGTGATGATGGGCGGCCACAAGGTCGATGAGCTGTGGTGGTGGGACGGCAAGGCCTTCGTCTCCTATGCCGGGCGCACCGAGCCCGGCGTGGTGACGCGGGCCAACACCGCGACCGCCGCGCTGATCGCGAAAGCCCAACCGGCGCTTGAAGTACCCGCCTGGTGTACCGTCCGCGACAAGGCAATCCCGATCGGCGGCGACAAGACCGTCGGCACCGGCCATTTCGAACGCGCCGCCGGCGACACGCGCGGTTTTCGCGCATCGCCCGCATTTGACGCCTCGATCGTCGCGCTGGCGGCAGGGCTGGTGCAGGACATGAAGCTTGGTCAGGGCCCGGCAACCGACATCATTTCGGTCGGCGCATCGGCGACCGACTATGTCGGCCACACCTACGGCACCGACGGCGCGGAGATGTGCATCCAGCTCGCCAATCTTGATGCCACGCTCGGCGCCTTTTTCGACGTGCTCGACCGGACCGGGGTCGATTATCAGGTCGTGCTCACCGCCGACCATGGCGGCAACGACCTGCCCGAGCGCGAAGTCCTGCAGGGCATGCCGGAGGCGCAACGCGTCGACGTCGCTCTGGCACCGGCGAATATGGGCAGAGCGATCGGCCAGAAGCTCGGCCTGACCATACCGCTGTTGTTCGGCGATATGCCCAATGGCGATGTCTGGATTTCCACTGCGCTGACCGTCGATCAGCGCAAGACAGTGCTGGCCGAGACGATCGCCCGTTACAAGGCGATGCCGCAGGTCGCCGAAGTGCTGACCGGCAAGCAGATCGCGGCAAGCCCGATGCCGAAGGGTCCGCCCGAGAACTGGAGCTTCATCCAGAAGGCGCGCGCCTCATATGACCCGACCCGTTCGGGCGACCTGCTGGTTTTCCTGAAGCCGCGCATCACGCCGATCCCCAGCCCCAGCGGTGGTTCCGTCGCGACGCATGGCAGCCCGTATAATTATGACCGCCGCGTGCCGATCCTGTTCTGGCGCAAGGGCATGACCGGCTTCGAACAGCCCGCCGGCGTCGAGACAGTCGATATCGCCCCGACCCTGGCGGCGCTGATCGGGCTGCCCGTGCCGGGCGTGGACGGCAAGTGCCTCGATCTCGGCGCGGGCAAAGGCGCGCCCTGCCGTTGAGCAGCGCGCCGTCCGCCATTGCCGGCCCGCTCGATCATGTGCGCGGTCTGACCACCTATTGGGCCTCGCTGACCGGACGGTCGAGCGAGGCCCTGCCCTATGAGCAATGGCGGATACTGCTGGATACGCTTGGTCTGGGAATCGAGCAGGTGACGACGCACGCGAGGACCCATCGGCTTGATTATGACAACTTCGTAGGCTGGATCCTGAACATAGCGGGAATGCCCGATCCCGTGACGGTGGCACGCTATCATGCCCAGATCGACGGCGCGGCGCCGCCGGACGCGGTTCAATCGCAGCTCGCCGCGATCGATGCCGCCCCGCCTGTCCTGAGCGATGCAGAGCTGGCCGGTTGGGCGGAAGACGGCGTGGTCGTGGTGCGGGACGCGATCACCGCCGCCGAGGCAGAGGCAGCAACGGAGGCGCTCTGGCAGCTGGTCGGCGGTCGAGCCGGTGATCCCGATAGCTGGTATGACAAGTCGCGCCGGCAAGGCATCATGATCCAGCATTTCCAGCACCCGGCACAGGCCGCCATCCGCCGCTCGCCGCGCATCCGCAAGGCGTTCGCGCAATTATGGGGCACGGCCGATCTGTGGATGACGACCGACCGCATGAGCTTCAACCCGCCCGAACGCCCGGGCCATAGTTTCCCCGGGCCCCATCTTCACTGGGATGCCAGCCTGACTCGCCCGATCCCGTTCGGGACGCAGGGTATCCTTTACCTCACTGATACGACGGCCGATCAGGGTGCATTACAGCTCGTGCCGGGTTTCCATCGCCGGATCGACGCCTGGCTCGACAGTCTGGGCGACGCGGACCCGCGCGAGGTCGACCTATCGGCGGAAGCGGTGACGATTCCTGCGCGGACGGGCGATCTGGTGATCTGGCGCGAAGACCTGCCGCATGGGGCAAGCCCCAACCGCTCGTCACGCCCGCGCCTCGCCCAGTATCTGACGATGTATTCGGCCGAGCCGCAGCCCGAACGGCCCTGGCTGTAGCGTTCAGCGCGTCTCGAACGCCCTGATCCCCGCGCCGAGCCGGTTGGCGCCGATTGCGAGGCGTTCATGGCTATAGTCCGCCACGAACGCCGGTGACCGCGTCTCGCCCGGCGCGAGCGAGGCGTCATTGCCCTCGATCCTGAGGCCGGCGGCGCGATATTTCCGGGCCTCCGCCGCAATGACGATGAATCCGGTCCAGTTTTCCTTGTTGCGGCCCTGCACAAAGGTGTTGCGCGCGATCAGGCCGGTGCCGCCTTCGGGCAGGTCAATCATATAGTTGGTCTTCTTGCCCGCGGTATCATCGAAGCTGTTGTCGGTGATCGAGACATTGGGCGCGCGCAGCTTGACATAATGGCCGCCGGTGCCGCGTTCGAAGCGCGAGTTGGTCACCGTCACTGACCCCTGATTGGCGAGATAGATGCCGTGGCTGCAATCCACCGTCTCCTCGCACTGCCCCAGCCCGGCAAAAGTCGAGCGATCGATGACGATCCGCTGCCCGTTCGGCTCGCCGCCCAGGATGCCCTCCTGACTGTCGAGGAACATCGAATTGCGCACCGTCAGATTGCCCATTTCGGTGCGGATGCCCGCGCCATTGCCGTCATCGACGCGGATGCCGCGAAAGATCAGGCCATCGACGATCGATTCCTGGCCGCGCAGCACGAAAGCCGCCTTGCCCTCGCACGCCTCGCCCTCGAAGATCGCTGTGCCCGGCTGGATTGCCTTGAAGGTGATCCGCCCGCCCGCCTGAATCGTGCATTGCCGATAGGTGCCGGGCGCGATCAGGATCGTGGCCGTCCCCATGCGCACCGATTGCACCGCGTCGTCGATCGTGGCGAAGCCCTGCCCGGTTTCCTGGATGGTGAACGGCGCCCGTCCCTGTTGCGCGGCGGCAGGTACAGTCAGGGCAAGAGCGATCAACGGAATGATGCGGCGCATGAGGCAGCTCCTTTGGGCGGGGAATGCCGCGCAGAGCCTAGCGAAGGAAGGCAAATTGAGAGTTAACCGTCGAGCTGCGAACCCTCGTGATGAATGCCGCGCGGTGGCCGCCCGGCTGGCTGTTATCGCGGAAAAGTTTTTTTCTGGCTGTTAAGTTGGAGTTTTACGTGAAATTTATCTTTATTATCAATATTTTATTCGATGCTGGCTGTTATCGGATAACAGCCAGGGAACAGCCAGCTTATCAGCCAGCGATCAGCCAGCTTGCTGGCTGTTCTGCGCCGACCGGATCATCCGAAATATTGATGATGAGAAAGAGCGGACCACAACCCGAGGCTGTTCGTCCGCCCTGCACTGCCACAGACCAAATCACTGTTGAATCGCTTCCGCGATGCATCGCGCGGCCTGCTCCCCGACTTGCTCAGGCCGAGCAGGTCAGGCCAAGCCCCCTGCGATCACGTCAGCGCGGAAAGCGCCGCCGCAAAATCTCGCCGCTCACACCCCCCGGCGATGCTTGCCGCCATAACGGCTGCCGATATAGCCGCCGATCCGGGCCATCTCGGCCGCGGCCACGTTTGCGGCTTTCTCGCTGCACGGGAATGGCGCGCATTCGGCCTGCTTGGCGCGGCTCGAGACGCGGTCGCACAATTCCTCGATATCGGCGCGGGTCAGCAGATTCTTTTCACGCAACAGGCAAAGCAGGCTTTGCAGGATAACCAGGCTCTCGTCACCCGAGCCTTCAAGCGTGTTCAGGGTTCCCATCGCATATTCTCCTTCTCCCTCTTTTATTTTGTTCGGAGAGTATGCCCTTTCCAGCACTTCGCAAGACTAATCGCACACTGCTTGGCTGACACGACGCGATCGGTGTAAAAATCAGTCCAGATTGGGCCGTAGCCAGCGTTCCACTGTCGGCAGATCCGCGCCGCGCCGCGCGGCATAATCGGCAACCTGATCCGGACCGACGCGCGCCACACCAAAATATTCCGCCTGAGGATGCCCGAAATAGAAGCCGGAGACCGCCGCTGTCGGCATCATCGCGAAGCTTTCGGTGAGGATGATACCAGTTGCCTCGGTTGCGCTGAGCAAGTCGAACAGCATCGGCTTCTCGCTGTGATCGGGGCAGGCCGGATAGCCCGGCGCCGGGCGGATACCGCGATATTGCTCGCGGATCAGCGCTTCGTTGGTCAGCTGTTCGCCTTCGGCATAGCCCCACAATGTCGTGCGGACATGCTGATGGAGCCGCTCCGCGAATGCCTCGGCCAGGCGATCGGCCAGCGCCTTGAGCAGGATATCGGAATAATCGTCATTATCGGCCTTAAACCGCGCCAGATGCGGTTCGATGCCGTGACCCGCCGTCACCGCGAAGCCGCCGATCCAGTCGCCTGCCGGATCGATGAAATCGGTCAGACACATATTGGCGCGGCCTTCGCGCTTGGCGATCTGCTGGCGGAGGAAGGGCATGCGCACTTCCTCTTCCGTCTCGATCACCACATCGTCACCTTCGCGGCGGCACGGCCACAGGCCGACAACACCCTTCGCGGTCAGCCATTTCTCCGCGATGATCTTGTCGAGCATCGCATTGGCATCGTCGAACAGCGAGCGCGCGCTTTCGCCGACAATCGCGTCCTGGAGAATCGCGGGATAATTGCCCGCCAGTTCCCATGCGCGGAAGAATGGCGTCCAATCAATCACTTCCCGAAGATCGTTAAGATCCCAATCGGAGAAGACATGCAGGCCGGGCTGCGCCGGCGCGCCGGGCTTCAGCGCCATGTCGGTCGGGAAGGCATTGGCGCGCGCCGCCGCGATCGGGATCAGCTCACTCTGCCCCTTATTGGCGCGCGCCACGCGTACCGCCTCATATTCGTCTGCGGTGCGCTGGACGAAGCCGTCCTTCTGCGTATCGCTGACCAGCGTCGAAGCGACGCCGACCGCGCGGCTGGCGTCGAGCACATGCACCACCGGGCCGTCATAGGCCGGGGCAATGCGCAGCGCGGTATGCACCTTGGAGGTGGTCGCGCCGCCGATCAGCAGCGGCATCTTCATGCCGGCGCGCTTCATTTCCTCGGCCACGGTGACCATCTCGTCGAGTGACGGGGTGATCAGGCCCGACAGGCCGATCATGTCGGCGTCATTCTCGTTCGCGGCCTTGAGGATGTCCGACCAGGGCACCATCACGCCCATATCGACCACGTCGAAGCCATTGCACTGCAGCACCACGCCGACGATGTTCTTGCCGATATCATGCACGTCGCCCTTGACGGTCGCCATGATGATCTTGCCCTTGCCGCGCGCGCCCGGCTCCTTCGCCGCCTCGATAAAGGGCAGCAGATGAGCGACGGCCTTTTTCATCACGCGGGCCGATTTCACGACCTGAGGCAGGAACATCTTGCCGGATCCGAACAGGTCGCCGACCACGTTCATGCCGTCCATCAACGGCCCCTCGATCACTTCGATTGGCCGCGCGAACCCAAGCCGCGCTTCCTCGGTATCCTCGACCACATGCATATCGATGCCCTTGACCAGGGCATATTCGAGCCGCTTGTTGACATCGAGGCTGCGCCATTCCGCCGCCGCCTTCTCGGCCACTGCGTCAGTGCCGCGATAACGCTCGGCGAGCGCGATCAGCCGGTCAGTAGCATCATCCCGCCGGTCATAGACGACATCCTCGCACGCTTCGCGCAGTTCGGGGTCGATATCGTCATAAATGTCGAGCTGGCCGGCATTGACGATCGCCATGTCGAGCCCGGCAGGGATGGCATGATAAAGGAACACGCTGTGCATCGCGCGGCGCACCGGTTCATTGCCGCGGAAGCTGAACGACAGGTTCGAAAGGCCGCCCGAGATATGGCAATGCGGGCAGCGAATTTTGATCTCCTTGCATGCCTCGATAAAGTCGATCGCATAGCGGCGATGCTCGTCGATGCCGGTTGCGACGGCGAAGATATTGGGGTCGAAGATGATGTCCTCGGGCGGGAAACCGATCCCGACCAGCAGGTCATAGGCGCGCCCGCAAATCTCGACTTTGCGCGCCTGGGTATCGGCCTGGCCGACCTCGTCGAACGCCATCACGACCACGGCGGCGCCGTACGCCATGACCTTGCGTGCCTGAGACAGAAACTGAGCTTCGCCCTCTTTCATGCTGATCGAATTGACGATCGGTTTGCCCGAGACGCATTTCAGCCCGGCCTCGATCACTGACCATTTCGAGCTGTCGATCATGAACGGAATGCGCGCGATATCGGGTTCGGCGGCAATCAGCTTGAGGAAGGTGGTCATCGCCTTTTCGGCGTCGAGCAACCCTTCGTCCATATTGATGTCGAGCACCTGCGCACCCGATTCCACCTGCTGCCGCGCGACTTCCACGGCGGCAGTATAGTCATCCGCCATGATCAGCTTCTTGAAGCGCGCCGATCCGGTGATGTTGGTGCGTTCGCCGATATTGACGAACTGGGCGGTGGTGGTGGTCATTCTTAACTTCCTCCCCTCCCGCGCGCGGAAGGGGACCGAGGGGTGGGCGCCCGGCCAAAGCAGGCAGTGTCGTCTGGGAAGAGCGCGAGCTCACCCCTGCCCCTCCCGCAAGCGGGAGGGGAAAGTTTATCAAGCCGCCATGGTCATCGGTTCCAGTCCCGCCAGTCGTGTCACCACCGGCGGCACCGGCAGTTCGCGCGGCGGCAGCTCGCCGACCGCCTTGGCGATGGCTGCGATATGCGCCGGGGTCGATCCGCAACAGCCACCCAGGATATTGACCTGCCCCTGTGCCGCCCATTCGCGCACCAGGCCGGCCGTGGTTGCCGGCTGCTCATCATATTCGCCCAGCTCATTGGGCAGGCCGGCATTGGGATAGACCATGATCAGCGTGTCGGCGATTTGAGACAGAGTCTTAACATGCGGCCGCAACTGCTCTGCACCGAACGAACAATTCAGCCCGATCGTCACTGGCCTGGCATGGCGCACGGCGTGCCAGAACGCTTCCACGGTATGGCCTGACAAATTGCGCCCCGACAAGTCGGTCAGCGTCATCGACATCATGATCGGCACGTCGCGCCCGAGATCCTCGGCCGCCTCGAGTACCGCCATGACGCCAGCCTTGGCGTTGAGCGTATCGAACACCGTTTCGATCAGGATGAAATCCACCCCGCCCTCGATCAGAGCGTCGGTCTGTTCGCGGTACACGCCCTTTAGATAATCGAAGTCGATTTCGCGGAATCCCGGATCGTTGACGTCAGGCGACAGCGACAGCGTCTTGTTGGTCGGGCCGATCGCGCCGGCGACGAAGCGCGGGCGGCCGTCCCTGGCGGCGAATTCATCGGCCAGCCGCCGCGCGATCTGCGCCGAGGCGACATTGATCTCACGCACCAGATGCTCGGCGGCATAATCGGCCTGGCTGATTAGGTTCGCGCTGAAGGTGTTGGTCGACACGATGTCCGACCCGGCCTCGAGATATTCGCGCGTGATCCTCTCCGGCACCTCCGGCTTGGTCAGCGCGAGGATGTCGTTATTACCCTTCTGATCCTTGGCCAGGCCCAGGTCGCCGGCATAATCCTCTTCCTTGAGCTTCCAGTTCTGGATCTCGGTGCCGAATGCGCCGTCCGTGATCAGGATGCGCTTGGCGGCTTCGGCGAGCAGTCTTTCGCGTACGGTCATGGCAAATTCCTCAGGCCGCGGCGGACGCGGCGATGATCGAGTCCGGGGCATTCTTTGCCCTGATCCCGAGCAAATGGCAGATCGCGAAGCTCAGTTCGGCACGATTGAGCGTGTAGAAATGAAAGCCGCGCACGCCGCCGGCATAAAGCTTGCGGCACATTTCCGCCGCCACCGTCGCCGCGACCAGCTGGCGCGCGGCAGGATGATCGTCGAGCCCTTCGAACAATCGCCCCATCCAGTCGGGGATTTCGGCATTGCACATCGCGGCGAATTTGCGCGTCTGCGCGACGTTCGACACCGGCAGGATGCCGGGCACGATCTCGGCCGTGATCCCGGCCGCGGCAACCCGGTCGCGGAACCGGAAATAGGCCTCGGGCGAGAAGAAGAATTGCGTGATCCCGCGGTTCGCCCCGGCGTCGAGCTTGCGCTTGAGATTGTCGAGATCGGCATCGACGCTGCCCGAATCCGGATGGCATTCGGGATAGGCCGCGACCGACACTTCGAACGGGTGAAGTCTCTTGAGGCCAGCGACCAGATCGGCGGCATTCTCATAGCCACCGGGATGCGACACGAATTTCGACCCCGCCACCGGCGGATCGCCGCGCAGCGCCACGATATGCCGGATGCCTGCCGCCCAATACGCCTCGGCGACCTCGTCAATCTCTTCCCTGGTCGCCTCGACACAGGTCAGATGTGCAGCGGCGGCCAGCGACGTCTCGCGCTGGATCCGTGCGACCGTTGCATGGGTGCGTTCGCGGGTCGATCCGCCGGCGCCATAGGTGACCGATACGAAGCGCGGGCCCAGCGGCTCAAGCGTCTTGACGGCTTCCCACAATGCCTCTTCCATCTTGTCGGTCTTGGGCGGGAAGAATTCGAACGATATTTCGGCATCGCCGGCGACATCAGCGAACAATGGCGCTTCAAGCGCGCGGCGCGCCTCTTCCAATTGATTGATGGAAATCGTCATGCCGCCTTCACCTCATGCACCGGAATTTTCTCAGGCTGGGCGATTTTTCGACCGAGCCACAATTTCACCGTCAGTTCACCGCCCTCAAGCGTCTCGGTCCGCGCCGCGGCGAGGCCGCTCGCCTCGAACCAGCCCAGGATCTGCTCGTCGGAAAAACCGAGCCTGGTGTGCGCATCCTTGGTGCGCAGCTCCTCGCGATCATGCGCCGCGAAATCGGCGATCAGCAGCCGCCCGCCCGGCGCCAGCACGCGTGCCGCCTCGGCAATCGCGGCGCCCGGCTGCTGCGCGAAATGGAGCACGTGATGGATGATCGCCGCATCGGCCGCGCCGTCGCCAAGCGGCAAGGCATAGAGATCCGCCTGGCGCAGCTCGGCATTGGCCAGCCCGCGCTCGGACAGTTTCGCGCGCGCCAGCCGCAGCATCTCCGAGCTGCGATCGATGCCCAGCGCCGCCCTGGCGCGCCCCGCGAATAATTCGAGCATCCGCCCGGTGCCGGTACCGATATCGATCAGCTGGCCGATCGGCGCATCGCCCAGCACCGCCGACATCGCCGCCTCGACCTCGCTTTCGGCGATATGGAGCGAGCGGATCGCGTCCCATTGCCCGGCGTTACCCTCGAACCAGGCGGCCGCCGATGCCGCACGATCGGCGCGCACCGCCGCCAGCCGGGCCACATCGGCCACCGCCCAATGATCGGGCTCGATCGCCGCCCAGCCGTCAAGCGCGGCAAGCACCGGCGCGACCCGCGCTTCGTTGCCGACGCCGACAAACACCCAGCTGCCTTCCTTGCGGCGTTCGGCCAGGCCGGCATCGCACAGGATCTTCACATGGCGGCTGACGCGCGGCTGGCTCTGTCCGAGCACCTGCGCCAGCTCGCCCACCGACAGCTCCATCGAGCGCAGCAAGGCGAGGATGCGCAGCCGCGTGGTGTCGGCAAGGGCCCGGAAGATGTCGAGTGCGATCGTCATGTCGAAACAACATATAAAGATATCTTTATATCAGGTCAACGCGCCATGGCCGATAAGAGGCGGAAACATGTGCCGAGCCGTGCGTATTGAAGCGGGCCGATGGCTCCGCTAGCCTCGCCACCCTAATCAACAAGCCGGGAATCGCTCTCATGAAGAAAATCGTTGCTCTCGCCACCGCTGTGTCCGCCGCCGCGCTTGCCGCCTGCACGCCCGCCGCGCAGAACGAGACAGCACAGGCCGCCGACCAGATCGCGGCCGATGCCAATGCGACGCTGGGCGAAGCCGTCAACGATACCAACGCCGCCGCGGACCGCGCCTTCGGGTCGGCCGAAGCAACGATGGACAATGCCAGCAAGGCGATCGGCAATGCCGCCGACGGCGCCGCGGATGCGACCGGCGCCGCGCTGAAGGATGCCGGCAACGCGATCGAGGACTAAGAGGGATTTGCGGGCGGGGCTTTTCGAAGTCGCGCCCGCCCCCCTGAACGACCTTTGGGAACGACCTGCGGATTGTCTGTCTTGCGACAATGTCCGGGACGGATTGAACACGCTCGAAAACGAGCAGGGAGATGGTGCGAATGTCTGGACTCAAATCGATCGGTCTGGGCGCGCTTCTCCTGCTCGCCGGGTGCGGCTCGGGCAGCCCCGACACCCCCGGGGCGGTCACGCCCGGCGAGGCGCAGGCGCTGAACGATGCCGCCGCAATGCTCGATGCGAACAGCGTCGACGCCAATGCCGCCACCATCGAGGTGGACGGCGAAAACGAGGCCCAACCACAATGACCGATCTTCGCCGATTAGGTACAACCGACCTCCATATCGCCCCGCTGGTATTGGGCGGCAACGTGTTCGGCTGGACCGCCGACAAGGCGACCAGCTTCGCCGTGCTTGATGCGTTCGTCGATGGCGGCGGAACGATGATCGACACCGCCGATGTCTATTCGGCCTGGGTGCCCGGCCATCAGGGTGGCGAATCCGAAACGGTGATCGGCGAATGGCTCAAACAATCGGGCAAGCGCGACAAGGTGCAGATCGCGACCAAGGTCGGGATGCTGCCCGGCGAAGGCGGCGCGAAGCTTGCGCCGGCGCGCATTGCCGCGGCGTGCGACGCGTCGCTGCGGCGGCTCGGGGTCGAGCGGATCGACCTGTATTTCGCGCATCAGGACGATGACGCGGTGCCCCAGGCGGATGCGCTTGCCGCCTTCGCCCGGCTGGCCGAGGCCGGCAAGATCAATGCGCTGGGCGCGTCGAACTTTCATGCCGCACGGCTGAAATCGGCCAATGAGGCGGCCGCCGCCGCCGGTATTCCGCATTATCATGTGCTGCAGCCGGAATATAATCTGGTCAGCCGCCATGCCTTTGAGGGCGAGCTGCAGGATTATTGCGTCACGCACAATATCGGCGTGGTGCCCTATTACGGCCTCGCCTCGGGCTTCCTGACCGGCAAATATCGCAGCGAGGCCGATCTCGGCAAAAGCGTGCGCGGCGGCCGGATGGGCGAGCTGATCAAGGGCAAGGGGCCGGCGGTGCTCGCCGCGATGGACGAGATCGCCGCGGACAGCGGCGCGTCGCTGGCGCAGATCGCCCTGGCCTGGCTCGCTGCCCAGCCCGGCGTGACCGCACCGATCGCCAGCGCAACCAGCGTGGCGCAGGTTCATGACTTGCTCGGATCGATGACGCTTGAGCTGAGCAAGACGCAGCTCGACCGGCTCGACGCCGCCGGCGCCTGATCCGCCCGGGTCAGCGCGTCACGATATCGGTGAGCGAAAACGCCAGCGGTTCGCCGCAGCCACCGGTCATCACGATCGTCACGCCGGCGATACCGGCGAGCGACAGGCATGTCGCACCGCCGGCCGCGAGTTCGGGCGGGACCAGATCGTCATCGCAGACGTTGCGGGCAGTCCCGATCCAGAGCGCATCGCCCGCATCCGTGCTGGCGACGAAATCATGGCTTTCGTCCATTGCCGGATTGCGGATGACTTTCAGGGCAGCGAGCGGCTCGTCGAGATCGGCCGCAGCCATATGCTGAAAGATGACGACATGGGAATTACCCGCGTCCCCTGACCGGTTGATGAAATGAAGGGCGATATCCATCCGGCACTCCGATCCTCAGGCGGCATCGCTATCACCGAAATTTCGTAACGGCCACGAAACTTCATCACGGGCGAGCGGCGGACAGTGAAAAACCCGCGACGCCGGGTGGCGCCGCGGGCTTTTCAGACATTCGCAGGAAAACTCAGCGCAGCTTGCCGCTGAACGAAATGCCGATGATGCGCGGTTCGTTGAACACGGCTGCCATGTAATTTTCGATCACGCCCTTCAGGTTCTTCTCATTGGTGATGTTGCGGGCGAACGCCGCGATTTCATACTTCTTGTCGGACGTCGTGTAGCCGATCTTCAGCCCGCCCTCCAGATTGCCGTCCGCGTAGAATTCGCGCGTCTTGTACAGCACCAGGTTCGTATAGCCCTGCACGTTCCAGTCGGTCTGGACGAACAGATTGCCGCCCGTCCAGAGCGGAATGTCGTAACGCACTGCCGCATCGATCTGGAACTTCGGCGCGTTCGGCAGGGGCTGGCCGTCGATCTGCGCGAAAACCGCCGGCGCCCCGAATACCGGGCGCGTGATCGTCGGGTTCTGCACGGTGCAGGTGACGACGCCGTTCAGCGCACAGACCTGCGCATAGACGCGCTTGTCCTTGATCTCGGTGTGCAATGCGCTCCCGCCCAGCGAAATGCTGATATTGCGGATCGGCCGCCATTCCAGTTCCGCCTCGAAGCCATAGGCATTGGCATGATCGGCATTGAACAACACGCCATTGCCGTTCGAATCATTGCCGTTCAGCTGAATGTCGTTGACGCGATAGGTGAAGCCGGTCGCGTTGAAGCGCAGGTTGCTGAACGGCCGCGTCTTGATGCCCGCTTCGTACGACATGATCGTTTCCGAATTCGCCGTGGTGAAGGGGCTGTTGAACACGGCCGAGCGTCCCTGGATCGTCGGGCCGCGGAAGCCTCGTGCCACGCGAGCATAGAGGCTGAAATCCGGGCTCGCTTCGTAAAGCGCCGAGACGTCCCAGCTTGGCTGGGTATCCTTCAGTTCGACAAAGCGCGGTGCCGTCGATGGGAAGGAATCGGTCGTGCCCGCCGCGTTTTTCACGCTGCGCACCAACCGGGTCTGCTTCTTGTCTTCAGTGATGCGGCCGCCGGCCGTGATGGTCAGCGCCGGGGTCACCTGATAGCTCAGCTGACCGAACAGCGCCCATGATGTGTTGACGTCATGCAGACGGACGAAATTGTTCGGGTTCGGCAACGTACCGTTGAGGTCGGGCCCGGTCAGGAAGAACGAGCGCTGATAGAATTCGGTATCGTCGCGGCTGTCGAAATACATGCCGCCGACTTGCCATTTAAACGGGCCGCTGTCGTTGCTGGCAAGGCGAACTTCCTGCGTCCACTGATCGAGATCGCGCAGATTGCCCTGGCTCTGGCCATAAGCCGGTCGGCCGGGATAGTTTTGCGCCACGCCGCCATCGGTGTCGCCGCGGCTATAGCCATGGCTCGTCTCATAGGCTGTGATCGAGGTCAGCGTTGCGAAGCCGAAATCATAGGCCGCGTTCACCGACGCGCCATAGGTCTTATAGGCTTGCGGATTGTTCATCGCTTCGTCCTGCGCGAGGCTGTCGCGCGGCTCGCCCTCGATATTGTTCGACCCCAGCTTCAGCGCGCCGCGGTGGAAGATGGTCGAGGTGCCCGAAAAGTCGCGCGCGTGGCCGGAAACGTTGATCGACAGATTCTCGGTCGGCGTGAACAGCAATTGCAGGCGCACATCGCGCTCATCGAAGCCGCCCATCACATTCTTGCCGCCCCGCGTGCCGTCGGCGCCCGTGCCGGTGAACCGGTTGTCGACCCAATCGTCGCGGTGCTGGTACAGGCCGGAAATGCGGAACGCGATCTTGTCCTGCACGATCGGCCCGCCAATACCGCCGTCGAAAGTGACGGTGTTGAAGGTGCCGTATGAAGCCGCCACGCGTCCGTCGAAGGTCTGGCTCGGCCGGATCGTGTCGAACTTGATGATGCCCGCCGTGGTGTTGCGGCCGAACAGCGACCCCTGCGGACCGCGCAGCACTTCGACCTGATTGACGTCGAACACCGGGTTCGACTTCAGCACAACATGCTCAAGCACGACATCGTCCTGGATGATCGACACCGGCTGCGACGCGCCAAGGTAGAAATCGATATTGCCGAGACCGCGAATATAGAAGCGCGGGAAGATGCGGCCCGTGGTGGTTTCGGCATAGAGGCCGGGAACGCGTCCGGCGAGCGACAGGATGTCCTCACCACCCGACTGGAAGCTGCGCAAATCCTCGCCGCCGACGACCGCGACCGACACCGGCACCTTCTGGAGATTCTCCGAGCGGCGCTCGGCGGTCACCACAATGTCCTGAAGACCGTCGCCCGATGCCGCTTCCGGCGCGGCGGCGGCAGGAGCGTCCTGCGCAACGGCGGTGCCGGCACAGAACAACGCGCCGACAGCGGCGCCGAGAAACAGCGATTTACGTGCGAACATGATCTTGGACATTGTGACCCTCTGAAAACCTGAAATATCAATCGTCTTGCGACCGCGCGCGAAGGTCCGCCCGTTGCGTGAACACCTGCATATGGCATTCAGCCGGACGGTTCGTCGTCTTGCGTGATCGTGAACCCCTCGCCTCATTCGCGCCGCTAGGCCGCGATTGTGACCCATTCGTGACGCGCCGATCGTGTAACGAAAGATTGCTGGAGCGTGACAATCGGGCCACAGCAAAGAGGCCCGGCGCATCCGCACCGGGCCTCCCCATCCTCTCCCGAGGAGATGTACCGTTCGCTTATGACGCGAACTGGTTTCCTACCGCATTAAGCGGCGATTTGGTTCCCGCCGTCAGGCGGCAAACTGGTTCCCCGCTGCCGTCAGGCAGCAAACTGGTTCCCCGCTGCCGTCAGGCAGCAAACTGGTTCATCGTATTGTGCGCGCCGCCGGCCTTCAGCGCCGCTTCGCCCGCGAAATACTCCTTGTGATCGTCACCAATGTCGGAGCCCGACATGTTCTGATGCTTCACACAGGCGATCCCTTCGCGGATTTCCTTACGCTGCACACCCTTGACGTAGCCGAGCATGCCTTGGTCGCCGAAATATTCCTTGGCGAGATTGTCGGTCGACAGCGCCGCGGTGTGATAGGTCGGCAGGGTGATCAGGTGATGGAAGATGCCCGCCCGCGCCGCCGCATCGCGCTGGAAGGTGCGGATCCGCTCGTCCGCTTCATCGCCAAGCGCCGTGCCGTCATAATCGACGCTCATCAGCTTGGCGCGATCATAGGCCGAGACGTCCTTGCCCGCCGCGGCCCAGGCATCGAACACCTGCTGGCGGAAATTCAGCGTCCAGTTGAATGATGGCGAGTTGTTATAGACCAGCTTGGCATTGGGAATGACCTCGCGGATGCGGTCGACCATGCCGGCGATCTGCTCGATATGCGGCTTCTCGGTCTCGATCCACAACAGGTCGGCGCCGTTCTGCAGCGATGTGATGCAGTCGAGCACGCAACGATGCTCGCCCGATCCGGCGCGGAACTGGAACAGGTTGGACGGCAACCGCTTCGGCCGCAGCAGCTTGCCGTCGCGATTGAGGATCACGTCGCCATTGCGCGCGGTGGTCGGATCGATTTCCTCGCAATCGAGGAACGAGTTGTACTGGTCGCCGATATCGCCCGGTTCCTTGCTGACCGCGATCTGCTTGGTCAGGCCGGCACCGAGCGAGTCGGTGCGCGTGACGATGATGCCGTCCTCGACGCCAAGCTCGAGGAACGCGTAGCGGCAGGCGCGGACCTTCGCCAGGAAGTCCTCATGCGGCACGGTGACCTTGCCGTCCTGATGGCCGCACTGTTTTTCGTCCGAGACCTGGTTCTCGATCTGCAGCGCGCAGGCGCCGGCCTCGATCATCTTCTTTGCGAGCAGATAGGTCGCCTCGGCATTGCCGAACCCGGCATCGATATCGGCGACGATCGGCACGACATGAGTCTGGTAATTGTCGACCGCCTGCAACAGGCGCTGCTCGGTCAGCTCGTCGCCGGCCTCGCGCGCCGCGTCGATCTCGCGGAACATGCCGCCCAGTTCGCGCGCATCGGCCTGGCGCAGAAAGGTGTAGAGTTCCTCGATCAGCGCGGGAACGCTGGTCTTCTCATGCATCGACTGGTCGGGCAGCGGGCCGAATTCGGAGCGTAGCGCGGCGACCATCCAGCCCGACAGATAGAGATAGCGGCGCTCGGTCGATCCGAAATGCTTCTTGATGCTGATCATCTTCTGCTGGCCGATAAACCCGTGCCAGCAGCCCAGCGACTGCGTGTAATTGGCCGGATCGGCGTCATAGGCCGCCATGTCCTTGCGCATGATCGCGGCCGTGTAGCGCGCGATGTCGAGCCCGGTCTGGAAGCGGTTCTGCAGCCGCATCCGCGCGACGGCTTCCGCGTCGATCCCGTCCCAGGTGCCGTTCTGGCTTTTGATCAGCTGCGCCGTTTGCGTGATGTGGTTCTGGTAGGTCATTTGAGTATTCCCGCTTCATTGAATGATGCGGAGATAGACAAATTTACAGCCGATCGAACGGCAATTCGCCATTCTAAAAAGTTTACCTGTCAAATCCGGCCGAGTTCGTGAGTCATGTTGTAAATAAAATTACAACCTCAGAACAGCCCCGGTACTTCGCGCTGCGGCGTCGATGGGCGTGTCGGGATCAACAACTCCCGCTCGCTTTCCCGTGCCAGAAGCTGCGCCTGCGCCTGTGTTCGCTGCCCCGATGCCGATGCCGATGCCGACACCGGCGCGGCGGAGATCGGCGTGCACGACCGCCCGGCAAGGAAATCGAGCGCCTGCCGCGTCGAGGATTCCTGCGGATCGCCGAGCTGGTGGCTGATATCGTCGAACGCCTGGCAGCTCGCCTCGACCGTCCCGGCAAGACCGTTGTAATAATCGCCCTGGCGCGTGGCATTCTGCGTGGCGAAGGCGATCACGCGCAACCGATCGTCGCACTGCGCGCGGTCGAGCGCGATCTGCCCGACCGGCTTGCCATAGGTGTTGGTGCCGATCAGGCCGGCATTGCCGTGCAGATAGGGGATCGTGGAATTGATCACCAATTCGCTTGCCGATGCGGTGCCGCCGGTGCCGATGAACGCGATCCGCGTCGCGCCGACCGCTTCCGCCTGCGGAGAATAATTGCGGGTCCGGTTGTTGGAGGACTTCTCGGACCGGAAGGTCGTATAGCTGAGCACCTCCGACGTCGACCGGTTGCCCCCGAGCAAGTCACCGAACAGCTCGGCGATCGAAACCAGGCCACCGCCATTATAGCGCACATCGACAATGATGTCGGTGATGCCCTGCGCGCGGAACTGCGCGAAGGCGGCGCGCAACTGCGGATCGGCGGTCGAGATGAAGGTGCGCAGATTGACATAGCCGACCTTGCGTCCGCCATCGTCGATGATTTTCGCGCCATAGATTGACGACACTGGCCGCAGGTCGAAATCGGCCTTGGCGATGGTCACGGTGCGGCTGCCGCCGACGCCGCCCAATTGCAACACGCGCGCGGTGCCGACCGTATCGGGACCAAGCGCATTGATCAGCCCGGTCGTGCCCTCGGCGGCGAGGATCGCGCTGACCGTGCGCAGATTGGCGGAGCTGGTGCCGATCGCGAGGATTTCCGCGCCCCGGCCGACGCCATTGGCCTGCGCGGGCGTATTCTCGAAAGCTTCGGTGATGAACAGCCGCCCCGACGTGTCGAGCCCCAGGCGAAAGCCGAATCCGGCACTGGAGCCGGACTGATAATAGGCATCCTCCTCGGCGATCGAGGTCAGATAGGTGAAATAGCGATCGCGCCGCTGGCTGCGCGCCGTCGCCGTCAGCGCGTCGATATAGGCATCGACCGAGCCATAGGATGCCGGATTGAGGCCAGTCGGCAATGTCTCCGGGAAGAGATACCATTCACGAAGCTGCCCCGCCGCCCAATCCTGCCGTTCGCGAAGTGAGCAGCCCGCCACCGGTGTCGGTGTCGGCGTCGGTGTCGGGGTGGGCGTCGCCGTCGGCGTTGATCCCCCGCCCGATCCTGACGATCCGCCACCGCAAGCGGACAGCATCGCTGACAATGCCACAAGCGCAGCGATTGGACGACGGCGCATTCTCTATCTCCCCCAAGACATGACCTGCTTGTCGCAGAAATCGCCGCCGTGTCAGCAGGGAATGTTACCGCAGCGGATCAAGATGCCCCGCGCACCCGATGTCGCGGTACCGTCAATCGCCCGCGAAAGTCAGGGCGCTGACCCCGCGTTCGCGGTCGTTCATCACCAGCGTCCGCCCCGCCGGCGGCGCGGAGCGCTGCGGGCATCCGCCGCGCATGCAGGCCCGGCAGCCAAGGCCGATCGGTGTCGCTTCCCGCTTCAGGTCGATGCCGCGCGCCACCGCAAGCGAGCCGGCCTGCTCCGCCGCGACGCCCAGGCCGACCGCGAATTCCGCCGGCACCGCGCCATAATGCCGCCCCTGCGGCGATACCGACCGCGCGAGGGTCAGCCAGCGCGAGCCGTCCTCCAGCTCGACCAGCTGGACCGCAAGGCTGCCCGGGCGGTCGAACGCATGATGAATTCGCCACAAGGGACACCGCCCCTCCGCCTCGGCCAACGCCGCGCCGCTCGCGCCGGAAAAGCGCTTCGACGCCTGCCCCGCCCGGTCGATCCGCACCATGAAGAACGGCAGCCCGCGCGCCCCGACTCGCTGCAAGGTGGTCAGCCGGTGTGCGACCTGCTCGAATCCGGCGCCGAAACGCCGCTGGAGCAGTTCGAGGTCATAGCCGGTCGCCTCGCAGGCGCGCAGGAAGCGCATATAGGGCATCATCACCGCGGCGGCGAAATAGCTGGCGAGATGCCGCCGGTAGAGCCGCTCCGCCTGACGATCGGCAAAGCCGGCGCCCTTGGCCAGCGCCTCGATCTCGCCGCGCGCCTCGATCTGCGCGAGCTGATAGGCAGCGGCAAAGGTCCGCGATGCCGGGTCAAGCGTTTCGCTCAATTGCAACTGGCGCGCGTGCAGATCGGTGCGGCGCAGAAGATCGGGCATCACATCGACCGGCAGCACGCGGATGGTGAGCTGGTGCTTGACGCGCAGCCGGTCCGAGATCGCGCCATAAAGATCGCCGGCGCCAAGCCGCAGCTCTTCAGCCAGGGTCTCGGCCATCGTATCGAGATCGGCAAAATGCCCGCGCCACCGTTCGATTTCACGCCGCACCTCGCCGATCGGATCGGCCGCCAACACGCCCGGCGTGTCGCCACCGCCGACACCGATGCGGTCATAGGCGCGGGCAAATGCTTCCGCGCCGCCCGGAGCCCCGGCGAGCCACTCCTCGATTTCGTTACGATCGATCTCCAGGTCGGCGAAGATCGGATCGGCGAGGCGCCGGCGGATCGCCGATTCCCCTCCACCCGGCTCGCCCGCGGCCAGCGCGCGCGGATCGAAGTCGAATGTCTCCGCCAGCTTGACCAGCAGCGACGCCGACAAGGGCCGCTGATTCTTTTCGACCAGGTTGAGATAGCTGGGCGAAATCGCCAACGCCTCCGACATCGCTGCCTGAGTGAGGCCGGCTTGGCGCCGCAACCGGCGGATGGCGTGTCCGGCAAAGAGTTTACGATCGGCCATGACACCTCTTCACCGCGCAAATGCCCCAGGGCAGCGCATCCAATGTCATATCTTTACAAACATACAAAGAAATTGTCGATCTATCGTGACAACATGACCAAGCGGCATAATCATGGGGGCTGGAACAGCCGCGGAAACTGGGCGACTTGCACCTCAACTTCGCAGTGGTGGACAGGCGGATTTGTAAAGTCCGTCACTGCACTGCAAAGGCCTTGAGAGTTTCCTGGGGAGGAAAGGATGCCCGCCGCGCGCAATCGCGGCGGGCATTTCCGTTGGCGCCCAGGACATTGGACGCATAAGGCTGCCGAAAGGCAGGACAACGCACGATGTCGGCATCCAAACAAGGCGAATCCAATCTGGTCGTGCTGGCCGCGCTGGCCGCGAACCTCGGCATTGCCGTGGCCAAGTTCATCGCCGCCGGCATTTCCGGATCGTCGTCAATGCTGACCGAGGGATTCCATTCGGTCATCGACAGCCTCAACCAGATCCTGCTGCTCTATGGCCAGAAGCGCGGCAAACAGCCACCCGATGAGGAGCACCCGTTCGGCTATGGCCGGGAACTCTATTTCTGGGCCTTCGTCGTCGCGATCCTGATCTTCGCGGCCGGCGCGGGCATCTCGGTCTATGAGGGCTATGAACATTTCATCCACCCGGAGGAATTGACCAACCCGACGCTCAATTACGTCGTGCTCGGCGTGGCTTTCGTGCTGGAGGGGTCATCCTGGTTCATCGCCATGCGCGAATTCAACGTCACGCGCGGGTCGGTCGGCTGGTGGCAATCGATCCGGGAGTCGAAGGACCCGGCGGGGTTCATCATCCTGTTCGAGGACAGCGCGGCGCTCGCCGGCCTGATCATTGCCGCGACCGGCATCTGGGCAAGCCATTATTTCGCCGATCCGCGCCTCGACGGTATCGCCTCGATCGCGATCGGCCTGGTGCTGGCGCTGGTCGCGATCTTCCTCGCCCGTGAAGCCAAGGGCCTGCTGATCGGCGAAGGCGCCGATGCCGCGGTCGTCGCCAAGGTCCGCATGATCGTCGATCGCTATCCCGACATCACCACGGTCAATCACGTCCGCACGATCCACACCGCGCCGCAAAGGATCTTCGTCGCGATCAGCGCCGATTTCCGCGACACCCTGCCGATGGGCGAGGCCGAGACGCTGATCGAGCAGATCGAGGCCGAATTGAAGGCGGCCGAACCGATGCTGTCGTCAATCTATATCCGCCCGGAAAAAGCCGAAGACGCGCCGCGCCTCAATGTCGAGGCGACTGAAGGAGCCCCGATCGGCGATCGCTGACGCGCGGCGATTGCACGGGTTCGCACGCGGCACCTGGCGGCGCTCCGGCACACTGATCATATATTAACTATTTGATAAATAAGTATAATATTCCATCCCACTCATCCGAACGGCGGTGTCCCATATCTCTGCCGCCTGTCTTCGCGGTGCCGCTGACCGGGGCCTGAGATACGACACTACCGGTGTCCCATATCTCTGCCGCCTGTTTTCGCGACGCCGCGAACCGGGGGGCCCGAGATATGACACTACCGGTGTCCCATATCTCCCACCGCCCGCCCGCTCGATGAGCTGCCGGCGATTCAAGCATGACGCGGGATCGGGCATATCGTCGCTTGCCGGACCGATACCGGCGCGCTCTTTCTCAGTGTCGAAAACAGAATTGCTGCTGCGCGACGGCCTCGCGCATTGCCGGAAAGATCCGTGCGCCCGACGCAGAACCCGGCGCTTTGGAGCGGTTGCGAATTCAGCTGATCCATCCCTTGCGTTCGCCCTGAGCTTGTCGAAGCCTGCCCTGAGCGCCTGCCTTGCAGGCAGTCGAAGGGAGCCGTTCTTCTCTTTCCGACGGAGGAGGAAGAAGGACGGTGCTTCGACAAGCCCGGATCAAGTCCGGGGACGAACGGGTGAAGGCGATTCCACCCAAGTCGACGAGACCTAGCTCGCAGGCACGATCTCGACGACATCGAGGATGGATTCGAACTTCGGATAGGGCAGCGCGATCCGCCACCTCTTGTCGTCCACCCGGTCGATGATCCCCGCCATGTCACGATCAGCGTCGCGGCCGTAATCGAGCGCCGTCGTCTCGTCGCCAAACACCATCGTACCGAGGAACACGCCGCGCATATCGCCATCGGGAAACGCCAGCCCGACAGGCCGTTGCGCTCCGTTGGATTTGTAGAAACTCAACACCTCTCCCTCGGCGACGACGCGGCATCCGAACCAGGGATAGGCTGTGAAATCATGCGCCGCCGTGCCGTTGGCGCCGAGCTTGAACATCCGGCATCGATAATCCCCGGGTGGCGGCAGCGCGTTGCTCAAGGCCCGGTCGGGTTCGAACAACACGCCCTGCGCCGCGATCGCCGGGCCATTGCCCGACGCCTGCGCCTTGGCCAGCGCGGTCACCCAGGCGTCACGCCAGTTGCGCAGGCGGATCCGGTCGCCCTTGGTCGCCACCTGTCGCCAGTCCAGCGCGGCAGGGACAGATGCGGTGGCGGGACGGTCGCCCTTGCCACCACATGCCGTCAGCGCCGCGCAAGCGGCCAGGGCGAACCCGAATCTTTTCATCAATGCGCGACCCGTTTTTTTGACTCTGTGTCAGTCAACGAACCACGTCTCGCCATGGTTGCCAAGGCGTTTCCGGCTTTTGAGCGGTTTAGACGGTGCGAGCCCGCTCCCCCACCCGACCTCCCACAGAATAGGCTGGCTGGGAGGTCGGGTGGGGAGCGGGCTGGCGCCGTCTAAGAGATGTCAGCCGGTCAGGCGGCGGTCCAGCCGCCATCGACCGACAGGTTCGCACCCGTGATCGATTTCGCCGCATCGCCGCACAGATAAAGCGCCAGCGACGCCACCTGTTCGGGCGTGACGAACTCCTTGGTCGGCTGCGCGTCGAGCAGCACATCGTTGATCACCTGCTCACGCGTCAGCCCGCGCGACTTCATCGTGTCGGGAATCTGCCCTTCGACCAGAGGCGTCCAGACATAGCCGGGCGAAATGCAATTGACCGTGATGCCGTGCGTCGCCGTTTCCAGCGCGATCGTCTTGGTCAGGCCGGCAATGCCGTGCTTGGCCATGACATAGGCGCTCTTGTTGGGGCTCGCGACGAGCGAATGCGCCGAGGCGGTCGAGATGATCCGGCCCCATTTGGCCGCCTTCATCAACGGTACCGCGGCCTGGATCAGGTACCAGGCGGAGGTCAGATTGATCTTGATGATCGCCTCGAACTTGTCGGCCGGAAAATCCTCGATCGGCGCGACATGCTGGATGCCGGCATTGTTGACGATGATGTCGGGCCCGCCCAGCTCGGCATGGCAGCGCGCGACCATTGCCGCGATCTCATCCGGCTTGGTCATGTCGGCGGTGTCGTACAGCGCCTTGGCGCCGCTCGTCGCTTCAAGCGCGGCGCGTTCCGTCTCGATCTGCGCGGCATCGCCGAACCCGTTGATCACCACGCTCGCGCCCTCGGCGGCGAACGCCTTGGCATAAGCGAGGCCAATGCCCGACGTGGACCCGGTGACGATCGCGCTCTTGCCTTTGAGGAACATCGACAAACTCCTTTGCTGGAAACTTTAACGTGTGGTGAGATCGAACGCGGCGCTCTTGCCGGTCAGGATATTGGCGGCGACCAGCTGCGAATTGGCCATCGTCTCGGCCACCGCCAGCTGACCGGCTTCCCAATGTTCGCGCATCGTCCGCGCCGAAAATTCGAAGTCGCGGCTGCCGCCCTCCCACGCATTGGCGCGGTAGATCAGATGCACCAGATTGACCGGGTCCTCCGCCGCTCGCGCGGTCAGCGCGACGACGTCGGGGTCGTTGTGCATTTCCCTCGGCAGCTTCGCCAGCACCTTGCGGATCGCCTCGCGATCCTGCCTGAGGCGCATCAGCTGGCTCGAGACTTCACGTGTGCGGCTCGAAAAGCGGATTTCCTTTTCGCGCGCCATCACATCCATGATCGTCTTCATCTTCTCGGTCGTGGCCGAGAACAGGTCGATCTGGAACACCAGCAACTCGTCGGTCTGATTGTCGAGCACATGCGACAGCGGCGTGTTCGACACCAGGCCGCCATCCCACCATAACCGCCCGTCAATCTCGATTGGCGGCAATCCGGGCGGTAGCGCGCCCGACGCCATGATGTGGCGCGCATCGATGGTCCGCTCGGTCGTGTCGAAATACTGGAAATTGCCGCTCTCGACGTCGACCGCGCCGACCGAGAGCCGCACCGGGCCGTGGTTGAGCAGATCCCAGTCGATCAGTTCGTTCAGCGTATCCTTCAGCGGTGCGGAATCGTAGAAGCTCATTGCCTCCGGTGTCCCCGGCGTGGCGAACGCCGGCGAGATCATGCGCGGGGTGAAAAAGCCCGGCACTCCGGTCATCGCCACGAATCCTGCCGACCATTCATGGACGAACTCACGGACATGATCGTTGGGGAAAATCGGGAAGCTCGGCAGATAGCCGGTGACCGTGTCCCAGAATTTGGTCAGTCGCTCGACCCGGCGTTCCGGTGGATTGCCCGCGACGATCGCCGCATTGACCGCGCCGATCGAGATGCCGGCGACCCAGTCGATGCCGATGCCGCTCTCGGCCAGTCCTTCGATCACGCCGGCCTGATAGCTGCCCAGCGCGCCACCGCCTTGCAGCACGAGCGCCACGGTGTCGGGCAAGGGCAGCGCGCGCGCCTGGCGGCGTGGCTTCGGAGCGGGTTCGGTATCAGCCATCGTCAGTGCACATGGGCCGCGCAGCCTGACGGTTCAACGACAGTTTGATGAAATCGCCGTCACGTTTCGTGCAATCGTCCCAGCGCGGCGCCATCCGGGACTTGCAACCACCCCGCCCGCCGCGCATTCATCCTGCAACGGCAACGAACGGGACTTTCGCCATGCGGCTCGATGATTTCGATCCCAACATCAATGTCGAGGATCAGCGCGGCCAGGGCGGCGGCGGTTTCAACCTTGGCGGCGGCGGCGGCGGTGGCGGCCTGTTGCTTGGCCTGCTCCCGCTGGTGTTCAGCCGCTTCGGCTGTGCCGGCGTTGCGGTGTTGCTGGCGGTGATGTTCTTCTTCGGCGGCGGCCTTGGCGGCATCTCGCAGCTTTCCGCACCGAGCGCGCCGGTCGGCCAGCAACAGCCACGCGTCAGCGACGGCACCGCCGCGTCGGCCTGCACCACCGACGCCTCGGCGCGCGCGGCGTGCAACGCGTTCAGTTCAGCCGACAAGACCTGGCAGCAATTGCTCGGCAGCAATTTCCGCGCGCCCAAGCTGGTGTTCTTCGGTGGCCAGGGCCAGTCGGGCTGCGGCGCGGCGCAATCGGCGATGGGCCCGTTCTACTGCCCGAGCGACCAGGGCATCTATCTCGACACCAGCTTCTTCGCCGAACTGGAACAGCGTTTCGGTGCGCGCGGTGATTTCGCGCAGGATTATGTCATCGCGCATGAATTCGGCCATCATATCCAGAATCTGCTCGGCACGTCCGACAAGGTGCAGTCGGCGATGCAGCGCAGCAGCCGCACCGAGGGCAATAAGCTGTCGGTCAAGCTCGAGCTGCAGGCGGATTGCTATGCCGGGGTGTGGGCCGCGCAAAATCGCGACCGGATGGAGCCGGGCGACCTGGAGGAAGGGTTGACCGCCGCCCAGGCGATCGGCGACGACACGCTGCAGCGCGAGGCACAGGGCCGCGTCGTGCCCGACAGCTTCACGCATGGCAGCTCGGCGCAGCGCCAGGCATGGCTGAAGCGCGGGATCGACAGCGGCGACCCGCGCCAGTGCGACACATTCAATGAGGGACTATGAGGATCAGACGTGTGGCCGATGCCGATCGGCCGAGATTGTTCGAGCTGTGGCAGGCGGCGGTTCACGCGACGCATGATTTCCTGACGCCCGACGACCTTGCCGGGATCACCGAGATGGTCCGGACCGACTATTTCCCGGCCGCCTCCTTCACCGTGGCGGTCGATGGGGGCGACCGGCCGCTCGGCTTTATCGATGTCGAGGACGGCACGGCGATTAACGCGCTGTTCGTCGATCCGGCCTGCCATGGCCAGGGCATTGGCCGCGCCCTGGTCGATGCCGCCCTGCCGCAGGGCGTCCCGCTGACCGTCGAGGTGAATGAGCAGAACGGCGCTGCGCGCGCGGTTTACGAGCATTGGGGCTTTCGCACGATCGACCGCAAGCCGCTCGATGGCGAAGGCCGTCCCTACCCGTTGCTGGTGATGCGCCGGGACTGAACTGGGCAAGAAAATCCCCTCTCCCGGATCCGGGAGAGGGGAGGAGCGCGGAACACAGGCGAGAGCAAGAAAGGGAAATCGCCCACAACTTGCGCTCCGGCGCAACTGCCCTTCCCCCGCGGGAGAAGGGCAATCAGCGATCAATAAGTGCCGGAAAAGCTTCGGTTAAGGATGTGCGGTCCCTTGGCATCGTCGGTTCCGTCGCGATCTTCGCCGAAAAATGCCTGGTTGCGCTCTTCGTCACGCCAGTGCGACTTGGCCTCCTCCGCGGTCTTGCGGACCTTGACCTTATCGTCGACGCTGTCGATCCAGCGTGACGGGATCGAGTGATGCCGCCCGCCGGCGTCCGGATCGCTCTTGGTCAGCACGATCCGATCGCCGCGCACCTTGTCGACGGTGCCGATATGCTCGCCGTCCGATCCGACCACCTCCATATGCTCGGCCACACTGGACAGCGAGGAGCGCTGGGTCTGGCGCTCATTGCGCCAGGTGCCGAATTCATTCTCGAATTTCGACCGATTTTCCTGGCGATATTCGTGATAGTCGCGGTCAAGTGCCTCGATCTGACCACGGCGCCAGCTGTGATAATCCGCGTCACGGGCATAGGGGCTGGTCCAGCCACCCTGGCGCTCGTCATGGCGTGAGTCGAGCTCACGGCGGCGCTCCGCTTCCTCATCGCCGAACCAGGAGCGGACCTCGTCCCCTGCCCGGTTCAGGAAACCGCGCTCCTCATAGTCATAGCCCTGCGGCTGACGGCCATAACCGCGGTCGCGCTGGCCCTCAGCGCGTTGCTGGTCGGCTTCGGCGAAACGATGGCCGTCCGAGGCATAGCTGCCCTGATAGTTGCGATCCGGATAGCCCCGGTCCTGATATCCCCGGTCCTGGTATCCACGGTCGCGTCGATAGCCGCGCGGCTGGCCATAGCCCGACTGTCCGGCGAGCCGCTGCTCGCGTTCCGCATAATTGGCATGGCCATAGTCGCGCTGGCCGTAGCGGGCGCGCTCATCGTCCCACCCCTGCCCATATTCGCCGGCCGCCGCATAGTCGCGTGCGCTGGGATAAGGCCCCCCGCGGTCGAAGCCATAACCACGATCGGTGTCCTGCGGGTCGCGGGCGCCATAATATTCGCCCTGCTGCCCGGCGATGCGGGGATTGCGTTCATAACCCATGATAAGGTCCTTTCAGTTAAGGGTCCTGCGGGTCGTGGGTGCGTCGTATCGCGCACCCGACCGACTCCAGAAGAAGGGCTGAAAGAGCCTTTTGTTCCGACACTTGGCCGATCCGCTTCACACGTCGTCGCCTGCCTCGCGCGGCTCGACGCAATGTCGTCTCTCATGGCGGTGGGGGACCCGGTTGCATCCCGGAAAAAGCCTCGTTAGAGGCGACACTCCGGCTATGCCGGGGTGGAGCGGGGCTGTAGCTCAGATGGGAGAGCGCTGCAATCGCACTGCAGAGGTCAGGGGTTCGATTCCCCTCAGCTCCACCAGACCTGCCGCACCTGATGCAGTCTTTTCTGCATAAATATAGCCTGCCGCCCGTGCCCATTCGCCGCTTAGCCGCGTTCACCATGCGCCCGATCCCGGGTGACGGAGAGTCCCGATATGTCCGATCCCTTTTCATCCTGGCTCCGCCTCGCCTCGATCTGGACAGATATGTCGCGCACGGGGCTGCGCGCGATGGAAACACTTGCGGCATCGAACAGCGTGGTCGAGCGCCGCACTGACATGATCGACACGGCGATGCGCAATCCGCTGGCCGGGGATTATGCCGAATTCTCGCGTATGATCCCGGAAAAGGTCGACGCCTTTTCGAAGTCGGGCCTGGCGATGGCCAATGAATGGTGGTCGATGCAATCCGCTTTGTTGACCGAAGTCCAAGCCTTCTGGGGCATCGCATTGCGCGGCCGTGCACCGACTTTGGCGGAGATGAGCACCGCTGGCTCGCGTGCCACAAGCTATGCGCTCAGCACCGCCGAGCGCAGCGCGAAGCTCGGCGCGCTCGGCCTTGCGCCAATCCACAAACAGGCGACCGCCAATGCGCGACGGCTCAAGCGGAAGAATTCGTCCTGATCGAAAGCAAGTCTGCCGAAAAATGCGGACCTTAAGGATGTGCCCGGCGGTTGAACGGGCACATCCAAAGGAAACGCACCATGGCCACCAAGAACGACGTGAAGCCCGACACGATCAAACCAGGCAATGGCGGCGAGACTCACCAGCAGGCGGGTAATGAGGCAGCGACCGGCCTGACCACCAATCAGGGCATCCGTGTCTCAGACAATCAGAACCAGCTCAAGGCCGGCGCGCGCGGGCCGGTGCTGCTTGAAGATTTCGTGCTGCGCGAAAAGATCTTCCATTTCGACCATGAGCGCATCCCGGAACGCATCGTCCATGCCCGTGGCTCGGCCGCGCATGGCTATTTCGAACTGTATGAAAGCCTGGCCGATATCACCAAGGCCGATCTGTTCCAGCGTGCCGGCGAGAAAACGCCGCTGTTCACGCGCTTCTCCACCGTGGCCGGCGGCGCCGGATCAGTCGATACGCCCCGCGACGTGCGCGGCTTTGCGGTCAAATTCTATACTCAGGAGGGCAATTGGGATCTGGTCGGCAACAATATCCCGGTGTTCTTCATCCAGGACGCGATCAAATTCCCCGACCTGATCCATTCAGTGAAGATGGAGGCGCAGACCGGCTATCCCCAGGCGGCCTCGGCGCACGACACCTTCTGGGATTTCATCAGCCTGATGCCGGAATCTACTCACATGATCATGTGGGCAATGTCCGACCGCACCATCCCGCGCTCGCTGCGCACGATGGAGGGCTTCGGCATCCACACCTTCCGGCTGGTCAATGCGAAGGGCAAATCGACCTTCGTCAAATTCCATTGGAAGCCCAAACAGGGCGTGCAGTCGACTTGCTGGGACGAAGCGGTGAAGATCGCCGGCGCCGATCCCGATTTCCACCGTCGCGATCTGTTCGAGGCGATCGATCGCGGCGACTTCCCCGAATGGGAGCTGGGCATCCAGGCGTTCGACCAGGCATTCGCCGACAGCCTGCCGTTCGACGTGCTTGATCCGACCAAGATCATCCCGGAGGAAGTGCTGCCGGTGCGGCTGATCGGGCGCATGGTGCTTGATCGCTATCCCGACAATTTCTTCGCCGAGTCCGAGCAGGTCGCCTATTGCCCGGCGAACATCGTTCCCGGTGTGGATTTCACCAACGATCCGCTGCTGCAGGGTCGGCTTTTCTCCTATCTCGACACACAGAAGTCGCGGCTCGGTACGGCCAACTTCCATCAGCTGCCGATCAATGCGCCAAAATGCCCGGTGATGAATTTCCAGCGCGACGGCCAGATGCAGATGGCCGTGCCCAAGGGCCGCGCCAATTATGAGCCGAACAGCCTGTCCGAAGCAGGTGAAGAAGGCGGCCCGCGCGAATGCCCGATGAGCGGGTTCACGACCTTTACCGGCCGCGCCGCCGAGGATGAGCAAGGCGACAAGCTGCGTATCCGGCCCGACAGCTTCGCCGATCATTACAGCCAGGCGCGACTGTTCTTCCGTTCGCTTGCAACACCAGAACAGGCGCATCTCGCCTCGGCGCTGGTGTTCGAATTATCCAAGGTCGGGCTGGAGCATGTCCGCACGCGGATGCTATCCAACCTGGTCAATGTCGATCCTGACCTGGCGAAGCGTGTCGCCACCGGGCTCAACATGGCGCTGCCCAAGGCGTCCAAGGCCGCCAAGCCGGCCCAGGATCTCGATCCGTCCCCTGCCCTGCGCATCGTCGAAGGGCCCCGCGCACCGCAGGATATCCTCGGACATTCGATTGCGGTGCTGATTGCCGATGGGTCGGACGCCAAGGTCGTCGCGAACATGACCAGGGCAATCACCGATGCCGGGGCCCGTGCGGTGATCGTCGCGCCGCGTGTCGGTGGTGCGAAACTGTCCGATGGATCATTGCTCAAGGCCGATGCGCAGCTCGCCGGCTATCCCTCGGTCCTTGCCGATGCGATCGTCGTCGCGCTCTCCGACAAAGGTTGCGCGGCGCTGCTCAAGGAAGCGGCGGCAGTGCAATTCGTGATGGATGCGTTCGGTCATCTCAAGGCGATCGGTCACACAGCCGAGGCCCAGCCGCTGCTCGACAAGGCCGGCGTTGCGCCCGACGATGGCGTGGTGCCGCTCGACAAGAATTTTACTACCGCTGCCGCCAAGCGCTATTGGGCGCGCGAGCCGGGCGTGCGTACGCTTGCCTGATGGCGGATGAGATCGAAGACCTGCGGCGGCGCATGGAAACCGCCGCCGCAGCGCTCGATTTCGAGGAAGCCCGCCGGCTGCGTGACCAACTCAGCCTGTTGCGGGGCGGCGCCTCGCCGGAGGAGATTGCCGATATCGACACATCGGGCATTGCACGCCAGCAGCCAGGCGCGATGGGACTCGGCACCAGCCAGCAGCGCATGACCCCGCCACCCGGCTGGAAACCGCCCAAAAAGCCCGACCCGATGACTCGGAGCACGGGCAGCAAGCGCAAGTGAGCGAACTCAGTCGTCCCCCACCCAGATCGGCGGTTTGTGCCACCACCATTCGATTGCCGCCTCGAGCTGATAGGCAAGTGCAAGCAACAACGCCTCGCCACCGGGCCGCGTTGCGAACTGTATGCCGATCGGCAACCCATTGTCGCTGAAGCCCATCGGCAGGCTGATTGACGGCGTCCCGGCGAAATTGTCGATCCAGCAATAGCCGGCATAGTCAACGAGATGATCGCGCTGGTCGAGCCACGCCACATCGGGGCCGAACACCCCGATCCGGACGACCTCCGTGCCGAACGTCGGGGTCATCCAGATGTCGATGTCGCCCAGCCGGTCGAGATAGGCCGCGACCACCCTTTCCATCCGCAGCCAGGCGGCAGCAAACCGGTCATCGTCGATCCCGTTTCCCGCCGCCACCAGCGTCGCCGAGCGATATTCGAGGTCCTCGGGGGCGATCGCGATTCCGATTGCATCGACAAGGACCTCGAGTCGGCGCGGAAACATGCCCTCGGTGATATCGTTCAGCGTCGCGATCGTCTCGGGCCCGTCGAACGGCAGGCGGCCATCGGCGACTTTGTGGCCCACCCGTCCGAGCAGATCGATCGTGTCAGAAAAGACGCGGCCGACGCTGGCGTCCGGTGCTGCGCCGGTGCGCATGACCCGGCTATAGGCATGGATACGAAGCGTGCGGTCGATCGGCGCGGTGACCAGCGGCACGGGTGTGAAGGCAGCCCCCGGCGCGCGCGTCTGAGTCGCTTCCAGCCAGGCGGCGGTATCGCGCACGGTTCGGCTCACGCAGCCATTCACGCTCAGGTCGGAAATCGCGCGCAGCGCCTCGTCGCCGATATTGCGGCCGCGCGACGGCTTAAGCCCGACCAAGCCGCAAGGCGCGGCGCCGTGGCGGATCGAACCGAGCCCGTCGCTGCCATGCGCGACCGGCACCACGCCCGCCGCCACCGCCGCCGATCCGCCGCCCGAGGATCCGCCCGGCGTATGGTCCAAGCTCCAGGGATTGCGCGTCGCGCCGACCAGTGGGGATTCGGTCACTACATTCAGCCCCAGTTCGGGCATCGCCGATCGGGCGATCGAGATCAGGCCTGCATCGGCGATCGCACGGGTATAGGGTCCATCGGCGGGCGCGATGTAATGGCTCAGCGCGGCGGCACCCCAGGTTGCGGGTAGCCCCTTTTCAGTGATCATGTCCTTGATCAGCGTCGGGATGCCGGCGAGCGGCCCGGTGCGCGATTCCCGCGCTTGTCCGCGCGCGCGCTCGAAACAGGGCCAGGCGATGAAGTTGAGCTGCGGATTGACCGCTTCGGCGCGCTCGATGGCGCATTCCACCAGTGCCGCGGATGTAGTGCGTCCCGCCGCGATTGCGTCGCGCATGCCGATCATGTCGGTCGGGCGAGTGCCGGTCGATAGGGTCGTCGTCATGCTTTTTCTCCTGAAAGCTGGGACCGGATGGACCGGATCGTCGCGGCATAGTGCCGCGGGGCGAGCGAGATCAGTATGGCCGAGCCGATCAGGGCCGGCACGCAGACGATCGCGATCGCCTGCAACATACCATGCGATCCCGTGATCAGGCTCGACATTGCCCCGATCGCGATCGGCGACACGGCCAGCGCCAGGCCGTTGGTGATTCCCAGGATCGCCAGCACCCGCGATCTCAGGTGCGGCGGCGCGAGATCCTGCAGCAAGCCCGGCATCAGCGAGGATGCGGCGACCCCGGTCGCGCCCAGGATCGCGGCAATGACGTAAGCCTGAAACGGCGAGGCGGCGAAGGGCAGGAACAGTGCCGGAAGCGGCGCCATCAGGATGAAGATCCGGGCGAGCCTGATCGGTTCCAGATTGGCGACGCCGCGCCCGATCTTGAGCGCGATGGGCGGCAGGAATATGCCGATCAGCGTTGCGATCGTGATCACCGTGCCAAGGCCGACGCCGACGGTCGTCGGGTCAATGCCGAACGCGCGCGGCAACGCGAGCGGGAACCAGATCAGGCAGGATGTCATGGCCACCGCCGTCGCAAAGATCGACCCGAACAGACAGACCAACGTCCGCCAATGCGCCTTTGCATAGGGCAGGAAGTCGATCATCGTCGCATCGTCGCCGATGTGCTTCAGCGGCCCGGAATCGAGCGTCCGGCCGCGCGGCATGGTCGCGACGAGCAGAAAGAATATGGGCCCGAGCAGCGCCACCGCCATCATCGCGATACGCCAGGTATCGACCCCGACGAGCCAGGCCGGCAAAGCGTTCTGCGAATGCGCCAGCCATTGCAGGATGGCGCCGCCGGCGGCCATGCCGAGACCGGCGCCAAGCAAGGATCCACCGTAGAAGATGAAGTTGGCGGTGTTGCGCTGCCGCTCCGGAAACAGATCGGGAATGATCGCGAAGATGATCGGCGCCAGCCCCGCTTCGCCAATGGCGATCCCGATCGTACCGAGGAACAGGCCGCCAAAACTGTTCTGGAACGCGCAGAAGCCGGTCGCCAGCGACCAGCAGGCAACCCCGATCGCAAGGATGAGCCGGCGCCCGAACCGGTCCGCCAGCCATCCCATCGGATAGCTCGCGACACAGGCGAAGATCGCCATGCCGAGGCCCTGCAGCATGCCGAGCTGGAAGTCGGTGAAACCAAGCGATGTCTGCAGCGACGGCGCAATCAGGCTGAGCATCTGCCGCACGACATAGGCCAAGAGCGTCGTCATCAGCAGGACGACAAGGCCATACCACGCCCATGCCCCGGCCCCGGGCGACACAGAGTCAGTCCACTCTCCCTCAGGCAGCGAAGGCCCCTCCTGATCGGCCAATGTTAGGCTCACCATCGCCATTCTCTCCCTGCCCTTATCGCCAATGTGCCTCAGGCTTATATGCCCCTCATAAACAAACAAGTTGACTTTATTGTCAAGTAGGGGAATGCCTGCCACATAAGGAGAAGAGAGGCGATGACGGGTGGCCGCCCACGCTTCCAACGCGGTGGAGAGGATCGATGCAGTTTTCCGTTCGTGCGTCCCTGGAGCAATTCACGCTCGCCCATCCCGGCGGCGAGGGCCAGCTGAAGATCAGCGTTGCGGCACCGGCGGTGGAACCACCAAATGCCGGGGTACCCGTCCTGTACGTGGTCGATGGCGATTTCCTTTTCGGTATTGCCGCGGAAATCGCCCGGGTGCTGTCGAGCGTCGCCGGCTTTCCGGCCTGCTATGTCGTCGGCATCGGGTATGACGCGGCCTATCTCGACTTCCTGAAACTGCGCACCGCAGACCTCTCGCCGCCGATAAGCGTAACGGCGCTTGAGGAGCTGGGCGCGCTCGGGACGATGATCGGCGGCGACCATAATGGCGGCGCGGATGCGTTTCTTGCTTTCCTGGTCGACACGCTGCGGCCCGAGATTGCCACCCGCTATCCCCTGACGGTGGGCGGCGAGCGGGTCTTGTTCGGTCATTCGCTGGGCGGACTCTTTAGCGCCCATGCTCTGCTGACCCGGCCTGAGACCTTTTCCGCTTTCCTCACCAGCAGCCCGTCTTTGTGGTGGGACAGCTTCTCGATCTTCGGGAGGATGCCGGCATTCCAGAAGCGCCTCCGCGCCCTGCCCGTCCCGCCGCGCGTGTTCGTCGATGTCGGGGCCAGGGAGCAGGATCCGCCGAAAAGCGTACCGCCCGAACTCGGCATGACACTTGAGGAAGCGCAGGCGCAGATCCGCGCCTCGCGCATGGTCGATGCGGCGAAGGAGTTCGCCGATGCGCTGAGCGCGGCCGGAGTCGCCGACCTGCGCCACATCGCCTTTGCCGAGGATGACCATGTCTCGGTCGCGCCAGGCGCCATTCTTCACGGCCTGCGCTTCGCGCTGGGGCACGAAAAATAAGGGGGAGGAAATTATGCGAATTCTGACAGCAACATTGGCCGGAACGGCGCTGGCGATCGTGATGGCCGCGCCATGTGCCGCACGGGCGCAGGACACGCCGCAGGAGCAGCAGGAGACGACCGACGATATCGTCGTCACCGCGCAAAAACGATCGCAAACGCTGATCGATGTGCCGCAATCGGTTTCGGTTGTGTCTGGCGCACTGCTCGAGCAGCAGAGCGCGACCAACTTCAGTGACTATCTGAAGAATGTGCCGAGCCTGCAGCTGGTCCAAGGGACACCTGGCCAGGGGCGGCTGGTGCTGCGCGGTATCAATACCGGCGGTGTCGCGTCCACTGTCGCCGTCTATGTCGATGAGACGCCGTTCGGGTCGAGCACCGCACTGGCCAATGGCGCCGAACTGGCCGGCGATTTCGATACCTTCGATATCGCCCGGATCGAGGTGCTGCGCGGTCCGCAAGGCACGCTCTATGGTGCAAGCTCGCTTGGCGGGCTGCTGAAATTCGTCACCAACGAACCCACCGCCAAGCGCATCGAGGGCAAGGCGCTGGGCGGGGTCGAATTCACCGAGGGCGGCGATGCCTCCTATCGCGGCGCCGGGATGATCAACATTCCGCTTGGCGATACGCTCGCGTTCCGCGCGTCGGGTTCGTACCGCAAGCAAGGCGGTTATATCGACTCGATCGGCACCGCCGGCTCGCGGATCGACAGCAATTTCAATGATTTCCAGAGCTATGGTGGTCGCGCTTCGCTGCTGTGGACGCCGGATTCCGGATTGACCGTGCGGCTGAGCGCGCAGCTGCAGAACCTCTTCGTCGATGGCGCGCCGAGCTTTGTCGAGGCGGATCCCGCAACCTTGAAGCCGCTCTATGGCGGCCTCACACAGTCGGAATATGTGTCCTCATATAGCGACGTGAAGTACCGGCTGTACAACGCAACGATCGACTATGATTTTGGCGGCGCAACCCTGACCTCATCGACCAGCTATGGGCAGCAGAGCCAGTCGCTGCGCATCGACTATACCGCCAATCTCAGCGCGCCGCTTGCCGGCCCCTTCTCGGACCTGCTCCAATCCCTCGGCGCACCGCGGATCCCGCAGAACAATGCGTTTTTCGATCAGCTGACCGAGAACCGGAAATGGACGCAGGAACTTCGCCTCGCCTCGGATGGCGGCAAGGTGCTCGAATGGCTGGTCGGCGGTTACTATACCCATGAAAAGGCACAGATCTTCCAGCATCTAAAGCTGGTCGAACCGGGCACGCTCACGCCGATCGCCTATCCGCTCGAATTGGCGAAATATGACCTGAGCTCGCGCTATGAGGAATTCGCCGGCTTCGCCAATGCGACGCTGCACCTGGCACGCTGGTTCGATATCGATCTCGGCGGGCGGTACAGCCATAATAGCCAGAACGCCGACCAGACCACGTCGGGCTTTTTCCTGGCGGGCAGCCCAACGCTCAGCGGCCTGAAATCGTCCGACAATGTCTTTACTTACTCGATTGCGCCGAAGATCAAGTTCGGCGCCCGCGCGTCGCTCTATGCACGGGTCTCGAAGGGATATCGGCCGGGTGGCCCGAATGTCATTCCACCGGGCGCACCGGCGGGCACGCCGGTGACGTTCGAGCCGGATACCGTCACCAGCTATGAAATCGGCTTCAAAGCAGACAGCGCCGACAAGCGCCTCTCGATCGAAGCGTCGGTCTATCATATCGACTGGAACAATGTTCAGCTGTTCGCCATGGTCAATGGCTTCGGCGTCAATGCCAATGGCAAAGGCGCGAAGGTCGACGGCGCCGAAATCGCGGCAACGCTGCGGCCGACCGACGGGCTGGTGACGTCGGTCAACTTCGCGATCAACGATGCGAAACTCAGCGGCGATACCGACCCGCTGGTTGTCGGCGCGATCAAGGGTGATCACCTGCCGTTCACGCCCAAATATTCGGTCGGGGTCAATGCCGATTATGAATGGACGCTCGGCGGCGACGTCACCGCCTCGATCGGCGGCTCGATCCGGTCGCTGTCACGCCAGTCCGGCAGCTATGATCCGGCCTATCTCGCGCTGTACGGCCATTTTCCGCGCGTGCCGGCCAATGAAGTGGTCGACCTGCGCGCCGGCCTGTCGTTCGGGCGATACTTGCTTAATGCCTATGTGAAAAATCTGACCGACGCCGCCGGCATCACCGCCACTCAGGCGCTG
This sequence comes from Sphingomonas sp., assembly GCF_050725575.1. GTDB lineage: Bacteria > Pseudomonadota > Alphaproteobacteria > Sphingomonadales > Sphingomonadaceae > Sphingomonas. The sequence continues at coordinate 39,006 of NZ_JBOHHW010000016.1, read as the reverse complement.
ACGGCCAATGGCTTTTCCCGAAATCCCAATGGGGCGATCGGGACGGGGGTTATCCGCCCGCGCACGATCGGCGTCAGCGCCACGGTCGCGTTCTGAGATGCGAAACCCCCAGGCACATCCATGGGCATCTCGCATATGAGCCAATCGAACGCTATCAGGCATGATCCCAATATGACGACCGCCGCAAAACCTCGCCGCACACAAGCCGACCGCAGCGCGGCCACCCGTGCCAAGGTGATTGCGGCGGCGCGCGATATCCTGTGCGTACAGGGCTATTCGGGCGCCACCATGCACGCGATCCGCGATACGACGGGCATGAGCCTGGGCGCGATCCAGCATCAGTTTCCAACCAAGGCCAAGATCATGGCGGCGGTCGCGGCGGAATTTTCGGCCTATCGGATCGGGGTCTATACCGACGCCATTCGTCGCGGACGCAACCCCAGGGAGTCGATGGAAAATCTGTTCGACGCCAATTTCCAGATGGTCGGCCGGCCGGAAATGGCGGCGTTGCTCGAAATCCATCTGGCGCGTCGCAACGACCCCGATCTGGAGCGGGAAGTCGCGCCCAGCACGCGCCGCTTCGACCGCCGGGTGCGCCTATGGGGCTACAACATCCTCCGTGCGGCCGGCATCGGCAATGACGAGGTCCACCAGAGCCTGCAGCTCCTCAACAATGCCGTCACGCGCGGGCTGACGGTGGAATATATCCGCAACCCGGACAAGGCGGTGATGGAGCGTTCAATCCGGATCTGGAAAGCGCATATGCTCGACTTGCTGTTCGGATCGGGAGCGCCCGGATAGCGCGCAGACAGGGGTCCACCAAGGCCAGGGGCCGAGATATGGGACACCGGTAGTCGCATATCCTTCGCGTCGCACCCTCGCGTAAAATATCATATAATACTTTATATATCAGATAGTTATGAGAATTGCCTAATCAAATGTCAGCGGGATACCTGTTCCACATCCTGCTGCGACCATCCGCCGCCGAACGCCTGATACAGCGCGACATAAGCAGTCAGCCGGTCGGCGCGCGCCTGGACCAGCGCCAGTTCGGCGGTGAGCAGGCCGCGCTGCGTATCGAGCTGGTCGAGATAGGAGGAATAGCCCGCCCGGTAGCGGTTGCTGGCATTGCGCAACGCTGCTGCCAGCGCATCGCGCTGCCCGGCAATGGCGACAGCCTGCTCACCCGATCGCTGCACCCCGGCCAGACTGTCATCGACTTCGCGGAACGCGGTGAGCGCTGCCTTGCGATAGGCAAAGGCAGCCTGGTCGCGCCGCGCCGCGCCGGCATCGGCCTGAGCGCGCAGTCGGCCGCCGTCGAAAATCGGCGACAAGACGCTACCGCCGATCGAGAAGACGCCGACCGGATTGGACAAGGCAGTGGAGAGGACCAGGCCAACGGATCCGGTCAGGCTGAGATTGGGCAGCATCGCGGCGCGCAGGCTGTCGAGCGAGCGGTCCGCCGCGACCAGGCTCTGCTCGGCCCGGAACAGGTCGGGCCGGCGGCGCAACAAATCGGCGGGTAACCCATCAGGGATTGGCGGGGCGGACAGCGCGGCGAGCGTCGTGCCGCGCGTCACCGCACCGGGCGTTTCGCCGAGCAGCAGGCGCAGTGCATTTTCCTGCCGGCTGATCGCGAGTTCGGCTTGCGGCACGAGCTGCTCGGTCGAGCGATACTCTCCTTCCGCCTGATGCAGCTCGAGGTTCGAGGTATAGCCGGTCTCGGCACGGCGGCGCGCGATGCGCAACGCCTCGCCGCGCGATGCCAGCGTGTCGCGCGCGACCGCGAGCCGGGCGTCCAGCGCACGGAGGGTAATGTACCCGGTCGCCACACTGCTCGCGATACCAAGACGCACCGTATCGCGCGCACCTTCGCTGGCGAGCAATTGCGCGCGGGTCGCAGCATTGGCCTGACGCAACCGGCCGAACAGGTCGAGGTCATAACTGGCCGAGATTGCCGGCTGCGCGCCGGTATTCGTGGTCGCGATACCGAACGGGTTGAGCGCGCGCGCCTCGGACGCGGGTGCAGCGACATTGACCTGCGGCAGCAATTGCGCGCGCGACAGCCGCTCCTGCGCCCGCGCCTCCTCGACGCGCGCGGCGGCAGCGCCGAGATCGGGATTATGGGTCAAGGCGCGCTCGACCAGCCCGGTCAGGACCGGATCGCCGAACGCCGCCCACCAGTCCGCGCGTACCGGCTCGCCGGGGCCGAGCGCGGTACGCCAGGCTGGCGGCGCGACCACGGCGGTCGCCGCCGGCGCCTCGGGGCGTGGACCAGTGCAGGCCGCGGCCGAGGCGGCAAGCAGCAGCGGGAGCAGCCGAACGTTCATCGGATCTTCGGCGCGCCGGCGGTGTCGACACGCGCCTGGACCGACATGCCGGGACGGAGCTGCGCCGCGAGCGACTGCCCCGGATCGACGCGGATGCGCACGGCGATGCGTTGCGGCACCTTGGTGAAATTGCCCGTCGCATTGTCCGATTTGAGCACCGCGAATTCGGAACCGGCGGCGGGCGACAGCCGCTCGACGCGCCCGGTCAGCCGTGCATTGGCAAGGCCGTCGACTGTGAAGCTCGCCGGCTGGCCCACGCGGATGCGCGCAGTCTGCGCTTCCTTGAAATTGGCGATCACCCAGGTTTCCGGCGGGACCAGGAACATCAGCTGCGATCCGCTGGTGACATATTGTCCGAGCCGCACGCCGACTTCGCTCAGCCGCCCGGTTTCGGGCGCGCGGATCACCGTATTGTCGAGATCGATCTGCGCCAGCCGCCGCGCGGCCTCCGCGCCGCTGACCCCGGCCTGCTGCCCGCCCTTGCCCACTTCAACGGTGCGAATGTCCTGCCGGGCGATCTCGCGCGCGGCGCGCGCCTGAAGCACGCCGGCCTGGGCCTGGCGTAGTGCCGCCAGCGTCTGGTCGCGCTCACGCAGCGACACCGATCCGTCAGTGACCAGATCGTTGACGCGGTTCATGTCGGCCTGAGCACGGAGCAATTGCGCCTGCGCATTGGCGACCGCCGCATCTTGCGCCTGCAGGCTCGCCGCGCGCGAGCGTGCCGCCTGTTCGCTATTGGCCAGTGTCGCTTCCTGCCCGGCGACTTGCGCGCCGGCCTGTTCGACGCGCTGGCGATAGATCCGGTCGTCGATCTGGATCAGCGGCTGCCCCACCTTCACGACATCGAAATCGCGCACGTACACCTGAGTTACATAACCACTGACCTGCGGGCTGATCACGGTGGTGCGGCCACGGACATAAGCATTGTCGGTCGACTGGAAATTGCTCGCAAAGGGTGGCAACCGCCAGGCAGCGAGCACCGCGAGAATGCCGGCGACCGCAATCACCGCAATGACGATCAGCACGGTGCGTGAATCGCGCGGCGGCTTCCAGCCCGACCCGACGGGTGCGGCCGGCGCCTCGGCGGCGCGCTCCTCGGTCACCGGCGCAACGGCGACCGGGGTTGCCGGCGCTGTCGGCGAACCCGGGGGAGGACCTGATGGTGGCGTTCGGGTGTCGGTCATGTCGCAGCCTCCATCATCGCCGCCCGGCGGGCGCGCCAGGTACGACGCGCAAGCAGGAAAGCGAGGTACAATGTGGTGAGCGCGGCCAGCACCGCGATCAACCGGAACGTGTCGTTATAGGCAAGCACATTGGCCTCGCGCGTCGCGGTCTGGGACAGCAATGCGCCGCCCTCCGCCGCGCGCAGCGTGGGATCGCCGATCACGCGCGCAACCCCGGCTCCGCCTGCCGCCAGCCGCGCGGTGACCTGCGGGTCGGTCGGGCTGATCGACTGGACGATCGCCGCGCTGTGGGCCTTTTCCGCGATCGTCTGATAAGTGCCGAGCAACGCCGCGCCCCCCAGCCCGCCGATCGAATTGACGATACCGAACAGCGCGATAAAACTGATGATATGCCCCGCCCCCTGCTGCAGCGCGCGGGTCATACCGAACAACAAAGCCGGCCCGAGGAAGAAAGTCGCGGCAAAGGCAATCACCGCCTGAGTGAGATAGAATTGCGGCGCGCGGGTCAGGCTGGTCGAGAAGGAATCGGCAAAGGCGGCGACCGCAACCAGCCCGATCGCCAGCATGATCGGATGAGTCAGCCGTTCGACATTCAGGGTCACCGCGCTCGCCACCACGCCCGCGACCGAGGCGAGGAAGATGATCGCGAATAGCGGCCCGAGCTGATCGTTATTCTGGCCCAGCGTATTGAGCAGCCCGACCGCCGCGAAAGTCTGTTCCGACAGGACGATGCGCGCCATGATCGTGACGATGGTGAAGCGCACGATATCGGCGCTGCCCAGCCAGCGCGTGTTGAGCAGCGGATTGGCGCGGCGATGCTCGATCGCCAGTGCAGCGGCGAACATCGGGATCGCGGCGATCAGCGCCCAGCCGATCCAGCGCGCCTCGGTCCACCACACGATGCGCCCTTCGCCGAGCACCGCGGCCAGCAAGGCGACGCTGCCGCCGAGCAGGATGAAGGTGACGAAATCGAGCGGCTCGAACGCCGGCTTGCGCTCGGTCGGCGGCAGCCGGAGCCACGCGACCGCCGCGAACGAGACCAGCGCAAGGCCAAGCTCGAACAGGTACAGCGCGCGCCACTGCGACATGGCTAGCAGGTCGGGCGAGAAGAGCCGGGCCAGCGGCAAGGCGCATTGCGGGATGCCAATGCCAAGCACCACGCCCTTGAGCCGCCATTTCGCCGGCAGTGCCTGCATGATGTAATAAAGCGCCAGGGTCGACAGCGCAGCCGCGGCCATGCCGCTTGCCGCGCGGACCGCGATCGCCGACCAGAAATCATGCACGAACAGATGCGCGAAGGTCAGCAGGACGTAGAGCCCGAGAAAGATCATCGTGAACGGGCGCAGGCCATATTGCTGGCGGAACTTGATCAGCAGCAGATTGATCGACGTATTTGTCATCACATAGACCGTCGGCAGCCAGGCGATCTCCGCCGGGTCGAGCCCGAGCGAGCCCTGCAGCGTGGTAGTGTTGACCGAGATCAGCGCATTGCCGAGCCCGCCGGTCAACCCGACCAGAATAGCGATCGCGCCATAAGCGAAGCGCCGCGCGGTCGGATGAGCGGGCGATGCCGGCGATCCCGGCATCATCGCGCGTTCGTGCGCCGCGAAAACCCATTGCTCCTCAGTGAAGAAATTGCGGAGGCGGCGCGCGAACATCGTTACGTTATACGCACGATCTCCGGAAAAAGGGTCATGGAATTCCCTTCTTCTTCAAGGTCAGCGCACTGGCCCGCACGTCGTCTCATCGTCAGGTGTTGTGGACTAGCCCGATCCGCTCGCCCAATGCCGCCGCCGAAAAACAGCCTTGAAGCAACCTGCGAGGCCCAGGTCAATTTTTGTCCGCCACACCATGCGGCCAGGCGCGTTGCCCCGCTGATATACCGATTTGAAACTGAAGCCTCCAGGAAAGGTGAGATCGCCATTTGCAATGTTGGACTTCGCATGTTCTCTTTTTGTTCCAGAGGCTGTGGATAAGATGGCAATTAGGCGGCCAGTCGCATCCTGCCCTGCGTAAATGTAAAACGGAGGATAAAATGACGTGCTCAGCCTACCCGACCTTGGCTGCCTTCAAGGCTGCCCCAATCAGCAACCTCACTCAGGCTCTTCAAGACCCTTCAATCGCGTTTGGCGCGTTCTACGGGGAGACCGCCAACGCGCCTTATGCGGCGGATGACATCAATATCATCAAGGCCAACAGCACGGCTATAAGCGTAGGAGCGTGGGTGCGGCAAGCCGCGTCCAGCATCCAGACCAACTATGGCGCGCTCAATAAGGTCGTTGCTTCATTCAACGACATCCTGCCGGTGACGCCAACATCGACGCAGGCCATCCAGAATATCAACGTCCCTAATCAGCAGCCCACCCAGTCCGGCCCTGTGGTGGGTTCGGTAGGCAATGGCCTCGCTCACTGGACCTACAATCGAACCGGCGGATACGGCTCATACGGCCAAATCCTGATCTCGGGCATCACCTCGGCAAACGTCAATCGCACAACGGAGCTGGATAGTGCCTTCACCGTCTGGACGGCGGCGCAGCACCTCAACTCCAGAGGTTCGGGATATCTCGGTGCGTGGATTGCGGCCAATTCCCCGTCCAGTGGCAAGGATTATGCGGGCGACCCTCTAGGTCAAACCTTCACCGGTGGCATCCCTTGCGGGATGGAGATCAACTGCGGCAACCGCTGGGCGGACTTCGGCCTGCAATTGGCGCTGGGAGGTGAGCAATATACGGTCGGATTGCAGGTTGTTCCTGATGTAGCTGCATCCTCTGATGGCCCGGCTCCCGATGATAAATGGCCGGGCACTTTCGGCATCGTCCTCTCCCACTCCAATTGGGGTCACAGATGGTGGACCGGCCAGTTCGTCCGCTACGACACCATCATGCCTACCGGATACGCCTACTACACACAGGGCGGCTCAACGGAAAATATTCAGCCGGCGAGCGCGCACCGCATGGATGGACACTTCGTGACCGGCCTGGACTTTGTTGCGGCGAAATTCACCGATGCGGTGTTCCGCTTCGGGTTCTCTCAAATCGAGGGCTACGCTTGGGATGGTGGCGGTCAGGCGCTTCCGGGCCACGTCAAGGGCTATTTGAAAATCGATGTCGGGGGCACCCGGCAACTCATACCCTATTTTGATTATCCTACCCCGTCCTAAGGAGAGTTTTTATGCTGGTGAATAAGGCACCCTTGAGCAGCGATATTGAGCTTCACGAGACCGTCCAGACGACGATCCGAGAAAAAGGATATGCGAACCTGAAACACATGCATGATGCCGGACAGATGTCCGAGGCCTCATGGGAAAATTATCAGAAGGACCCTGCCTTCGCGGCGTGGCTCGCGGTGCAAAAATGAGCGAGCCATATTTCAAAGTCCCGCTGAGCGTTGCCGACAAGATCGGCCAGATGTTGATGCGCGACCCCGCTGTTCAGGTCTATCTCGGCATGAACCATCTTACGCCAGTAACCGATCCGGCCCCTGCACCGGATGGCGCGGCGGCCGATGCGCCGCCACCTCCGGCATCGCCAGGAAGCGCGGAAAATGGTGACCGTGGCTGATTTCCAGCTCTGCTCGGGTGATAAACATTTCCACCCGCTTTAGTTGCCTGATCGCGTTGGCGGCACTCCCTTCCTCGCTGCAAGACGAGGAAAGGGAGTGCCGTCCGTGATGTGCACTCGAGTAGCGTTTGCCCAGTTAGGGCATTGCCTGATGCAATGACGGCCGTAGCATTGCTCGCGAGCGATGTTCGGCATCGTGGACAAAGGGAATCCTGCCTCGGCTTCGTCGCGCTCGCTTCAATCAAACTCTGGATACCATTTGTCACGACGCCTAGGGAGGCACGATGACCCGCCCAGCCCCCAATGTCACCCGAGCCTATCTCATGCTCGCCATCGTGATGCTGTTCTGGGCGGGCAATTCGATCGTCGCGCGGGCTGTGAGGGACGATATCCCGCCCTTCACTCTCGCATTCGTGCGTTGGACCGGGGCGTTGATCATTCTGTTGCCGCTCGCATGGACCTCGCTCCGCCGCGACCGTGCGGCGCTGATCGCGGGATGGCGACCGGTGCTGCTGCTCGGGCTGGTCGGCGTCGCCGGGTTCAACGGCTTTCTCTATTGGGGCCTGCATCACACCACCGCAACCAATGGGCTGTTGCTGCAGGCCGCGATCCCCGCGCTGGTGCTGATATGCAATGCGATCTTCTTTCGCGAGCGCGCCGGAAAGTGGCAGGTCGGCGGCGTCATCCTGTCGACGCTCGGCGTGGCGCTGGTTGTGGTCCGGGCCGACCTGCAGGTGCTGATGGGGCTGCAGCTTGGCTTTGGCGATCTGCTGATCCTGTGCGGCGTGCTCGGCTGGGCAATCTATACCAGCCTGTTGCGCATCCGGCCCGCCATTCACCAGCTGAGCTTCCTGTTCGTCACCTTCACCATCGCGGCGCTGACCATGCTGCCGCTCGCTCTTTCGGAGTGGCACGCGATCGCCGGCATCGTCTGGCGGCCGGCGGTGATCGGCGCGTTCGCCTATGTCGCAATCCTGCCCTCAGTGGTGGCCTATTTCCTGTTCAACTCAGCGGTCGACGCGATCGGCGCGGCGCGCGCCGGTCAGACGATCAGCCTGATGCCGCTATTCGGCGCCGGGCTGGCGGCAGCGGTGCTTGGCGAGGCGCTTCATCCTTATCACCTTGTCGGCATGGCGCTGATCCTGAGCGGCATCGCGATGGCGGCATTGCTCCACCGCGAGACGGTTAAAGTGTGACAAGGTAATTTGGATTGCCCCTCCCTCCGTTCAGGCTGAGCCTGTCGAAGCCCAAGCGCTGTGCATGCCCTTCGACAGGCTCAGGGCGAACGGCGGTCACGTCTCGCTTCAAGGTTTGACGCGCACACTCGCGGTCACCGACAGGCCCGGACGCAGCCGCGCCAGCATCGGCTGCCCGGGATCGAGCGCGATGCGCACCGGCACGCGCTGCACGATCTTGGTGAAATTGCCCGAACCAGGCTCGAACGGCAGCAGTGCGAATTCCGAGCCCGAAGCCGGCGCGAAGCTGTCGATCCGCCCGGTCAGCGGCTCGCCGCCCAGCGCATCGACCTTCACCCGCGCGCGCTGACCAATCAGCATCCGGCCGGTCTGAGTCTCCTTGAAGTTCGCCACGACATAGAGCCCGGCCTGCGGCACGATGCTCAGCAGGCGCGTGCCCGGCTGGACGAGATCGCCGGTCTGCGCCTGGCGATTACCGATCATGCCCGATACCGTCGCGCGCACAAAGGCATAGCCGCGATCCTGCTGCGCCAGCCTCAGGCTCGCGCGAGCGCGTGCCGCCACTGCCTGCGCCTTGGCCAGATCGGCCTCGAGCGCGGCGCGTCTGACGCCGGTCGCGGTCGCCCTGTCACGGCTGACCGCAAGGCTCGCGACGCTGCGGCGCAACTGCGCGCGAGCATCGACCGCCGCCGCGGCGATGCGTTCGGCGTCACGCTGAGTCACGAAGCCGCGTTCCGACAGAGCCTGATAGCGCGCCGTATCGGCTTCCGCGCGGCGGCGTTCGGCATCGGCCGAGACGATCGTGCTTTGCGCCACATCGACATCCGCCTCGGCGACCTGCCGATCCGCGACAAAGGTAACGAGCGCAGCCTTTGCGCTGGCGACCCCGGCATCGGCGTCGCCGACCGAAGCCTGGGCCACCGCCAGCTTCGCGTCATATTCCTGCGGGTCGATCCGGATCAGCGGGTCGCCGGCGCGGACCTGCTGATTGTCGCGCACCAGCATCTCGGTAACCGTGCCGCCGACCCGCGCCGAGACGATGGTCGTATCGGCACGCAAATAGGCATTGTCAGTGCTTTCGCTGGCGCCCGGCATGGCGATCCAGGTCGCGCCGGCGCCGGCGAGCAGGACAGCACCCGCACCGGCAACCAGCGCGCGAGGCAACTTGCGCCTTGCCTTGACGGGCACATCGAGCGGCATGGTGATGGCGTTCATGGCGTGATCACCAGCAAGGTCGAGCTGGCGGAGGCAAGCAGCCGGCCATTGGCGTCGGTCAGCTTCGCCTCGGCAAAGGCGACGCGGCGGCCGAACGCAGTGATCGTCCCCTCGGCGCGGACTGGCCCGGTGTCGGCGGTCATCGCGCGGTGGTACGATATTTTGAGTTCGAGCGTGGTGTAGCTCTGCCCTGGCGCGAGCTTCGAATGGGTCGCGATGCCGCAGGCGGAATCGAGCAGGGTCGCGGCATAGCCACCATGCACCGTGCCGAGCGGGTTATAGGTCCGGCTGTCGGGATTGCCCTCGAACACGGCGCGACCATCGCCGACCTCGACCAGCGAGAAGTCGAGTGTTCGGCCGATCGGCGGCTGCGCGTCGCTGGCGATCATCGCGCGCAATTGCTCCGGTCCGCTGAGCCCGCTCATGCCGCGACCTCCAGCTTGAAGCGCTGGCGCAGCATGATTGCAGCATTGTCGAGGATCGCGTCGGACTGCGCGGCATCGTCCACCGCGCGCGCCAGCGACACCGCGCCGACCATTTCCGACAGCATGGAGGATGCCGCGACCGTCGCATCGGCGATACCGTGCCGGTCGAGCGCGTCCGCCAGCCGCTCGGTCAGTGCAGCAACCCCCTCCCCGAAACGGGCGCGCGGGATCGGATCGAGCCGTGCCAGATCGGACGACAATGCCGGCAACGGACAGCCGCGCTCGCGCGTGTCGCGATGACGCGGCGAGAGGTAGAAATCGAGATAGGCGCGCAGCGCCGCCGCCGGATCGGTCTCCGCCGTGGCCTTGTCGAAACGGTCGCGCGCATCGTCGAACATGGTGCCGATCGCTTCGGCGATCAGATCGTCCTTCGATTTGAAATGGGCATAGAAACCGCCATGGGTCAGCCCGGCGCGCGCCATGATTCCGGCTACTGCAATGCCGCCCGGCCCCTTGGCACGGATGTCGCGCGCGGCTTCGGTCAGCACGCGTTTGCGCGTCTCGCTCTTGTGATCGCTGTCGTAGCGCATCTTGTCGTCTCCGTTTATATGATGCATATAATATAATGATGCCCCGGCGTGCAAGGGGTCCCGCAAGAGAGCCCATGTCCAACGCCGCCGCCTCCCCCGCCCCGCCCGCGATCAACCCGATGGCGCTGCCCGACCGGATCAAGTTCCTGATCTTCGGCGTGATGGCGTTCGGCCAGTTCATGGCGCTGATCGATATCCAGATCGTCGCCTCGTCGCTGAACGAAGTGCGCGCCGGCCTGTCCGCCAGCGCCGACGAAATCAGCTGGGTGCAGACCGCCTATCTGATGGCGGAGCTGGTGATGATTCCGTTCGCCGCTTTCCTCGCCCAGTCGATGTCGACGCGCTGGCTGTTCGCCTTGTCGGCCGGCCTGTTCACGCTGGCGAGCGCGCTCTGTGGCCTGGCCTGGAGCATCGAATCGATGATCGCGTTCCGCGCGCTGCAGGGCTTCGTCGGCGGGGCGATGGTGCCGACGGTGTTCGCCACCGGCTTTGCGATGTTCGAGGGCAAGCAGCGCGCGATGATCCCGGCGATCCTCGGCATGGTCTCGGTGCTGGCGCCGACGCTCGGGCCGACGCTGGGCGGGTGGATCACCGATGCGTTCGGCTGGCGCTGGGTGTTCTATATCAACATCGTTCCAGGCACATTGGTGTGCCTGCTCGCGATCGCGTTCATCAAGGTCGATCGCGCCAATCCCTCGATGCTCAAACGGATCGACTGGGTCCATCTCGCGGCGATGGCGGTGTTCCTTGGCGGGCTCGAATATGTGCTGGAGGAAGGGCCGCGCAACGACTGGTTCGAGGACAGCGCGATCGCCACCGGCGCATGGTTCGCGTTCGTCGCTTTCCTGCTGTTCCTCGAACGGTCGATCCGCTCGCCCAGCCCGATCGTCAACCTGTCGCCGTTCCGCCGCCCGACCTTCATCTTCGCCTGTGTGTTCAACCTGGTGATCGGCTTTGGCCTGTATTCCGCGACCTATCTCGTGCCGCTCTTCCTCGGCCAGGTGCGCGGGTATAACGCGTCGGAGATCGGCACAACCGTGTTCATCGCCGGCGTGGTGCAGATGCTTGGCGTGCCGATCGCCGCCGGCCTGTCGCAGCGCGTCGATCCGCGCATCGTCATCACCTTCGGCCTTAGCCTGTTCGCCCTCGGGCTGTGGCTATTCTCCTATATGACGCCCGAATGGGGCTTCGCCGCCTTGTTCTGGCCGCAGGCGGTGCGCAGCTTCGCGATCATGCTGTGCATCGTGCCGAGCGTGAACCTGGCGCTGACCGGCTTTGCCGGGCCGGAGCTGCGCTATGCCTCGGGCCTGTTCAACCTGATGCGCAATCTGGGCGGGGCCATAGGCATCGCGCTGGTCAATACCTGGCTGCAGGACGGCGCGCGGCTGCACGCGCTGCGCATGTCGGAGACGCTTGGCTCGATCGGCGAGAGCGCGGCAGTGATGGTCGCCCGGCTGGCCGCGCGCTTCAGCCAGACCACGCCGGATCCCGACCGCGCGATCCTGATGGCCAAGGCCACGCTTGGCCATGTCGTCGGCGGCGAAGCGTTGACGCTCGCGTTCAACGATGTGTTCCGCATCATGGCCTGGCTGTTCATCGCGGCGCTGGTGCTGGTGCCCTTCTGCCGTCCGGCGAAACAGGGATAGGGATCGAAATCGCCGCCGATTCTTCACCTTAGCGCAGTGAAGAAATGGCGCGGCGTGCGATTGGCTCCATCGCGGCATAACCGTCATTATTGGGATGCACACCATCGGGCGACAGTTCGCGCCTGAGCGCCCCCTCGCTGGTGGCGAGCGCGGCATGATAGTCGAGATAGGTCGCGCCGACCCGCTTCGCATAGCTGCGCAGCCAGTCGTTCAGCTGGATGATCTGCGCCGCCGGCTTGAGCCCCGGTCGCCAGGAGAATGCCCCGGCCGGCGGCGTCGAGGCGAGGAAGACGCGGATGCCGTTCGCCCTGGCGAGCGCGACCATTGCGATGATGTTGTTGCGAATATCCAGCATCGTCGTCGGGCCGGTATTGCCGGCAAGGTCGTTGGTGCCCGCCATGATATGCACCGCCTTTGGCTGCAACGCGATAACATCGGCCTCGAACCGCACCAGCATCTGCGGTGTAGTCTGGCCGCTGATGCCGCGATTGATCACGCCGTTCGCGAAGAAACCGGGATGCGCGACCGACCAGTTTTCGGTGATCGAATCTCCGATGAAGACGATACGGTGCTCCGCAGCCGGACGGCCGGCAAGGCGCGCATTATCGGCGCGGTAGCGGCACAGGGCAGCCCAGTCGCGCTTGACCTGTTCGGCCTGGGCAGCCCTGTACGCCGCAAGCTCGGCAGCCGGTGGCGGGATGATCTTCGCACCAGGCGAGCGGTCGAACTGCGATTGCCGATAGCGTTCCAGTCCCGGGGTGATCTGCGGTGCGCCGATGCACGGATCATCAACCAGCCCGACCGGCAGCGTCGGCGTGGTCTGAGTCTGGCCAACGGCGGCGATCCCGAGACCAAGCGCCAGGATCGCGGTTCGGACTATGTGTCGCATCATTTTCTCCCGCCGTCAGGCGACCAGCGTGTCGCCCAGGATCGTCAGGGTTACCGCGTCTACTTCCGGAAAGCAGCACCTTCGACCGCCTGCCGTGGCTCGTTCGCGGCGCCGCTATTTTCGAACGTGTATGACAGGAAGCGCGATGGCTTTTTACGCGGCATCCGGCGGCGCATGATGAAAAATCCGGCCAGACCGAGCGCGATCGGAGGCACGACGATGAGTGCGATATCCATGCTCTGCCCGATGCCCCCAGCGGTTGCGACGTCCGCAGGCCCATATCAGATGCCGCAGATCGCCGTGTCACTAGTTCTAGCGACACCGAAGCGGATCGCGACCGGGCAGCCTTTAATCGATGGTGTGGCGGAAAGTCTCGGGCAGCAGGAATAGTCCCAGCACGACGGTCAACGCTGCCACCACGATCGGATACCACAAGCCGTAATAGATATCCCCCGTCGCCGCGACCATCGCGAACGCCGTGGTCGGCAGGAAACCGCCGAACCAGCCATTGCCGATATGATAGGGCAGCGACATCGAAGTGTAGCGGATATTGGTCGGGAACAGCTCGACCAACAACGCGGCGATCGGACCATAGACGGCGGTCACCAGCAGCACGAGTATGAACAGGATCGCGACGACCAGCGGCTTGTCGATCCGCGCCGGATCGGCCTTGGCGGGATAGCCGGCGGCCGTCAGCTTCTCCTGCAGCTCGCCCTGAAATTTAGTGATCGCGGTTTTGCGCGGCTCGGGGGCAAGTGCCGTGGGGTCAGGCATCGCCAATGTCGCACCGCCGATTGCGACCACGGTCTGGCGGTCGAGTGTCGGCGCGCCTGGCAGCTCGGCGTCGGCGCCCTTGATCGCGGCATAGGGAATGCCGGCCTTGGCGAGGTAGGATTTGGCGACATCGCAGCTCGATGCGTCGAAGCGGTTCTTGCCGATCGGATCGAACTGAAACGAGCAGGCATCGTTATAGGATGTGACCGTCACCGGTGCGGTCGCCTGCGCCGCCGCCAGGGCCGGATTGGCGGCATTGGTCAGCGCATGGAACAGCGGAAAATAGGTCAGCGCGGCAATCGCACAACCGGCAAGAATGATCGGCTTGCGCCCGATCCGATCCGACAGCCAGCCGAAGATCAGGAAGAAGGGCGTACCCAGCGCGAGTGCGATGGCGATCAGGATATTGACAGTCGCGCCGTCGACCTTGAGCATTTTTTCAAGGAAGAACAGCGCGTAGAATTGCCCGGTATACCAGACCACTGCCTGCCCCGCGACCGCACCGACCAGCGCGATGATGACGATGCGCAAATTACCCCATTTCGCGAACGCGTCCGTCAGTGGCGCCTTGGAGCCCTTCCCTTCCGCTTTCATCTTGAGGAACACCGGGCTCTCTTCGAGCTGCATGCGGATCCAGAGCGACACGCCGAGCAGCACGATCGAGACAATGAACGGCACACGCCAGCCCCAGTCGGCGAAGGCCGCTTCACCCATCGCGGTGCGCACCCCGATCACCACCAGCAGCGCGGCAAACAGGCCGAGCGTCGCAGTCGTCTGGATAAAGCTGGTGTAGAGCCCACGGCGATGGTTGGGCGCATGTTCGGCGACATAGGTCGCCGCACCGCCATATTCGCCGCCCAGCGCCAGACCCTGCAACAGCCGCAGCAGCACCAGAATGATCGGTGCCGCAATACCGATCGTGGCATAGCTCGGCAGCCAGCCGACCAGGAAGGTCGACAGGCCCATGATGCCCATGGTGACGAGAAAGGTATTCTTGCGCCCGACCAGATCGCCGATCCGCCCGAACAGCAATGCCCCGAATGGCCGGACCGCAAAGCCGGCCGCGAATGCCGCCAGTGCGAAGATGAACCCGGTCGTCTCGTTCACGCCGGAGAAGAACTGGCTGGTAATGATGGTCGCGAGCAGGCCGTAGAGGTAGAAATCGTACCATTCGAACACCGTGCCGAGCGACGATGCGGCGATGACGAGCTTCTCGCTCTGGGTTGCCGCATGATGCTGCGGCAAATCGGCGCTCATTTCAGGCGTCATTTCGCCGCCGAGAGCCGGGTCATCAGGATCGCGGCACGCTTGGCCTGGCGCCGGATGCTGTCGAGATCGACCGTCTCGCCCGGCGCATGGTCGCCGCGGCTGCTGGTGCCGAGGCCGACCAGCCCATCGACGTCGCTCGCCACGAACGAGATGTCGCCGGCGCCGCGTTTCAGCGGATCGAGCGCGGCCATCGGCGCGAGCCCCATGTCCTTGTTCACGACGTTCAGCGCATCGAGCAGCGCCTTGTTGCCCGGCGTCGGCGCCATCGCCGGATAACTGCCCGGATCGAAGCTGATCTTCGCATCGGTGCCCGGCGCATGCGCCGCGACGATCGCCTGCATCTTGGCGCGAACGCGGTCGGTTTGTTCTGGCGACAGGGTGCGGAAATCACCGCGTGCGACAGCGGTCTGGGGAATGATGTTGCCCTTGCCCGCCGCCGTCGCGCGCACCGCATCGGCATCAAGCGCGGCACTCGATCCGCCGGCGATGATGCCGGTGTTGAAAGTCAGATTGGGCTCGGGCAATTCCTTGCGGAATGCAGCCAGGATGCGCGTCATTTCATTGATCGCGCCGTCGCCATATTCGTTCGAGAAGATCAGCGAGGAATGGCCGGTCTTGCCGGTGGTGGTGATCGTCCAGCTATTGGAAGAGCGCCGCGCGATCGACCCCATGTCCTTGCCGTCCTCGATCGACAGCCCTTCAAAATCGAGCGCGACATCGGCGCGCTTGCCCGCTGCGATCAGGTCGGCACGGGCAACCTCGATCGGGTCGCCGGCATCTTCCTCATCGCCCGACAGCATAATCTCGATTTCAGCATCCTTGAGCGTCCCGGCCGCCTGCATCGCGCGCAGCGCGGCAAGCATAACGACCATCCCGCCCTTGTCGTCGCCGGCGCCGGGGCCTTCGGCTTCCTGGCCCTTGCGGGTGAATTTCTGGAACGGCGAATCCTTTTCGAACACCGTGTCGAGATGACCGATCAGCAGCAGCTTCTTCGCGCCCGCTTTGCCCTTCTTGGTGGCGATCAGATGCCCGGCGCGGTTGGCCGCTGCCTGCGGTTTCCATTCAACCGTGAAGCCAAGCGGTTCGAGTTCGGCGCGCATCATCTTGCCGATCAGGTCGACTCCGGCAAAGTTCATCGTGCCGCTATTCTGATCGACCAGCTTCTGCAGCAAAGCGACCGAGCGTTCATATTCGGCATCAACCGTCTTCGCCATGCGCGCTTCAGTCGCGGACAGCTTGGCATCAGCAGTGGCAGGGACAAGGACTGAGCTGGGGGCGATAAGAGCAACGCCAAGCAGCGCGCGAAGAGCGATATGGGTCATGGACGAAAGACTAGCGGCATTCCGATGCGCCTGCCAAGGAACTATCACCGCGATCGGCGCGATATTAGGGTGACCCCCATGACCGATGAGTTTCCCGAAGAATTTCCCGACGCGATCCCCGCCGCCACGCTGGTGCTGTTCCGCGACAGGCCGGACAGCCCGCCCGAATTGCTGATGGTCGAACGCGCCAAGGCGATGGTGTTTGCGGCAGGCGCCCTGGTCTTTCCGGGCGGCCGGATCGATCCGGGCGATCATTCGCTGGCAACGATCCTTGGCGGCGATTCCGACGATATGGCCGCGCGCGTCGGGGCGATCCGCGAGACGATCGAGGAGGTCGCCATGCCGATCGGCCTGATCCCCACGCCGACCCCCGAAACGCTCGCGGCACTGCGCGCCGCGCTGCACGGCGGCAGGTCGTTCGGCGAAGCGCTGGCCGACGCCGGCCTGTCGCTCGATCCATCTGCGCTCGTCCCGTTTGCGCGCTGGCTGCCGCGGCATGCGCATATGCGAATCTTCGACACGCGCTTCTATCTCGCGCGCCTGCCCGCCGACGCGCCGCTGCCACAGGTCGATGCGACCGAGAATGTCCGGCTGCTCTGGGCGACGGCACAGCAGGTGCTCGACGATGCCGATGCGGGAGAGGTGCGGATCATCTTTCCGACGCGACGCAACCTCGAACGGCTCGCGCAGTATCGCAGCTTTGCCGATGCGGTCGACGATACGATCCGACATCCGGTCGCGACCGTCACACCGTGGGTCGAAGAACGCGATGGCGCGGAGTTTCTCTGCATCCCTTCGGACATCGGCTATCCGGTCGTGTCGGAAGCGATCGCGAGCGCAATGCGTGGCTAAGACGACATGACTGAGCTGGCGCGCCGATGACCGGCCTTCGCCGTATTGCGGCCGTGGGTGTCGCCGCGGCGATCGCGCTGGCGATCTTTCTTGCCCTGTTCGCCGCGCTACGCGGCCGGCCGCAGGATTTGCCCTGGACGCCGCTCGATCTGGGTCAGCCGGTCGGCATGTTCACCGGAGGCAAGCTCGCCGGACTACGGCAGGACTTCCCCAAATGCCGCGCACTGCTCGACAAGGCGGGGGTCAGCTATACGCAGATGCCATCGGTCAGCGCGGGACGATGCGGCTATACCGACGGCGTCCGCTTCGCCCCCGGCGGTTCACGCCGTACCGATTATTGGCCGACGACCACCGGCACCTCCTGCCCGGTCGCCGCCGCGCTCTCGGTGTGGGAATGGACCGTCGTGCAGCCCGCCGCGCGACGCTATTTCGGACAGCGCGTGGCGAGCATCCACCATCTCGGCAGCTATAATTGCCGCAACATCTATGGCCGCGCGACCGGGCCGCTAAGCGAGCACGCCACCGCCAACGCGATCGATATTGCCGGCTTCACGCTGGAGGACGGGACGAAAATCACCGTGCTGCACGACTGGGCGGATAATGGTGACAGGGGTACATTCCTGCGCAGCGTCCGCAACGGCGCGTGCCGGCTGTTCTCCACCACGCTGTCGCCGGACTATAATGCGGCACATCACGATCATCTGCATTTCGACGAGGCGCAGCGCGGCGCGCTGAGCTGGCGCACGTGCCGATAACCGGACTATCGGCCACCTGACGCTTGCTCACCCCAGGCAAGCGCCGAATGATCAGTGCGGCAACGCTGCCATGTCGACCTTCTCGACCCAATTGGGGAAGAAGGCCGGGGCCCGGTTCGACCAGCCCGACGCGGTTGCGGCGGCCTCGCTGATCGACTGCAGCAATTTGCGCCGCAGGTCGGGATGAAGGTGGGGCAATGCCGCCGCCGAGCAGAATGCCGCCGGCAACCAGGGCCGCACATCGGCGCCGATCAACCGTTCATACAGGAAACGATAAGCCGAAAAGGTCGTCAGCCGCCCCTGCCCCAGGTCGAACGCTGTGACAGTCATCAGCGGCGCGAGGAACGGCTCGACCGCGTCGAGCCCGCTATCGTCGGGCACCATCGCGCGAATGTCGGGAAGCCGTTCGTAGAGCCGCGCCTGCGCCCGGATGCTCGCCGCCTCGACCACATCGCGCGACCAGCGCGCCATCGCATCGTCGCGATCGAGCCCGATATCGAGCGCGCGGCGCACATAGCGCTGCGTCGCCGAGCTGAACCCGGCAAATTCCTTCATCTCAGCCAATGTCATTGCGCCGTTGGCTGGTTTCATCCTGGAAGCCATGTCGTCACCCCGCCCGCATTGTTGGACCGGATGAACTATGCGCCAAGATGGTTAACGCCATGCTTAACGCCCTGTCGTCCGGCGTTAAGCATGGAATCATAGTTCTTGTTGCAACGCAACAAAGGTTGCGACGAACGGCCTCTGACGATCAAAAACCTTGTCGAGTGCGACAGTTACGCAACATTTTTCCGGTTATCCCCAACCTGGGCAGTGCAGCGGAGATTATTTCCGGTCCGCCTGGATCTTCTCTTCCGCCTCGGCATCGAACCCGGACGACTCCGCCGGCGCGACATTATGCACCGGCTGAGTCGAGGCCGGCGGGTCGGAGGCATCCATCGATTCATCCAGCGCAGCGTCGAGTCGCGCGTCCTCATTCTCCGGGTCTTTTTCCAGCCGTTTCATGATCGATTCGTCCTGCCCGGCATTCTGGCGCGGGTGATGAATCTGATCATTCTCGCGCGGGTCCGACTCCGATTTGGGGTCAGGCGGGGCGACCGACAGGCTGTCGAGCGCCTTCGGGTCGATCGTCTTGCTGTCCTCGGTCATGGCCAATCCTCTCTCGGCTGTTCCGGGAGTAGAACGATCAGTCGGCGTCCCCGTTCCGTGACGTGTCGTCCAGCCGAGTGACTTTCACGACCTGCCTGTACATCGTCGCGGTACCGAACACCGTCATGAAGGCGATGTCGGTCGCGTCGCGCCCCACCGCCACGCGCGCGATCTCGCCGCATTTCGCCATGCCGGTCGCATCGATCAGGTGCCAGCCGCCCGCCAACCACAACTCGGCCACCGCATGGAAGTCAGGCGGATCGACACCGGGTGCGTAAGCCGACACGCAACGCGCCGGAATGCCACCGGCGCGGGCCAGCGTGACCAGCAGATGCGCATAGTCACGGCACACGCCGCGCCGGTCGGCAAAGGTCATCATCGCGGTCGTCACGCCGCTGCTCGACCCCGACGCATAGGTCAGATTGCCGCGCACCCACTCGCCGATCGCTATGGCCAGCGCCCCGCCCTCCAGCCCGGCGAATTCGCTCTGCACAAAGCCCTCGAAATGATCGGATTCACAATAACGACTGGGCAGGAGATAAGGGATCGCCTCCGCCGGCAGATCTCCCATGGCGGTCGCCGGCAGGGCCGACAGATCGACAAAGGCGCGGTCGATCGCCACGATCGCGCGATATTCGGCCTGGAACGAGCCCGACGCGCGCGCCCAGGTGCGCTGCCCGATCCCCTCCTCGCCCGCCATCGCGCGCAGCGGGTTATCGCAATAGATCCGCAAATCCTGCTGTTCGAGCCGCTGATCACCCATCGCCGCCACCTCGATCTGCAGCAGCACCTCCGCGGTGTCATCGACGAAATAATCCAGCATGACGTCGATCGAGAGGCGCATTGGTGTTCCTGAGAAATCGCGATCGCTGCCGAACGGCGCGGCAGATGCGGTGTAGGGCAATCGACCGCTCATTCCAGAAAAACCTCCGAGAAACGGCCGCTTTGATGATGTGCCCGATCCAGGGTGATGGTTGAATCGCTGCTCACGACATGGCTGGGGCGGCAGGATCGGGGACCGGCGGCGAGAGATATGGGACACCGGTTGTGTCATATCTCGGGCCATCGCCTTAGCGGGAAGTTCATATAATATAATTATATATCATAGACTTATCTAAACACCAGGGGATTGAGCATTGCCGATATGACATCGGCGGGCAATTCATGCTCAGCAGGAGCGGAGCGGATGGACTAGAATCTTTTCCGCACGGTCAACCGCATCGTGCGGCCTAATGGGTCGATCTCGTCGCGGCTATAGCCGGCCGGAGCGCTGCCATCGTCAAGTGTTACCCGGCGATATCCGTTAAAGAGGTTTTGCACGTCGAGCGAAAGCTTCACATT
The DNA here is from genome assembly GCF_050725575.1 of Sphingomonas sp. Lineage (GTDB taxonomy): Bacteria > Pseudomonadota > Alphaproteobacteria > Sphingomonadales > Sphingomonadaceae > Sphingomonas. The sequence goes on along the minus strand of NZ_JBOHHW010000016.1, from coordinate 18,509 downwards.
CTTCATCCATGAGGATTTGCCGGCGCCGGGAAAGATACGCTCCGGTTCGACGAAAAACGAGAAATTGAGGATCGCCGGGGGCTTGACGTGAAAACCCCCTTCAGCGGTGGCGGACATATTGTTTCGCACGCGCGTGGCGCTGCTCCAGTTCCCGCTCAAACTGGCTCCTACTCCCCGCTTGCCGGCGGTAATCTGCAACGAAAGCAAATGGCGGGATTGGCCGCCGTCACCGCCAAGCCGATCGATCACCGGAACACCGGCCCGTGTCAGCAATTCGCTCGTCAGACGCCAACGATGATTGAGCGAGAGGCTAAATTGCCACAGATCGGCAAATTGCAAGGGGCCGGCGCCTGGCTTGAGCGGTCGTGCGCTGCGTCCCGCACCGCCTTGCCCCGGCCAGCGTAGCGCGATGCCGGACGTCAGTTCGGCGTCGGTGTCATGAGCGATGTTGATGGGGCGAGCATCGATCGCAATAAGCCGCCCCTCAGCGTCCCGCGTCACGCGCTCTGGAAACACCGCCTCGATAACCGGCGTCAATTCCGGGAAAGACGCCACGCCGCCTTTTGCGGTCTGTCCGCGATAGCCGATGTTCAATGACAGTATCTGATTGTCGAAAGGCTGTACCCTCCCGGTCAAGGAAAGGATCCGCTGGCTGCCACGCCCAAGGTTCGAATTTCCTCCGGTAATCCAGACGATGTCCGCCATTTCCTGGCGCGCAAAATCGAAGATCCGATTGATGGTGGTGACAAGAGGCCCGTCGAGCTGGTCGGGCGAGGGTGCTGTCTCGGCATATTCGAGGGACCCGCGAAGCTGCAGAATCGAAAAGGGCGACCAGGTCACGCCGCCGCCAAACCGCTTCTGCAGCCCGCTGCCCGACATCGCCTGACCGCTCAGCGACACGTCAACCGAAAGGTCGCCCAAAGGACGGGTCTCTCCCTTCTCCCTTCGCGACAGCGGCACGCTGAACGACATCTGTCCATTCATCTGCCCACGGCTCCACTTGTCCACCACGATCAGATCGCTGAGGTTGTCGCTCCGCCGATTTTCGGATCGAATGCTGCTTGCCTCCACGGAAAAATTCGAGGTTAACGGCCCCGTCGGCAAATCGACGATAATCTTGCTGACATTGGCGCGGGCATTGATATTTTCGCCGCGCGAACGATTGCGGCTGGCCTGCAACAGACGATCGTCCAACGGGCCATAGGGATTGAACGCCGGATCGCCGGCATCGATCAGTGCCTGCATCCGGCCTGTATCTATGCCGCCTTCGAGTAGATTGTCTGTCCAGTTGCGCGTGTAATTGGCGGCGAAACTGGTCTGCCAGTCGCCAATCCTCCCCGACAGCGTGAACCCCGCGCCCAGCGATTTCGAGTCATTGTCGCTGCGAAGCGCCCGGGCGCCCGCGAACGGACGGGACAGGGCGACGTCATTGCCAAAGGGCGACCAGGGGCTGCCAGCGGGGATGACGATCGCGGCCATCGGCAGCCCGCGCAGCCCGCTGCTGCCGTTGCTGCTGGCATTGACGTTCAGCGAAGCCGAAAACGCCCCCAGCGGACGGGTGACCCCCGCGGTGAAGGACATATTGCGCCTGGACGGTTGCAAGGTTTCGAAATCGTTGGGATCGACCGCGTGCACGCGGTTCGCGGTGGCCGCGAAATCCTCCAGCGTCGGCGCGCCCGTCACCGCCCCGGGCGGGATCGCGGCGGCGGTCACGATTTCACTGGCGGCGAGACTGAGTGCTGGATCGATTTCCGCACCATCCACCCCGGCGATAAAGCCGACACTGTCGAAGGAGCCGGCGCGCGGCGGAATGTTCCGGGCGTTTTTGAACAGCGCGCTCTGGTGTCCGATGCGTGCCTGCACGTTCCAGCGCGTCGGCCCGTTGATCGCCACCCGCCCAATGGACAAGCTGCCACCATATTGGCCCCCGGCGGTCGCCCATGACGCGCCGGTATCGGCGTTCAGGCTGGTGAAGGTTTTTTTCAGGACCAGATTCACGACGCGCTTGCCGGACCGGTAGCCATATTGCGCCGCCGCCTCCGGCTTCAGCACGTCGAGACGATTCAGCGCTTCAGCTGGATAAGACAGGACCGACCGGTCGCCTTCGGCCGGCCGGCCGTTGATGAGAAGGATCGGCTCTTCCGCGCCGTTACCGATGAATGGCGTCAGGCGGGTGATCAGGTCCTGGATGCTGTCGACACCCTGGGCGGCGATCTCCTCTTCGCTGAACTCGGTTTCGGCGGCCACCTTGGCCTCGCCATAGCGATTGGCGGTGACGATGATATCGTCTTCCCGCACAAGATCACCGGGCGGGACAGGCTCTTGCGAGCTTGCCGCCGCACCGGCGCCCCCTTTACCTGTCTGCGCATCGGCGCCGGACCACGGCGCCAGAGGCAAGGCAATGGAAAGCAACGCGGCGAGACGGGCCAGGATCATCGCAGGGCGCGCGCTTTCCGCAATCTATACTCACCTTCCACGCGATAACGTCCTGCTTTTGCAATGGCCGATACCCGCGCCACATCAAAGGCGTTCGTGATAAGTCGCGCAAAGCACACAATGTCTTTCAACGATGGAATGAGCGCCGCTCGATCCGCGCGCCCGCTATCCTCGCCAAGGGTGAAGCGGGCGCACGATACCGTGCGCCCGCCCAACGCCTTGGTCTCACGCGTGAGACGTTCGAGGCGCCGCCTCTACTTCAGGATGCGGAGCCATTAACCGTGCAAGCCGGCCCACCCGTCTTGGGAGGAAGGGTGGCGCTTACGTTCAGGGTCGACCCATTCCATTGACCGCTAATGCTCCCGGCGCAATCGCCAAGAGTGATTGTGGTCACGTCAACGCCAAGAAACGTCAGGGTGCCGATAGGCAGGCCCGTAACAGGATCGGTAGACGTGTTGGGGGTGTAAGTAGTCGTATAAGGTTCGTTGTTAAACACCAGGGCAGCGCAGTTCGCATCACCCGGATCCATATCAATATCACCCGTATTGAGCGAAGAATCCAAGGTGAGCGTGAGAACGCAATTAACAGTAATTCCCTTTGTGGCGATAACCGCTCCGGTCAAAACTCCGTTTGGAGCCGTCTGCGCCATCGCAGCAGTGCTTACAAACTGAGAACCGGCAAGAAGCGACGAATACATAATGAGTTTTGAAAGCTTGTTCATGATCATCTCCTATGGCTATTATGTATTTTAACGCAACCAACAATATTGCGCGATTAAATCTTATACTCAGAGTATTATGAGTCAAGTGATTCGAATTACTGCGACAACCTCCTTTCATCCATATATTAGCAATCTAGAATTTTGTTGTGACATTGAAGCCTATGATGCGGGGGTCGACCGTGAATATGTTGGTCGTCAAGCCGGTGTCGTCACTATTGACGAACGTGTCTGTAATTGGCGAACTGTTGAAGAGGTTCTTGATGTAGAACTGGAAAACCAGGTCACGTTCGGCGCGGGCGAAGGTGATTGCTATATTGGCGTTGTCCCAGGCGCGCAGCCGATCAAATTCAGTATTGTATATGCGCGCGAAGCTGCTCGATTGACGGTAATAGTCACCGCGAAACGTCAGTTCCCAATCATCATTGTCGAGGAAGAAAGTATATTGCGCACCGATGTTGGCTGTCATCCTCGGCGCATTGGGCAGTTCATTTCCGGACAGGTCGGCAAAGAAGCCGCGCCCGCCATTAGGGGCACCGCTACCGCCTTGAGCGATATTCAATCCGACCGTGTCCGGATTATACGGTGCGAAAAAATCATAGGTGAAGCCATATCTGTTATAATATTTGAACTTGTCCGGTACTGCCGGATTGAAGTTGCCAACCCTGGTCGCACCGGGACAAAGCCCGGCTAACGCCGCTCCATTGGGCGTCCCTCGAAATGCCAGGACCTTTTCCACCAACACGCGCGGCGCGATGCAGTTGGACGGAACCTGAAGCCAGGGCCGCAGCAGCACCCAGTCCGGATCGCCCTGTGTCCGGTTCATCACGTCAATCGATCGCGAACCGTCTTTCAGCCGCGTCTTGAGGAAACCGAGATTGCCATCGATCCGGAAGGCGCGCGAAGGGCGCCAGGCCGCTTCGAATTCCAGGCCCATGCTCGTCGCACCGAAATTTTCATTGTACGCAATGCGGTCGACGATCTGCGAGATCTGGTAGTCCTTGTAATCGTAGAAGAACGCGTTGGCATTGAATGTGAGGCGCCCGCCATTGAAGCTGTTCTTGATGCCGATTTCGAAGGCGTTGACAAATTCCGGCCGGAAGGTCTGCGGCAGGAACTGGTACTGGACGATCGCCGGGTTGAAATCGACCCGCGGCGGGTTGGTGCCGCCACCCTTGTAGCCGCGCGAGGCCGACAGGTAGATCAGCGTATCATCCGTAAAACCGAGATTCGGTTTCCAGTCGAGCACCGCGCGCCCGGTGAACTCGTTCCATGTCTGTTTGATATCGGGCAGCGCCGGATAGCCGCTATTGACTCGACCGCCGCTGGTGTCGCCCACCGCAATCGGCGGCAGTTCAGTCCCCCCGGCCAAGAGCAACTGGCTGGGAATCTGGGTCGATATCTTTCTGTCACGCGTATAGCGGGCACCGAGCGTCAGTTTCAGATCGTCAGCGACTTTCCAGTAAAGCTCGCCAAACAGGCCCAGGCTTTTGATCCGAACGCCATTCTGGCTGAGGAAATAATTATGGCCCTGATTGTCCAGGCTATCGATCGGATTGCGATCGACATAGGGGCATTCGCGCCCCTCATAGCCGAGATCGCAGGCGGGCTGCGTAGGGACACGCGGACCTCCGCCGAGATTGCCGGCGTTATAAAACCAGTCACCGATAAGGGTGAACATGTTATTGAAGACGTAATAATCGTCCTTCGATTTGAAATCGAGATAGTTGACGCCAAGGTTGAAATTGATCGGGCCGCTAAAGCTGGATTGCAGGCGAAACTCTTGCGACCATTGACGATTGCGCGAGCGACTGAGATCCGCGGACACCATGCGATCGGAACAACCAAGCTGCGAGTCGCAGAAGATTCCCCCCGGCGTGGGTCCGGGATATTTCGCCGTGTCGATCGGCTTGCCGAAGATATCAAGGAGCCCGGGTGCCGTCGAATTGTTGAATATCGGATTGGTGACGAAACGATTATAGTCTTGCGTCGAATAGAAATAATCGCGCGCATAGGCGGTCTGTGACACCAGCTGCAATCCATCCGACGGCTCGAATTGCAGATTGAGCTGAATCACATCGTTTTTCGCGCGAAACACCGGATCGTAGCTGGTCGAAATCTCACGCAGATTGCGCGACTGGGTCACGCCGGCAAAAGGATCGACGCCAGGTGTGACGGCAAAGACCTGCGGCCCCCTGGATCCATTTGGATTGCGTTGAAAGCCGATGCCGATCGTCGAAGGAACCTCGAGATAAACCAGGCTGCGGCCATTGGGCGTGCCAAACGCCGCGTCGTCATAGAGCGAGCCTGGCAAGCAGCCCTGGCTGGTCCTGCCAGCCAGGAGCGCGGGCACGGCGACATTGCCGACCTTCGTCAGTCCGGGATCGGTGGTGCACAGCTGTTTGCCCGTGCGCGAGCGATTATCGTCTTCCTGGAAATGCTGCCAGATGACATTGGCCTTGAACCGGTCACTCGGCTCCCACTCCAACGTCCCCCGCGTCGACCAGAGATTGCGGCCGTTGACGCGCTTTTGCGTGAATGTGTTGTAATCGAAGCCGTCGCGCTTGGTCCAGGCGCCCGCAACGCGGATGCCCAGCGTATTGCCGAGCGGCACGTTGAGCATGCCGCTCAATCGCGTGGTGCTGAAACTGCCGACCTCGCCCTTCAGTTCACCGGCGAAATCGGGACCCGGCAGCGCCGGGATCACATTGACCACGCCCGCCGTCGCGTTGCGGCCATAGAGGGTGCCCTGCGGACCGCGCAGGACCTCGACCCGCTGCAGATCGAAGAATTCGGATTCGAACAACCGGTTGCGCACCAGCGGCGTGTTGTTGAAACTCACTGCGACCGCCGGGTCGCTCGATGCCGATACGGCCTTGGTCCCGATCCCGCGGATCGAGAAATTATACATGCTGAAATTGCCCTTGGAGAAGTTCACGTTGGGAACAGCCCGCAGCAACTCCGACCCGCCCTCGATCTTGCGGTCGTCCAGCGCGCCCGCTGACAATGCGGTCATCGCGATCGGAACGTCCTGGATGCGCTCCTCGCGCTTCTGCGCGGTAACGATGATGTCCGGGCCATTGTCCTCGGCCGGCACCAGCTCGCTCGACTGGGGAGGCAGCGTGCTCGCAGCGGGCTGGGCGGCAGTGACGGTCTTTGCGGCGGCGCTTTCCGCCGGTGCAACCACAAACATGTTGCCGTTGCGGCGATAGCTCATGCCGGTATTCTGGAGCAGCGTCCGCAATGCCGCCTCCGGCGCCGCACGCTGGCGATAACCGACGCTGCGCTTGCCGCGAATCGCATCGCCATCGAAGATCACCTGAAGCCCCGATGTCCGGGCAAAGGCATGCAGCGCGCCACCAAGATCCTGCGCCGGGATATCGAAATTATACAGCTGCTGCGCAAAAGCGGGCGACGGCGCGATACACACAGCGATCGCAATGCTGGCGATTCCGGAAAACAAGCGCAGCCGAGATGTCATGTAGCCTCCCCTATGATGAGAGGTCGATGTCGCCCCTCCTATGAAATGAGACGCAGGACTGTCATTTTTGCGCCCGTTTTTTTTCAGGGAGGGGCCTGGCGGCGCTGATAAGCGTTATTTTTCCGTCTTCGCGTTTGACAGAAATCGGGAAAAGCGAGGTCAAGCCGCTGACGAAGCTTTGCGTGTCGCCCGCGTCGAATACGCCATTCACCCGATAGCGCGCTGCTGCGGCATCCCCGACGACGATCGGCGTATCGGTATAGCGATTGATGCGCTCAACCGCGCTGACCAGCGGTTCATCCACAAAGTCGAGCCGGCCAGCTTCCCACGACAGCGATCGCTCCGTTTCCGCGGGCACAACCTTGGTCAAGCCAGAGGAAAGACTGGCAACCAGTTCCTCGCCTGACCGAAGCTGATCGACATGACCGATAGCGGCTGCAGGCGCCGATGCCATGTTCGCGGTCGGCTGCGCGAGCACAGCGACCTGCCCTTCATACAGCAGGACGCGCATCTGGTTGTGCAGCAGTTCGACACTGAAGGCAGTGCCGGTCGCAACAACCGTCTTGTCGCCCGCCGTCACGGCGAATGGCCGCAGCGGATCCTTTGCCACGTCGAATTTCGCACGGCCATGTTCCAGCACGATCGCCCGTCTGCCGTCAGTATAGGCAACCGTGACCTGGCTGGACGCGTCCAGCGAGACACTCGACCCGTCCTCAAGGCGCACAAGCTGCCGCTCGCCGACACCGGTGGTGTAGACATCGGGCCCGCCTGCCAGATGCCAGACACTGCCCCCGATCATCAGCATCACCGCCGCCGCAGCAGCCAGGCCGCGGTACCAGCTGGCGCGGCGCGAGCCCGTCCACCTGTCATCGCGCTCGCGGGCGTTCGTCTCCATGGCATTCAGCGCTTTCGCGCGCAGTGCCAGGAATTCCGGCATATCGGCGGTGGCGTCGATATTCTTCCACACCGCCACCATCTCGTCGAGCACCTGCTGATGACGCGGGTCGGACCTCAGCCAGACATCATAGGCTTCCCGCTCCGCTTCGGTGAGATGGCGGTCGGCGAGCCGGTAGCACCACTCGGCAGCCTGCTCTTCATATCCCAGCGGCGTATCGTCATCATCCATCGGGGTCATGACCGATCCCCCACACGGCGAGCGAGGAATACGAGAGCGCGAGTGATATGTTTTTCAACGGTGCGCACATTGAATCCGAAATTGTCCGCGATGGTCTGTTTGTGAATGTTCTCAACGCGATAAAGGATGAATATCTGTTGTGTCGGCTCCGGCAATGCCTGGATGGCGGCCCAGAGAATTCTGATGGTTTCCCGTGCCGCCGCGATCCGATGCGGATCGAGCGCATCGACGTTAACACCGTGTTCCCCGGTAACCGACATTCGATAAGACGAGCGCACCCGATCTCGTCGCCAACTGTCGCGCAGCAAATTCGTCGCAATGCGGAAGATGAAGGCTTCGGTCGAATCGACGGTCTCGACCCTGGATTGCGCAAGCCGGATAAATACCTCCTGCGTCATGTCCTCCGCTTCGGCATGACTTGCTGCTCGCCGGGAAAAAAACGCAATCAGTGCCGGCCGAAACTTCCGGGTGAGGGCTTCCAGATCGGATATAGCTTCGGCAGCCACGCGTTACCCCAGTTAATACTCTCATTCATAGAGACGCACACATAGCAACATCGCGCCCTAAAATCTCTTGGGGGCTTTTTCATTCCACCACGTGCCGCCGGCCGTGACGGAAAATCGCACCCGTATGGGGTGGATGGACCTTGAACGAAACGCCTTCGCTCGACATCCGCGCAACGAAAAAGGCCCGGCAGGTTTCCCCGCCGGGCCCGAATTCTGTCGTTCGGCCGCGCCCTAGTTCCGGCTGGAACCGAAGAGACGCAGGATGAACAGGAACATGTTGATGAAGTCGAGATACAGCGACAGCGCCGACATGATGACCACACGGCCTTCATCTGCGGTTCCCGCGACATGGGCGTACAGGCTCTTGGTACGCTGCGTATCATAGGCGGTGAGGCCCGCGAAGATCAGCACACCCACCGCGCTGATGATGAGCGTCATCGTGCGTTGTGCTTCCGGCGCCAGGAATATGCTGACGATGCTGGCCACGATCAGCCCGACAAGTCCCATGATCAGGAAGGTCGCGATCGCCGACAGGTCGCGCTTGGTGGTGTAGCCGTAGAGCGAGAGAGCGGCAAAGCCCGCTGCGGTGGCGAAGAACGCACCGGCGATCGACGTTCCGGTATATTGCAGGAAGATCGTCGAAAGCGACAACCCCATGGTGGTCGCGAAGCCCCAGAACATCGCCTGAAGCGTACCGAACGACATCCGTCCCTGACCGAAGCTCATCGCAAAGACAAAGCCAAGCGGCGCGAACATGATGACATATTTCAGGATGCCGGGGTTCATGAACACCGCCTCGGCATAGCCCGTCGCTGCGAACAGCATCGCGACGACGCCCGTGAGCAGGATGCCCGAGGTCATGTAATTATAGACGGACAGCATATAGGCGCGGAGACCCGCGTCGTACGCTTCCGTACGCGCGCCCGCCGGCGCAAAGGGCGCGGCGTTCGGCCGTGGGTCAGACCAATTAGCCATGTCGAATAAACTCCTATGCCCGGCTTTATGCCGGATAGGCGGAATATCGCCGTTCCGGCCCCGTTTTTCAAGTAAAAGCGATTGGCGTTGGCCGTGCGACACAGGCTAAAGCGGCGCGATGCATCGATTGTTCGTCGCACTCCGCCCGCCACTTGCGATCCGCGATACCCTGGCCGACATCATGGACGGCGTGCCGGAGGCGCGCTGGCAGGATGATGAGCAACTCCATCTGACACTGCGCTATATCGGCGAAGTGGATCGCCGCACGGCCGAGGATGTCGCCGATGCGCTGAGCCGGATCCACGCCCCGGCGATCGAGGCGCAACTGGCCGGTGTCGGTCAGTTCGATCGCAAGGGCCGCACTCACACGCTTTGGGCCGGCGTAACGCCTGCGGACCCCCTTGCAGCACTTCACCGCAAGATCGATCAGGCGCTGATCCGCTTCGGCTTCACCGCCGAGGAGCGCGCCTATCTGCCGCACATCACGCTGGCCCGCATGACCGGGGCGGCGGGAACCGCTCCCGAGATCGGGCATTGGCTTGAAGCGCATGCCGCGCTGACCAGCGAACCGTTCCGGCTTGAGCATGTGATCCTGTTCGAAAGTCACCTCGGCCAGGGTGGCGCCCGCTATGACTCGATCGCGCGCTGGCCGCTGTTTTGAGGGTCGGGGGTGCCCGCTCTGGCACCTGATCCGTCAAGCGCCGGGATCGACTGCGCCGCGCCGCCCAGGCCGTCGATCGAATAGCCCCGGCGCCTGGCGACGCGATAGGCAATGGTCACCGACGATGCGGCGATCAGCACCCCGAGGAACGCGACGAAGATCGAATCCGCCGCCAGCAAGATCATCCCGAGCCGGCCCGGCCTGACAATCGCCAGGCCGCCAAGGACATAATGGACGATCATCGGCGGCAGCATGATCACCAGCGTGAAGGCAAAGCCCCGGAGCAATTGTCCCATCGACTGGCGCAGCGCGAAGATCGGCGTTGCCTTTGGATCGCCGACGGCGGCACCGACGATCCACGGCGTCAGCGCGACCTGTAGCAGCAATGACCCCAGCATGAAGCTGATCAGGACGATCAGAACGAGTGCCCGGCTCATCCCGTCCATCGGCAGGGCCTGGATGCCCTGCATCGCCACGCCGATCACCAGCGTGAACAGAATGACCATCGAAAAGCGGCGCAGCGCGTCACGGTCGGATGCGAAGGCATGGGAGATATCCTCTCCACCAAGCGCGAAGCGCGCGATCCAGTAGATGACGAATTCAAGCAGGATCGTCTTGACCGTACCGATCGCCATTCGCGCCGGGTGAAATTGCGCGGCTTTCGCCGCTTCCGGCGAAGCGTACATTCCCGTCAGCCACTCCGCGACATGCTGCGCGCCCTCGACCGCAATGATCGCCAGCACGATTAACGGTGCGGCCTTCATGAAACGCCAGGTCAGGCCATAGGTATAGCGGATCGCGCGCAGCATCATTCGGCTCCTTCCTGATGATCGGACTCCTCGCGCCGGTCCGGATCGTATCCGATCAGGTCACCCGGCAGGCAATCGAGTTCGCGGCACAGCGCCTCAAGCGTGGAAAAGCGGATCGCCTTGGCCTTGCCGGTCTTCAGGATCGACAGGTTGGCGAGCGTGATGTCGACGCGGTCGGCCAATTCGGTCAGGGTCATGCGCCGGGCGTGCAGCAGCTCGTCGAGATCGATGCGGATCGGCATCGCGTCAGACCATACCCTGCAGGTCGTCGCGCATCGCCGCCCCTTGTGCGAACACATGCGACAGAATGAACAGCAGCAGCACCGCGAGCCAGCCGGTCAGCGAAAAATTCCAGCCGAAATATTCATGCGTCGCCGCGCTCAACGGCACGACGACCAGGCCGTAAATCAGATCGAGAAACTGGATCGCCAGCAACGCCCAGGCAATATCACGCAAGCGCCGTGCATTGGCCGCGACAAATGGATCGCCGGCTGCCACCGTCGCCACGATCGCGGCGAGGCGGCGGAAGATAACATGCGCGGCGCAGGCTACGACGATCCCGAGCAGCAGGACCGTCCGCATCGAACAAAGCACCAGCACCAGCTGCTCGCCCCCGAAGCGCCGCACGATATGCGCACTGACTGCGGGTTCGGCGACGATGCTGGCCAGGATGATGAGCGCAAAGCCCCCCGCACACATCCAATTGAGGACGAGCAGCACGGGGATCAGGCCACGGACGAACTTGACCATATCATTCCTCGATTCGTTATCGAAAAACGATATGATCCTTATCGAATAACGGCAATACTTTTATTCCGGCATGCCCGCCGGCACCCGTTACGACGCCCCGAACACCCCGCACGCGATCCGCGCACCGCTGTTCCCCGACGGATCGGTCATCAGATCGTCGGCGGCGGCATGGACCACCAGCGCCGACCCGTCGCCGTCAAGCAGCCCGGCCATCGTTGCGCCCGGGATCGTGATGCCCAACGTGCCGCGGCCATCGGTGCCGATGATCAGATTGGGCAGGTCGCCCTCATGCGGCCCTTGCGGGTTCATCGACCCATGCTTCATGCCCGTCGGGTTCCAATGCCCGCCGGCACTGGTGAAGTCAGGCCCTTCGCACAGCCCGGTGGTATGGACATGCGCGCCGTGCGTGCCGGGCGGCATCGCCTTCGCATCGATGGTGAAGCGAAGGCCGCCTGCCACCTCGCTTGCGGTGACCCGGCCGACCTCGGCGCCCGCCGCGGTCCTGAGCGTCGCGACCGCATGCGCACCGCCCGCGACCGGCGTGCCGGTTTCGATCTTTTTCTCGTTGCAGCCGGCCAGCCCGAGCATCGCCAGCGCCGCCGTACCGATCAGAATCGTCCGCATATCGTGTCTCCGTGTGGCCTCAGCCGCGATGAAATTGCATGGGGAAAATTGCATTGGCCGCTGTCTATCGGGCGAACCGTTTCCAGGGGCAAGGGTTCCCTTGCAAGGATCGAAATGCCGTGCGCCTGACTCCGGGCTCGCGAGTTCGACGCCCCGAGACCGCCCGATCACCTCCTCCGAAAAGACGCTGCGCCGATCGACCCCTGTTTCTTTCGGCTCATACCGCCGGGCACCGTGGTCGACTTCCGGATGTATCTGCGGTGTTTTCTCTCTCAACCGGTCTAATTTATGGTTTTTGAGGCACCCCCGATTCAGCCTGCGCAGTTTTTACCATAATTTCCCTTCGTATTGTACAATTGATGCGTCAAAACTGCCGTTGTCGTAATGATATTATGTGCGCGTAATTTAGTCCGATATCAGCGAAATCTATCCGGTTTTGCACCGGATTTATACCCGGCTGTCCCATTGCGCTTCTTCCGAAATTGGCAGACCAATTAGGCTCTGCCGAAGAAGCCAAACAGGCTCTCGGTGCCGATAACGAAAGGAGAGATGTCATGTACCGCAAGCCTGGCTGGAGCATTCTTCAATCCACATTGGTGACAACAGCCGCCATATTCTTCTCGTTTACTTTCCTGGCAGCCGCCCTTTCCGGGGTGATTGCCTGATCAAGGAAGCTCGTCGCCCGATGGGCGGCGAGCTTTTCGGGAGACCCGATATGTCCAGCTTCTACAAAATGAATATGCGCGCCCTTCCCGATGTAACGGAAGTCGCACTCGCTGTCGGAGCCATTATTCGCGCCCAGTTGGACAGCCCACGCGGGAATGGACCGAAACATACTTTTGTCTGGCTTTCGCGGCGAATCGAAGTCGTAACCAGAATGACTGTAGGATCAGACACGATCCGCCAATTCCTCAATTCCGTGAGCAGACTCGAAACACCAAATGCTCACAGGATCAACAAGACAAACACAACACTCGAGGCTCTGTACGACTATATTGTTGGCGACTATCATCGCTTTCACCCCGATGTGCATAAGGTCTTTCTTGCCAATCGTGATGCGTTACACCTGAAGCGCCTCGCCGACGAGGATATGGCGACAATCGACGAGGTACTGGCCCCTTACGCGATTGGGACACAGCGCTGGCTTAACGTCTCCGGCCGCGACATGAGGGAATTGTCGAACAAGCTCGTCGGGAACCATTATGTGCTTCGCAAATCGACCATAAACAGTCACGAATTTATGAAATCCGAGCTATCGGTTAAATCGCATGTAAAAGACCTCACTACATACCTATCCATAACCCACCGCCATCAACAGCGATCAAAGGCATTTACCAAATCTCATGGGTTTGTTTTGCGATCTATTCGCAATGTATATGCCGCCATGCAAATAGAAGGGCATGAAGGGTTGGAACTTCTGGTACTGCGCGAAGAAATCCAGCGAGCCCCGCAATTTTTCATGGGATTCATGATCGGCGTCAATAGTGATCGTAACGTCTACGAATCCTCAGTGCTTGTCATCCCGGCCAAATCGCTATCCGATCACCGCATCAAAGAGGCGTGGGATAATCTGCCGTCTCGTTTTTCCGAAGCCAATGAGGATTTTTCCTGGTTGCTCGGGAACACCGAGCTCGGCCAGCTGGTCAAATCGGTGCTAGGCGAAGAACGCTCACGGCTGCTGCCGAGATTTGGCGACAATGAAGATTGAAACACGCGGCGAAGATTGAAGCACGCGGCGGGTCGGGACTGCCTCTCGTACCCGCCCACGCTTAACTGCCCGCGCTCAAGAATATCCGGCCGTTACCGACAGGCGGCCCATGGCGTCCATGCCCATGGCCGTCATCGTCCGCGCGCCCTTCCCCAACCCGCACCCCCTTGCTAAAGCCCGCCCGACTCTAGGCATCCGCACATGCCGCTAGCGCGCCCGCGCGGGTTTCCCGCCTCCCCGCCGCGCTCGGTACGCGCACTTAATGGAAGGATACTCCGCCACATGACCGCCATCGGCCAGGACACACTCTCCGCCCGCACCACGCTCGACGTGAACGGCACGTCCTACGACTATTATTCGCTCGCCACCGCGGCGGAGAAATATGGCGACATCTCGCGGCTCCCCTTCTCGATGAAGGTGCTGCTCGAAAACATGCTCCGCTTCGAGGACGGCAAGACCGTCACCACCGACGATGTCCAGGCAATCATCGACTGGCAGCAGGAGCGGCGCTCCGACCGCGAGATCCAGTATCGCCCCGCGCGCGTGCTGATGCAGGATTTCACTGGCGTGCCCTGCGTGGTCGATCTGGCGGCGATGCGCGACGCGATCACCAAGCTTGGCGGCGACGCAGCCAAGATCAACCCGCTGGTCCCGGTACACCTGGTCATCGATCACTCGGTGATGGTCGACGAATTCGGCACCCCCCAGGCGTTCGAGGATAACGTCGAGCTGGAATATCAGCGCAACAATGAGCGCTATGAATTCCTCAAATGGGGCTCCAAGGCGCTCGACAATTTCAAGGTCGTGCCCCCCGGTACCGGCATCTGCCACCAGGTCAATCTCGAGAATATCGCCCAGGCGATCTGGTCCTCGACCGCGATCGACGGCACCAACATCGCTTATCCCGACACCTGTGTCGGCACCGACAGCCACACCACCATGGTCAATGGCCTGGGCGTGCTCGGCTGGGGCGTCGGCGGGATCGAGGCCGAAGCCGCGATGCTCGGCCAGCCGGTGTCGATGCTCATCCCGGAAGTGGTCGGCTTCAAGCTGATCGGTGAACTGGCCGAGGGCATTACCGCCACCGATCTGGTGCTGACCGTCACGCAGATGCTCCGCGCCAAGGGCGTGGTCGGACGGTTCGTCGAATTCTTCGGCCCGGGCCTCAACGCGCTCAGCCTCGCCGACCGCGCGACGATCGCCAATATGGCGCCGGAATATGGCGCGACCTGCGGCTTCTTCCCGGTCGATGACGCAACGCTCGACTATATGCGCCTGACCGGCCGCAGCGACGAGCAGATCGCCCTGACCGAGGCCTATGCCCGCGCCCAGGGCATGTGGCGCCTCGCCGACATGCCCGACCCCGTGTTCACCGACACGCTCGAACTCGACATGGCCAATGTCGTGCCGTCGCTGGCCGGGCCGAAGCGCCCGCAGGACAAGGTCATCCTCACCGAGGTCGACGACACGTTCAACGCCGACCTCGCCAAGGTCTATAATCACGGCTCGGCCAAGCGCGTTCCGGTCGAAGGCCGCGATCACGATATCGGCGATGGCGACGTGGTGATCGCCGCGATCACCAGCTGCACCAACACCTCGAACCCGTCAGTGCTGGTCGCCGCCGGCCTGGTCGCACGCAAGGCCAATGCGTTCGGCCTGAAGCCCAAGCCCTGGGTTAAGACCTCGCTCGCGCCAGGGTCGCAGGTCGTAACCGACTATCTCGACAAGGCCGGCCTGACCACTGATCTCAATGCGGTCGGCTTCAACCTGGTCGGCTATGGCTGCACCACCTGCATCGGCAATTCCGGCCCGCTTGCCGCGCCGATCTCGGCTGCGATCAACGAGAATGACATCGTCGCCGCCTCGGTCCTGTCGGGCAACCGCAACTTCGAAGGCCGCGTCTCGCCAGACGTGCGCGCCAATTTCCTCGCCTCCCCGCCTTTGGTCGTCGCCTATGCGCTGAAGGGCACGGTGACGGAGGACTTCACCACCACCCCGATCGGCCAGGCGACCGACGGCACAGACGTCTATCTCAAGGACATCTGGCCCTCGAACGCCGAAGTCCGCGCGGTAATGGACGCCAATATCGACCGCAGCATGTTCCAGTCGCGCTACGCCCATGTCTTCACTGGCGATGCAAAGTGGCAGGCGATCGACGTGACCGGCTCCGACACCTATCAGTGGCGCGCCGGGTCGACCTATGTCGCCAACCCGCCCTATTTCGACGGCATGACGATGACCCCCGCCCCGGTGCAGGACATCATCGAGGCACGGCCGCTCGCCATTCTCGGCGATTCGATCACCACCGACCACATCTCGCCCGCCGGCAGCATCAAGGCGGATTCGCCCGCCGGCACCTATTTGCAGGAGCATCAGGTCAGCAAGGCCGACTTCAACAGCTATGGCGCGCGCCGTGGCAACCATGAAGTGATGATGCGCGGCACCTTCGCCAATATCCGCATCAAGAACGAAATGGTCCCCGGCATCGAGGGTGGCATGTCGTCCTACAAGGGCGAAGTCATGCCGATCTATGACGCCGCGATGCGCTTCAAGGCGGACGGCGTGCCGCTGGTGGTCATCGCCGGCAAGGAATATGGCACCGGATCATCGCGCGACTGGGCGGCCAAGGGCACCAATCTGCTCGGCGTCCGCGCGGTCATCACTGAAAGCTTCGAGCGCATCCATCGCTCCAACCTGGTCGGCATGGGCGTGCTGCCGCTGCAGTTCGCGGAAGGCGTGACGCGCCAGACGTTGAAGCTCGACGGCTCGGAAAGCTTCACCATCATGAAGGTCGCCGAGATCCGCCCGCGCCAGGACGTCGAGGTCACCCTGACCCGCGCCGACGGCACGGTCGAAACCTTCCTGACGCGCTGCCGCATCGATACCGTCAACGAGCTGGAATATTTCCTGCACGGCGGCATCCTGCAATATGTGCTGCGGAACCTCGCGGCTTGATCATCGCGATCGAGATTGTGGGATGGACTGGTGCCGTCCTCATTCTCGTCGCCTATTTGATGGTCTCGGCGGGCCGGTTCAGCGGCCAGTCCGCCGTATTCCAGTGGATGAATCTGGTCGGTGCGGCCTGTTTCATCGTCAACAGCGGCTCGCATGGTGCGCTGCCCTCGACCGTGTTGAACATATTATGGCTGCTGATCGGCATAGTGACGCTGTGGCGCATCGCCGGATCGGCGCGTAGGACGAAACCTCAACCGAGTTCTGGCCAAGCAAGTTCTGGCCAGTCCAATTCTGGAGAGCGACAATGAGCATGACCCTGGATTTCAACCTGGGCGAAAATGCCGACATGATCCGCGACACGACCGAGCGGTTCGCCACCGACCGGATCGCGCCACGCGCCGCCGAGATTGACGAGAGCAACAAGTTCGACCGCTCGCTCTGGCCGGAAATGGGCGAGCTCGGCCTGCACGGCATCACCGTCGAGGAAGAATGGGGCGGCCTTGGCCTTGGCTATCTCGAACATGTCGTCGCGATGGAGGAGGTCAGCCGCGCTTCCGCCTCGATCGGGCTCAGCTATGGCGCGCACTCCAACCTGTGCGTCAACCAGATCCGCCGCTGGGGCAATGATGAGCAAAAGGCGAAATATCTCCCCAAGCTGATCTCCGGCGAGCATGTCGGCAGCCTGGCCATGTCGGAGGCCGCTTCCGGCTCCGACGTCGTCTCGATGAAGCTCAAGGCGGTCTTGCAGGGCAATGACCGCTATCTGCTCAACGGCACCAAATTCTGGATCACCAATTCGACCGAGGCCGACACGCTAGTGGTCTATGCGAAGACCGATGGCGAGGCCGGCCCGCGCGGCATCACTGCCTTCCTGATCGAAAAGGGCATGCCCGGTTTCTCGGTGTCGAAGAAGCTCGACAAGATGGGCATGCGCGGTTCCGATACCGCCGAGCTGGTGTTCGAGGACTGCGAAGTCCCGGCCGAGAACATCATGGGCCCGCTCAATGGCGGCGTCGGCGTGCTGATGTCGGGCCTTGACTATGAGCGGGCGGTGCTCGCCGCCGGGCCGATCGGCATCATGCAGGCGTGCCTCGACGTGGTGCTGCCCTATGTGCGCGAGCGCAAGCAGTTCGGCACGCCGATCGGCAGCTTCCAGCTGATGCAGGCCAAGATCGCCGACATGTATGTCGCGCTCAATTCGGCGCGCGCCTATGTCTATGCCGTCGCGCGCGCCTGCGATGCGGGCAAGACGACGCGCTTCGACGCGGCCGGCGCGATCCTGCTCGCTTCCGAAAATGCCGTGAAGACCTCGCTAGAGGCAATTCAGGCACTGGGCGGCGCGGGCTATACCAAGGAATGGCCGGTCGAACGCTTCCTGCGCGACGCCAAGCTCTATGATATCGGCGCCGGCACCAACGAAATCCGCCGCTTCCTGATCGGGCGCGAACTGATCGGCGCCTGATCCTCGAAACGCCTGCGGCCGGCGCGACTCATTGGGTCGCGCCGTTTTGCAGGAAGACGACATAGCCCCGGAAGTTCGGATTTGAGTCCAACCCGGCGGGCGGATGCCATTCGCCGTCTTGCAGCAGGCCGATCCGGAATGGCGTCTTCATGCGATCGAGCCGGGAGAGGTAAGTCGCATAGCCCGGGATGACCCGGCGGCCCTGATAGATTTGCAGCACGATCTCATCGACCGTGCCGGCCAGTGCGTCGAGCCCCTTGGGGTCGCCATTGGCGCTCCAGTCGAGCAA
>NZ_JBOHHW010000015.1:0-121084 GCF_050725575.1 Sphingomonas sp. | reverse complement strand
GGGTGGGGTCGGGGGTGGGCTCGCGCTATCCTGAAAGCGCATCGGTCGAGGAGGGCGCGAGCCCACCCCTAACCCCTCCCGCAAGCGGAAGGGGGAATGAAGTTAAGCCAGCTGGCAGATATCCAGCACGTTCATGTCGGTATAATCCTGGTTCTCGCCCGCCATCGCCCAGATGAATGCATAGGCCTTGGTGCCCGATCCCATATGCACTGACCAGGGCGGGCTGATCACCGCTTCTTCGTTGGCGATGACGATGTGCCGAAGCGCGTCGCCCTCGCCCATATAATGGAACACGCGGTCGGCCGGGCCGTCGAGTTCGAAGTAGAAATAGATCTCCGACCGGCGCTCATGGATGTGCGGCGGCATGGTGTTCCACACGCTGCCGGGCTTGAGCACGGTCAGGCCCATGACCAGCTGCGCGCTGTCGCACACGCCGGGAATGACGAGCTGGAAGATGGTCCGCTCGTTCGATTCCTCCAGGCTGCCGCGCTCCAGCGCATTGGCGTCGCCAATGCCGAGCTTGCGGGTGGTGAAGGCCTTATGCGCCGGGCAGGAGGCGAGATAGAAGCGCGCGCCCTCGCCGGAGAAGAGCACCTCTTTCGCGCCCATCGTGACATACAGGCAGTCGCGGTTGCCGAGCGTGAAGGTCTCGCCATCGACGGTGACCACGCCGTCCACCTTGCCGACATTGACGACCGCCAGTTCGCGCCGCTCAAGGAACGGATGGCCGGCCGCGGAGGGCGGCTCGGTCTGGTCGGGCAGCTTCACAGGGCTGCTGCCGACGGCCACACCGCCGATCACGAAGCGATCGGCATGGGTGTAATTGAGCGCGCACTCGCCCTCGCGGAACAGATCCTGGATCAGGTAGCGGTCGCGCAGCTCGTCATTGGACACGCACTCCATCATGTCGGGGTGAGTCGCGTAATAGGTCCGGTCGAACATGGGGAGGATCTCCGTTGAGTGGTCAGGCCGCCAAAGCGGCGGGGAGGGTTGAGAAAGATCGGGCAGTGCCGCAAGTAACCGGTGTCAGAGGCGATGTCAGCGGGGCCATCGACATTATTCTGGCTGCGGCCGCGCGACCGACGAGCGGCGGATCAGCTTCGACAGGAATAGCGACGGCTCCTCGATGCCGTTATCGTCGTCGAGCGTGCCGGCGAGCAGCTTCAGCGCGGCGGAGCGCGCCATCGAGGTGATCGGCCAGCGCACTGTGGTCAGCGGTGGCCAGACATGGCCGGCGATCTCGGTATCGTCGAAACCGATCACCGACAGGTCCTGCGGCACCGCCAGGTTGCGCTGGCGCGCCGCGTGCAGCACGCCCGCCGCCATCTCGTCGTTCGAAGCGAAGATCGCGGTCGGCATCGGCACCTGATCGAGCAGGCGATTGCCCGCCTCGACCCCCGAATCGAAGCGGTAATCGCCATTCGCGACTAGCCCGCGCGGCAGCTTGATCCCCGCTTCGGCCAGCGCTTTCTCGAACCCGGCACGGCGCTCCATCGCCGAGCGGAAGCCATGCGGGCCGGTGACCAGTCCGATACGGCGATGGCCCTGTTCGATCAGGTAGCGCGTCGCCTCGGTCACCGCCTCGGCATCGTTCGATGCGACTGAATGATGATCGTCGTCGAGCTTGGCTGAGCCCATCCGGACATAGCGGCAGCCGAGCGACTCGCACAGCCGGGCGAGCTCGTCATTCTCCGAAATCGGCGGCAGCAGCAGCACGCCGAACAGGCGCTGGCGTTCGAGGAAATGCCGCACGTCATCGAGCATTGCCGGCGACCCGCGATCGACCGGCCGCACGACCAGCGCGAATTCGGTCTCGCGGATCGCTTCGAGAATGCCCTGCTGCACCCCCAGCACCATCTGCGAATTGGGGTTGTCGTGGATCAGCCCGATCAGGAAATTGCGCCTGAGCGCAAGGCCGCGCGCCTGCGGATTGGGCGTATAGCCGAGCTCGCCGATCACGGTCTCGACCCGCAGCCGGGTTTCGTCGCTCAGCAGGGGGGATCGGTTGATCACCCGGCTGACGGTCTTCTTCGACACACCCGCGAGGCGAGCGACGTCGTTGATGGTTGGATTGCCGCCTGTTTTCATGGGGAGGGAGCATATCGCCGCGTCCGGGGCTTGGCGAGCGCCGCGGTGCGGCGCGCGATCGGCGTCGCCGCGCGCGCGGGAACGGCGTGGTCGCGGTGGGGGTGACACGTTGTGCCGCTCACCAGGAGAACATGGTGCCGTCTTCGAGACGGTTCACCGGGAGATAGGCGCGCTTGTAGGGATATTGCGCGGCAAGGACCTCATCGATCTCGACCCCGAGGCCGGGCTTGTCGCCGGGATGCATCGCGCCATTGGCGAAGGTGTAGGCGTGCGGGAAGACCTGATCGGTCTCGGGCGTGTGGCGCATATATTCCTGCACCCCGAAATTGGGCACCGACAGATCGAAGTGCAGTGCGGCGGCCATGCACACCGGCGACAGATCGGTCGCACCGTGACAGCCGGTACGGACATTGTGCAGATCGGCAAAGCTGGCGATGCGGCGCAGATGGGTGATGCCGCCGGCATGGACCACGGTCGCGCGGATATAATCGATCAGCTGCTCCTCGATCAGCTGCTTGGCGTCCCAGACCGAGCTGAAGATCTCACCCACCGCAAGCGGCGTGGTGGTGTGCTGGCGGATCAGGCGGAAGCTCGCCTGATTCTCGGCCGGGACGGCATCCTCGAGCCAGAACGGGCGATAGGGTTCGAGATCCTTGCCCAACCGCCCCGCCTCGATCGGGGTCAGCCGGTGATGCGCATCATGCAGCAGATGCACATCCCAGCCGAGCGCCTCGCGCGCTTTGGCAAATAGCTCAGGCACCGAGCGAAGATATTTCTCGGTCGACCACAGATTCTCGGTCGGCAGATCGGCATCGGCGGGTTCGTAGAAATAGCGGTCCTTCGACACGCCATAGGTCGAGGCAAGCCCCGGCACGCCCGATTGCAGGCGGATCGCCTTGTAGCCCTGGCGCTGATAATCGAGTGCTGCCTCGATCGTCTCGTCGATCGTCGCGCCATTGGCATGGCCATAGACCATCACCCCGTCACGGTTTGCCCCGCCGAGCAGTTGATAGAGCGGCAGGCCGGCGATCTTGCCCTTGATGTCCCACAAGGCAGTGTCGACCGCAGCGATCGCCGACATGGTCACAGGACCCCGTCGCCAATACGCACCCTTGTAGAGATATTGCCAGATATCCTCGATGCGGTGCGCATCGCGGCCGATCAGGCACGGGATCACATGATCGGTCAGATAGCTCACCACCGACAGCTCGCGACCGTTCAGGGTCGCGTCTCCCAGACCGGTGACACCATCATCGGTCTCGATCTGCAGGGTAACGAAGTTGCGGCCGGGGGACGTGACAATGACGCGAGCATTCTTGATTGTCGGCATTAGCGTCCCTCCCATCTCGTTTTTTCGAGCTGTTGCGATAGTTGTCGTACAACTTTATTGACAGAGCCAGCGAAAAAGGAAAAGTGTTTTGTTACCGGTGTCATAAAATTGCCAGCCGGTGGGAGGATGTAGGATGATCTGGAAGTCCCTGACGGGTTGTGCGGCGGTGCTTGCGCTCGCGGTGCCCGTGATCGGCGTGGCGCAGAATGCGCCGGTCGTGCATCCCGATCAATGGCCGGCGGTCAACCCGCCGCCGCCTGCTGACCCGGCGATCGAGCGGCGCATCGATTCGATTCTGGCACGCATGTCGCTCGACCAGAAGGTCGGCCAAACGATTCAGGGCGATATCGGCAGCGTCACGCCCGAGGACGTCGCGACCTATCATCTCGGCTCAGTGCTCAATGGCGGCAGCTCGTCGCCCGGCGGTGATGAATTCGGCCCGGCCTCCGCCTGGGTCGCTGCCGCCGACGCTTATTATGCCGCGTCGATGCGCCCGCAGGGCGATCTGCCGCGCATCCCGGTGATGTGGGGCAGCGACGCGGTTCATGGCCATAACAATATCGTCGGCGCGACGCTGTTCCCGCACAATATCGGCTTGGGCGCGGCGCGCGACCCCGCTTTGATTGGGCGAATCGGCACGGCGACGGCCGCTGAGCTGCGCGTGACCGGGCTCGACTGGACCTTCGCCCCGACGATTGCGGTGGCGCGAGACGATCGCTGGGGCCGGACCTATGAGAGCTTCTCCGAAGATCCGGGGATCATCGCCGATTATGCTACCGCCTATGTCGAGGGGCTGCAGGGCAAGCGGGGGGCGGCTGACTGGCTCAAGGGGCCGCACGTCATCGCCACCGCCAAGCATTTCCTCGCCGATGGCGGCACGCTCGGCGGTCGCGACCGCGGCGATGCGCAGATTTCCGAAGCCGATCTGATTCGGCTCCATGCCACCGGCTATGTCGCAGCGCTCAATGCCGGCGTGCAATCAGTGATGGCGTCTTTCTCAAGCTGGAACGGCGCCAAGATGCATGGCAATCCCGATCTGCTGACCAGCGTACTCAAGCGCCGCTGGGGCTTTGACGGGCTGGTGGTCGGCGACTGGGATGGCCATGCCAAGGTGGAGGGCTGCACCGCGACCGATTGCCCCGCATCGATGAAGGCAGGGCTCGACATGTATATGGCGCCCAATAGCTGGCGCGCGCTCTATGCCAGCACGCTGGCCGCCGCACGTTCCGGTACTCTGCCAATGGCGCGGCTCGACGATGCCGTGCGGCGCATCCTGCGCGTGAAATTGCGCGCCGGGCTGTTCGAGGCGGGGGCGCCTTCGACCCGGCCGCTGTCGGGCAAATATGCGTTGCTCGGATCGCCCGAACACCGCGCCATCGCGCGTCAGGCGGTGCGCGAATCGCTGGTGCTGCTCAAGAATCGCGGCGTGTTGCCGCTCAAGTCTTCGGCACGCATCCTTGTCGCGGGCGATGGCGCCGACAACGTCGCCAAGCAGTCGGGCGGCTGGACGCTGACGTGGCAGGGCACCGGCACCAGGCCCGAGCATTTCCCTGGCGCGCAATCGATCTGGGCCGGGGTGCGCGATGCCGTCACCGCCGGCGGCGGGTCCGCCGAACTGGCGGTCGACGGGCAGTATAAGACCAGGCCCGATGTCGCGATCATGGTGTTCGGCGAAGATCCCTATGCCGAATTCCAGGGTGATCGTGCCGACCTGCTGTTCGACGACACGCGCGATGCGCTCGGCGTGATGAAGCGCCTGAAGGCGCAAGGGGTACCCGTCGTTGCCGTCTTCCTCTCGGGGCGTCCGCTCTGGGTCAATCGCCACATCAATGCCGCCGACGCGTTCGTTGCGGCGTGGTTGCCGGGATCAGAGGGCGGCGGCGTTGCCGACATGCTGTTCGGCAAGCAGGAGTTTCGCGGCAAGCTGTCCTTCTCCTGGCCGGCCAAAGCGACGCAATCGCCGCTCAATGTCGGCGATGCGAATTACGCGCCGCTCTTCCCTTTCGGCTATGGCCTGACGTTTGCCGACCGCAGCCCGGTCGCGCCGCTATCGGAGGAGTCCGGCATCGACCTGTCCGCGCTCGCCAAACCGATCGGGCCATTGTTCGACGGCGGCCGAGCGATCACTCCGCGCACGCTGCAGATCGATGGGGCGAATGACAGCCCGCAGCCCGTCACCGGCGTGGCGGATAATGGCGCGCTCGCCATTCGCCCGGTCGATCGCGACCGGCAGGAGGATGCGCGCGAAGTCAGCTGGAGTGGCCGTTCGCGCGGTACGCTGCTGATCGCCAATCCGCGCCCCGCCGACCTGTCGCGCACCGGTCCGCTTGCCCTGGCAATCGCGCTACGGGTCGATGCCGCGCCCGCCGGGCCGGTGACGCTCGAGCTGCGTTGCGGGGCCGGCTGCACCGGCAAGCTCGATGCGACCAAATCGCTGACCGCGCTTGCCGGGCGCGGGTGGCAAAGCCTGACAATACCGCTCGGCTGCCTGGTCGGCGCCGATCTGTCCAAAGTGAGTGCGCCGTTCGCCCTCACCACCGCCAACACGATGCGGCTGACTTTGTCGTCAGTCGCGATCGTCGAGATAAAGGGAAAAGCCGTATGTCCATGATATTTCTCGCGCCGATCGCCCTTGTCGCGGCCGCCGCGACTCCGGCCGAACCCGCCATGCCGCAGCGCACGGCGATCCTCGCCGCCACGCAGCGTGTCGCCGACTGGCAGCTCGCGCATCTCGACACCTTCGATCACATGCCGGCGGCATCGAAGAGCGTGCAGAATCCGCGCGACTGGCAACAGGCGACCTTTTGGGCCGCGCTGACTGAACTTGCCGACCGCAGTCGCAAGCCCGATTATGCCAGGGCGCTGCTCGACCTCGGCCGGAAGGAGCAATGGCGGCTGGGCGACAAGCCCTTCCATGCCGATGATCAGCTGATTGCCCAGGCCTGGCTATGGGCGGCGAAACATGGTGCGGGCGATGGCGCGATCGTCCCGGCGCGCGCCTATTTCGAGAATGTGTTCGCCCATCGCCCGACCGGCGATCTGGCTTTCGTCCTTGGCCCTCCCGGTAGCGGCGATCCGCCCTGCACGCAGCGCTGGTGCTGGTGCGACGCGCTGTTCATGGCGCCGCCGACGCTACTGCGCATGGCGCGCGCGACCGGTGACCAGCGTTACGCGACCTTCGCGCATCAGGAATTCCGCGCCACCACCGACTATCTGTTCGACAAGAGCGAGCACCTCTTCTTCCGCGACAGCCGTTTCTTCGACCGCCGCGATGCGGCCGGGCGCAAGCTGTTCTGGAGCCGCGGCAACGGCTGGGTGATGGCGGGCCTTGTCCGCACCATCCAGATGCTCGACGCGAACGACCCCAAGCGCCCCTATTATGTGTCGCTGTTTCGCGAAATGGCGGCGCGGCTCGTCACGTTGCAAAAGGCCGATGGTTATTGGGCACCTTCGTTGCTCGATAATGGTCCTGACACGCCGCCGGAAACCAGCGGCACCGCCTTCTTCACTTATGCTTTTGCCTGGGGCGTCGACACCGGTGTGCTCGACCGCAAGACCTATCGCCCGGCGGCGATCAAGGGCTGGGCGGCACTGCAGCGCGCAGTGCAACCCGACGGCAAGCTCGGCTGGGTGCAGCAGGTCAGCGACCGACCCGACAAGGTCGCGAAGGAGGATACGCAATATTACGGCACCGGCGCTTTCCTGCTTGCCGGCACGGCAATGGCGGATCTCGCGCGCCATGGCGGTGGCCGGTGATGCGCCACGCGATGCTGGGTGCGCTTGCCCTGCCGATGCTCGTCGCGGCTGCCCCTGCGCCGGGAGCGGACCGCTGGGCCGATCGGCCGCATGGCCCGACCTATCTCACAGCGCCGCCGATGCACGACACAGTCGACAAGCGCCTGATGCCGCAGCTCGAAGCATTGCTTGCACAGTTGCTGAGGGAGAAGCGCGCCATGACCTTGGGCGGGGTCAAGGTCTTCGAAAGCGGCGACAAGTTCCTGCCCGGCAAGATCGCCATCGCCATGTCCTACCGGCTGCTCGACTTGCCCAAGGACGATCCGCGGCTGGCACAACGGTTGGCCGATTTTGCCGATATCGCTGACCTGACGATCGACGACACCAATGATACCTGGGGCATGTATTACTACATGTCCGCGCTGCATCAGCTGAAGGAAGCCGGGCTGCTCGACCGCGCGGTGCGCCCTGCGACGCTCGCCAAATTGCGGTTGAAGCTCGACTGGCATCGTTTCGTGCGGCCCAATTTGACGCTGATCGACCTGCCCAATAATTATTTCGGCGTCGCGTTCAGCGTGGCGCGGCTGCGTTTCCTGCTCGGCTGGGAGGATGCCAGCGGCAGCGACGCGTTGCTCGCCAAGACGCTCGACCATTATCGCCGCTATTCGGGCAAATATGGCTTTGCCGACGAGACCGAGGGCGAGGGACGGTTCGACCGTTACAGTGTGCTGCTGATCGGCGAGATCGCCCAGCGCCTGGTCGAAACCGGCATGACCCCGACGGCGGAGGTCAAGGGCTGGCTCAGGCGCTCGATCGACCTGATGCTGCCGCGTTTCAACCTGGAGGGCGAGGGCTTCGAATATGGTCGCAGCATCGGCCCATATGGCGAAACCGCATTCCTCGAAGTGCTCACCGCGGCCGCCCGGCTGAAAGTGCTGACGCCGCAGGAGGAGCGTATGGCCTATGCTTTCTCCAGCCGCATCGCCGCGCGCTATATGGACTTCTGGGTCGATGCCGGCACCGGATCGGTCGATATGTGGGATCAGGGACGGCGCACCGACGCCTATCGTGGGAAGCACCGCATTTTCGGTGAAAATCTCAGCCTGGCGCGCCAATATATCTACACCGACGCGATCTGGAACGGCCTTGGCTATCGCGGCAAGGCGCCGGCCGGCGCCGATTATGCCCGCTGGCTGAAGACGCTGCCGCGTGTCACCACGACCTGGTTCGCGCGCGGCGATCATGACCGTGCGCTGGTCACGATACGCGACGGGGAGCAGGTCATCGGCCTGCCGATCATCAACGGGTCGGAGGGGCAGCATATGCACAACCCCTATTTTCCGGTGCCGTTCTCGCCGGGCATGCTGCAGGGATCGGCTGACGCGAGCTACCCTCATCTCGTCCCGCGCATCACCCTTGCCGACGGCAGCGTGCTGATGCCGCTCGCTTACTTCAAGGGCGTGACGATCACCCGTCGCGGCGCGGTGACCGAGGTGAGCTGGCGCCAGGATGCGCTCGACCTGATGGGCGGGGCCAATGCCAAGGCCGATGGGCGTGTGACGATCGCGACGCGCTATGTGCTCGCGCCGGGCAAGATCACGCGCAGCGATACGATCACCTCAAAGCCTTCGGTGGGGATCGCGCGGATCGACCTGGAGTTCGCCAGCTTTTCGCGCGATGTGACGCAACAGGGGACATCGGCGATTCGATTCGGCACTGGTGAGGTGTCGGGATTCACGACGCAGGGGGTGGGCGATTGTACCGCGCAACCAATCTCTGCCGAGCCTTATCGGGCGCCGACAGGCCCGTTCAATACGCTCATTCGCTGCGGCAAGAGTCTGGATTCCAAAGATATATCAGCCCCAGACACCGTCAAAATCGCCTGGACATTGTCATACAACTCTCGAAATCGGGATTGACACGGCCCGTGACGCAGCTAGTTTCGCGCAGCAATGACACCGGTGACAATCGGGTCATGAGCGCGAAATGCGCTGACGAAACGGGGAGGATTACATGACCAACACCACCAAGCGCCGCCACATGATCCGGGCCATCCTGCTCACCTCGGCTGCCGGAATCGGCCTGTCGCCGCTCGCCGCGACAGCCGCGGAGCCCGTGCCTGCTCCCGTGGCGACGGCACAGGACCAGGCAATTCCTGCGGTCGACACTGCCGACATCGCCGAGCAGGAGCAGTCGAGCGAGGATATCGTTGTGACGGGCGCCCGCGCCACACAGCGTTCGTCGATCGAACTCAAGCGTGATTCCTCGGTCATCGTCGACGGTCTGGTCAGCGACGAGATAGGTGCGACCCCGGACAATTCGGTCGGCGACACGCTGGAACGTATCACCGGTGTCACCGCCGACCGCTTCAAGGGCAATGCCAATGAATTGTCGGTGCGCGGCTTTGGTCCGACCTTCACCCTGGCAACGTTCAACGGCCGCGAAGTCTCGACCGCCGGGCCCGACCGCTCGGTCGCGTTCCAGCAATTTCCGTCGGAACTGGTCAACGGCGTACTGGTCTACAAGACGCAGCAGGCCGATTTCCTGGAAGGGGGCGTCGGCGGCGTGATCGAACTGCGCTCGATGAAGCCGCTCGATTACGGCAAGCGCCGCATCCAGGCCGAATTCCGCGCGGATTATCAGCCCAAGGACAATGACGTCTATCAGCATGACGGCATCGGGTACCGCGCCAACATCTCCTATACCGATCAGTTCAAGACCGGCATTGGCGATATCGGCATCAGCATCGGTTACCAGCGTCAGGACACCACCACGCCGGAGGATTATTACAACGCCAACGCGACATTCCAGGCCTGCAATACAAGCGCGAACAATGCCGGGCTGGTCATCGCGCCCGCCGCCCAGCTCGTCACGGCGGGTAGCGGCGTTAACTGTGCGCTTGCGACTGGCCCGCGCACCGCGGCGCCGACCACAGGCGCCCCGGCGATTCCCGTCGGTGAGACGCGCGGCCAGACCTATTACGCCAATTCATCGCGCAGCTTCCGCACGCAAAAGACCGCCGAAGTCCGCGATGCGATCATCGGTGCGCTGCAATGGCGCCCCTCGCCCGATTTCGAAATTGCGCTGGACGGGCAATATTCCAAGCGCGACAGCCTGGAGGACCGCAACGTACTGTCGATCGCCGAGGGACTTCGCGGCATCCAGCCGCTGATCATCGGCAATGGCAACAACGGTTATTCGCCCGGTGCATTGATCAGCTATCGCGGCAATTCGAATATCGAGAACCAGCTCGAGACGCGCCAGCGCAACGAGGAATATCTCGGCGGGGGCCTGAGCCTGATCTGGACGCCCGATCGCTGGACGATCAGCGCCGACGGCTCCTATTCGCGCTCGCACCGCACCGAGACGCAAAAGGCGACGCGGATGCGCTCGACCAATCGGGTCGGCTATACGCTGACCTATACTGACGACAATGTCGTGCCTAATGTGGTGTTCGATAATTTCGACGTGACCAACCCCGCCAATTTCCTCGCACTGGGCAATACTGCCGTCTATGCGCGCAACCGTTTCGTCACTGACCGCAAGGACGAGATCTGGGCCGGCCGCTTCGACGTGACGCGCGAACTTGACGGGTTCCTGACCTCGGTCAAGGTCGGTGGCCGCTTCTCGAGCCACAACCGCACCAACGACAATGCGCGCAACACCGATCTCAACACCATTCCCGGCACGTCCGCCCAGGTCGCGGCGATCATCACCACCGCCAATCAGAATTGCCGCGTGCCGTTCACCACCACCTCATACATGGCGGGACAGGGCACCAACCTGACCAACTGGGCGACATTCGACAATGACTGTCTGTACCGTGCCTTTGCCGGCAGCGACGATGCCTTGCCCTATCCGACAGATGGCCGCGACCCGAGCGACATCGACGTTACCGAGCGGATCTACGCCGCCTATGCGATGGCGAATTTCCGTTCGGATCTGGGCAGCGTGCCGTTCAGCGGCAATGTTGGCCTGCGTTATGTCCGCACCGACATCACCTCGATCGGCTATCGACAATCCTATCTGATCAGGGTCGACACCGGGGCCGACAATTATGTCGTCGCGGTCGATCCGGCGGGAACATTGACCTCGAATACCGCCAAGGGCCGCTACAGCTATCTGCTGCCGAGCGCGAACATCGCCTTCGACCTGACCGACAAGTTGAAGTTCCGCCTTGCCGCGTATCGCGCGATCGCCCGGTCGGGCATCGAAAGCTTCGGCGCCGGCATTACGTTGACTCCAGGCACCGGCACCGGCGCCAACAACATCATCCTCAACGCGACCACCGGTAATCCGGATCTGAAGCCTTTCCGCGCGTGGAACGCCGATGCGTCGATTGAGCTCTATGCGTCGAAGGATACGATGCTCGCGGTCGCGGGCTATTACAAATGGGTCAAGGGCGCGGTGATCGGCCGGTCGGAACCGATCCCGACCGACGTCACCATCACCACCATCACCGATAATGGCGCGCCGCAGGTGCGAAACCTGACGATCAATCCGGTCGGCCCGGCCAATGACCTCGACACACGTCATCTCTATGGCGTGGAGGTGACGGCGAGCCACGCCTTCACCTGGCTTCCGTCGCCGCTTGACGGCTTCGGCGTCACCGGCTCGGCCAACCGCGCCTTTGCCGATTTCGAATTCCCCGATACGTCGACGCTCGCGCCGTTTCTCGATCCATCGAATCTGATCGGCCTGTCGAAATTCACCGCCAGCGGTTCGGTCTATTTCGAAAAATGGGGTGCGTCGCTGCGTGCGTCGTATCGCTACCGTTCATCCTATTACAAACCAAATGGCGGCACCAATCGCGAGGTACGCGGGGCGGACTATATCAACCTCTCGGCGCAATATGATCTGACCAAGAACATCCAGCTAAAGGCGCAGGCGCTCAACATCACCAGCACCAAGGATGTGTTCTACAAGGGCGGCTATGACAGCATCGCCGAGGTCAGCAATACCGGGCCGCAATATTTTCTCGGTGTCCGGGTGCGCCTGTGATCTGGACCGGCAAAGCGACTCTTCTCCCCGCTCTTGCCGTTTTCGCCGCTGCCGGAACCCCTTCGGCAGCGGCGAATTTTTCCTTGCGCGCGCCCGCCAAGCTATCGGCATGCCGCGCAGAGGACGGATATGCCGCAGCGTTCGGCGGACGGCGCACTTTCTATCTCAAGCCTGACCAGCTCGAAGCGATCAAGGCAGCGCGCGACAGCGATCCGGCGGTAGCGAAAGCCTATGCCGCATTGATCGAGCGCGCCGACGCGGCGCTCAAACGTAAGCCCGGATCGGTGATGGACAAGACCACCATCCCCTTGTCCGACGATCGCCACGATTATCTCAGCATCGCGCCTTATTGGTGGCCCGATCCGGCCAATCCCTCGGGTCCCTATTTGCGTCGCGATGGCGAGGTGAATCCGAAGCGCGACACAAAATCCTACGACCGCACCGCGATCGGCCGGATGAGCAGCGATGCCGAAATATTGTCGCTCGCCTATTATTACAGCGGCGACCGCAAATATGCTGACAAAGCCGCACAGGTCATCCGTACCTGGTTCCTCGACCCGGCGACGGCGATGAACCCCAATGCGACATTCGCCCAGGCCGTGCCGGGCCGGGAGAATGGCCGGGCCGAGGGTGTACTCGATACCAATGCGTTTCAGCCGGTGGTCGATGCGGTCGGGCTGATCGGTCCGTCGGGTGCGCTGAGCGCTGCGGAGAACAAGGCACTGGAAGCGTGGTTCGGCCGCTATATCGACTGGATGCTGACCAGCCCGACGGGGCGCGAGGAACAGGCGGCGAAGAATAATCACGGCATGTGGTTCGACGCGCAGCTCACCCAATATGCGCTGTTCGCCCGCCGCCCGGACATTGCGCGCAAGACCGTGACGGAATTCCCAAAGCGCCGCATCGCCGTGCAGTTCGATCCGTCGGGCTCGCTCCCTGCCGAACTGACCCGCACGCGCAGCTTCCATTATTCGATCTACGCGCTCGAGCCGGCCTATGACGTGGCCGAGATCGCCGGCTGCCTCGACCTCGATCTGTGGAATTATGCCGACGACAAGGGCCGGGGCCTGCGCAAGGCGACCGATTTCCTGAGCGCCTATCGCGGCGAGCAGGCGAGCTGGCGCTACAAGGAAATGAAGTGGCCGGCGGGCGAACTGGATGCGTTGCTGACCCGTGCCGATTGGGCCTGGGGGCCGGGGCGCTTTCCCCGATCCAGCGAAGGCACACTCGCGCTCTTCTATCGTATCGACGCGCGTTGATGGCGTTGCCCCGCCTCCTCCGATGGGCGTTGACGCTGCCAGCGCTCGGCCTGCTGACTGGCGCGGCGGTGCCCCGTGCGGCTGTTTCGACCTCGTCCTACGGCACGCTCGCCGATGGTCGCGCGGTGCAACGTTACACCCTGACCAATGGAGGCGGCATGACGGTCGAGATCATCGACTATGGCGCGGCGATCGCGCGGATCAGCGTGCCGGATCAGGCGGGCAGGATCGAGAATGTCGTCCTCACGCCCGGCGACCTAGCCGGGTTCGTCGCTGGTCGCCGCCGCTATGGCGCGATTGTCGGGCGCTATGCCGGGCGGTTGCGCGGCGCGGTGCCGGTCGCCGGCAAGACCTATCCGCTCGCGGTCAATGCCACCGGCGTCACGTTGCATGGCGGCGATCCCGGCTTCGACCGCGGGCTATGGCAGGGGCGGACCTTCACAACTCGCCAGACGGTGGGGGTCGAACTGGTTCTGCACAGCAAGGACGGCGAGCAAGGCTTTCCCGGCGCGCTTGTGGTGAAAGCGCGTTACAGTCTGGCGCGCAACGCCAATGTCTTGACCCTCGACATCGCCGCGACGTCGGATCGGCCGACCGTCGCGAACCTGACCAATCACAGCTATTTCAACCTGTCGGGCAATAGCGGCAGCGTGGCGTGCCACAGCCTTGCGGTCGATGCGCGGCGCTGGGTCGCCACCGACGCGCGTCGCCTCCCGACCGGTGCGCTGCTGCCGGTTACCGGCGGTCCGCTCGACTTTTCGAAAGCACGGCAACTCGGCCCCTTGCTGCAGTCGGCCGATCTGCTGATCGCTGACGGGCTCGACCATATGTTGGTGCTCGATCGTGGCGGGACGGCGCGGCTCAGCGATGCGGTATCGGGCCGCACGATGACTGTCGCGACCACCGAGCCCGGCATGCAGGTCTATACCGCCAATGTGCTCGACGGCAGCGACCGGGATGCCGCGGGCCGGCCGCTGGCGCGTCATGGCGGCATTGCGCTGGAGACGCAGCATTTCCCCGACAGCCCATGGATTGCCGCCTTCCCGCGCACGCGCGTGTCGCCGGGTCATCCGCTGCGCTGGCACACGCAATGGGCATTTGCGGCCGGCAAGCCGACCCCCTGTGATCCGGGAGCCGCCACATGATCGCCCGACGCGAATTGCTGATCGGTACGGCCTGTCTGGCGCTGACCGGTCGGGCGATTGCCGCGCCCGCGCCGCTCGACCTGGCGGCGATCGAACGTGCGCGGGTAATGCGGTCCGGATCGACCTTTCTCACGCGCGCGCCGCGCACGATCACCGCCATTTCCGCACCGCGCAGCCCGGGGACGCGTCACGATTATTATTCGGAAGGGGATTATTGGTGGCCCGATCCAGCCAACCCGAATGGCCCCTACATTCGTCGCGACGGCTTTTCCAACCCTGCCAAGTTCGACGGGCACCGTGATGCGCTGATCCGTTTCGGGGTGGAGATGCCGGCGCTGGCCGCCGCCTGGTCACTGTCGAAGGATGCGCGTTACGCACATCACGCGGTGGCGCATCTCATGGCCTGGTTCGTCGATCCGGCGACGCGCATGACGCCCAATCTCGCGCATGCACAGGCGATCATCGGCATCAATACCGGTCGCGCCATCGGCATTATCGATACGCTGCAGATCGTCGAAGTCGCGCGCGCTGCCGAGCTGCTCGGCCGCACCGATGCACCCGGCTATGCAGCGATCCGCGCGGGCGTCGAGGGCTGGTTCCGCGCCTACCTCTCCTGGCTGACCACATCGGCGGCTGGCAGGGAAGAGCGCGACCAGACCAACAATCACGGCACCTGCTGGTTGCTTCAGGCCGCGGCCTTCGCATCGCTGGTCGGCGACAGGGCGGTACTCGACGACGCGCGCGCTCGGCTGACCGGGACGATCATCCCGCACCAGATCGCCCCCGATGGCAGCCAGCCGCTCGAACTCGCCCGGACCAAGCCGTACAGCTATTCGCTGTTCAATCTCGACGTGCTGGCTGGCGCGTGCCGGCTGCTCGCGCGCGACAATGACCTGTGGCATTTCGCCACCGCCGATGGGCGCGGGATCGGCAAGGCGATCGCCTTCATGGCGCCGTTCATCCGCGACAAGCGGACCTGGCCCCATGCAAAAGATGTCGAATATTTCGACGATTTGCCGGTGCGCCAGCCGAGCCTGTTGTTCGGTGGCGAGGCGCTGGACCGTGCCGACTGGCTGACGCTGTGGCGCTCGCTCAATGCAGACCCGACAGTGGCCGAGGTGGTGCGCAACTTCCCGATCCGCCAGCCTTTATTGTGGCCGGTCGCGTGACCATTCTCTCCGCCTGTACAAAGGCCCAGGCCGCATCGTCGGTCGCTTGCCCGGCCTGTGATTCGCTCGCTGCGGCACAGACCGACACATTTGCCGGGCGGCAATTCGACCCCGGCGACAGTATATATCATGGAAGGACGGCATGACTCGCGACACTTTACCAGGCGATACGGCAACGCTTCACGACGGGCTGCAATCGACCGCTGCCCGTTTTGTCGCCGCACGCCGCGATGCGCAGCCGCTGGGCGATTATCCCGGTGTGCTGCCGCAATCGCTCGAGGATGCCTATGAGATCCAGCGCCTGGCCATCGGCCTGCGCGGCGGCACGGTCGGCGGGTGGAAGGTCGGGCGGATCAATCCGCCGGCCTCCGACCGGCTCGGCGCCAACCGTCTTGCCGGGCCGATCTTCGCTGACAGTATCGCGACGGACAATGGCGATACGGTGGCGATGTCCGTGATCGGTGGTGGCTTTGCCGCCGCCGAAGCGGAGTTCATTCTGCGTATCGGCGCCCGACCCGACCCGGCCAAGACCGAGTGGACGCTGGAGGAGGCACGGGCGCTGGTCGACCGCGTTGCGATCGGCATCGAGATCGCCAGCTCGCCGCTCCCGACCATCAACGAGCTTGGGCCGGCAGTGACGGTCTCCGATTTCGGCAATAATAACGGCTTGCTCGTTGGCGCCGAATTACCCGGCTGGCAACACGCCGATCTCGATGCGATCCCGGTCACGCTGTTGATCAACAGCATCGAGGTGGGCAGCGCGACGACCGCGACCATGCTTGACGGGCCATGGGGCGCGGTGCGCTTCATTGCCGGGCTGGCGGCGCGACGCGGTGTGCCGCTCGAACCCGGCCAGTGGATTTCGACCGGCGCGGTAACTGGCGTACACCCGGTCGAAGCGGGCGACCGGGTCGAGGCCCGCTTCGGCACGACATTGTCGATCGACTGTATCATCGCCGCACAGAACGGCGCGAACCATCCGGGAGAGAGCTAATGCCGACACGCGATACAGTCGTGGCCAGTGCCGCTGAACGGATGGGCCGCTATCGCTGGCTGATCTGCTCCCTGTTGTTCGCCGCGACGGCGATCAACTATGTCGACCGGCAGATGATCGGGGTGCTCAAATCGACCATCTCGGGTGATCTCGGCTGGTCGGAGACGACCTTTGCCGATGTGATCTTCTGGTTCCAGGCGGCGTACGCGATCGGCTATCTCAGTTTCGGGTGGATCGTCGACCGGCTCGGTGCGCGGGTCGGCTATTCGATCGCGTTCGTGATCTGGACGGCGGGCCATACGCTGTGCGGCTTCGTGTCCACCGCGGCGCAATTCTCGATTGCGCGCTTCATCCTCGGCGTCGGTGAATCCGGCAATTTCCCGTCGGGCATCAAGGCGGTGTCGGAATGGTTTCCGGCCAAGGAACGCGCCTTTGCCACCGGTGTGTTCAACGCCGGCGCCAATATCGGCGCGGTGCTGACGCCGCTGCTCGTGCCGGTCATCACCATCGCCTATGGCTGGCGCATGGCGTTCATCATCACCGGCGCCGCCAGCCTGATCTGGCTCGTCGCGTGGATCGCGCTGTATCGCCGGCCGCGCGAAAGCACCAAGGTCGGCGCGGCCGAGCTCGCTTATATTGAAAGCGATCCGGTCGATCCGGTCGAGCGCATCAGCTGGTTCAAGCTGTTACGCTATCGCCAGACCTGGGCGTTCGCGCTGGGCAAGTTCATGACTGACCCGATCTGGTGGCTCTTCCTGTTCTGGACGCCCGATTTCCTCGGCAAGGCGTACGGCCTCGATCTGCTGACCTTCGGTCCACCTTTGGTGGTGATCTACCTCATCTCCGATTTCGGCAGCGTCGCCGGTGGCTGGGCGTCGTCGAAGATGATGAAGCGCGGCCTGCCGGCCAATCGCGCGCGCAAGCTGACCATGCTCGCCTGCGCGTTCCTGGTGACGCCGATCTTCTTCGCGCAATATGTCGACCATCTCTGGGCCGCGGTCGCGATCCTCGGTCTCGCCACCGCCGCGCATCAGGCCTGGTCGGCCAATCTCTACACACTGCCGTCGGACATGTTCCCGCGCGCGGCAGTCGGATCGGTGGTCGGCATTGGCGGCACGGCGGGCGCGATCGGCGGCATGCTGATGGCGAAGTTCGTCGGCTATGTGCTGCAAACCACCGGCAGCTACACGCTTATCTTCGCGGTTGCCGGCAGCGTGTATCTGATCGCGCTGGCGCTGATCCATATCCTCGTGCCGCGCATGAAGCCGGTCGAGGTGATCGCGACGACGTGAAGTGCGTTCCCCGGCGGTTTGAGGGAATCGCCGGGGAATGTCACGGATGCCCCAGCGGCCTTCGCCGCGTGCTGTTTCATGCTGTTTATCAGCGGCAATTTTTTCACTGCTGTTAAGTTGGATTTCGGGCCGGATTTTCTGGCGTATTTTCAATACTTTGCTGGCAAATATGCTGTTATTAAATAACAGCATGGAAACAGCAGCATAACAGCACGCACCCGGTGCTGTTCCGCGCGGAACAGCACCGGCGATCACCCTATATTTCCAGTCATGTCAAAGAGCGGCGGCGGCCCGTGGATGGGCTTGTCCTGACACCCGGATGGCATGAACCGCTACAGGTTTGAATCATTCGAGATCCGCGCAGAGGCGATCGAGCCCGGGCAGGAGGCCAGTGCCGTGAAGGGCTGTTCCCCGGCGGGGGGCCTGTCGCCGGGGAACAGCCGGGGCTGCGGGATCCGGGTTTCGGACCCTAATGCGCCGCGCCCATCCCGATGCCGCCCTTTGGCTTGGGCGCGAGCCATACGATCGCCGCTGCGATCAGGAAGATCACGAAGGCGAGGGTGAAGACATGAGTGGCGCCGATCGTCGAGGCTTGCGCATCGACCAGCCGGTCGACCGCGCCGCGCGCCTGTTCGGTCGACATGCCGCGTGACTCCATCGTCGCCATGGTCTCGCTGACACCATTGAGCGAGGGCACCATGTCGGAGCGGCTGACCCGCGACGCACTGTCCCAAGCAGTGGTCGCCATGGCCGTACCGACCGCGCCGCAAAGGGTGCGCACGAAGCTCATGATACCCGCGGCCGACGTGGTCTCGCTCGGCTTCACCGCCGACAGCGCCAGCGCGGTCAGGCCGATGAAGAAGAACGGCATGCCGATCCCCTGCAGCAATTGCGGCATCGACAGCGTCCAGAAATCGGAATCCGTGCTCCATCCCGCCCGCAACAGCGACATCACCGCCAGCCAGGTGATCCCGGCACAGACCGTGATGCGGAGATCGACCTTGCCGATCAGCCGTGCGGCAATCGGCGACATCAGCACCGCGAACACACCGACGAACGCCGTCGCATAGCCGGCTTCGGTCGCAGTATAGCCGACCACCGATTGCAACCACAAAGGCGTCAGCACGACCGAGGCGAAGAAGGCGCCGAAGCCAAGCGCCACCGCGATCGTTCCGACGGTGAAGCCGCGATGCCGGAACACCTTGATGTCGACGATCGGGTTCTTTTCGCCCAGTTCCCAGATCACGAAAGCGGGGAAGCCGATCCCGGCGATGATCGCCATCGCGACGACAAAGGGCGAGGAGAACCAGTCATGCTCGCGCCCGGTGTCGAGCATCAGCTGGAACGCACCGACCCACACCACCAGCAGGACCAGGCCGACAATGTCGATGCCGACCTTGGCCTTCTTGGTTTCGAACGGTGTGATCAGCCGGGTGACGACGAAGATGCACAAAGCGACGACCGGCAGGTTGATGAAGAAGATCCACGGCCAGGACCAATTGTCGCTGATCGTTCCGCCCAGGATCGGGCCGGCGACCGGTGCGCACACCGTGGTCATCGCCCATAGCCCCATGGCCGCGCCCGCCATCTTCTTGGGAAACACGCGCAGCAACAGGCTCTGCGACAAGGGCATCAGCGGCCCGCCCGACAATCCCTGCAGGATGCGGAAGACAACCAGCATTTCCAGGCTGCGCGACAGGCCGCACATCATCGAGAAGAAGCCGAAGCCAAGCAGCGACATGATGAACCAGCGCACTGTGCCGAAGCGCGAAGCGAGCCAGCCAGTCAGCGGCACGCTGATCGCGTCGGCCACCGAATAGGAGGTGATCACCCAGGTCCCCTGGGTCGGTGAGATCGCCAGCCCACCCGCGATGTGCGGGACCGAGACATTGGCGATCGTCACGTCGAGGACGACGACGAAATTGGCGAGTGCGAGCGCGATGCCCGCCAGCAGCAGTTTCCCGCCGCTCAATGGGGTCGGCTCGACCTCACTCCCCGGATTTTCAGTGTCGGCCATCTCACTTGCCGCGCGTGTCGATGACGGCGTCCATCGTCAGGCCGACGCGCAGCGGATGAGCGTTCAGGTCCTTCGGATCGATCGTCACGCGCACCGGCAGGCGTTGCACCACCTTGACCCAGTTGCCGGTCGCGTTCTGCGCCGGGATCAGCGAGAAGGCGGCACCGGTGCCGCCGGCAAAGCCGGTGACCGTGCCGTGGAACACCACGTCGCCGCCATAATAGTCGGAGGTCAGTTCGACCGGCTGGCCGATCTTCACATGGCGCAGCTGGCTCTCCTTGAAATTGGCGTCGACATAAGCACTGGCGATCGGGACCAGAGTCATGATCGGTACGCCGGCAGCAATGCGCTGGCCGACCTGTACCTGGCGGTTGGTAACGATGCCGTCGACCGGCGCGCGGATCACGGTGCGCGCCAGATCGAGCCGCGCCTTGTCGAGCCGGGCGCGTGCGCTCGCCACATCGGGGTTGGTATCGATCGTGGTGCCGCGCACCAGCGCTTCGCTCGCCACGGCGTCGCCGCCGGCCGAATTCTGCGTGGCGATGGCGGAGGTGATCCCGGCCTTGGCCAGCTCGCGTGCGGCACGCGCGCTGTCATAGGCGGCGCGCGCGCTGCTCAGTTCCTCGCCCGATGCCGCCCCGCTGCTGATCAGCTGCTGGCGGCGGGCAAGCTCGATCCGGGTGCGTTCAAGCGTCGCATCGGCGTCGATCAGGCGCGCGCGCGCCTGGGCGATCTCCGCGTCGCGCGACTGGACCCTGGCGCGGGCGGAATCCGCCTGTGCCGCGGATTGCCCGAACCGCTGCTGCGCCAGACGCAGCGCGGCCTCGGCGGTGGCGACGTCGATCTTCGCATCGGCATCATCGAGGACGACCAATATGTCGCCCTTCTTCACGGCCTGAGTCCCGCCGACACGGACTTCGGTCACCGGGCCGGAGACGAGCGCCGTCACCTGCGCCGAATCCGCGCCGACATAGGCATTGTCGGTGTGGACGCGTCCGGCCTCGAAGATGAAATACCACAGGCCCCACAGGACCGCGATCACCACCACGACAATGGCGAGGATGGTCAGCAGCCTGCGGCGCTTGCCGGCGGTCGGCGGAGCGGCGGCGGTTTCGGTTTCGATTGCGACTGGCTGTGGTGTCGGGGCGTCGGCCATTATTTTATCTCCCCCATCATCTTGGGTGTCATGCGGTAGCCACCACCGACCGCGCGGATCAGTGCGATGTCGAGCGCGACACGACGTGCCTCGAGATCGACGACGGCGCGCCGGGTGGTGAGTTCGAAATCATCGGCGGTCAGGACGGGCAGCAGTGTCGACAGCCCGCCTTTGTAGCGCAGCGCCGCGATGCGGCTGGCGTCGGTGGCGGCGGTCAGCGCTTCGCGCTGCTGTGCGAGCCGCTGGCCGAGTGCGTTCTGGCTGGCCACCGCATCGGCGGCTTCGCGCAGCGCGGCGATCAGCACGCCATCATATTGCGCAACCGCGGTATCGTAATTGGCGCGCGCCTCGACATAGCGACCGCGGATGCGCCCGCCGTCGAAGATCGGCAGCGAGACAGCCGGTCCGGCATTGCCATAGCTGGATCCGCCCTTGAACAGCTGGCCGAGTCCAAGCGACTGCAGCCCGACCACCGCCGACAGGTTGATATTGGGATAGAAATCGGCCTTTGCGACCTTGATCCGCTTGGCCGCCGCCTCGGCGCGCAACCGCGCCGCAACGATGTCGGGGCGGCGCCCGATCAGGTCGATCCCGGCATTGTCGGGCAATCCGGCCGAGGTGGGGGAAAGCGTTGGTCGCGCGATCGTGAGCCCGCGATCGGGTCCGGCGCCGATCAGCGCCGCCAGCCGGTTGCGGGTCAGTGCGATCGCTTCGTCAAGTGCGGCGATGTCGGCGCGGGCGGCGGGGACGCGCGATTCCGCCTGGCGCTGGCTGCCCAGCGCATCGACGCCGACCGCAACGCGCTCGGCGGTCAGTTTCGCGGTCGCGCCGCGCACGCGCAGCGCCTCGACCGCGACATCGCGCTCGGCATGATATTGCGCCAGCTCGGCATAAGCAGCGGCAACATTGGTGGCGAGCATCAGCCGCGCCTGATCGGCATCGACTCGCGCCGCTTCGGCTTCGGAAGTCGCAGCGGCCAGCGCGGCGCGGTTCTTCCCCCACAAGTCGAGGTCGAACGAGGCGGTCGCGGTCAACCGGCCGGTATCCTGGATGCCGTCGGGCACGAACTGCGGCGGGATGCCGAGAGTCTTGCTCTGCTTGTTGCCGCCGGCTGTGCCGTCAACGCTCAGGCTGGGCAGCAATGCGGCGCCGGTCTGCCGCGCCAGCGCGTCGGCGGCGTTGATCCGCGCCACTGCGGCGGCCACGTCGGGCGAGGCTTTCAGCGCTTCGTCGATCAGCCCGTTGAGCTGGGGGTCGCCAAACGCCGTCCACCATGCCGCCTCCGGCCAGGCCTGAGTCGTGCTGGTGGTGGTCCGCAACGTTTGCGCCGAGTCGAGCGTCGCGGCACTGCGCGGTTCGGGCTTGGTGCCGAGATCGGGCACGGTCACGCAGCCGCCCAGCGGAGCGGCAAGGAGTGCGGCGGCGAGCGCGACGGGGCACGCCGAAAAGGAAACGGAGAATCGACGCATGGTCAGGCCTGATACTATCTGGTATCATTCGCCCCTGACCTTGTTCGTTTCGGCTGTCAATCAAAATGATACCAGATAGTATTACTGACCCCTCCAGCGTCGCGCTCACGCAATCGAGCGATGAGGATGTGCACGGCTCCGCCTTTGTCGTGGTCAATCCGGCTGTTGCCGCGAAGCAGCCGGATAGCCGCGCATTGCGGCGCCAGGCCTTTGTCGATGCGGCGCGCGACGCCTTCTTCGCCGATGGCTATGGCCAGACTGCCATGTCGACGATCGTCGCGGCGGTGGGTGGATCGAAGACCACGCTCTGGTCCTATTTTCCGTCCAAGCAGGACCTGTTCGCGGCGGTGGTCGACGATATCGCCGGTCAGTACAGCAGTGCGCTGACGGTGGAGCTCGACCCGGCCGGGCCGATCGAGCCGACGCTGCGCCGCTTTGCGACCGCGATGATGGCGACGATCCTGTCCGAGCCGATCGTGGCACTGCACCGCATCGTGATGGGGGAGGCGCAGCGATTCCCCGAGCTCGGCGTGCTGTTCTACGAACGCGGCCCGCAACGCGGCCGGGCGCGGCTCGCCGCCTATATCGGGGTGGCGATGGCGGATGGGCGATTGCGGTCAGGCGAACCGATGGTTGCGGCTCAGCAGTTTGCGTCGATGTGCAAGTCGGGCTGCTTCCAGGAAATGCTGCTCGGGATCGAGGGATTCCGCAACCCGAGGACCGTCGCGCAGGATATCGAGGCAGCGATCGACACCTTCATGCGGGCATGGGGAACGGCGCGATAGAGTGCCGACCGTCCGGCTGTTCATGACGGCCGCTTTGCGCGATATCGGCTCATTCCCGATCCATGACTGGAGTGAGCCTTTTGCCGCCGACACCATCCGATCGCATCGTCTGGCAGGATGTTGAGGGCGAACTGGTACTTTTCGACCTGCGCGACGAGACATATCACGGTCTGAATCCGATCGCCTCGGAGATATGGCGCCGTGTTGCCCGGGGCGAAGGCGTGGATACGATCATCGATACGCTCGCCGCGCGTCATGACGCACCGCGCCATACCGTGGCGACCGACGTCAATGCCTTTGTCGCCGAAGCCCTGGCGGGTGGCCTGCTCGAACCGGGCGATAAACTCTCTTGAGTGGCATCGCCGGTGTCATCCTGACCGACGGCCGAGACGTCACCACGGCGCTGCTCGACCGGATGGCGTCCGCATCGCCGCGCCGCGGGTTCGATGGGACTACGGCCTGGCATGTCGGACCGGCCGGCCTGATCCGCCATCACCACGCCACCACCCCTGAAGCGGTCGGCGAGCGCCAGCCCTTTACCGGGGCCTCGGGCGCGACGATCGCGTTCGACGGACGGCTCGACAATCGCGCGGACCTGCTGGCTCTGCTCGGCGAACGGGGGTGCGTGCTGGCGCAGTCGCCGGATTGTGAGATTGCGCTGGCATTATTCGAGGCACGGGGTGAACGCTTCCTGACGGACCTGGTCGGTGACTGGGCCTTGGCGATCTGGCAGCCCGGCCGGCGCCGCCTGTTCTGCGCGCGCTCACCAATGGGCTGGCGTCCGTTTCTGTGGACCTTCGGAAGCGGTTGTTTCGGCTTCTCGACCGAACCGCGCGCGCTGGTTGTTGGGCTTGGGCTAGAGCGGCGACTCAATGAAGCGGCGATCGGCGAGTTCATCGCCGCGCGCTTCGTAACGCACACCGAAACCTTTTGGAGCGGGGTCCACCGTCTCGAACAGGGCGGCGCACTGGCGCTGGAAAACGGCACGGTGCGGTTGTGGCACTGGCATGCCGCCGCGTTCGAGGATCTCTCCGCTTTATCGGACGACGATCATGTCGACCGCTTCAACGAATTGTTCGACCAGGCGCTGATCGCGGCGATGCGCAGCGTGACGCCGGTCGTGTCGCATCTCTCGGGCGGGCTCGATTCCTCTTCAGTCGTCGCCCGGGCGACGGAGCTGCACCGCGCCGGGCGGATCGATCGTCAGGTCGGCGCGGTCACGGCGCGCTTCCCGGGCGAAGTGCAGGACGAGACGGTGTGGAGCAGCGCGGTCGAGCGGCATCTCGGCATCACTGCGCGGGTGACGGCGGCCGAGCCTTATTCGCTTCCCGATGCCGCGAAATGGTGCGCCGATACATTGCAATTGCCCGTACGCCCCAATGTGTTCGACACCACCACGGCGGCCTTCCGCTTGTTGGAAGGTGAGGGCGGACGCGTGTTGCTGACCGGTGAGGGCGGCGACGATTGGATGGCAGGTGGATATGGGCATTTCCCCGATCTGCTGCGGGCCGGCCGGATCGGCGCCTTGATGCGCGAAGGCATGTCGCAATTCTCCGACCCGTCGGCTTTCGTGCGCCTGCGCCGCGCCGCGTTCCTTGGCCTGGCGCCGCTGGTCAGCCCGCGTCATCGTCGCCAGTTCCTGCTGCCGCATTTGCGCCTCGATAGTGGATTGCCGCCGTGGATCCGTTCCGATTGGGCCGCACGCGTGAGGCTTGATGAGCGTTGGCGCGACAGTGACTATCCGGTCGATCCGCCCCTTTATAGCCAGAAGCAGCGCTATGCGGTGTTCGCGCATGCGCGACGCCATATCGCTCACGACCCTATTCTGGCCTATGCCGAGCAGCATGGGGTCGAGATGCGTCATCCGATGCACGATCTGCGCCTGGCTCATTTCTTCATGGGCGCGTCAGGCCGGATGCTCAGGCGCAATGGTGAGAAAAAGCATATCCTGCGGGAAGCGATGCGCGGCAGCTTGCCCGAGCTGGTCCGTACGCGTCAGGACAAGGCGGTGTTCATCTCCAGCATCGTCGATGTCATTGCCGAGCGGTTGCGCGAGCGCCCGCCGGAAAAGCTGCTTCCGGTGCAACTCGGCTGGGTTGATGGCGCACGCCTTGCACACATGTTCGAGCCGGCGCAGGCATGGCGTGAGGCACGATCGACCGAACCGCTCACCCGCACGACGCTCGGGCCGATCTGGTTTGTCGTCGCCATGGACCTGTGGCTCGAAAACGCCGTCGGTATGTGATCTCCGATCACGGCTGTCAGGATCGATTGCGACGGGGGTCGCGCAGATAGGCGAGGACCAGGCGCTCATTGATCGCGTCGGACTGACGCCTCATCCGGGCCGACGGCACGGCTGCGTCGCTGCCGAGTTGGGTGAGCGTGCCGGTGACCGCGCCCGTATAGTCCGCCACCAATGCCTCATAGCTGAGCGTGCAGGGCGTGACGCCGATTGCCGCGAAGAAATTGCGCCAGTGCCCGTGGCAGAAATCCGCGTAGCGAATATAGCCGTCGATCCGGTCGAAGTCGTAATCGGCTTCACCCTTTGCGGGCTGTACGTCCCGGTCAGCGATCACTCGCCACAAATTCGTCTGGACCGCAGCGAGACCGGACACGGCCTGGCGTATCCGGTCGCGTCGCTCGAGGTGAACATAGCTGGGGTTGGGGAAGGCTTCCGACAGCAGCGCGGCGATTGCGCGGTAGGTTTCAGGCGCAACGGCGCCCGGTGGCGTCTCTTGTAACATGCCGAATCGTTCCGGATCGAGTTCGGCAGCCATATCCTCGATGTCACGCCAGAA
This sequence comes from Sphingomonas sp., assembly GCF_050725575.1. Lineage (GTDB taxonomy): Bacteria > Pseudomonadota > Alphaproteobacteria > Sphingomonadales > Sphingomonadaceae > Sphingomonas. Next base: position 94,846 of record NZ_JBOHHW010000015.1, on the reverse strand, counting down.
CAGCTTGACCGACAGGGTGCCGCCCGGATCGGTCCGGAGGCGGTGGACAGTGGCGATATGCTGTCCGATCCCGGCTGTGCCCCAGCGCCCGGCAAGGCCGGGGCGAAAGCCGCGATGGAAATATTCCAGCGGACAGCCGAGCCCGCCCGCGAAATACAGGGCCTCACCGAGCAATGTGCTGCCGGAGCGGGGGTGCGTGCAGATCAATATGGTGCGGAGTGGCGGCCCATCGCGCGCCGGATAATCATGATCCGCGTCAGTCAGGTCATAGGGATTGCGGGCCGCTTCGCTCATGGCTGCACCATGGTTGCCAGTGCCGACGCCACGTCAGGCAATGCGTCATAGCTGGCCGGATAAACCATGCGATAACAGGGCGTTTCGCGTACGATCGCACCGATCCGGGCGAATGTCCCGGTCGTCTCGCACCCCGACGCATCGGCGGGATTGAACCGGATTCGTTGCTGCATCGCCCGGGCAAGGCCTTCGCTACCCGACAATTGTTCGAACCTGGGGTGATCGACGTCGCTCGATCGGGCGAGAAATATAAGTGCCCTGAGTGGCACGGGCACGATGTCCTCCTCGCGTTGCGGCACGAAGCGGACCTTGCCTTCGTATCCAGGCATCGGCTGGCACAAGGAAGCGGGCAGCTTCAATCCCGCTCGGCTGTCGTTCCAGACGCAGACGCCGGTGGTCGCCGGCATCGCCTCGGCTACGGTGTCGTGTCGCAGGATCGCAATATCATCGCTCAGCACGTCCCAGCCCGCTGCCCCGAGCGATGCCGACAAGGTCGACTTGCCGGCACCCGATGCGCCCAGGAGAAGCAGGGAGCCACCATGGCTGGCGACCGCAGCGGCATGGATCGCCGTCGCGCCGCACAGGATCGCGACGCGTGGCAGGACGCGCCGCACAAAGACGTCGAGCCAAGCGGGATCTTTAAATCGCGTCACAAAGCAACGGATCGTCCGCCTGGCGATGTTGATGAGAAAGACTCCGTCAAAGGCGGACGCCATTAGCCAGTCCTCGCCACAGGTGCCGAGGACCAGGCCGTAACGGCCGTGCCAGCGATAGAGAATCTGATCCGGCAGGGGAGGCGCGGCATCCTCGATCGAGATCGACATCACAGAGCCGATAGACGCGAACTCTCCGCGACCATCGGCTCTGAGTTGATGCAATTCTATGCCGCTGGTGAGCCTCAGCCCGCCGAAGCTGTACCGGAATTCCAGGTCGCTATTTCAGCTATTGCTGCTGAGCGCGTCGCCGGGATTGATCGTGTTAGCCTCGGTTGTGGGCACGACGTCGAAGAAAACGATCTCGGGCTTGACCCAGGTATCGCGCGTGTCGCCCGACATCGGCGCTGCGCTGTTTTCGCTATGATTGGCGTCGATACGTTCCATGGTCATCACCCTTTTTGTCGTTGGCTTCGCCCCGAAGCCGTAAGCGCGGGGACGTTAACAAAAGCGCGCGATCAGGGCAACCGGAGGAAATTCCGTCCTGGAGCCTGGCGTCTTCCATGAAAACACCCGACCGTTGCCAGCCGGGTGCTATTCTCAGAACAGGTCTGTAACAGCTTATTTCTTCACGAGATTAGGTAACGAGAACGCCCCATCAGCCGTGGTATTGCCATCGAGTCGATTGTCGCCATAGCTTTTCACGATCGCTGAGTTCAGCAGAGTGATGCCTGTGCCGTTATTGGTGATCGTGGTGTTGCCGACCCGAGCGATTGTTGCGGCACCATTGATGATCAAACCGAAATTCGCATTCTGTGCAATATTCGAATCGACCAGCGTGAAATCCGCCGAGCCCGTGTTGACCGGTGTCTTGACCAGAATGCCGTTGGCATTGTTGACCAGCTGGGTATTGACGATCGATGCAACGATCTTTGACCCAACGACACCCGTGGTGTCGACGCGCACACCGACGTTGAGGTTGTTGACGATTTGCGAATTGTTGATCGTGACCCGCGCAGTCATGCCGGCGGCGGGCGCCACGTTGATACCACCCGTTGCGACATTCGTTGCGCTGCCGCTGTCGGATATCAGTGTATCCTGTACAAACAACTGCGCATTTCCGCTCGGCGCGAAATTGATCCCGTAACTATTGCGGAAGCCGCGGATCTTCATGTTGCGCACGATCAGCGATGCGCCATTGAGGAAAGTGATGCCGTTGACGCCTGCCGTCGTCGAGGTGTTGCCCAGGCCTTCCAGATCGATGCCGGCGAGCACGACGCTGACGTTGGTGCCGTTGATGATGAAGCCGTTGACACCTGGCGAGGTGATGCCGGCCTCCGGGTTGTTCTCGCAGATGATCGAGATCGATTTGGTGATCGTCACCGTGCCGAAGCCGCCCGGATCGAGGCAGTTGATTTCACCGCCCGCTGCGGTCTTGGAGATGGAGCCGGCAAAGGTCTTGCACGGCGCGGTGCGGCTGCAAGGATTGGCGTCATCGCCGACGCCGGACACCCAGGTCCGCGTTGCCTGCGCCGCTGCCGGTGCGGTGTAGATCAAGGAGCTCGCCAATAGCGCGAGCAAAGCGACCATAAGCCGCTTGCCAAATGTAAACATGATTCCCCCCCAAAGCTTGCCGGCAGAACCGGCAATCTTTCATTAATCATAAATCGGCCGCACGGCGACTCGTTTTTTGGGAAGGTGTTCGTCCAGTGTGCCATCCTGCGACTCATGTGCACGCACAATGGTTTAGGCCTGTAACATTTCATAATGCTCGACGCCGGGCGTCATCTCGATCAGGAAATCCGGGTCGAACGGATAATATTTCGCCACGTCGGGATCGCTCCCGGTAAAGCGTGTGATCGCAGTCATGTCGGTCCAGAAGGTGAGCATGGTGAAGTGGGTGAGGTCGCCGTCCTGACGATGGAGGCACCAGGCGCCCGCATTGCCCTCGACCGCGCGATACTCGGGCAGCGACACCGATCGCATCAGGTCGAGATAATCAGCCGCCTTTGCCGTTGGCACCGCGCCTTTCCAGATTCTCGCAATCATCACCCTTGCACTCCACTTGCTGATGATTGCTTGTCTGGCGACCGGCTGAAAAGGGCGAGCGTCCGAAGTGCCAAAGGGACGGCAGATCGCGCCAATTACTCGGCCGCCTGAAGCAATGCTCCATCATGCTGGAAGGCGGCGCGGAACTGGCTCGGCGTGGTGCCGACGACACGGCGGAAATGATGACGGAAGGTATCGGCGGCACCGAAGCCGGCGCGCTCGGCAATGCGCTCGACCGGCAGGTCACCTTCCGCGAGCATCGCCTTGGCCAGCCGGATACGCTCGAGCAGGATCCAGTCATAGGGCGTGTGCCCGGTCGCGGCGCGGAATTTACGGAAGAAGGTGCGCGGGCTCATCGCCGCCATCGCGGCGAGCGTCTCGATCCGGTGCTCGCCTGCGGGATCGCGTCGCAACTGTTCGATCACCGCTGAGAATGCCTTGTGATGCACCTCGGGCACAGGAGCTTCGGCATATTGTGCCTGGCCGCCTTCGCGATGCGGTGGCACGACCATTGCGCGGGCCGCCGCGTTGCAGGCGGCCGATCCGAAGTCGCGGCGCATGAGATGGAGCAGCATATCGATTCCGGCCGACGATCCGGCCGAGGTGAGGATGCTGCCCTCATCGATATAGAGCGCCATCGCATCGACCGAGACGCGTGGATGGTCGCGCGCGAGTTGTTCGGCATATCGCCAGTGCGTCGTCGCGCGCCGCTCGTCGATCAGTCCCGCCGCCGCCAGCACGAACGCGCCGGTGCAGATCGACACGATCCGTGCGCCGCGCCGATGCGCCATGGCCAGTGCCGCTGCGATCTGATCCGGTACCGGTCCCATACGCCATCCGGGCACGATGATGGTTTGCGCATCGTGAAACACTTGATCCGACGCCTCGACCGTAATCGGTACGCCCCGGTCGGTCTGGATCGACGATCCTTCGAGTGAGAAACTGGCCACTGCGTAAAGCGCCTGGCCATCGGCCGAGCGGCGATTGCTCAACACCTCCAGCGCGGTCGCATATTCGAACAGGCACAGCCCCTGATAGGCAAGGATCGCGACCGAATGGGGCGGACTGGGTTGATCGATATCTGGCATGACTTTTTTATGACGGGATATGATGCCGGCTTCAACGATTGGCGCGATGTTCGTCCTATTGGCGTTCGCGTCGCTTGCTCGTGCCGCGCGCCTCGATAAGGGTGAGCGCCATGCCTGATGTCGCACCAGACTTGTCCTTCGCCGGTGTCGGTCGCGGGTTTCGCGACCTGTTCGCCGCAGCGATCGCGGTTGCCGTATTCGGCATCGGCTTTGGTGCGGCGGCGGTCGGGGCAGGGCTCAGCCCGGCGGCAGCGGCGGCGATGAGCGGCTTCGTCTTTGCCGGGGCGGCGCAATATGCTGTGCTCGATCTGTGGCATTACCCATTGCCCTGGCTCGCGATCCTGATGACCACGCTGGCGATCAATGGCCGTCATGTCGTGCTCGGCGCGACGCTCGGCGATTATCTCGGCGCCGCGCCACCGGTGCGGCGTTATGCCGTGCTTGCGGTGCTCAGCGATGCGAACTGGGCGTCGACTCGCCAGGCAATCGCCCGTGGCGAGCGCGACCTCGGCCATCTGCTGGGCGGGGGCTTGTTCCTCTGGCTGACCTGGGTCGCGGGCACGCTGGTCGGCGCTTTTGCCGGCGAGGCGATCGGCGATCCGCGGCATTTCGGCGTCGATGCCTTGATGCCGGCCTTTTTCGTCTGCGTCTTGATTGGCGCCGCAAAGGGACCGCGCGACGTGCCGCCGTGGATCGTCGCGGGTGGTGCGGCGGCGGGACTCTCGCTTGTCATGCCGACGCATTGGGCGGTCATTTCGGGCGCACTTGGCGGCGCGCTGTTCGGCTATGGCCTCGATGCCCGGCGCTGAGACGACCGCGCTCGCGATCGGCATGATGGCGCTCGCCACCTATGCCACGCGCATCCTCGGTGCCTGGCTGGTCGCGACCAACCGCGTGCCCGATTCCCTGCGCCGGCTGCTCGACCATCTCGCGACCTGCACGCTTGCCGCGTTCGTGGTGCCGGTGATCCTGGCCGGCGATATAGCACTGGCGGCGGGCGTTGCCGGGGCGATGGTCGCGATGCTGATCTGGCGCTCGCCGCTTCTGTCGATGGGGGTGGCGGTGGTGGGCACTGCGTTGATCAGGCTGATCTGACGCGCCTTCAACATCATGACGCCGATGGCTGGACCGGGCAGTCGCCATCGCGCTTGCCGCTGACGCTGCCGATACCGAGGATGATCTTGGCGCGCCGTTCGAAGGTCAGCGCTTGCCACCGTCCGCTATTGCCGATTGCGGTGCGGCTGCGCAGGAAGGTCAGGCTGAGCAACTCATATTGCTCGGCATCGATCACGCCGGCATCGATGCAGCTCCAGCGCTGCACATTCCATTGATGATCGCGGCTCACGCCATCCTGGTCGATCGTCTCGGCCAGCGCCTTGTACCAGGCGATGATCGCGCGCAGCCGCGGCCAGCGTTCCGCCTCCGACATCGCAGCCAATTTCGCACGCAGCCGTGCGACATCCTCGTCGCCGGGCAGGAAACCCTGCTGCACCCGCGTGTCGATCGCCCAGCGCACCTTGCGCAGGGTCATCGGCCCGGCGGGAAAGACGCGTAACAGGTCAAGCCGCACCGCGTCGAGCAGCGCGATATAGGTGTCGGTCTGGATCTGCAGCATCGCATCGCTTTCGAAGATCGCGGTCAGTTCCGCCGCAATCACCGGGTTCAGCTGCCCGCTCGCATCTTCGGCTGCAAGGATCGCGGCGCGGCATTTGTCGCGCACGGGTATCGCGCGGCAGTCCTTTGAAAAGAGCAATTTGCCATAGGTCGGCGCGAGCGCCTTCAGCGTGCGCTTGAACTCTCCGCCAGAACCGAACCCGTCGCGCCAGCGCTGCAGCACGGGTTGCAGGCTGCCGGTGCCGAAATTCCATTGCGCCATACCGACCGAGATCAGCTGGCTGTCGAAGTTGCCCGCCGGCATGGCCCAGCAGCCCATCGTTTCCGGGATCGCGGTCTCCGCCATGCGCGCGAAGATGCCCGCCCGGTCGAGCCCGATCTCGGCCATGCGCGCGGCAGCGGCGGGATCGATGCGGATGAACTGTGGCACACCGATAGCGCTCGGCACATCGCCGACCATGCGGCACGGCGACGGGGCAGGGGAAGGAACCGAGTCCTGCGCCCTTGCATGCGGCGCGGCGAGCAGCAGCACGGCCGCGCCGAGCATGGCGATCACCCGGCCGGGGCGGAATGCGTTGAGGTCCATCGCGCCAGCTTAGCTCGCTGGCGGAGCGGAGCAATCTGCCGCTCAGCGCAAGGCCGAGCGGGGGGCTGGGGCGAGGCGCAGGATTTGCGGTGCGCGTTCCTCGAAATCGTCGACCGCAGGCCCCGCGGCAGCTTGCCAGACCTTGTCCGCATGCAGCGCTGCCATCGCGTTGTCATAAGCGGCAGTATCCGCCACGCGGGTGAACCAGACGAACAGCTTTTCGCTCTGTCGCACCGGCAATTGCGGGAAATTGTTCGGCTCGCGTTCGGGTACATAGGCCGACAGGACAGGGAGCCCGACCGCGGTGAGTGTTGGGCGCATCCGTTCGTTGAAGAAGCTGGTGAAGCCCTCGCCGGCGTCCTTCCACAGATAATGGATCGTCGCGATCACCAGGCCTGCCGGACCATCGGCGATTGCCGGGCGCGCTTGCGGACCAAAGCCGAGCCCGTTGGTGGCGGGATGCAGCAACAGGACATTGTCATTATCGTCGAGCAAGGCATTGGCTTCACTGCGATGCGCCTTCCAGACCGGGCCGAAATAGAAAGCGTTGAGCGCAGTAGCACGCGCCGCCATGCTCTCGAACTCGCGGATCCAGGTGAAGCGGTCGGGATCGTCGAGATCGCGGAACTGCCCGATGAGGCGCATGCCGAGCATCTCCTGACTGTCGACGAACTCGCGCTCGAATAAGGCGATCATCGCGTCGCGGCCGCCCTTAAGGATCTTGTACTGGCGCAGCTCGATCACTTTCTGAGTCGCCGGCGCGTCGACGGCAAGGGCGCCGCTGCTCAGTGCCGCAAATCCGGTCACGGTCATGCCGATCAGTCTCCTGCGCGATAGATGGATAGATGTCGGATTCATGGCCGGCGAAACTCCATGATCCAGTTGACCTCCCAGTTTGCGCCGCTGTCGGCCGAGAAAGCCTGAGTCCATTCCGCGCGCGCCTGGTCGATGGGTTCATAGGTGGTGCGCACCCGGATCGGCTTTCCGGTGAACAGGTCATCGCCGAAGAAAGTCCCTTTGCGCCCCTCGAACCCGCCGATCACCGGTGGATCGATCGCGGTCGTGCGCCGGTCGATCCACCAGATCGACCAGAGGCCGGTCTGTGCATCGAACAGCCGGAGCGAATGCGCGCGATACGCGCCGTTGGGATCGTCGAGCGCGTTGAGGTCGATATTGCCCTGGCCGCTCAGCACCGGATCGACCTGGAGCGTGCCGGGAAAGTCGAACCAGTCCCGCGCGCCCACCAGCCGGGCACTGAGCTTGCGGTGCGTGACTTGCCACGCGCCGTGAAGGAAGTCGAAGCCCTGTGCTGCGTCAGTCATCGTCCAATTCGTTTCACGACTCGCCCTTTTTTTGATTTTGCACTGCCATAACAGACCGGTTGTCCGGTTTTGTCAACGATGCTAATCACGGACGGGATCAGGAGGCATGAATGGCGCGCGCGGAACGGGCGAAGTATCGGAAGAATGACCCGGCAGGGATGCGCAAGCGTGTGATCGATGCCGCGGCCTGTGCGTTCCAGGCACAGGGCTATGGCGCGACCAGCATGCATGATGTGGTGCGTGCGGCGGCGGTGACCGGCGGTGCGCTTTATCACCACTTCCCGACCAAGAAGGATCTCGCGCTGGCAGTGGTCGCCGAGCGCGTGTCGGGCGAGATCGCCGATACCTGGATCGCGGCGGTCGATGGCGCGCCGTCCGGGGCGGAAGGGATCGTCAGCGTGTTCGAGGAAACCGCCGACGCGCTTGACCGGCAAGGTTCGGTCTCAGGTTGTCCGCTCGGCAATCTGGCGCTTGAATTGTCGCTCGCCGATGACGGACTGCGTCGTGCGGTGGAGGGCGAGTATCGCGCCTGGCGGGAGGCGATTGCTGCGCGGCTCGACCGAGACGAGCGTGCGGGACGGGCTGATTTCGTTGCCTTTGATGCGGCAGGGCTGGCCGATACGGTGGTGGCGATGTTCACCGGCGCCATGTCGATCGCCAAGGCGCGGCAGGACGCGACCGCACTGCGCGCTTGCGCCCGCCGCCTGCGCGCGATGATGGGATTGCCGGCGGCGGGCGGGAAACGGCCTAACACGATTTCGAACTGAGCCGATCCGCTCGTCCGCCGCTGTATGCGTTTCTCCATGCCTGCCGTGATAGCGGCGCCGGAATGGCGATTGAATCGCGCCGGGTGACGGTGCCGTGGGGAGATATGTTACACCCATTGTTGCATATCTTTAGCGCACGGCGAGCTGGGCGAAGATAAAATATCTCTTATTATCAAGCGGTTAAGTTGGAACTGGCGTCATCGGAATTCTACAGCGGTTTCGGGCTCGCGGCCAACCGGGAGGTGAGCGCGCGGCCGAACAGCAACACCAGCAGCGCGCCGATTATCGAGATGCCAGCATTGAGCAACCAGAACGTCCCCGGCGTCATTGTCTCGTACAGCGTACCGACCCAGCCCATGATGATGTTGCCGATGAACAGCGACAGATAGGCGCAGCCCATCATTGTCGCATTCACGCTGGATGGTGCGGCGCGCGACATCAGCGCGAGATAGGGCGGCCAGTAATAGAGGAACGCGACCCCGACCAGGGCGAAGGCGGCAAAGGGGATCAGTGCGCTCACCGTGCCAGCACCGGCGAGCATCGCTGCAGTCGCCATGGTGCCGGCCGCGAACGCAGCGAGTACGGCGCCGATGCCGATCTTGGTCAAGTCGCTCGATTCCTGCCCGCGCCGGGCCTCGCGCGCCCAGAGCCAGACCAGAGGCGCCGCCGCGATGACGCTGAAAAAGGCATCGACCGACGTGAACCAGGGCGCGGGAAGATGACCGAGCGGCGTGGCGAGATCGGCATGGCGATCGATCCACACCAAGCCGATATTGAAGAACTGGAAATAGGTGATGGTCTGGAACACCGTGATCCCCATCACGACCACCAGCAGCAGCACTGTGCGCCACTCTGCGCCCGTCAACGGCGCCGCAGCCTCGCGGTCGGGTCGGCGCGGGCGCTGGTCGGGCAGATAGCGCTGCCCCGCCAGATAGGTGATGGTGGCGAGCAGCATCAACATGCCGGCCGTGCCGAACCCGACGTGCCAGCCATAGGCCTGTGCCAGCCCGCCGCACACCAGCGGCCCGAGCACCGCACCGATATTGATCGACATGCTGAAAATGGTGAAGGCGCGGGTCCGTCGCGATTCATCGTCGGCTGGATAGAGATGCCCGATCTGCGCCGAGATATTGCCCTTGAGACATCCGGATCCGAGGATGAGCAGCAGCAAGGCGAGCAGGAAACTCTGGTCGAACACCATGGCGAAATGCCCGGCGCTCATCAGCAGCGCGCCGATCACCACGGTCCGCTTTGCACCGAGCAGCCGGTCGGCGACCCATCCGCCCAGGATCGGCGTGAAATAGACCAGGCCCGAATAGAAGCCGAAGGTCTGCGACGCGAGCGCCTGTGGCGACAGCGGGCCGAGTATGGTTTCGAGCGCACCGCGATACGCCGAGAGCCCCGCGACATGCTCGACATGGCCGGGCTGGAACAGTTGCTGCGCCATATAGAGCACGACCAAAGCGGTCATGCCGTAATAGGAAAACCGCTCCCACGCCTCAGTGAAGGCGAGATAGGCTAGCCCTCTCGGGTGGCCGAGGAAGGAGCGGTCCGTTGTGATGGGTGAGGTCGATTCCGGCAGGGGGGCCGCACTCGTCGCCATGATCGTCACATCCCGTCCGAACGCGCAAAGCAGCGCCGCCTTGCCGTGATGCGCTAGGGTTCAAACCTGATCATCGCAATGGCCGGGATCGTCCAAAGCCTTGTCGCCATCGCATCAGAAACGATAGCCGAGCGTGCCGATGACGTTGCGGCGATAGCCCGCGCCGCAGGCCGAGCGGACCGAACAGGAAGCGTAATATTGATTGTCGAACAAATTGGTCGCGTTGATCGCGAGCGACCAGCGGCCACGATCGATCGCGACCAGCGCATCGGCGACAGTGAAGCCGGGTGTCGTCAGCCGCTCGACCGCGCCGGTGGTGACGATGTCGTTGAAGATCACGGCCTCGGTCGATGGTCCGACATAGCGCACGCCCGCGCCGATCCTGGCCAGCATGTCGCCGCCCAGCGCGAAGCTCTTCTCGCCCCAGGCCGATGCCTCGTCGCGCGGGACCGCCGAAATCGGCAGGCCGACCGCGAGCGGATCGGCGCTGCGGCCAAGCTTGGCCGCGACATGGCTGTACGAGGCGGTCACGGTGAAGTTGCGCGCGACGGTACGCGAGGCTTCGATCTCGAACCCGCGCGATTTCACTTCGCCCTGCTGGATCTGGTTGTTGCCGTTGAGCGGATCGGTTTCGAGCCGGTTGGTGCCGAGAATGTCGAACGCGGACAGTGCGACGAGCGTGCCGGCATCCGGCTGCCACTTCACCCCGGCCTCATATTGCCGGCCACGCTGCGGTAGGAAGCGCTTGCCGTAATCGTTGAGGCCGATCGTCGGCTGGAAGGATTCCGAATAGCTGACATAGGGTGAGATCGTCTCGCCGAGCTTGACGATCAGCCCGGCGCGGAAGCTGGTTGCTTTGTCGACCTGCCGGCCGTCATCGGCGGACGAGGTCGCGCGGTCATGCCGCACGCCGAGCGCCAGGATGATGCGATCAGCATAGTTGATCTGATCCTGCGCGTAGAAGCCGAGCTGGGTATCGACCGCATAGGGCTGCTGAAGGAAGCTGCCGCCGGGTATATTGCCATAGACCGGGGCATAGATATCGATCGGCGCTGTGTACTGAGGATCCGGCTCCAGACCGCCGGCTTCGACATCGAGAAAGGCGCTTTTCAGCGTCGCGCGCTGGTAATCGATGCCGAACAACAGCTTGTGGGTGAATGCACCGGTGGTGAAGTCCGCGCGCAGGTTATTGTCTGTGGTGAACATCGTCAGCCGCGCCTTCGCGTCGGAGCGAACGCGAGGATAGAACCGGTGGTCGGGATCGAGGAACGGATCGACCGCGCCGGTGTAGAAATCGCCCTGGATATTGGCGTTGTAGGTATCGGAATGATTGTAGCGCACCGCGCTGGTGAAGGTCAGCGCATCGGTGAACCGGTGCGTGCCGAGCAGTGAGATGCTGTATTGTTCGGTGTTGTATGCGTTGAGCCCGGGCTCGCCGAGATAGGTGCCGAAGCGCAATTTGCGGCCCGGCGGTGCGAGCAATGTCGCGCCGAGCGGCAGGAAGGTCGAGATCGAGGCGGCGCGGTCGCGCTGGTACAGCCCCTCCAGCACAATGTCGGTGCGGTCGTCGGGCCGGTAGCGCAGCGAGGGGGCGATGAAGATTCGGTCATCCTTGCCGAAATCATTCTGATTGTCGGCGTCGCGCACCACGCCGACCAGCCGCGCGGCGACCGTGCCGGCGCTGTCGAGCGGGCCGGTCAGGTCGAGTTGGACCTGTTTGCGGTCGAAGCTGCCATATTGCACCGCGATCTCACCACCGGTCTTGAACTGTGGCCGCTTGGTGATGCTGTTGACGATTCCGCCGGCGGCGCCCTGGCCGTACAGCACTGAGGAGGGGCCGCGCAGCACCTCGATCCGGTCGAGATTATAGGCCTCGACCCGCGATGTATAGAAGGTGGTCGGCTGGCGCATCCCGTCGATATAGGATTGCGCGTCGAAGCCGCCGCGCCCGGTGACATAGTCGAAGCGATAATCCGCGCCATTCGGCTCGGTGCGCACGCCGGGCGTATAGCGCAGCGCTTCCTGAACGCCGGTCGCGCCACGCGCGGCGATCTGATCGGCGGTTATGACGCTGATCGCCTGGGGCACGTCGACGATCGCGGTATCGGTCTTGGTCGCGGTGGTCGCGCGCGTGGCGGTAACGAAGATGTCGTCGCTGTCCGCGCTGCTGTCTTCGGCTGGCCGGTCGATCGACTGTGCCGACGACTGCGCCGAAACGGGCATTGCGGCCAGCAACATGGTCACCGCGAACGGGAGTCCGATCAATCTTGTCATGTGTCTTTTCCGCTGAATCCCGAGCCGCCGAGCGGCGCTATCTGATACAATACGATTATCAATAGCAGCTTGCGGCCGGTTGATTCGTGGTTGCGATCAATTCTCATTAGCGATACAGGCCCGCCCGACCAAGGGGATCGCAATGACATTGAATAAGGCTCTGAGGCTGTCCGGCATCGCGCTGGTCGCATTGGCAAGCAGTACGGCATGGGCGGCAGATGGGGCAGCGGACGGAGCGAACGACGCCGACCAGCGCGATGACATCATCGTTACGGGTGAGCGCGCCAAGCTTGAGTCGGGTGCCGGCACCAAGACCGCCACGCCGTTGATCGAGACGCCCCAGCCGATCACCATCCTGACCGAAGAGACGTTTCGGGCACAGGGCGCGATCAACATCAGCGACACGGTGCGCTACGCCGCCGGGATCACGGCGAATCCCTATGGCCGCGATACGCGCGTCGACAGCTTCGTCATTCGCGGCATCGATGCGTTGCAGTTCCGCGATGGCATGCGCGACATTTTCGGCTCCTATGTCAGCACTACGTCCGACCCGTATAATTTCTCGCGGGTCGAGGTGGTGCGTGGCCCGGCCTCGGTGCTGTTCGGCCAAGGGTCGATCGGTGGCATCGTCAACCTTGTGTCGAAGACGCCCGACTTTGTGAATCGGGGTGAGGTCGCGGCGGTTTATGGCAGCGACAATCGCAAGGAACTGCTGGCCGACGTCAATGCGCCGATCGCTGATGGGCTGGCCGCGCGGCTGGTTGCGCGGGTGCGCGACGCCGACACGTTCATCGACCATGTGCGCGACGATCGCGTGATGATCGCGCCGTCGCTGCGCTGGCAGCCGGGCGCCGGCACCGATATCACGCTGCTGGGTCTTTATCAGGACGATCATGGCGGCTCGACGCCGCAGTTCTTGCCGATCATCGGCACCTTGTTCGACAATCCTGGCAATCCGCGCCTGCCGCGCACCCTGTTCGTCGGCAAGCCCGGGCATGACCGCTATGACGGCCGGCTGCTGCAGGGCACGGCGATGGTCAAGCAGCGCATCACCGACCAGATCGAGCTGAACCTGAAAGCGCGCTACATCGACAGCGATGTGAGCTATTTCACGCATTACACCAACAGCTACACCAACCCGACCGACCCCTATATCGCGGGCAGCAATGGCCGGTTGATCCAGCTCTATAGTGACGACAAGCTGGCGACTCTGAATGTCTTCACCACCGACAACAATCTCCAGATCAAGTTCAACACCGGCGCGGGGATCAGCCATTTGCTGCTCGCGGGCGTGGACTATAGCTGGAATCGCTTTACCGAGCGCTACGGCTCCGGCGACCAGATCGTCGATCTCTATAATATCGATCGGGCGGCACTGGCCGTTCCGGTGATCTCCTCCACCGCATCGCGGCAATCGCAGAAGCAGCTTGGCATCTATGTCCAGGACCAGATCCGCTTTGCCGATCGCGTGTCGGTGGTGCTGGGCGCGCGGCGCGATCATGTGACGAGCCCCGGCTCGCCCTCCGCCAACGCCACGACATTCCGCGCCGGTATCATCGGTGAGATCGGTGCGGGCATCTCGCCCTTTTTCAGTTACACCGAAAGCTTCCAGCCGATCGCGGGCTTCAACGCCGATCGTGCGGCGTTCAAGCCGCAAACCGGCACGCAATATGAGATGGGGGCAAAATGGCAGCCGGATGCCGCCACGCTGGTCACCTTCACCGTCTTCCACATTCGCGAACGCAATCGACCGATCGACGATCCCGACAGGCCACTGAGCCAGATCCAGTCGGGCGAACTCACCACCAAGGGGTTCGAGATCGAGGCAACGCGTACCCTGCCGGGCAATTACGAGCTGTCGGTCAATTATGGCTATAACAAGCTCGAGACGCGGGACTCCCCCTATTTCGACTATCAACCGCGTCACAATGCGTCGATCTGGGGCATGAAGACGCTGCCGCTGAGTGAGGACGTGTCACTGCGGCTGGGGGCGGGTGTTCGTTACACCGGCAATCGCAAGTCGGTCGGCCCGGCCTGGACGATCGTGACCGGCGACAACACGCTGGTCGATGCGCTGGCCGAACTCGAGTGGCAGAAATGGCGCCTGTCGGTGAACGCCACGAACCTGTTCAACCAGTCCTATTTCGCGTCCTGCCTGTCGCGCGGCGATTGCTTCATCGGCGCGCCGCGCAACGTGATGGGTACGCTGGCCTATCGCTTCTGACGAGGTGAGCGGCGTGGCTGCCTAGCTGTCGCCGCTCACCAATGTCCTGACCATCTCCGCCGTGGCGTCGTCGGCGGGGAAGAAGGTCTCCAGCGTCAGTTCCGACAGGGTCACATCCTGCGCGGTGCCGAACACGGTGGTGGTGCTGAGGAAACTCAGCACCCGCTCACCAATCAGCAGTTTCATCGGCACCGCGATGCCGCCCAGATCCTGCGGTTTCGCATCGGCCATAGGCGGCGCGGGATAGCTTTCCAGTTCGGTGACCAGATCGTCCAGCTCGGTATCGCTTGCCGCCTGGGCCTGGCGCTTCAGGCGCGAGATCAGGTGATGGCGCCATTCCGAGAGATTGACGATCTGCGCCGCCAGCCCGTCGGGATGCAGCGCGAGCCGCATGATATTGGGCACGCCCGCCAGCAGCGCGGGCGAGACGCTCGCGAGCAGCGGGGCGACGCCGCGGTTCGCAGCGATCAGGTTCCAGCACCGGTCGACCACCAGCGCGGGCCAGGGCTCATGCCCGGCAAGGATCAGATCGACCGCGCGCCGCGCGCCGGCCATTTCCGGATCGTCGAGCGAGCGCTCGCCGAACAGGGGCGCGAATCCGGCGGCGGTGAGCAGCAGGTTGCGCTCGCGCATCGGCATGTCGAGCTGTTCGGACAGGCGCAGCACCATCTCGCGGCTCGGCCGGGCGCGGCCGGTTTCGAGGAAGCTCAGATGGCGCGCCGAAATCTCCGTATCCAATGCGAGGTCGAGCTGGCTCATGCGCCGTTTCTGGCGCCATTCACGCAACTGATCCCCGACATTCCGCGCCGCAACTGCCATGATCATTCTCCTCTGAGCCGACCCTTAGGCGCGGCAACCAATTTCGAGCCATTACCTGTCAGGTAATCGACGCTACTACCTCCGTCAGCGAAAAGGTCGGTGTCAACCACGGAGGACATCATGACCGACACGACCACGACCATCCGCCGCATTCTCGGCCTCGACGCGCTGACCTGCCTGCTGGCCGGCGCCGTGATGAGCCTTGGCGCCGGCCTGCTTGCCGGACCGACCGGCCTTCACCCGACCTTGCTGCTGGTCGCCGGATGCAGCCTGTTCCCGGTGGCCGCATTGTTCGCCTGGATGGCGAAGACCCCGCTGCTCAATGCGCCGCTGGTGCTGCTCGCGGTGATCGGCAACATCGCCTGGGTCGTAGCGAGCATCGCAACGCTGATGCTGACTGAGCCGACCGCGTTCGGCACCGCCTTCGTGCTTGCCCAAGCACTGGTGGTGGGGGCGCTCGCCTGGTTTGAGTTCAAGGTGCGGCCCGGGACGCGCGTAGCCATTGCCGCCTGAGCCATGGCCAATTGCAGAGATGGCGGCTCCGGGTGGGGCCGCCATTTCCTTATTTTGCGTTGGGGATCAGCCAGCCGCGATAATGAATCACCGGGCCGATCAACGGCAGCGCGATCGGGACGTCGAAATGGAAGCGTCCTTCCTCCGCCCATTCCCGCGCGACCGTTCGCGGTGCGAGCTTCAGGGGTAGCGGAATGCGCAGCATCGACCAACCGCGCATCATCATGGTCAGGCCATGCTCGTCCCCGGGCAGATCGAAATGGAAGCGCAGCGGCCCGAAACGTTCGACGATCCGGCCCGCTTCTTCGCCAAGATTGCTGTGAAAGGCTTGCGTCGAAAAGGTCCGCGTCCAGCGTTCCACGCCCTGCTCCTCGTGAAACCCGACATGGAGTTCATGTTCGCCTGCCTGGGGAAATCCCATCAGCGTGCCGATCAATCGGGCGAAGGGATGCGCGCCGCGTTCGACCGTCGCGCGGCCGTGCGCGCCGCCGTCGCGCAGCACCTCATGCATGCGGCGCACCTCATCGGGCAGCCGCGCAAAGGCGTCACCCATGACGCGCCGATAGAGCGGTGCCGGTTGTGCGATCTGCCGCGTCTCATGGCGGATCGCGAGGCCGGCAAAGACCGGCGCGAAATCCTCCAGCGTCAGCATCGGCCCGGCGTCGCGCGCGCCGGGCGCGAGTTCCTTCGCCACGATCCGCTCGGCGAGCAAAGCTGCGGCGAGCGTCGGGATTTCAGGGCCATCGCCGGCGCCGGCGATCAGCGTCCAGCGCCGCTCGACCCGTTTGCCGCCGGCCAGGCCGAACAGCCGCACCACCATCCCCGAGCGATCGGATCCCCAGCCCGCCATGCGCCGCTGCAACGGCAACAGCCACGGCGCCAGTGCCGACAGCGACCCGATCCAGCGCCAGCGTACCAGCCAGCTTGCCAGCCACAGCGTCGCATTCTGCACCGCCAACTCAGTCCCGGCGCGGAAACTGACCGCCGGCTTGCCCGGCAGCCGGTCGGGCAGCAGCTCGAGATCGGGCACATCGGCCAGCGCGACCAGCCGTCGGCCGAGGGTCGTGCCGTCGTCGAGCACGAAGCGTTCATGGCCCATCTCCTGCCAGCCAAAGGCCCGCGCCCGGCGCTTGCCGCGCCACAGCGTCAGCGGCTTGCCGGCATAGCTCAGGATCGCCGCGGCGACCGACGCGCCCGCCGCCGCGCGGTTGGACGCGCTGATCGCCATTTCGACCGACATGATCTGCTCCATGCCTGCCGCGAGAGCGCGCACCACTGCGCCGGACAAGGCGGGCACGCTGGAGGCGCCCGATATGGCGACGATGCCGGCCTGGCGCGCTGCCGCATCGAGCGTCCCGATTCCGGCGACAAAGGCGCGGCCGTCGGCCAGGTCGAGATAATCGATCCCGGCGGCGATGCATGCCTCGACCACATGATAGCCGCTGGTCTGGAACGGGCCGGCGGCATCGATCAGCAGGTCGGGGCGCTGTTCCGCCAGCACCGCGGCGAGATCGCCGTCGCGGTCCGCCACGACCGGGTGGCAGTTGGGCACGCCGTCGCAAAAGGCTGCGGCCTTGTCGCGATGCCGCCCCGCGACAAGGATCCGGTGCCCGCGCGCGGCCAGCCGTCGTGCCAGTCGCGCGCCGAACCCGCCATAGCCGCCGAGGATCAGGATATTGCTCACAGCACGCGGTCCCGGTCGGCGGGAGAGGGCAGCCAGCAGGTCTCGCGCTGGCCGAACCAGCGGTAGCGGTTGCGCGCAACCAGGCGGTAGATCGGGTCGCGGATGAAGTGCGGCACGAGGCGGAGCATGGCGGCGGCGCGCCAGGGCCAGCCGCAGCCCGTCCAGATCGCAATCACCGCATCGGAATTCACCCGCAGCCGGTCGCCATCGACGATGATCAGCGTTTCGGGCTGCGTCGGATCAATGCCATGCGCGCGGTACAGCGCCGCTCCGACCGGCCCCTGCATTGATGCGAGCCGGAAATGGTGCCGGTGGTCATGGCGCAGCACGAACCGGGCGTTGGCCGCGCACAGTACGCACAGCGCATCGAACACGATGATCGGACCGTCCCGGGTGAGTATCGCGAGGTCGGCGGGCTGCATCAGGACGTTAAGCCCGTGCGTGTCGTGGCTGTCCAGCCATGTTGCAGGAACGACCAGCGGGGGGGACGGCGGGAGATATGGGACACCAGTTGTGTCGTATTTCCCAAGTGCGGGCGCGAGGCGGGCGGTTGATTGTACTGAATCTGACGATTATTGTTTATATTCAATGAGTTGCTGATATTTCGCGTGATTTCTGGTATAAGCAAAAATGCGTAAAATCCCGTTCAGCTATAAATGAGATGGATAGCTGGGCGGCCTGACGTACCAAATCCCCTGTTGCCGGCGTGGGATTCCGGCATCGGTGGCGTCAGATCGGGCCTGCCATTGTTCGTCCCGAGGCCTGAGCGAGGCTCATCGCGGCGCCGGATGGGATGGGCAGCGCCCGCTATCATCCCCGCTTTCGCGGGGATGACGGTAGCGGCTCAACCAGATGCTACTTCGCTTTAGGCCAAGGCGTCGCGCCTCGACGCACAGGCCTACCCCTTGGCAAGCTGCTCATAGGCCACGCGCTGCAGCGCCACCGCTTCGCTCGGCGAGATGCCCAGTTCGTCTGCCGCGCGCTCCTTGTCGCCGAGCGTGCGCGGATCGACGCCGGTGATCTTTCCGAACACCATCAGCGCCTCGAGATAATAGCCATAAATGCTGCCGTGATACTGGTCATAGGTCCACAGATCGACCTGGCCGAAGGGCTTGCCGTCATAGGGGTTGGGGTCGGCCACGCCGTCGCCCATCGCGCGGGTCCAGGCCTCGCCGACCGGGATCACGCCGTCGATATCGCGCGACGAGCGTTTCGCCAGGTCCGAGGCCGCACGCAGATCGGCAGTCATCACGGTGACCGGCTTGCCCAGCCACGGGCTCTTTTTCTTGTAGACCATGTCGGCGCGCGCCCAGGTCGCGATCAGCTCGACATCGACCGCCGGATTGGCCGCGGTGAACATCGCGGCGAGCAGCCCGGCATTGGCGACATGCACGCGCGGATCGCCCGGCGCGTCGCGGTCGAGCACGCTATGTCCCTGCAGGATCACCACGTCCCAGGCGCGGTTGAGCAGCGCGCGCTTGGTCTGGTAATGCCGGTCAAGGCCCTGGCCGCCCATCGTTTCCAGGCTGACAGTGTAATTCAGCCCGGCCTGTTCAGTGAAGGTCTTGAACAGCGCCGGCATCCCGCCGACGCGTTCGTTGTTGAGGTCGGTCACCGCATCGCCGCGGTAATAATGCACCGCCGAGTGACCGCCATAGGTGAAGCTGTTGCCGACGAACAGGATCGTGCGCGGCTTTTCCTGCGCGGCGGCGGGCGCGATGCTCGCCCCCAGCAGCGCACATGCCAGACCCGTCTTCAGCAACAGCTTGATCATGTGTCGTCCCTTTAGAATTTCTTGCCGATGGTGACATAAAGCTGGCGGCCATAGGGACTGTAAAGCGATCCGAGATAGCCGTCAGCCGTGATCGGTGGCTGCTTGTCGAACAGGTTGCGTGCGCCAAGCCGGATGCGCGTGCCGTCCAGCGCGCCGCCCTTGAAGCGATATTGCGCATAAAGGTTGAAGGTCGTCTGACCCTCGACGATGTACGGGTTTCCTTCGGTATCGAGGAAATTGGTGTCGTAGACCGAGCTGGTCAGATTGGCGAAGCCGCCGATCTGGATCTGGTCGAGCGTCCAGGTCAGCGACCCGGTCACCCGCCATTTCGGCTTGCCGCGCACCTGGATCAGGTCGCTTGCATCGGTCAGCGGCGTCGCCGCATTGATGTCGCCCGCCGCCCGCGCGTCGAACAGGGCCTGCACCGACGGTGGCGTGTCGCGCGAATATTTGGTCAGCCGCGCGGCGTTGATCGACAGGTCGAAATCGCCGATCCCGGTCTTCTTGACGTTATAGAGCAGTGCGAGATCGATGCCCTGCACCGTCTGCGGTTGCAAATTGACGAACTGATCACGGATCTGCGTCACCGCGCCCGCCGCTGCCAGGCCGGTGCCATTGAAGAAGGCAATGTCGTCGGCGTTCGGCGCTGCGCGGATCACGTTGGGGTTGCTCGATCCCTTCATGCGCAGCAGATAATCGAGCACCAGTGCGTTTTGCGGGCCGAACTGGCCGACGATACCGACCTGGCTGATCGACCAGAAATCGGCGGTCAGCGTCAGCCTGCCGAAACGGCTCGGCCACAGCTTTGGCTGCAGCACGGTTCCCACGCCCCAGTTGGTGCTGTTCTCCGGCTTCAGGTCGGGATTGCCGCTGACGAAGATCGAATAGCTGATACCGCGCGAGCAGGCGCCGAAGTTCGGGATCGGAGTCCGCGGCGGGGGAAGGTGCAGGTCGGCTTCGCAGCGGTAGAAATCGGTGTTCGACCCAAGCCGCGAATATTGCACCGTCTTGGTCTGTTCAAGGTTCGGCGCACGGAAACCCTTGGACCATGAGCCACGCAGCCGGATCCCGTCGATCAGGTCCCAGGCGGCCGCGATCTTCGGCTTCGCGACCGATCCGAAGTCGCTGTAATGCTCGTAACGCCCGGCGAGCTGCACATCGAGGCGGCGGACCAGCGGGATGTTCATGTCCGGGCCGATCACCGGCACGGCCAGCTCGGCAAAGCTGGAGAGCACGGTACGGGCGCCTTGCGTGGTCGGCGTCGGGCTGACCGCGGCGACATTGCTGAGTGAGGTTTCACCGGTCACGGCATCGACGAAGGGGATGTTGCCGTTGAGGTTGGGATCGCGCTCGTCGCGCTGCGTTTCATGCCGCGCCTCGACGCCGAAGGCGAAACCGAGATCGCCGCCGGGCAAGCGGAGCAGATCGGGCCGCGACAGTTTGAAATCGGCCAGGCTGAGCGTGGTGGTCGATTGCCGGCGCAGCTTGAACTTGATCGCGTCGATCGCCGCCTGTGACGAGGGGTTGCAGTCGCCGGTGGTCGGCGTCTTCGAGCAACCGCCGTTGAACGGATTGTACGCGTCGGGCGTGGACAGCGCGAGGCTGCGCTGCAGCGCGGTCATGTCGATCGCGTCCGAGCGGTCGGTCGCCTGCGCCTTGGAATACAGCACGGCTGTGTCGAAATCGAAGCTGCCGATCCGGCCCTTCAGCCCGCCGAGGAAGCGTGCCTGCCAGTTCTTCACATCGACATATTGCGGGCCGGTATCGACGAAGCGATAGGTCGACAGGCGCACCGGCAAGCCGCCGACCGGCACGTTGGTTAGGCCGGGGATGCGGTTCGGATTGGCCGCGCCGTTGGCGAAGGTCACCGGACCGAACGGATTCCAGTAATTGCTCGCCGGGACGACGATCGCGTTAAGGTTGATCGTCGGCGGCTGGATCGCGTGCGTCTCGGCCTGATAATAGCCGATCTCGGTATAGGCGGTGACAGTGTCGCTGATGTCGATATGCGCGCTCAGGAAGCTGTTATAGCGCTGGATGCTTGGCGAGACAGTGGTGCCGATCGCGCCGTCGAACCGCTCGCCGCGCAGCGCCCCGGTGGTCGCACGCGTGCCCGAACCATAACAGGTATCGGCATTGATCGTGACGAGGCAGCCGGGGTTGGTGATCGATTGAGTATGAAAGGCGCCGGCTGCGCTGGTGAGTGCGCGCGTGCCCATGCGGATGACGCCCGGCCCGCCGACGACGGCGAGATTGGCCCAGGGCGACTGCGTCGCGCGCCCGTCCGAGCCGAGATTGGTGGAGAATTTCGGGTCGTCCGCGAAATAGGAGCGCAGGTCGGCGGTCGCGGTATAAGGCTGGTCCTCGGCGAGCTGTGCGGTGCGCTTGGTGTAATCGACGAACAGCGAGATATTGCCGCGCCCCTCGGCGAAATTGGTGCCGCCGAACGCGGTCACCTCATATTCCTTGCGGTGCGTGCCCTCGGCATATTGATAGCGGCCATCGACCGTCAGGCCCTGAAAATCGGTCTTGGTCACGGTGTTGACCACACCGGCAACCGCGTCCGCGCCGTAGATGGCGGCGGCGCCGTCGCGCAGGATTTCGAGCCGCTCGATTCCCGCGACGGGAAGCGAATTGGAATTATAGCCAAGCACGGGGACATTGCCCTCACCGGCCTGGCTCGACGGATGCTGCACCAGGCGGCGACCGTTGAGCAGCACCAATGTGTTGCCGGTGCCGAGGTTGCGCAAATTGATCGAATTGACGTCGCCGCGCGCCGCGTTGCTGGTCTGCGGGTTGTTCGACGGGTTGAAGCTGACTTCGCCCATTTGCGGGATCGAGCGGATCAGATCGTCGCCCGACAGCGCGCCGGTCGCCTCGATCTCTTTCGCGCCGACCACCGTCACCGGCAGCGCCGCGGTCGAGCTGACGCCGCGGATCTGCGTGCCGACGACGACGATGTCGCCCTCCGGCTGCGGCGTTCCCGCATCGTCTGGCGTATCCGATGCGATTCCCGGTACCGCGTTGTCGACCGGCTGTGGCGGCGCTTCCTGTGCGAAAGCCGCGCCCGATATTGCCAGCGCAATCACCCCTGTTCCCGCGCACAGCGCGGCACGAAGCCCCATCGTCATGTCTATCCTCCCTGTTCGATTATTGTTTTGTTGTCGTTGGTGACGAGATCACCCCCCTGGCGATTGGCGAGCACCGCACTCAGCTGGTCGCGGTCGAGCGCGTTTTCCCAGCGCGCGACGACGATCGTCGCGACGGCATTACCCATGAAATTGGTCAGGCTGCGGCATTCCGACATGAAGCGGTCGACGCCGAGGATCAGCGCCATGCCCGCGACCGGCACCGACGGCACGATCGACAGCGTCGCGGCAAGCGTGATGAAGCCGGCGCCGGTGACACCGGCCGCGCCCTTGGATGACAGCATCGCGACACCGAGCAGCGCGAGTTCCTGTCCCAGGGTCAGGTCGACATTGCACGCCTGGGCGATGAACAGGGCGGCGAGCGTCATATAGATGTTGGTGCCGTCGAGGTTGAATGAATAGCCGGTCGGCACGACCAGCCCGACGATCTTGCGGTCGCAGCCGGCGCGCTCGAGCTTTTCCATCAGGCTGGGCAAGGCGGCTTCGGACGAGGAGGTGCCGAGCACGAGCAGCAGCTCGGCCTTGAGATAGGCGATCAGGCGGAAAATCGAGAAGCCATGCAGCCGGGCGACCGCGCCGAGAATGACCAGCACGAAGAACAAGGACGTCAGGTAGAAAGTGGCGACGAGCGCGCCGAGATTGACCAGGCTGCCCGCGCCATATTTGCCGATGGTGAAGGCGATCGCACCGAACGCGCCGATCGGCGCGACGCGCATCAGGATCGCGACCAGCTTGAACACCACGGTGGCGGTGCGCTCGACCAGGTCGAGGATCGGTTCCCCGGGCTTGCCAACCAGCAACAGCGAAATGCCGAACAGGATCGCGACGAACAGGGTTTGCAGGATCGAGCCTTCGGTCAGTGCCGAGACCATGGTGGTCGGCACGATCGCCATCAGGAATCCGACAAAGCTCGTCTCTGCCGCCTGGTGGCTGTAATCATCGACCGCGGCGCTGTGCAGCGTCGAGGGATCGATGTTCATCCCCGCGCCCGGCTGGACGACATTGGCGACGACCAGGCCAACGATCAGCGCCAGGGTCGAGAAGAACAGGAAATAGCCGAACGCCTTGCCGGCGATACGGCCGACGGTCGACAATTCGCGCATGCTCGCGATGCCGCTGACCACGGTCAGGAAGATCACCGGCGCGATGATCATTTTCACCAGCTTGATGAAGAAGTCGCCGAGCGGCTTCAACGCTTCGCCGGTCGCGGGCCAGAAATGGCCAATCACGATTCCCGCCGCGATCGCCACGAGCACCTGGACGTACAGATGCGCGTAGATCGGCTTGCGGCGTTCGCTGCCGGGCAGAATTGTGGTGGGTGCTACTTTCATGGATCCCCTCTTGCGGCGCGGCTGGTGCGCCGGGTCTCTTGTAGCTGGACCCTCGGCGGCTATCCTAATCGGGGAGTCGGGCCATGCCAGTGACCTGACGATGGCACTCAAGAGATTGATAAATATGAATTATATTTACTTTATGAGTCAATCGAGTGCTGAAATCTGTGCGATAATTCGCACAGTATTTTTCGTCATGTGTGATATATCGCCCAAGTGACTCGTTTCCGCGCCCGCCTGATCCTCGCTCTGGTGCTGTTGCTCGCCGGGATCGCCGCGCTGGTGCTGGTCAGCGGGCGCTGGGCGCTGGGCGAGGCGCATCGCACCGCCGATGGCGCGGCGCATCTGGCGGCAAGCGCGCAGGCCGGGCTGCTCGCCAGCGAATTGCAGAAATTCCGCCTGCTGCCGGTGGTGTTGATCGATTATCCCGATGTCGTGGCGGTGCTCGATGGCGGCGATGCGGCGGCGCAGGCGCGGCTGAACGGCACGCTCGAATTGCTTGCCGGGCGCACCGACGCCCAGGCGATCTATGTCATCGATGCGCGCGGCCGCACGCTGGCGGCGAGCAATGCGCGCCTGCCGACCAGCTTTGTCGGACAGAATTACACCTTCCGCCCCTATTTCCGGGATGCGATGCGCACCGGCGGATCGGAACTGTTCGCGCTCGGTACGGTCAGCGGCCGGCCCGGCCTGTATCTCGCGCGCCGTGTCGATCGCGGCGGACGCGCGCTCGGCACGGTGGTGGTGAAGGTCGAGTTCGACCGGCTCGAACAGGCCTGGGCGCGCGCCGGCGGCATCAGCTTCGTCACCGATGCGCACGGCGTGATTCTGATCACCAGTCGTGCCGACTGGCGCTTCCGCACCACGCATCGGCTTGATGCCGCGACGCTTGCCGATGCGCGCCGCACCCTGCAATTCGGTGCGAAGCCGCCGGTCGCGGCGCCGGTGACGCTGGCGGGATCGTCGGCCACCGTGCCGCTTGGCGCCGGTTTCGCCAATTACCGTGTCGCGACTGAACCCGCCGCGCTGACCGGCGCGCATCTCGTCCGCCTTGAACCGCTTGAGCCAGCGCTTGCCGCCGCGACCACGCGCGCCCGGCTCTGGGGTGCGGCGATCCTGTTGCTGCTCGGGCTTGCCGCCGGCTTCTTCATTCGCGCCGCCGATACGCGCCGGCTGCAGAATGAGGCGCGCGCCGCGCTGGAAAAGGAAGTCGCGCACCGCACCGTCGAACTGCGCGACGCCAATGCCCGGTTGACGGTCGAATCGCATGAGCGGATCGAAGCCGATCGCCGTTTCCGCGCTGCGCGCGAGGAGCTTGCCCAGGCCAACCGGCTTGGCTCGCTCGGCCAGATCACCGCCGGGGTCGCGCATGAGATCAACCAGCCGGTCGCCGCGATCCGTACCTTTGCCGAAAATGCCATGCGCTTCCTCGAGCGTGGCGCGCCCGATACCGCGCGCGGCAATCTCGACCAGATCGTCGGCCTGACCGCGCGGATCGGCACGATCACCGCCGAACTCCGCTCCTTCGCGCGCCGCCGCACGCCAGCGACCGGCGCGGTGCCGACCGGGTCGGTGATCGACGGCGCGCTGCTGCTGATCGGCGAGCGGGCGCGCGGCGTGATCCAGGTCGACCTGCCGCCCGCGCTGCGCGACGTCGCGGTGGTCGGCGACCGGGTGCGGCTCGAACAGGTGCTGATCAACCTGCTGCAGAATGCGCTCGACGCGGTCGAGGGCAGGGCAGGCGCCGGGGTGTGGATCCGCGTCACCGGCGACGAGATGATCCAGGTCGCGGTCGCCGATACCGGCGGTGGCGTCGATCCGGCGGTGGCCGATGCGCTGTTCACGCCCTTCACCTCGGGCAAGCCCGAGGGGCTTGGGCTCGGCCTCGCGATCGCGCGCGATATCGCGCGCGAGTTCGGCGGCGATGTCGCGCTCGCGCCGTCGCCGGCCGGCGCCATGTTCCTGTTCACCGTGAGGCGCGCCTGATGTTCGATACCGGCAATTCGGTCATCTTCGTCGAGGATGACGATCAGCTTCGCCAAGCGACCGTACAGGCGCTCGAGCTTGCCGGGTTCGACGTACGGCCTTTCTCGAGCGCGCTTGATGCGCTCGACGCGATCACGGAGGATTTCGCCGGGGTGGTCGTGTCCGACATCCGCATGCCGAAGATGGATGGGCTGCAGCTGCTCGGCCATGTCCGTGCGCTCGATGCCGACATGCCGGTGATCCTGGTCACCGGGCATGGCGATGTGACCATGGCGGTGTCGGCGCTGCATGACGGTGCGTTCGATTTCCTGATCAAGCCGTTCGCCGCCGATCACCTGACCGCCAGCGTCACGCGCGCGCTCGAACGCCGTCAGCTGGTGATCGACAATCGCCGCCTGCGCGCGGCCGCGGCGGACAGTGACGGCGACAGCCCGCTGATCGGCGACAGCGCGCCGATGGTCAGCCTGCGCGCGACGATCCGCCAGCTCGCCCAGGCCGATGTCGATGTGCTGGTCGAGGGCGAGACGGGCACCGGCAAGGAGCTGGTCGCGGTGATGCTCCACCGCCTCGGGCCGCGGCGCGGCCGTCCGTTCGTCGCGGTCGATTGCGCCGCGCTGCCCGAGGCGCTCGCCGAGACCGAATTGTTCGGCCATGCCGCCGACAGCGTCGCGCACACCCGACTGTCACGCACCGGCCGGATCGCCGCGTCGAGCGGCGGCACCTTGCTGCTCGACGAGATCGACAGCATGTCGCTCGCCGTCCAGGCCAAGCTGCTGCGCGTGCTGGAGGAACGCGAGGTGTTGCCACTTGGCGCCGATCGTCCGCAGAGCGTCGACCTGCGCGTGGTGGCGACGAGCAAACGCAGCCTGGCCGAAGCGGTCGCCGACGGCGCCTTTCGCGCCGACCTGTTCTACCGCCTCAACGTGCTGCGGCTGCGCGTGCCGCCCTTACGCGAACGCGCCGGCGATGTGCTCGCGCTGTTCGCGACCTTTGTCGAGGAGTATCGCCAGCGTCTCGATGCCGCGGAAATCGTGCTCGACGATGCGCTGCGGCGCAAATTGCAGGGGCATGACTGGCCCGGCAATGTCCGCGAACTGCGCAATTTCGCGCTTGAAACCGTGCTTGGCCTGAAGGCCGGTGACGAGGCCTTGCCGGCTCAGCCTGGTGCCGATCTGCCGACCCGTGTCACCCAGTTCGAGGCGAAGGCGATCGAGGATGCGCTGCGCGCCAGTAGCGGCAGCGTCGTCCGGGCGCTGACCGTGCTCGGGATTCCGCGCAAGACTTTCTACGACAAGATCACCCGCCATGGGATCGATCTCGGGGCGTTCCGAAAGGGGTAGTCTTCGCGCTCCTCCCCGGCACTGGGAGGAACCGCTTCAGGCCCCCGCGCCCCCATCCATCACTTCGGTGGCGCCGATCCATAACGACCGCGACCCGCGCGCATCGCGCTCGACGTGCAGGCGCAGTCCCCAGCCGCGCACTGTCTCGATCGGATTGCTCGCCCCCAGCGCGACGAACTTGCGCCTGATGCGGTAGACCAGCACCTCGCATGTGTCGGCGCTCCCGCCATGGTCGACCATCACCTGGCGGATGTCCTCCCACCGGGTGCGCTCGCGCTTGATCAGCTGCGCGACGATCACCGCCTCCATCGGCGACAGCGGCACGCGCCGCGCATTCCAGCAAATCTCGATCGGATCAAATGTCGCGGTCAGTGCCCCGCGCTTGATCAACGGGCGGCGTTCTTCGCCGACTGAAGGGGATGACGACATAAACGCCTCCTCACTCGCTGGCTGGAAAATGGCCGAGAGGCGGGTCCGTGACCGCTGATTCCGTATCGTCTGGCCCTCTGGTCATTCGAATCGCTCCCGTACTGACTACGCTTGTAATCACTTCGACTACGCATGTAGTCAACAGGCTGAACGCGTGATGAATGTGACCGCGCCGACGGATTGAGCGCGTCGCTTCTGGCAGATGCGATGCCGTACATGTCAGGGATGATAATCGGGTGCGCAGGCGTCTCATCGACGATGCCGCGAACGGCATCGAGCGGCCTGCGAATGGTATAAAACGTCCCAACGGCACGCCGGGGCCGATCAATGTCCCATCGCCGCGCTTACCCCCTGGCCGACCGCTCGCTACGATGGTGCATGGCTATGACGATCGACACCCTTGCCACCGAAACCGAAAGTGCGCGGCTGGTGCGCCGGACCACGACCTGGTTCATCCTGCTCTTCTGGATTGCCCAGGTCACCATGCTGACCATCCTGCGCCACCTCAATCTGGGTGAAGAGGAGAAGCTTGCCTTCCTGCTGCCCCGGCTGTGCGTGACCCTGATCGGTATCGGCATTTCCTTTGTCATCGCCGATCGGTTGCGCCGGCTGGCGGGGCGGCCGATGCGAGTCAAACTCGGGGTTGCCGCACTGCTCGCGCTGATTGGATGCCTGATCCATGGCGGCGTCAATATCGCGATGTTCAGGCTGCTGATCGAAGGATCCTATACCGACGATTTCGACATCGGCATGTTCCTTGGTGCTCTGCTGCAATGGTTCTGGGCCTATGCCGCGCTGTGCGCCCTGCTGCTCGCGGTTACCTCCAGCCTTGAGCTGAGCGACCGCGAACGCCGCATCGCGCAGCTGCAGCGCGTCGCGCATACCGCGCAGCTGCGCGCGCTGCGCTATCAGCTCAATCCGCATTTCATGTTCAACACGCTCAATTCGATCGCGTCGCTGATCGCCCGGCGCGACGCCGAGACGGCCGAGTTGATGGTCGAAAATCTCGCCGATTTCCTCCGCGCCGGGCTGTCGCTCGATCCGCAGGAGGACATCCCGCTGGCGCGCGAGATCGAACTCCAGTCGCTGTATCTCGCGATCGAGATCCTGCGCTTCCCCGACCGGCTCAAGGTCGAGATCGACGTGCCGCCCGACACGCAAGGCGCGCTGGTCCCCGGCCTTATCACCCAGCCTTTGGTCGAGAATGCCGTACGCCACGCGGTCGCGCTGAGCGTCGAGCCGGTCAGGCTGAGCATCGCGGCGCGGCGCATCGGCAACCGGCTGCGCATCACCGTCCATAACAGCGCGGCACAGGGTGGCGGCGCAGCGGCCCGCAGCGGCACCGGCGTCGGGCTGGCCAATGTCACCGACCGGCTGCGTGCGCAGTTCGACGATGATTATGCTATCAGCAGCGGACGGGATGAGGATGGGGGATTTCTGGTGGTGATCGATATACCCTTTTCGACGGCAGCATGACCGACGCGATCCGCCTGCTGCTGTGCGACGACGAACTGCTGGCGGTCCAGCGGCTGCAGGATTTGCTTGAACGGATCGAGGGCGTGGAAGTGGTCGGCACCGCGGCCAGCGGCACCGCGGCGCTGGCCGATATTGCAGCCCTCGCGCCCGATGCGGTGTTGCTCGACATCGAAATGCCCGCGCTCGACGGGTTCGATGTGGTCGAGGAACTTGCCCGGGCGGGCGAAGCCGCGCCGCTGATCGTGTTCGTCACCGCCTATCCGCATTTCGCCGCCTCGGCCTTTGAAACCGGTGCGACCGATTTCCTGACCAAGCCGATCCGGCTCGGCCGGCTGCAGACCGCGATCGACCGGATCCGCCGTTCGATCGAGGACCGCAGCGCGCGGGGCCGGTTGCAGGATCTTGCCGGGCAACTCGACGCGCTGCGCCGCGAACGGGCAGGGGACGCCGCCGAACATCGCTACATCTGGGTGCAGCGCCGCGGCGAGACGGTGCGGGTCGATCTCGACCGGGTCGACTGGGTCGCGGCGGAGGGCGAATATGTTCGCCTCCATCTCGGCGACGCCAATTACCTGCACCGTGAATCGCTGACCGCGATCCTCGAGCTGCTCGATACGCAGCGCTACACGCGCATCCACCGCTCGTGCATCGTCAATCGCGAGCGTATCGCCTCGGTCCGGCGGCTGCCGACCGGCAGTTATCAGCTCACCACCGATACCGGGAATCGCCTGCCGGTCGGGCGCAGCTATCGCCGTATCGTGCGCGAGATGATCGCCAACGGCAGAATGCCCGAATGCTGATCCGCAGGCCCGCCGCGTCGCCACGGCGGGATCGATCGCCTATCTGTCGGTAAGCAAGGTCAGTCGGTCATATCCTGGCGTGGCCACCGGTTTGCCATCCTTATCCAGCGCAGGACGATAGCGCGCATTTTTGACCACCAATGCGCAGGCGGTCCTGTCGAAATCGGCATTTTTGCTGCTTGAAACGATCACACAATCCTGTGCGCGTCCTTTGGTGTTGATCAGCCAGCGCATGACGGCCTGCCCTTCGCTGTCCGAAGCAGTGCCGATCGACGATACCCAGCTTGCAAAGGGCGTGAGCGGCTCGGCCGGGGTCACGACGCTGGCCAGGGTCGTCAGGTCATAACCCCAGTTTCGCAGCAGATCCTTCTCGCATGTACTCAGCGCGGTCATCGCCGCAGCCATGCGCGTGGGCGCGATGCTGAAGCTGCTGCCCTTGCTGAGCGAGAATGCAATCGATTCTGCCGTTTCAACCGAGGGCAATTGAGCGCGGCGAATTGCGAAGCGCGTAATCTGTTGCTTGCGGTCGCGCGTGACAACAGTATCGAAGCTTGCCGGAATGGTCGCTCCCGACGGACTGAGCGTCATTGTCAGCTTGCCGGAGCGGCTTTTGTCTCCGGGGCCGACCGGCGTCATGAGTACGGCCAACATCGCCCCGGATAGCGGGATCGGTTGAAAGCCCAGGGTGATGCCCTGTTCCGTTCCGCCAAACTTGCGCGATATTGTGCAGAGATTATCTTGATACTCGACCGTCCAATTGCCCGATGGCGGCAATGGCGCATCGACTGTCTGGGCTGCTTGGGCTGCCAACCCCATCATCGCCAGCAATAGCCCCGACTTCATTGCATTCTCCTTCGCCCGCATGCGCCTGGCTTGGCGGCTCCTTGCGTGGCCTGCCCATGGGAGAGAATGCTATCGGTCATGCGGGCGAGGTGAAAGCGTAAATCCATCTGCATCGGCCGATGATGAAAGAAGATATCGTTGGCGCGCCACCTCCTGCGTCAGGCGACGCCCTGCAGTCGCGCGGGGCCGGTATTGTGGATCGTCACGCTGCCCTGATCGAGTTCGATCACCTGCAATGCCTGCTCGATCAGTGCGGGGCGGTGAGCGATGACGATGCGCGTGCGCCGTAACCGCGCGAAACTGTCCGCCAGCGCCGTCTCGTTCGCTTCGTCGAGATTGGCGGTACCCTCGTCGAGGAACACTGCGTCGGGGCTGCGGTACATCGCGCGAGCAAGCAACAGGCGCTGGCGCTGGCCCGCCGACAGCGCGCCGCCCATATCGCCGATGAAGCTGTGATACTGCATCGGCATCTGCATGATCTCGTCATGGATCCGCGCGAAGGACGCGCAGGAGATGATGTCCTCCATATCGGCATGCGGATCGAAAAAGGCGATATTGTCGGCGATCGTGCCCTGCAGCATCGCATCGTCCTGCAACACCGCGCCGACCCGCGACCGCCAGGCGGCGATGGTTGCCGGGCCGAGCGGAACCCCGTCGATCAGGATTTGCCCCGAGGTCGGCGTCAGCAGGCCGAGCAGCAGCCGCAACAACGTGGTCTTGCCCGACCCCGACCGGCCGATGATCGCGAGATAGCTGCCCGCCGGTATGTCGAACGACACATCGTGCAGGATCGGCGGGTCGGTTGGCGAATAGGCGAAGCTCAGCCGCTCGACACGGATCGCCGGCGGCCGCAGCTCGTTCGGGCGGGGCGGCGCCAGCCCGATCTGTTCCTGCTTTTCGGAGACGATATCGGCCAGCCGGTCGAGGTGCAGGCCAATCATGCGCCAGTCCTGCACGCGGTGCACCAGCTGCGACGCGCTGGTCGCAAAGCTGGTGCGATAGGACAGGAAGGCGAACATCAGGCCGATCGTCATCGTGCCGGCGATCACCATGCTGGCGGCAAAGGCGAGGACGAGCAGCAATTGCAGGTTGAACAGCAGATTCTCGGCCAGCGTCAGCTGGATCGCGGTGCGGTCGGCGCGATAGCTTGACGAGACGACATCGGCATAGAGGTTGCGCCAGCCCGCCTCACGCATCGTTTCCATGCCGTGCAGCTTGATCGCGCGCACCGAGCGCATCGTCTCGAGCAGATGCGTCTCCTGCTTGGCGCGGGCGACGATCTCTTCCTCGGATCGCGCGCGCCATTGCGGGAAAAGCAGCAAACTGGTCAGTGCGTAAAGCGCCGAGGTGATCAGTACGACGAGTGCCAGTGTCGGACTGATCAGCAGCATGACGATCAGCGTGGTGAGCGCGAGCAGCGCATCGATCGCCACGTTGACCACGCCCTGGGTGAGCAATTCCTGGATCGGCTTGATCGACTGGATCCGCGACAACAGGTCGCCGACATGGCGCCGTTCGAAGAAAGAGACCGGCAAATGGATCAGATGCCGGACGAGATTGCCGGCGAGCTGGAAGGAGATCGATTCGCCCAAGGTCAATACCACCCAAGACCGTAGCGCCTGGAGCAGCACATTGAGCAGATAGACGAAACCGAATCCGATCGCGATCAGCAGGACGAGGCTATTGTCGCCCTGGCCGATCGCCTCGTCGACGATGATCTGCTGAGCGAAGGGCAGGGCCAGCACGGTGACCTGCAGCAGCAGCGACAGGCCGACCACTTGCGCCATCGCGCCGCGCAGCCGCGTGATCCGGGTCCACAGGTCGCTGATGCGGAGCGCCGAGCGCGCGACGATCGGCGTGAAATCGGGGCTGGGCGTCAGCTCCAGCCCGACACCGGTGAAATGGCGTGAGGTTTCCTCGACCGAGATGGTGCGACGCCCGACCGCGGGGTCGAGGATCGTGACCTTGCTGCCCGACACGCGTTCCAGCAGCACGAAATGGGTCAGGTCCCAGTGCAGGATCGCGGGCAATTGCAGCTCGCCCAGTTCGTCAATCTCCAGCCGCACCGCGCGCGGCGACAGTTCGAGCCCGCCGGCGATGCGCATCAGCTCGGCCAGCGTCATGCCTTGCGACGAGATCGGATAACGGCGGCGCAGCCCGGCCAGATCGACACGGTGGCCGGCATTGGCGGCCGCCATAGCGAGGCAGGCGAGACCGCATTCATTGACCTCGGATTGCAGGATCGGCCGGATGCGGCGCGACCAGGGCCATTCCACGCTGCTCATCGGCGCATCGCCCGCAGGATCGGGTCGAAGAATACTTCCCACAGCTTACGCTGCTCGAGCACGAGATCGGCGTTCAGCGTCATGCCGGGACGCAGCTGGCCGGCATTGGCGGTCGCTTGCGGTCCGTTCACGCGATCGACCCGTACGCGCACGCGGTAGACCGGATCGGTGATCTTCAGCCCGGGATCGACCAATAGCGGATCGGTCGGCGTGGCCGATATCGCCACGACACTGCCGCGGCCGGCGCCGAATTTCTGATAGGGAAAGGCATCGAACAACAGCCGCACCGTTTGCCCGACGCGAACGCGTCCGGCGGCGCGGCTGGTGACATAGAGCCACACCTCCATCTTGCTGCCCGAGGGGATCAGGGTGAGCAGCGAACTGTCGGGGCTGACCCGCTGGCCGATTTCGGCATTGAGGCCGCTGATCTCGCCCGCGACCGGCGCGGTCAGATCGAGCCGGTCGAGCCGCGTCAGCGCGGCACGCCGGCCGGCCAGGTCGGCGCGTTGCGCGGCGAGTTCCGCGCCGCTCCGTGCGGTGCCCAGGCGGCGCTGTGCGATATCGGTGCCGATGCGGCGCAGCGCCTCGCGCTGAGTGATGATCTGCTGGTCGAGCGCCTCGATCTCGGCGCGGCGCGATAGAGCGGCGGCGCGGGCTTCTTCGACCTGACGTTTGGTGCCGGCCTGTTCGCGCAGCAATCGCGCGGCGCGGGCGCTGCCCGATTCCGCCAGTTCGGCCTGGCCGGCGGCGAGGGTGCGCTGGCGCTGGAGTGAGGCGATTTCGGCGGCAATCCCGGCGCGCTGCTGATCGAGGCCGCCCGTCTCCGCCGTGCCGAGTTCGGCGGCGAGCGCGGATTGCCGCGCCAGTTCGCCGTCCTGCCGGTCGATCTCGCGAATCTGCCCGGCGACGCCTTCGCCGCCAGCATCGCGCCCCTGCGTCACCGCCACCGTGACCAGCGGTGTTCCGGCGATCACGCGCTGCCCTTCCGCGACATGGATCGCGCGTACTTCGACCGCGCCGGGTGGATAGACGCGAGCGATGCCGAGATCGGGTGCGACCAGGCCCTTGACGCTTTCGCGCGTGGCGAAACTGCCGAACAGCAGCACCGCGACGAGCAGCAAAAAGGCAATGCCGAGCATAGTGCCATAGACACGCGCGCCGGGCGGGCTTGCGGCGATGACTGTGCCGGTCAGGCGCTCACGGCGCGCCTCGATGACCTCGGTTCGGAACAACGTACTCGTCATATTGTCCTTCGACGCGGTCCCGTCACCGACCGGACCTAAGGCCCAATCCTGAGGATGACGTTAATCACGTTGCTGAGATCGGGGTGCGGGACAGCGAAGGGGCCGGGGCATTGCTACCCCGGCCCCTTGCATAGTGTCTGTCCGATCCGGGATCAGGATCGGGCCGAACTCGGATTGATCAGCAGCGGCGACGCGGCCGAGGATCGCAGCGCTTCGGGCTGCCGAACAGCAGGGCGAGAACACCACCGACCAGACCACCGAGGCCGCCGGAAACTTCGTTCAGCTCTTTTTCGTCGAGAGTACGCATAATCAAGCTCCTGTTACTCGAGTTATGGTCCCGACACCTTGGATGCCGGGCGCGAGCGTCGGTTTCAACACGCCATATCGGCGCAGTTACGATTTTTAAGAAAATCGTAACCCATTGAATTAGTATGGTATTAACCGCATATTTTTACGAATTGGTGTCAATGCGGGACAGAAACCATGATCTTTACGGGATCGAAACGCGGGACGGTTAGCACCGGATTCATGCGATTCCCGCTTCTGATCCTGCTCGGCATCGTCCCGACGGCCTGTATGGGGCCGGCGATCAAGGTTCCTGAGCCCGCGCGCATCACCTCCGAGTCGTGGGGTGAGTCGCTGAACGACTCGCAGCTTGCCCTGGGATCCGGGGCGCCGGCATCCACGGTATCCGCACTCGAGGTACCGGGTGAAGATTTCTGGCAGCGTTTCGGCACGCCCGACATGGCCGAGCTGGTCGCCCGCGCGCGTGCCGCCAATCCGACGATCGAGGCCGCGCGTGCGCGTGTTGCGCAGCTGCGTGGTCAGGCGCGGGTCGCCGGTGCGGCATTGTTGCCGACGGTCGGCCTCAACGCCAGCGCCACCGCGACGCGCACCGACAATTCCAATACCGCCTTGTACAGCTACAGCGTCGGTCAGGCCGGGCTCGACGTGGCCTATGATCTCGACCTGTTCGGTGCTGCGCGCGCCGGCAAGCGCGCGGCGCGCGCGCGTGTCACGGCGGCGGCGTTTGACGGTGATGCGGCGGCTCTGGTGGTCGAAACCGATGCCGCGCGCGCGCTGGTGCAATGGGCGGCACTGGGTGACCGGATCGCGGTGGCGGAGCGCGACAGCGCGAATGCGCGCGAGCTGCTGCGGATCCTGAACGTGCGGCTGCGAGAGGGCGTGGCGACCCGCGTCGATGTGGGTCTGCAATCAGGTGAGCTGGCCCGGCTTGAGGCTCAGCATTCGTCGTTGATCGAGGCACGGGCGCAGATGAGTGCCGGGCTCGCCGCACTGCTCGGCCTGGAATCGCCTCGCTTCAAGCCCCGGCCATTGTCGCTCGATGCGCTCGTCACGCCCGCGATCGGCGTCGGTCAGCCGGGCGAACTGCTGTTCCGTCGTCCCGACATCCGTGCTGCCGAGGCGCGCATCGCGGCGGCGCGCGGCGATGTGCAGCAGGCGCGGGCCGCCTTCAAGCCGTCGCTGCGCCTGTCAGGGTCCGGCCTGGTTCAGGCCGCGGCGATCGGCGGCCCGTTCGGGATTACGCTCTCGGCCGGCGCCAGCCTGTTCGCGCCGATCTTCCAGGGCGGGCGGTTGCGCGGCCAATATGAGACGGCAAGCGCCGTGCAGATCGAGGCGGTTGCCCTGTACCGCGCGGCGCTATTGCGGGCGCTGACCGAAGGCGATCAGGCGCTTGCCGGGATGCGCGAGGCGGGGCGCCGGCGTGCACTCTACGACCGTGCCAGCCGCGATGTGCGCGAGGCGTCGCGCCTGGCGCGAGTCCAGTTTCTCGAAGGCGAGATTCCGCTCGACACGCTGATCGACACAGAACGCAACGAAACCCAGACCAACGATGCCGCGCTGGTCGCGCGGCAGGACGAATTGCTGGCCGTCATCGACCTGTTCAAGGCGCTGGGTGGCGCGCCGAGCGGACGGGGTGTGCCGACGCTGTAGCGTGCATAAATCAGGTATTTTCGAACGGGTTTAACTCATCCCCGTTCGCTTCGAGCGAAGTCGAGAAACAGGCCACAAATGCTGCGTGCGGTTTCTCGACTTCGTTCGAAACGAACGGAGGGGGAGGCTCGCTCCGACCAATATTGCCCTATCGCGGCCTGCCGCCGAAATGCTCGCCGCAGATCGAGCGCAGCGACGCCGCGATGACATCCGCGCGCCTCATCGCCTTGTCGTGCGGCACGGTGATCGCCAGTTCGGCGATCGGCACCAGCGCCAGCAACGTCGCGATCCCGACCATGACCGCGCGCGGCAGGGCACGCAGCCGCCGCCACAATCCGACCATGGCGGCGGCAAGCAGGGCAAGGAGGCCGCAGCACAGCATCGGATCAGGCCGTCTCGGCCATCGCCGGCGCCGCGAGGCGCGTGCGGCCGTCATCCTCATATTGATCGTGGCGCTTGAGCCAGTCGGTCATCAGCCCATCGCGCGCTTCGTTGCGGCCCCGGGGCACAATGTCGAAATAGGCATAGACGGTCAGGAAACTCTCGCCGCCGCGGCCGTATGACGAATAGGTGTGATAAATCGTGCCGTCCTCGGCCCGGTAGAAGACGCTGATCCCGGGAAGCTCATCGATTTCCGGATCGGGCTGGGTCTCGAAATTATAGAAGACGCTGTCGCCACGCTCGCCGTTCGGGAAGGAGACATGATAGTCGGCGTTGAAATCGCTGCCCGCCGAGGAGACCCAGCGAAAGCCCCAGCCCATGCGCGCGCGGTACGCCAGCAGCTTGTCGATCGGCCCGCGCGATACCGCGACATAGCTGACGTCATTATGTTCGAAATGCTGCCGTGCGCCATCGACATGGTCGGCCATCAGCGAGCAGCCGGTGCAGCCCTCGTCCCAGTCGGGACCGAACATGAAATGATAGACGATCAACTGGCTGCGCCCGTCGAACAGCTCGGCCAATGAGACCGGCCCATCCGCACCTTCGAACACATAATCCTTGTCGATCTTCACCCAGGGCAAAGCGCGGCGTTGCGCGGCGACTCGGTCACGTTGCCGCGTCAGTGCCTTTTCTTCGATGAGCAGTGCGCGCATCGCTTCGATCCATTGCGCCTTGGATATGGTTTCATGCGGGGTCATGTCCCAATCCTTTGGGTGGCAGAAAATAGAGTTCGAGCTTGTCGAGGGCGCCGTTCCAACCAGCTTCATGGCTGATCCGCATTTCCTCGTCGGGCAGGCGGGCATGGGTGAAAGTCAGTTCGGTGCCTTCGGCGATTGCGCGCAACGCGATCTCGATCCGCATGTCGAGATCCGGCTCGTCGACCCATTGCCAGCTCATGATCAGCCGGTGTGGCGGATCGACCTCGAGATAGGTGCCGAAGCTTTCATGCTCGGTACCGTCGAGCATCTGGAAGCGAACGCGAAACGCGCCGCCGACCCGCACATCGGTCTCGGCGAGCAACACCGGCCCGGCGTCCGGGCCCCACCAATGCCCGATCCCTTCGGGCGTGGTCATGGCCTCGAACACGGTTTCGGGGTGCGCACGGATGCGGCGGACCAGGGTAACGCTGGTGGTCATTTGTCCGCCTCCTTCGCTTCGGCATAGGCGACAAGCCGGTCGAGGCTCGCCGACCAGAAGCGTTCGTAACGGCGCAGCCAGTTCATCGCTTCCTCCATCGGTTCGGGCGCCAGCCGCACCGCGACCGTCCGCCCCGTCTTGACGCGCGTGATCAGCCCGGCATCGCCGAGTACATCGAGATGCTTCATCACCGCGGGCAACTTGATTGCGAATGGGCGCGCCAGTTCGCTCACCGACACTTCGGATTCTTCCTCGAGCCGGGCGAGGATCGCGCGGCGAGTCGGATCGACCAGTGCCGCGAAAGTGCGGTCGAGCTGAGGATTTTGATAGTTCACCATGTGGTGAACTATTGGCGATGAGGAGGAGTTTGTCAACCGTCCCGCAGGCGGACCAGCACCGTTGGCGTCTAGCCGGCCTTTTTCTCGAACAGGCGTTGCATCACCGTGCCGATCGCATCGACCAGATCCCGGGCATCCTGTGCGCCGGCCTGCGCCGCCTTTGCCGTCGCATCGGTCGCTTTTGCCGCGACCTTGCCCCCCGCCCGGCTGCGCGCCGCAGCCGTCACCACCGCGGCGATGCCGGCGGCGATCATCTCCCGCCCGACTGGGCTGTTGGCTTTTTCGAGCAGCGCCGCGCCGGATTTACGCAGCTCCTTGGGGACCTTGATCCCGGCGATCTGCTTGGGCAGCTTCGTGGCCTTGCCGGCCTTCGCGCTCTTGTCCTTCTTCGCCATCAACGAGTCCTTCATTGTGTATTGCAGATATAATACACGAAATGCCGTGACCCGTCTATTGCGTCAGGGCACGAGATAATCGTCACAGGCGGGCAGAGGGATATCGATCCGAAACGTGCCGCTCGCGGCGTCGGGCGAGATGGTTCGGCGATAGCTGCACTGCGCATCCTTCACCCATTTAACGTCCTTGCGGCGCAATGGTGCCGCCGCCAGTGAATCCGCGCTGCGCGACACGGGGCCGGGAAAGCTCTTCGCGCTGGTGGTGAAGATGAAATGCGGCGCGCCGGTGCGCACTGTCGGATCGAGCGTCAGCGTTCCGTCGAACGCGTACTCGTCATGGCAGGCACCGGCGCGCTGCTTCATGTCGGCTTTGCTGAAACAGGCGCGGATCAGTGCCGACCCGCGCCACGGTATGGTGAGCACCGCTTTCATCGCCTCGCGTCCCGTCTCGGCCGCAATGAGGGTCAGCATCGCCATACTCGCTCCGCCGCCCGAATAGGAAGTCGAGCTGGTTGCCTCGACGCCGACCAGCACCCGGCCCGACGCCTCACGCACGATCCGCGGCCAGAGCGCCACGCGCGCATTCTCATCTTCAAGCGGGACCACGAACGACGCGACCGCTGGCGCACCCGCTGCACCGGGAAGCCGATCGAACAGATAAGAGCGTCCACACATTGCCATCCACGTCGCGGCTCAGTTGCGCGCAGCGTTGCCGGTCGGGCGTGCAATGGACTGCCGACATTGAATCGTCCGGGGAGTCATCCGGCGCCTTGCCACCAGGAATCGGCGCGAACGTCTCGATCCGGTTGCCGGCGCCGTCGATCTGGGCCGGACGGGAAGGAGTGGGACCTCCCGTCAGCAAGGCCAGAGCGAGCACGGGGATGATCTGCACGTCTTTCGCTCCGCATTTGCTGTGGTTGCGCGGGGCAATTTACCCGGCGCCACGACAACAGTCGCGCTCTTGTCGGATCACGGCACGACAAGGAAATCCGCGCTGGTGATACCCGCGTAACGATCGATGTGGGCAAAAACAACTGCAGCATCCGCACCGGACCCGTCCGCGTCATAAGACAGGTTGCCGGTCGAGGAGTCATATAGAATGCGCTGCGCCGCGGTCGTGGCCGCACTGCCAAAGCCGAGTTCCGCACTGGACAGGGTGCCCAGGCCGAGAGCTGTGAAGATTGACCGGTCGAGCTCAATGTGGTCGATGCCGCTCTGGACATAGTCAATTTTATCGACATTATTCGCGCCGAGCGCGGTATCGAAAACAAAGCTGTCTATGCCGCTCCCGCCGATCATCTCGTCGTTACCGGCGCCGCCACTAAGGCGGTTGTTGCCCCCTTCGTTTTCGAACCGGTCACCAACGAGTATATCATCGCCATCGCCACCGAGTAACGTGTCACTGCCGCCATGGCCAAACAGCGTGTCATTGCCGCCCAGCCCACTCAGAATATCATTGCCGACATTGCCGTGAATAATCTGTCTATATTCATTGCCGGTGAGGCTGATCGGCAAGTCATAGTTTTCAGAGCCGCCATAACCCCAGAGCCATTCGATCTCCTGGCCCGTGGCGAGTGTGTATGACGACACATTTGCAAACACGGCATCGTCACCCTCGCCAGCCCGTTCGAAAATCATCGCACGAGGATCATCGACGGTATAAAGATCGTCCCCACTTCCCCCATATAGCTGGTCGATTCCTATGCCACTCCAGAGCGAGTCATCCCCTCCGCCACCGAAGAGTTGATCATTCCCTGCATAGCCTAGAAGAACGTTCCTCGCCATGTTCCCAATAAGAATATTGTCTAGCTCGTTTCCGTTGGCTGAGACCTCTGATGTGCCAGTTATCGTGAGATTTTCGACCGAAATGCCGCCGAGCGAGAAGTACACCGATGTTTCAACGGTATCTATTCCTTCTCCGGCAAATTCGAAGATGCTGTCAGTATTGTCGCTTATGACATAGCGATCATTGCCCTTGCCGCCGTAAAGTGCGTCGAACCCTGCTCCACCATTAAGCGTATCATTGCCGTCGCCACCAAAGAGGGTGTCGTCACCTGCGCCGCCGTCGAGTATATTGCCGCCGGCATTGCCGCGCAGCGTGTTGGCGAATTCATTGCCGGTCAGGTTGATGAAGCCGGTTCCGGCATCATTGGCCGTTGCCAGCGTTTCGATTTCCTGCCCGGCGGCGAGCGCATAGGTTCGAGCTGAAAGCACGGTGTCGTTGCCACCGCCCGCGCCCTCCAGCACGATATCGCCGGCAACATCGACATAATAGATATCGTCGCCCGCGCCGCCCTGCATCGTATCGACGCCGAGGCCACCATCGAGGATATTTGCCGCCGCATTGCCGATCAGGATATTGGCCAGCGTATTGCCGGTGCCGTTGATCGCGCCGATGCCGGTCAGCGTCAGATTCTCCACTCCGCCAGCGAGCGAAAAGCTTACCGAGCTTTCGATCGTATCCGTGCCTTCGCCATCCAGTTCGGTCACCCGGTCGAGGCTGTTGTCGACGATATAGCGGTCATCGCCTGCGCCGCCGTACAGCCGATCACCGCCGGCGCCGCCGTCGAGCACATCATTGCCGCCGCCGCCGTACAACGTGTTCGCGGCGACATTGCCTCGCATATTATTGTTCAATGCGTTGCCCGTGCCGGTGATCGCCGCAACGCCGGTCAGCGTGAGATTCTCTACGTCGCCCGTCAGCGTGAAGGTCACTGAGCTTTCGACGATATCCGTGCCGTTTCCGGCGTCCTCAAACACCTGATCGCCGACATTATCTACGATAAAGCGATCGTCCCCGGCGCCGCCGGACATCTGGTCGAGGCCGGTGCCGCCGGTCAGGATATCATTACCCGCGCCGCCCATCAGTATGTCATTGCCCGCCTCACCATAGAGCGAGTCAGCGCCCAGGCCGCCGTCCAACTGGTTGTTGCCGCTATTGCCACGCAATTCATTGGCGAGATCATTGCCTGTGCCGTTGATCGCTGCGCTGCCGGTGAGAGTGAGATTCTCCAGCGCTGTCAGGCCATTGAGCGAGAAGTTCACCGAGCTTTCGACCATGTCGATGCCCGCGGCATTGACCTCGAACACCTGGTCGCCGCTGTCATCGACGATGTAGCGGTCATTGCCGGCACCGCCATAAAGACGGTCGGCGCCCAAGCCGCCATCGAGCAAATCCTCGCCATCGCCGCCATAGAGCGTGTCATTGCCGCTGCCGCCGAACAACTGGTTCGCTGCGGCATTGCCGGTCAGGATATTGGCCAGCCCATTGCCCGTGGCATTGAGCGCGGCGACACCGGTCAAAGTGAGATTTTCCACTTCGGGCGCGTTTGCGAGCGAAAAGCTGATCGAGCTTTCGACGCTGTCGGTACCGCCGCCGCTTAGCTCGGTGATCTGATCGCCGGCATTGTCGACGACATAGGTGTCGTTGCCCAGCCCGCCAGCCATCTGGTCCGCACCCAGGGCGCCATCGAGCCGGTTGCCGCCGGCATTACCGCGCAGGATATTGTCGAATTCATTGCCGGTCAGGTTGATGAAGCCGGTCCCGGCGTCATTGGCCGTCGCCAGCGTCTCGATCTCCTGCCCGGCTACGAGCGTATAGCTTCGTGCCGCGAGCACCGTGTCGTTGCCGCCCCCGGCGGCTTCAAAGACGAAATCGCCGGCGACATCGACATAATAGATGTCGTTGCCGGCGCCGCCTTGCATCTGATCGACGCCGAGGCCGCCATCGAGAATGTTCGCTGCCGCGTTGCCGACCAGTCGATTGTCCAGCGCGTTCCCTGTGCCGTTGATTGCCCCGGAACCCGTCAGTGTGAGGTTTTCCACGGCGTTGCCCGCCAGCGAGAAGCTCACCGAGCTTTCGACCAGGTCGGTACCTTCGCCGTCGAGTTCGGTCACGCGGTCGAGGCTATTGTCGATCACATAGCGGTCGTCGCCCGTGCCGCCATACATCCGGTCGCCGCCCAAACCGCCATCGAGCGTATCATTGCCGTCCCCGCCATACAGCGTATCGGCACCCTCCTGGCCGCTGAGAACATCATTGCCGCCAAGGCCGCTCAACACATTGTTCGCGCCGTTGCCGCTCATCGCCTGGCTATAGCCATTGCCGGTCAAGTTGATCGGCAGGTCGCCATCAGACCCACTCCCGGCCATGATGGCTTCGATCTCCTGATCCGCCGTCAATGTGATCGATACGTCGGCGAGGATCGAATCATTGCCTTCCCCGGCCAGCTCGACAATCGTGTCGTTGGCGTCATCGACGAGGTAATAATCGTCCCCCGTGCCGCCATAGAGCTGGTCGCTGCCTGCATCGCCGAACAGGGTGTCACTGCCGACACCGCCGTAGAGCTGATCATTCCCCGCAAAGCCCAAAAGCTGGTCGTTTCCTGCACCGCCTTCGAGTCTGTTGGCGCCGGCATTGCCGATCAGGCGATTCGCCAGTTCGTTGCCGGTCAGGTCGATCGCATCGGTTCCAGTCCGGCGGGTGATCGCCATGTACTCAATTTCCAGCCCGGCGGGGAGGGCGAAACTTATGCTGGTGAACACAGAGTCATTGCCTCCGTGGATCGCCTCACGGATTACATCCGAAGCATTGTCGACATAATAGATGTCATCACCGGCACCGCCTTCCATCAGGTCGGCACCGCTGCCGCCATCGAGGATGTTCGAATTTGTATTGCCGATCAAGATATTGGCGAG
Source organism: Sphingomonas sp. (assembly GCF_050725575.1). Lineage (GTDB taxonomy): Bacteria > Pseudomonadota > Alphaproteobacteria > Sphingomonadales > Sphingomonadaceae > Sphingomonas. Next base: position 51,734 of record NZ_JBOHHW010000015.1, on the reverse strand, counting down.
CGCATTGCCGGTGCCATTAATCGCGGCGGAGCCAGTCAGCGTGAGATTTTCAACTGCGCTGCCCTCAAGCGAGAAGTTCACCGAGCTTTCGACGCTGTCCGTCCCGCCGCTGCTCAGCTCGATGACCTGATCCCCGACATTGTCGACGACATAGGTATCGTTACCCAGCCCGCCGGCCATCTGGTCCGCACCCAGGCCGCCATCGAGCCGGTTGCCGCCGGCATTACCGCGCAGGATATTGTCGAACTCATTGCCGGTCAGATTGATGAAGCCGGTCCCGGCATCGTTCGCCGTCGCCAGCGTCTCGATTTCCTGCCCGGCGGTCAGCGCATAGCTTCGCGCGGTAAGCACCGTGTCGTTGCCGGCGCCAGCGCCTTCAAGGACGATATCACCCGCAACATCGACATAATAAGTGTCGTTGCCGCCGCCGCCCTGCATCGTGTCCACGCCGGTGCTGCCGTCGAGAATATTCGCCGCCGCATTGCCGATCAGGATGTTGTTCAGGGCATTGCCGGTGCCGTTGATCGCGCCGATGCCGGTCAGAGTCAGATTCTCCAGCGCGGACAGGCTGCTGAACGAGAAGCTCACTGAGCTTTCGACGGTATCCGTACCTTCGCCGTCGAGTTCGGTCACGCGGTCGAGGCTGTTGTCGATGACATAGCGGTCGTCGCCTGCGCCGCCATAAAGCCGGTCGCCGCCGGCCCCACCATCAAGCACATCATTGCCGCCGCCGCCGTACAGCGTGTTCGCCGCGACGTTGCCCCGCATGTTGTTGTTCAGCGCGTTGCCGGTGCCGTTGATCGCCGCGTCGCCGGTCAGCGTCAGATTCTCGACTGCGCTGCCCACGAGTGAGAAGGACACCGAACTCTCTACGGTATCCGTGCCTTCGCCCTGAATCTCGAACACCTGGTCGCCGATATTGTCGACGATGAAATGGTCGTCTCCGGCGCCGCCGTAAAGCTGATCGGCGCCGGCACCGCCGTCCAGCCTATCGTCGCCGATCGACCCTGAGAGCGTATCTGTTACCGAACTGCCCGTTAGCTGGTCGTCACCTGCCCCACCATTCACCGTCACCGAACTTTGGCTGGCGACGACGACGTCGCCACCTCCGCCAGCCTCTATCGTCAACCGGCTGGCCTGTGTTGCGATGACCAGCTGGTCATTGAATTCAGATCCGCGAAGAGAGGTAAAATCCTCGAAATTGACGATCGTCCCACCGGCGTACACGAATGGTGTGGCGCCGGTGATGCCCTGGGTGAAGAAATTCACGCCTGCGCTTGCACCAGCCAGCGACAGGTGCAGCGTGTCGAAATCCGCACCGCCATCGGCATCGTCCCCAATTCCAACCGAAACCAGGTCATTGCCATCGCCGCCGGTAACGATGTCACGTTCGACACCTAAATCGTCGTCCGGGACATTAGGGTTGGAAGAAGCTCCGGCGGAGCCGAATGTGTCGTCGCCGGTGTTTCCAGACAAGCGGTCGGCGCCATCGCCCCCGAAAACAATGTCACCGGACGTTGAGGCGTGAACTTCATCGTCACCGCTTTCACCGAAAACCGCATGGCCCGAATTGAAACGGGGCTGTAGGATAATCAGGTCGTTTCCACTGCCGGCGAAAACAGTGGCATGCGCATAGATCGTGTCGTTCCCGGCACCACCAAATGCGAACGAATAGTTATTAGTATAGATCGTGTCGTCGCCATCGTCGCCATACACATCCCTGAGATACGAGCTGGGACGACCGTCAATGATATCGTTGCCATCGCCACCGAATATAGTCCCTGTATAATAGCCGGCGACTATCGTGTCGTTGCCCCCCATGCCCAGCAATGCGCCATATTCGCTATAGCCCGACCCGATCGATGCTCCATTGATCGTATCGGCGAAATTGCTGCCCTGAACAAAGCTGATATTCTCGATGCCGGTAATTGTGGCGCCACCGACGACTTGCGTGGCCAGGCCTCCGTCGAAAGTGATACCGGTCGGCGCGGCCAGAAAGCTGATATAGAGATAATCGCCAAAGCTGTCGTTGGCACCGCCATCGACGTTGTCGCCATAGCCCGCGAAGATATAATCATTCCCACCACCGCCGCGCAGGACGTCCTGCTCGCCTGTCGGGTCGATAATTGGCGGAATGTACGAACGGGAGTCGTAGTAGGGAAGTGTGAAAACCGGAATTATATTCGCCGAATAAAGCCAGTCATTGCCATCCCCGCCGTCCAGGATATCCGCACCCGAGCCGCCCGCCAGCGTGTCGTTGCCGCCGTTGCCCGTCGCAGTATCCACGTTGATGCCGCCGGTGAAGATGTCATCGCCGGTGCCGCCCACGAAATCGGTCATGCCAGTCTCTCCCCGCCCAAGGCCGCACGGTAGACGAACCGTGGTCGGCACAACAAGTCTCTAGGTGTTCAGTGCACTGAAGAAATAGACCCTATGCCCGCGATGTTGAATCGGCATTGATTCACGGCACGATCAGGAAATCCGCACTGGTGATGGTGGCGGGATGGTTGGAAAGCGTGGCGAAAACGATCGCCGCGCCCGCACCCGATCCATCGGCATCATAGGACAGCTTGCCGGTCGCCGCGTCGTACAGGATATGCTGGTCGGCGGTCGTGGCGGGGCCATTGCCGAACGCACTGGCGCCCAGCGTCCCCAGTCCAAGCCCCGTGAAGATCGACTGGTCGAGCTCGATCCGGTCAGTGCCATGGACGAAGTCGGTGATCGTATCGACATTGGTCGCACCGAGCGCGGTATCAAACACGAAGGTGTCGGCACCACCGAGGCCAGTCAGCGTGTCGCTGCCCAGCCAGCCGTCGAGACGGTTGCCGCCGGCATTGCCGCGCAATGTGTTGGCAAATTCATTGCCGGTCAGGTTGATGAAGCCGGTTCCGGCATCGTTGGCCGTCGCCAGCGTCTCGATCTCCTGTCCGCCGCCCAGCGCATAGGTCCGGGCGGTGAGCACGGTGTCGTTGCCGTCACCGATTTGCTCCACGACAGTATCGCCGGCGACATCGACATAATAGATGTCGTCGCCGGCCCCGCCCAGCATCTGATCGTTGCCGATACCGCCGTCCAGAATGTTCGCCGCGACATTACCCCGCATATTGTTGTTCAGCGCATTGCCGGTGGCGTTGATCGCCGCGTCGCCGGAAAGGAAAAGCTGCTCCACGCCGCTGCCCACGAGCGAGAACGACACGGTACTGAAGACGGTATCCAAGCCTTCGCCGTCGAGTTCGATCACCCGGTCCAGGCTGCTCTCGATGAAATAGGAATCGTCCCCGGTGCCGCCGTACATCCGGTCGCCGCCCGTGCCGCCGTCCAGCACATCATTACCCTCGCCGCCATAGAGTGTGTCGCCGCCGCCATTGCCGTACAGATAATCCATGCCGCCAAGGCCGCTCAGCACATTGCCGGCATTATTGCCGTTGATGGATTGCTGATACTCATTGCCGGTCAGATCCATCGCCAGTGCGTTACCCGACCCATCGACGCGATACGCATTGAGCACTTCTATCTGCAGGCCTGCCGCCAGGATGAAGGACAGGCTCGCGTTGATCGTGTCGCTGCCTTCGCCGGCCGCTTCGATAATCGTATCGTTCAGATCATCGAGATAATAGCTGTCGTCGCCGCGACCGCCACGGAGCTCGTCACTGCCCAGGCCGCCGGAAAGGCTGTCGTTGCCGTCACCGCCAAGGAGCAGGTCGTTGCCCGCGCCGCCCTCCAGCACGTCGTTGCCCAATCCGCCATCGAGCCTGTTGGCGCCGGCATTGCCGATCAGCCAATTGGCGAATCCATTGCCCGTCAGATCGAGTGCACCGGTTGCCGTACGGTCGAGCACCCATAGCCGTTCGATCTCGACCCCCGCGGCCAGCGTGTAACTGGTCGTGACATAGGCCGTGTCGACGCCCGCACCGACGGCCTCCACAAGTGTATCGGACGTATCGGCATAATAGGTGTCGTCGCCGGCGCCGCCCTCCATCCGATCCGCGCCGAGGCCGCCGGTCAGATAATTTGCTCCCGCATTGCCGATCAGGATGTTGTTCAGCGCGTTGCCCGTCGCGGTGAGCGAACCGACTCCGGTCAGCGTGAGGTTCTCCACCTCGGGCGCGTCTGCGAGCGAGAAGCTGATCGAGCTCATGATCGTGTCGGTGCCGCCGCCGCTCAACTCGATCGCCTGATCCCCGGCATTATCGACAACATAGGTGTCGTTGCCCAGTCCGCCGGACATCCGGTCGGCGCCGAGGCCGCCATCAAGGATATTGCCCCCGGCATTGCCGCGCAGCGTGTTGGCGAACTCATTGCCGGTCAGGTTGATGAAGCCGGTCCCGGCATCATTGATCGTCGCCAGCGTCTCGATTTCCTGCCCGGCCGCCAGCGCATAGCTTCGCGCCGTCAATACGGTGTCGTCACCTTCACCGGCCGCCTCACGAACGATGTCATCGGCGAGATCGACATAATAAGTGTCGTTGCCCGCACCGCCCTCCATCCGGTCGATGCCGGTGCCGCCGTCGAGGACGTTCGCGGCCGCATTGCCGATCAGGATATTGGCGAGCGCATTGCCGGTGCCATTGATCGTCCCAATGCCGGTCAGCGTGAGATTCTCCAGCGCGGCCAGGCTGACAAAGGAAAAGGTGACTGAGCTTTCGACCGTATCGATGCCCTCATTGGCATTTTCGATCACGCGATCGAGGCTGTTGTCGATGATATAGCGATCATCGCCTGCACCACCGGTAAGCCGGTCGCCGCCCGCGCCGCCGTCAAGCCGGTTATTGCCCGCATTGCCGCGCACCGTATTGGCGAATTCGTTGCCGGTCAGGTTGATTGCGTCGGTGCCTGCATCGCTGGTCGTCGCCAGCGTTTCGATCTCCTGACCGGCGCCCAGCGCGAAGCTGGCGCTTGCGAAGACGGTGTCATTACCTTCGCCGGCTGCCTCCCAGACGCTGTCGCCGGCATTATCGACATAATAGGTGTCGTTGCCCTTGCCGCCCTCGAGCCGGTCGCTGCCCGCGCCGCCGTCGAGAATGTCGTTGCCGTTCATGCCCTGGAGCAGGTTGACCTCTGCCCCGCCGGTCAGCGTGTCGGCATAGGCCGAGCCGATCACATTCTCCACGCTGGATATCTGATCGAGTCCGGCCGCGCCGGAGACCGTGCCGGAATACAGATTGACCGTCACCGCGCCACTGGCGTCGGCATAAGTTGCCGTGTCGGTTCCCAGGCCGCCAAGAAGACGATCATTGCCCAGGCCGCCATGCAACAGATCGTTATCGTCTCCGCCGTCCAGATAGTCGTCGGCTGCGCCGCCCCACAGCTGGTCATTGCCTGCGTCACCGGTCAGCCCGTCGCTCAGGCTGCCACCGGCGATCAGAACATCGTTGCCGCCACCGCCGAAGAAGCTGTCGAACGTTTCGCCGCTGATGATCGTATCATTCCCATCGCCCCCATACACGCGGTGGTGGGACACGCCGACCGTACCGGTGAGGTCGAAGATATTCGTGGCGTTGGCCAGAAGTATCGTGTCACCATAAACCGCGATTCCGGCGAGTGACACGGTGCCGCCAGTCGTCAGGGTGAGGTTCAGGCTGTCAATCTCGGACAGGCCCATGAGCTGATCGGCGCGCAAGCTGAGCGTTCCCGCCGTCAACCGCTCAATGCCGGTCAGGGTGATGCTCGAGAAGTCGGCGCCCAGTGGAGACTGCACATGTAATGAATCGAAACCGCTGCCGCCATTATACGACGCACCCAGATTCTGGTCCGTGGAAGAGATGGTGATGGTGTCGTCGCCAGCGCCGCCATTGATGATGTCGGCGCCCGCACCACCCTCGATCGTGTCATTGCCCGCACCGCCATTGATCGTATCGGCGCCATTGCCGCTGCCGCCCAACAGCTTGTCCGCCCCATCGCCGCCATTCAGCGTGTCATTGCCTTCGCCCCCATCGAAATAATCGTCCAGGGCAGTACCAGTGATCGTATCGTTACCGATGCGGCCACCTGCCGCGATACCGGAGAACGAGGGGTTGAAGGGCGACAGGATGATCGCACCGGAAAAATCGACATTATTCCCCGCCGCTGCCAGGGAAAAATGACTGTTAAAGTCGATTTTTATACCAGCAAAAGACACGCTGCCGCCATTGCCGAACACGAAATCGCCGTTCATTTGCGCGAAGCCGCTGACTTGCGCGGTACTGATCGTAACGGTGTCGGAGAGAGAATGGATCAGCTCGATCCCGGACAAATTGACGTTGGTCAGATCGGCTGTGGTTTGCACATATAATGTATCGAAGCCGGCACCGCCGTCATACACGTCGCCGACGCTGAGATCACCTTCCTGGACATATAGAAAATCGTCGCCGTCGCCGCCGAGCATCGTATCGGCGCCGCCATCGCCATGGATCATGTCGCTGCCGTCGCCGCCGATCAGCATGTCATTGCCGCTGCCGCCACGCAGCTCGTCATTGCCGTCATTGCCTTCGAGACGGTCATTGCCGCCTTCGCCGGTCAGGAGATCTTTCCCGCCATTGCCCACCGCGGTGTCGTTGGCACTGGTGCCCGTAAACGTGTCGTCGCCCCCGCCGCCAACATAATTCGCCATGTCGATAATCCCCCCGTCCCGAACGAACATCGTTGACGATATTCGACTGATTCTGCAACGATTAGCGAGGTTTCGTGTCAGAATGGCGTCCCGGCATGTGCCGCTACGGCATGCGTGCCATCCTTGCGGGACGGCGACCAAATTCCCAGATTAGGATTCCAGACCCGACCCAGCTCGGGTCTTGCCGAATCCGAACAAATATGGAACATATCGCCGCATGCTGACTCACATATCCGTCCGCGGCGCGCGCGAGCACAACCTCAAGAACGTGTCGGTCGACATCCCGCGCGACACGCTCACCGTGATTACCGGCCTGTCCGGCTCGGGCAAATCGAGCCTCGCTTTCGACACCATCTATGCCGAGGGTCAGCGCCGCTACGTCGAATCGCTCAGCGCCTATGCGCGCCAGTTCCTCGAACTGATGCAGAAGCCCGATGTCGACCATATCGAGGGCCTGTCGCCGGCGATCTCGATCGAGCAGAAGACCACCAGCCGCAACCCGCGCTCGACCGTCGCGACGGTGACCGAGATCTACGATTATATGCGCCTGCTCTGGGCGCGTGTCGGCATCCCCTATTCGCCCGCCACCGGCCTGCCGATCGCCGCGCAGACCGTCAGCCAGATGGTCGACCGCGTGATGACTTTGCCGGAGGGCACGCGCCTCTATCTGCTCGCGCCGGTGGTGCGCGGCCGCAAGGGCGAATATCGCAAGGAACTGGCCGAGTGGCAGAAGGCTGGCTTCACCCGCGTGCGCATCGACGGCGAGATTTACGAGATCGACGAAGCGCCCGCGCTCGACAAGAAATACAAGCATGACATCGAGGTGGTGGTCGACCGCCTGGTGATGGGCGACGGCATCGCCACCCGCCTCGCGGAAAGCTTCGAATCCGCACTCAAGCTTGCCGAAGGGCTGGCCTATGTCGATTTGGTCGACACCACGGTCGCGGAGCTGGCGGGCAACCGGGAAGCGTCCAGTCGCGTCCGGGAAGCGCCGCAGAAGTTCATCGCGGAATCACCCTCCACCGTTCGCCCTGAGCCTGTCGAAGGGCCGTCCTCCTCTTCCACCGCCGCCGGTAAAAAGAAGAACGGTGCTTCGACAAGCTCAGCACGAACGGGAGAGGGGGCGGTCGCCACCACCGATGGCGGCGCCATGAAAGGCGCCGGCGTCCCCGACAACCGCATCGTGTTCAGCGAGAAATTCGCCTGCCCGGTCAGCGGCTTCACCATTGCCGAGATCGAACCGCGGCTCTTCTCCTTCAATGCGCCGCAGGGCGCCTGCCCGGCGTGCGACGGCCTGGGCGAAAAACTGCTGTTCGATGAGGATCTCGTCGTCCCCAACCACGCTTTGTCGCTCAAAAAGGGCGCGATCGTGCCCTGGGCCAAGTCCAACCCGCCTTCGCCCTATTACATGCAGGTGCTGGGCAGCCTGGCGCGCGAATTCGGCTGCAGCCTCGAAACGCCATGGGAGGATCTGCCCGGCGAAGTGAAGCTGATCATCCTCCACGGCACCGGCGGCAAGCCGGTCACCCTGACCTTTGTCGACGGCCGCAAGTCGTATGACGTGAAGAAGCCGTTCGAGGGCGTGATCGGCAACCTCAACCGCCGCCTGCTCCAGACCGAGAGCGCCTGGATGCGCGAGGAACTGTCCAAATATCAGAGCAGCGCCGCGTGCGAAGTGTGCCACGGCGCGCGCCTCAAGCCCGAGGCGCTGGCGGTCAAGATCGGCATGCGCGACATTTCCAGCGTCACCCGACTGTCGGTGGTCGATGCGCTGAGCTGGTTCGAGAATGTCCCCGCCGACCTCACCGATCAGCAGCGCGCGATCGCCGAGCGCATCCTGAAGGAAATCCTCGAACGGCTCGGCTTCCTCAACAATGTCGGGCTCGACTATCTCAACCTCGACCGCACCAGCGGCACTTTGTCGGGCGGCGAGAGCCAGCGTATCCGCCTCGCGTCGCAGATCGGCTCGGGCCTGTCCGGCGTGCTCTATGTGCTCGACGAACCCAGCATCGGCCTGCACCAGCGCGACAATGACATGCTGCTCAAGACGCTGCGCCGCTTGCGCGATCTCGGCAACACCGTGCTGGTGGTCGAGCATGACGAGGACGCGATCCGCACCGCCGATTATGTCATCGACATGGGGCCGGGCGCCGGCGTGCATGGCGGCGAAGTCGTCGCACAGGGCTCGCTCGCCGAGGTGCTCGCGGCGGAGGGCAGCATCACCGCCGATTATCTCAACGGCACGCGCGAAGTGCCGGTGCCGGCCACGCGCCGCAAGGGCAATGGCAAGAAGCTGACCGTGCACAACGCCACCGCCAACAATCTGCGCGGCGTCACCGCGAGCATCCCGCTCGGCACCTTCACTTGCATCACCGGCGTGTCGGGCTCGGGAAAGTCGAGCTTCACCATCGACACGCTCTACGCCTCGGCCGCGCGTACGCTCAACGGCGCGCGCCTGCTCGCCGGCAAGCACGACAAGGTCACCGGCCTGCAATATCTCGACAAGGTGATCGACATCGATCAGTCGCCGATCGGCCGCACCCCGCGCTCCAACCCGGCCACCTATACCGGCGCCTTCACCCAGATCCGCGACTGGTTCGCCGGCCTGCCCGAAAGCGCGGCGCGCGGCTACAAGCCGGGCCGCTTCAGCTTCAACGTCAAGGGCGGCCGCTGCGAGGCGTGCCAGGGCGACGGCCTGCTCAAGATCGAGATGCACTTCCTGCCCGACGTCTATGTCACTTGCGATGTGTGCCACGGCGCGCGCTACAATCGCGAAACGCTGGAGGTGAAGTTCAAGGGTCGCTCAATCGCCGATGTGCTCGACATGACGGTCGAGGACGCAGTCGAATTCTTCAAGGCGGTCCCGCCGATCCGCGACAAGATGGCGATGCTGGCGGAAGTCGGCCTGGGTTATGTCAAGGTCGGCCAGCAGGCGACGACCCTGTCCGGTGGCGAGGCGCAACGCGTCAAGCTCGCCAAGGAACTCTCACGCCGCGCGACCGGCCAGACGCTCTACATCCTGGACGAACCCACCACCGGCCTGCATTTCGAGGACGTCCGCAAGCTGCTCGAAGTGCTGCACCAGCTGGTCGAGCAAGGGAATACGGTGGTGGTGATCGAGCACAACCTGGATGTGATCAAGACCGCCGACTGGGTGCTGGATCTTGGACCCGAGGGCGGGGTCAAGGGTGGCGAGATCGTTGCCGAAGGGACGCCGGAGCAGGTGGCGAAGGCAAAGGGGAGCTTTACCGGGCAGTATCTGGCGCCGTTGTTGAAAAGCCGGGCGAAGGAGAGCGTTGCGGCGGAATAACGCACTTTCCCTGGTTTGCGCGTGGCGGCAATCTCACATCCTGCCTTCGCGCGGATGTACACGACTCTCTTACCTGCTATGCCAGATTCATGGACGCGACATATAACCTCAACGGCGGATTTAAGCCGGCCACGAAGCGCTTTGCCGATCTTTCTGGCCCAGACTTCTATCCTACACCGGAGTGGGCGACCTATGCGTTGATCGACAACGAAAAGTTCGATGGCGAGATCTGGGAGCCAGCATGTGGAGACGGAACGATGGCGCGCGTCCTGGCGGAAACGGGCGAGCAAGTCCTTGCTTCCGATCTATATGATCGAGGTTATGGGGAGGTCGGGGTAGACTTCTTGAAGTCGGATCGGTCTGTCGAGAACATAGTTACCAATCCTCCTTACAACGCCGCTGAAGGATTCCTAGAGACGGGATATAAGCTGGCACGGAGGAAATGCGCATTACTTCTTCGACTTGCTTTCTTGGAAGGAGCAAATCGACAGCGCAAAATATTTTCGAATACACCCCCAGCGCGCGTATGGGTGTTTAGCGAACGTATAACATTCTACCCAGCTAATGCTGAAGTTAAAGGAAGTGGTACGACTGCATATGCTTGGTTCGTATGGGATAAGGGTTATGAAGGGCCAACGGAACTTAAATGGCTACCCCTTGGTTACAAAAAGAGATTCGAAAATCAGGATATAAATCCTACACTCTTTAAATGAGCAATTCCTAGTTCAGTGACACGAAGGCCGTTCGAAGTGCGTTCAGCTAATCCTTCAGTAAAAAGGCTTTTGCTGCTTCCTCGATGGGAAATTACATTGCCCACAATTTGTTGCCACAGCTTCTCTCGGGGACGGCTGCGTGATGGTTCCAAATCTTTTGAAGTTAGAGGGACTAGTTCCGGGACTCTGTTCTTTATATAGTCCGTGGTGGCTTCGAAGTCCTTGCCCTCAGCTGCGATCTTGAGGGCTAGCAATCTAGCTTCGCGCTCTAAGAGGCGATCTTCAATGTGCCGCGGCAGGTGGCCAAACTCAAAGGCCTCTCCATGTTTCCACGCTATGCCCGATGGGGGTACCCTAAGCCCGGCGATTACTAACTCAAGCACCTCATCGATTTCATCGGGATCCACGATTTCGGACGGAATATAGACAGTAACAGTTGCCTGTGGATGGCCATCATATCGTCTTAAATCGAAATTAACATGATTTCCAATTACAAACGAAGCAACTAGGAAAACGTCAAGCTCATCTTCGTTTTTTTGTGGATTTAGAGCGAAGCACTGTATGCTACGCCAGAATATGGCTTGAGGAATTACATCATATTTTGCTGTATTGCTTAAGCGCTTTACAGTTGGAGGAGGTGTATTCATGGTTGCAGATTCACAACATTTGCCGCAATACAGGCATACTCATTTCCCTGTTTGTCGTGCCTTTGTTGCACGCCGGGGGTCTCATGGAGGTACCACCTCGCCTCGAGAGGAGAGCTACCCTTTTGGGGTTCAATTTTTGTATCAAACTCAACTCCTCGGACGCCGTTCAAAGTGCCGGGATAGGCTTGAACTGTCGGACATTTCCCACCGTTCTTTGGCGTGCTGCCCCAGATCTCACTCGACTTTACCTGATTTATCGCATCGATCCTTGTTTGGTACTTCGTTTCTTTTCGATGAAAAGGTCCAAAATCTGACATTCCTTCCCCCAAATTCTATAGTTGACCTTTCTTCTAGCGGCAGTTCGTAAAAAGTGAAAGCACCACTCCGGAATCGCGGTGGGAACTACGGTAACAGTGCATTAAATCCGGAATTACGGTGACACGTGCAATAACCCCCAATCCCGTCACCCCGCCGCATTGATGAGCCCAACTCACCACCGCAAAGAAATTTCGCCCATTATCCGCGCAAAGCGGGCTCCCTATCTCCCCAGTCGACCGCCGGACCGGTGCTGTGGATGCCGACCATGCGGTGCCGGATCGATGCGGATCCGGCCATCATCAGTGTCGGTCCGGGCTGTACCCGGCTCATCCGGCGCTCAGCGAAAGAGGAGCTATCATGACGATATTTGACGCAAGCCTGTCCGGCACATTCGCCATCGGCGGTGACATGACGGTGAATCGCCTCGGCTTTGGCGCGATGCGCATCACTGGCCCGGGCATCTGGGGTGAGCCCGAGGATCGGCCCGAGGCGCTTCGCGTGCTCCGCCGCCTGCCCGATATCGGCGTCGATTTCATCGATACCGCCGACAGCTATGGCCCGTTCGTGAGTGAGGACCTGATCGCCGAGGCGCTCCATCCCTATAAGGGGCTGCTGATCGCGACCAAGGGCGGCCTGGTGCGCCCCGGCGTCACGCAAGGCGAATGGCCCAATGTCGGCGATCCGCATTATCTCGGCCAGGCGGTGCGGATGAGCTTGCGCCGGCTCAAGGTCGACCGCATCGACCTGTGGCAATTGCATCGCATCGACAAGAAGGTGCCGCAGGACGAACAGTTCGGCGCGATCAAGTCGTTCATCGACCATGGCCTGATCCGTCATGCCGGGCTCAGCCAGGTGTCGGTCGCGCAGATCGAGGCGGCGCGCAAGATCTTCCCCGTCGCGACCGTGCAGAACCTCTACAATCTCGGCAATCGCGCCGACGAGGATGTGCTCGATTATTGCGAAGCGCATGGGATCGGCTTCATCCCCTGGTTTCCGCTCGCGGCGGGTAGCCTCGCTCAGCCAGGGGCGATCGTCGACACTCTGGCCAAGGCCAAGGGAGCCACACCCGGCCAGATCGCACTCGCCTGGCTGCTCAGACGCAGCCCGGTCATGCTGCCCATTCCGGGCACGAGCCGGGTCGCGCATCTGGAGGAGAATGTCGCCGGCGCCGCGGTCACGCTGACCGATGCGGAGTTCGCCGAGCTCGACGCGGCCTCACCGCGAGGTTGAGTAATATGAGGCGGCGGCTGGCCCGTCGCCTCATATTCCAAGGTCGCTGACGCAACATGCCGATGTATCGAAGGTGGGTGGGCGAGGGTGCCTATATTTCTAAATCGCTCAATTCGCCGGTTTTCGATTATGGTGCCGGTTTACTGAACCCCCGGATTGCGTGACAGTGGATCCACGATGACCGGGCGATCACCCCCAAGGAAGCCAAATCTCGCAACGGTCATCATGATGATCATCGGCCTTGCCGCGCTTGCCGCCGCCGGCGTGCTGGCCGTCCGGACCGCGCTGTTCCTGTCTCACGCCGCTCGAACCACGGGAGTGGTCAGCGACCCGCGCCAGCATCCGAAAATCCGCTTCACCACAGCGGAGGGCAAGGCCGTCGAGTTCGTGCAGAACGGCTGGGTCTCGCGCCCCGCCGGCGCGCCGGTTCCTGTCGCCTATGATCCGCGCGACCCGGCCGGCACCGCGCAGGTGGCGACCTTCTGGGCCTGTTGGGGCCTGCCCTTGTGGCTGCTGCCGATGGGGCTGGCGTTCACCCTGCTCCCCCTGTTCGGCTTTCAGGCGGAGTTTCGTGGCTCAAGAGATGCCGAAGCCGAAACGTGAATTTCGGTGACAGCGCACTTTATCCTGACCGCTTAACCCCTGCGTGGTTGAAGCGTACGAGATTGACTGGGGGGCTCGGGTCCCCAATGATGACCGCAGCGTCGTCAACAAGGGTTCGGGGGTAGGGGTGCTTCACGCAGCGATCGCAATGATATTGGCGCAAGGCGCGGCCCAGCCCGCTGCGCCGTTGCAGCCGGCCGGGCAATGGACCGTGGATTATGCAGCACAGGCTTGCATACTGACCCATGACTATACCGGTCCCAAGGGCCAATTGGGACTGGCGATCCGTTCCTGGCCGTTGAGTGAGGACATCGATCTCGCCATCATCGAGCGCATTCAACGTCGCGCGTTAACGACGGGAACCGCGACGCTTACCTTCTCGGCCGACAAGATACCCCTGACCAAGAATTTCACGACCAGCCCGTCAAACGGGGGCCGTACGACGCTGATCGTCATGCGGCGTCCATCCTTGCAGACGATGGAGGCTTCAACCGAGGTTACCGTGGCCTTGGGCAAGGCGCCGCCGATCGTGCTGCCGTTGGACGGGATCGCCAGGGGCCTGGCGGCATTGAAGAAATGCAATGACGATCTGCAGGCCAATTGGGGCGTCGATCCGGCGGAAGTGGATAATATCCAGACCCATGCGGTCGCCATACCCTATGTGCCGACGGCTTCCGAGAAGAATGCCTATCCGGAAGAGCCGGCCAATGCTCAACTTGAAAATGAGTATCAGATTATTTCGCTCTATTTGATCGGCACTGACGGCAAAGTGAGTCAGTGCAAGATCATGTCGAGTGGCGGGAACGCCGAAACCGATCGGTCTCTCTGCGAAAATGTTTCCGCCATGCGCTTCACGCCCGCGGTCGGGCGCGACGGCAAGCCGGTTGCCGAGCATCGGGTCGAACGTCACGTCATTCGAACGTCGCGCTTTTGATAGTCGGGGCATGCCCTTAATTCCGTCCACCTGAACGCCTGCGCAGAATGCGCGGCGTTCGCGCAATTTTGCTGAAGATGTGATGGAAGTAATTGATATTCATGGATAAATTCTGACACCTGCCCGACGCCCCGGCGCCAAAGATACGACACAACCGGTGTCCCATATCTCCCCCGCGCTTCATTGCGCCGCTCGATTCAAGCACCGCTCAATCGCGGCTATCGCAGCAGGCATGAAAACATGCCCCTCGACTTTCAAACCCGATTATGTCCGCCAGGCCCGCGCGCTCTGCGCCCGGGGCTTCACCGATCGCGAGCTTGCCGAGGTGCTCGGCGTCGGTCGCATGACGATCTTTCGCTGGTGCACGGCCTATCCTGAGTTCGCCGAGGCGAGGCGAGCCGGCAAATCCGCCGCCGGCGACGGGGTGACGGTAAGGATTACGCTGCCGCGCACGATGGTGCCGGGAACCAGGGTGACCGTGCATCTGCTCCCTGCCGCCCGCCCTTGATGGCCGGATCGGCCAGCCGGCACGGCGTCAGCGCCGCGGCTTATTGCTCGCCGCCGTCCAGATCCCCCACGCATTGCAGGTCCGGATCGGTCTTCGCCATGCGCTTCAGCTCGCGCGTGCGTGCAGTGATGCCCGGGAACAGTGCGTCGGGCGCGACATGATAGGCGGTGATCAGCCGCACCGCCCAGGCATAATGCCGTGCGCCGACCACGCAGCTGTTGCTGCCGCCGGCGCCCTCGCCCCAGACATCGCGCCACGCGGCCTTGCCGTCGCGGGTCAGGATCGACTGGAACCAGCCCATCGCACCCTCGCCCTCGACATAGGCGATCGCCCGCTGCCCGTCATGGACGACGCAGAACCGCTTGAAGGTGAAGCGGAAGTGCGGATCGTCATTCCCGTGCAGCGTCTTGAGGATCGCGGCGCGTTCCGCACTGCCGACGACCGGCGTATAGACCGAACTCGGCCCGGCAACGGCCGGCGCGACGGCCAGCACCATGGCCGCGGCGCTCAAGAGGCGCGGCCAGGCCGTCATGCCGTCCGCTCCGGTGTTGCGGCCAGCGGGGCGAGGGTGTCGCCGGTTGACCCGGATCGTCTCGAACCATCGGCGGCGCGGCTGGCCTCACGACAAAAGAGCGTTCTGGATGCGGCTATCATGTTCTACCTCATAGGCGCGAACGCTCCCGGCCGCCAAGACCGGCGCGTGACGGCATGGAACAGGTCGCCATCGAGCGAGGACGCGTCCACGGATGTTCTTGTTATGTACGCGCCGTTGCGGTATGGCGTCGACATAGCCCTGGTTGCGGATGTCGCATCAAAATCCCGTGCCGGCCATGAATCAATCCGCCGCCCGCTGATGGCAGCGCGCGCCCGGACGGAACGCCGTCCCGCTCTTTCTCATGGCTGGCAAAACATCAACGAGAGGCGCGGCGTCGCCATGTCTCCACAGTCCCGCAGCAAGGGGGCAAAATTCCCGTATCGTTCCAACAAAATTCCCGCAGGATTTCCCGTAAATTCCCGTAACGCTCCCAAAAGGCATTTTCCCGCAAAAATTCCCGTAGCTGCGGGAAATCGGAACGGGAATACGGGCCACCGGACAGGCTGCGGCATCCCCATGGCGCGTATCGGTTCACGTCTTATCGGTGCCGATCTCCGGCCCCGATTCAACATTTCCGTCCCGCGGCTAACCCTCCCGCGACATGCCGGTGACCGCCGCGCATGGGATTGCAGGAGACACAGGTGCAGCAACACTTCGACCATGATCCATCGGCTCACCCGATCCAGCCCACGGATCTGCCGACGGCAGACGCCAATACCTCCGCACCGGCCGGGGATCCGGTCGGCGATGACCTGGCCGATATCGCACCGGCCGACCCCGCCATGACGGACCAGCCGGGCGAAACGGCCACGCCGTCCCGGGAGCCTTTCGTGACTCCGGCCATGATACCGCCCAGGGCAGATGACGCCGGTGCGGCACAGCGCCGCATCAGGATGCAGCTCTATTCGCGCATGATGACTGACCTGCAGGTCCTGACCGGCGACAAGCGCATGGCGACCGATGCGGAGATCGACGACGCGCTGCACCGTGCGGCCCGCGCTTTGGGCGTGTGGCGTCCGGCCACGCAGGACGCGGTATGGCAAAGGCCGATGCCCGATCCGCTGAAGGGCGAAACGGCGCGACCGCATCTGCCGGACATGGCCGTGTTTACGGGCGAAGATCCCCAATCCGTTTCGAACAGGTCCGGGCTGGATGTCGGGGCGCCGGTCGATCCGGCTCAGCTTGGCATTGTGTCCGGCAATCCGACGCCGATGCACGCGCTGGACTCCGGCGCCGACACCCAGCCGCTCGAAATGTCACAGCGCGGCAAAGCAGGCACCCCCTATGGCCGGTCGGCAAAACCGGCAAAGGATTACAACAAGATCAAGCTTGGGCCGAAGGATACCGCCTATCAGAGCAACCTGATCCCGTTCGACAATGGCATGATTGAAAACAATCTTCTTCCTTCCGGACGAAAAAGGAAGGAGTTGGAAAAGCTGTTCAGCAATGGGAAGACGGATGAAATTATCGCAAAGTATTTTCAGATAGAAAATACCCGAGATTTCACCGCAGATAATCCTCTGCGCAGGGAAGCGCAAAAAAATCTGATGGATAGCCTGAGAATTCTTGTCAATACGGATGTCGGAAGGAGAATAATTCTGAACATGGCGTATAAAGGCGTGAAGCAAAAGATATTTCTCAGCCCGGTCGGTGAGACGCAGGCAATGTCAGGAGAGGGGAGCGCTATATTATTCAACTTCCGTCAAGTGGGAGAGGTTGAAGATCTTCCTGCCAATGTTTCCGCAGCATATCGTTTCGCTATCGCCATGGCGCATGAACTTGGCCACTCGATTTTCGGCTATTCCGATCCGGCGAAGATGCATGGAGCCAATGAGCCGGATATGAGGGTATTTCTGAAGATGTCAAAGGCAGAACAAAAGAATATCATCGATACGATATTGCCGAATTCAATGGGTGACACTGTAAAATATGTGGAAAATACACTCAGGAAGGAGCTAAATGTTACTCCAAGAAAATCATATTTGCTAGAGACAAAATGGAGGCCATATTATGAGGTATATGCGAGGGGCAGGTGAAATATTTGTGATTTCCTGTGCGATGATGGCTTTGATCTCGTGTGGAAATAATTCAAATTCGACAATAAAGAACGAAAATCAGGCTAAAATTGATTGCCCATTATTGTACATGCTTGATGAGGATAGTTATCTGGATTTGCGAAAGACGGGCTGGGATGCCACGAAGGACGCCAGCAATCAAATCCGTAAAGGAAGGCGGCATCTCATCCATGTGAGTAGCGACCTTGAGGGGCATATAGTATTACATGATTATAAATACTCAAAACTCTTGAAAGACATTGAGAGAAATGGAGAAAAATACAAAAAATATAATGTGGATATTGGCGGTATCGGGTCGCCGGAAGGCTTGCGCTATTTGATAGGCGGGAATGATATGGAATCATGTAGCAATCAGATGAAAAACGTTAAGCCATATTCACAGGAATATAATGATTATATTCTGCAGAATATCACAGAAATGTCGGAAAAATCAGGTTGAGTGATGCCGGATTGCGTCAGATATATATACCGGGCAATATAATATTACGTGTTGAATGATATTGCCAATGATCCGAATTACCGGACCTTGTTGCGCGAATAACCTCGCGGGCTCCGTTCTCGATTGTGCACCGTCGCGGCCGCAGCGGCGGCTCAGAACCAGCTATCGGTTTCCGTCCTGAAACGGATCGGCACGGCGCGGTCGGGCACCGCGACCCGCGCGGTGAAGGTCTGGCCGGCCGCGACCGGCGGGTCCGTTGCCGGCGGCCCGAACTCGGCGGTGATGGTCCGCGTCGCGCCGGGCGCCACGGTCAGCGCGCGCACAACGCCCGGACTCTCGACAGTGTACAGCGCCGCGGAATCGGTGTCGGGATTGTAGGTCGGGCTGTCCGCCGCGGTGACGTCGGTGACCGAGCGCAGGGGCATGCGCTGCGCCGCGCGGTCCAGCGTCAATCCGGTGACGGTAATGCTGACCGGCGTGGCGGCGCCATTGTGATAGCGCAGCAGCAATGTCTGCGAGCCGCGGTCGGCCCAGCGGCCGCTGACGGTCAGCGAGAGCGGGCCCGCCGCCAGCTGCGCGGTCGGGCTGCCCTTGTCATCCTTCCCGATCGTGATGCCGGGATCGGCGACCGGCGCCATCGGTCCGGCTTTTTCCGGGGTGCAGGCGGTCAGTGCGACCGTCGCCAGGATGATCGACAGGCGGCGGATCATGGCGCGGCGATCAGCTGCCCGATCGGCAGCGCGAGGCGCCGGCGCGTCTCGCTGTTCGGGCCGCCAAGGTCGCGATCGACCTTCAGGCTGTTGCGCTTCTGGAACTCGGCCACCGCGTCCAGCGTGGCGCTGCGCTTGCGCCCGATCAGGCCGTCGGCATAGCGCGGCTCGAGATAGCCGAGCGCGACCAGCCGCTCCTGGATCGCCTTGATCGCCGGGTCGCCGCCCGGGGTCAGGCTGGTGACCAGCGCGCGGTACGGCGCCTGGCGCTTGCCGACCCGGATCACGTCGCGGATATAGGGGAAGCGCGGGTCGAGCGGGGACGCGCCGCCGCCGATCACGCCGGGCCCGAAATCCCATTTCAGCCGCCGGCGGTCGGGCTCGCTCAGGAACCAGCTCTCAACCAGCGACGCCTGTTGCTCGACGCCGAACTCGCTCCACTTCTTGCCCCAGTCGTCGCCGTGCAGCGTATAGGCGCCGGAGCGATGCTCGTCCCATCTGCGGTATTCGCGCTTCTTGATGATGTCGCGCACGCCCTCCTCGATCTGGTCGAGGATCGACTGGCCCATATAGAAGGTTGGCCATACGCCATGATGCCCCTGCCAGACATGGCAGAGCTCGTGGATCAGCGTCGTGCGCAACGCCAGCGAGTTCATGATGTTGAGAAAGCCCTGCGGCCAGCAGATCCGGTAGATAAAGCGCCCGTCGGCAAGGTTGACCCCGGCCAGCGTGACCGCGGTGCTGCCGATCTTCCAGTCGGAGATATAGACGCGGTCATAGGGCAGGCTGGTGCCGTAGACGCTGCTCGCAAGCGAGCGCTCCTGCGCACTGAGCAGGCGAAGGCGTCCCATCGATGACCTCCTGCCGGCCGGTGTGAATACTCGCCGGACCATATGGACGGGTGGCGGGCCTGTCCATGGCGATCTCGTGAATATGGTTACATGCCCGGTCGTTATGCCGGCATCATGTCATGTCGTTCCGGCGGTGCGGGGTCGGTCCCTGGCGCGCGCGTTGACCCTCGTCATTTTGCCCGGCACGATGACCGCGACAGGCGATGGTCGAGTCCGTCCGGGCCACCGGATGCGTCGCCTATGGGGACATGCGATGGGGAACGGGTATCGGCAGGCATGGTCGTGGCGCGGTGCATTTGCCGCCTCGCTCGCCCTCTGCCTCGCGCGGCTGCGTGCGCGACAGCTATGCGGGGATTTCGCTGAAGCCGGGCGGCGCGCCGGCCGATCTGCAGCGGCTCGCGGAGCGCGCCCTGACCGGCGACAAGCAGGCGCAGCTCGAACTGGGCGAGCGCTATGAGGAAGGGCGCGGCGTGATCCCCGACCGCAAGCGCGCGCGGCATCTTTACGGCCTGGCCGCGACCACCACCGGCGGGACGATCTATGTCTATGTTCCCCCGGCCAAGAAAGGCGGAAACGGCTATACCATGCCCGTCTCGATGGGCCCGGTGGTGCAAGGATTGGCGGAGGCGAAGGCGCGGCTGAGGGCGCTCAGATCGGCATCGCGGCAACAGGAATGACGGCGGCGTGCGCGGCGCATCCGCCTTGAAACGCCGCGTCCCTACCGTCCCCGCTCCACATCCCCACCCGCACAGCCGGTCCCGGGCCGCACCGGGCTGCACCGCGCGACCGCCCCGCCCGGCAGCGTCACCGTATATCCCCCGGCAAACCGCGCATCCGGCCATATATAGTCGGTCGAGACATATTGCGCGCCGCTCGCCAGCGCCGCCTCGCGCCGCTTTGTGTTGTTGACGCGCGCTTCCTTCGTGTCGGCATCGGCGCGAGTCCGCACCAGATAGCCCGCCGCGACGTCGCGCGCGATGCGCGCGCCTTCCGCGATCGGATCGTTAATCGTCAGATAGGCGGCGGCGGGCGAGTCCTCGTCGGTGCTGATGAAGAAGATTCTGCCCTCGAGCGATGCGCGCGCGCCGCGATAGGCCGCGACCTTTTCCGGCGTCTCATCCAGCGTGAACAGGAATTTTCCGCGCGACTTGGCCAGCGTCGGCCAGTTGCCGGCGCGCACCGCGTCGCGCAGCGTCGGATATTTGCCCTGCACCTGATCGGGCACGATCAGCTTGCTCGCCGGCAGCACTGAGCGGATCTCGGCATCGAGCGCGTCCCAGGCGGCGGCGTCGAACGGCAGTGCATTGATCCCGCCGCGCGCCGCGAGCTGTTCGTCCTTGGCATTGAACATCAGCATGATCGGCACGTGCCGGGGGTGTGCGTCCGACCAGCGTTTGAGGATCGTCAGGCACTCGGTCAGCAGCACGCAGCTGCTCGAATTGTCGATCCCCGGCACGTGCAGCACCTTGAACCCGGGGCGCAGCAGGACCGGGTCCTTCGATCCCCGCGCATAATGCCCGCCCTTGGGATCGTAATTGACGTCGAGCTCGATCTGCCGCGCGCCGGCATCAAGCTGTTCGGGGAGCGGCCGGTGCGCATAATCCAGCGACTCGGCGATCGCCGGGCTCACCGCGCGGACCAGCTTCATGGTCTGCTCCGGCATCGCCAGCTTGTAACTGTTATGCGTGCCGATCACGCTGATATCGTTCAGCCGCAATGGCCCGGTCCGGGCGCGCGCGCGAACCGGATCGGCGGGGCGGGCAGCCGGAACGGGAGTCGGGGTAGGACGTGCATCGGCCTGCGCCGTACCGGCCGCAAGCAGCGCCATCAGGGACAGGATCATCCGCTCTACTCCGCCGATTATGCCGATTCTCGAGTCGGGACCCGACCCTTGTGTGAACCTCGACAAACAGGCTCCTCCGGTCAAGCGGCCGCTGGTGCTTTCGTCAGGTCTTCACCGCATTTGGCGCATCGTTTGTTCGGCCAGGGACGGCAGATCGCCCACCGGCCCGACGCTGGCTGAAAGCCGATTCACTTCAAGCCGGACATCGTGGATAGAATGCCTGCGCGATCATGACGGCGAACCAGAAAGGAGCGAGATGCCACGGGAAAAATCATATCCGGCTGACGGATGATGGCCCGGGCTCTCGATCCGGCGGCATGAGGTGAAAGCGATGATCGGCGTGGCGAGCGCTGTAATCGACTTGTAGTCCGCCCAAATCTATCTTGACGATAAGATATCTCGCGTTAAAACTATCTTACCGCCAAGATAGTTCGAGGCCGCCTCGTCGTCTCATGCGGGCGCACGCCGGGAGACAGGCCATGGCCAAGACCGATTATAAGAGCATCGACGACTATATCGCCGCCTTTCCGGAAGGCGACCAGGCGGTGTTGCAGGCGATGCGCGCCGCGATCCACGCCGCGGTTCCCGACGCCGAGGAAGCGATCAGCTATCAGCTGCCGGCCTTTCGCTACCATGGCTGGATCTTCTATTTCTCCGCTTACACCGACCATTATGCGATCTCCTGCCCGCCGCCTTTCGCCGTGTTCGAGGCATTTGGCGACCAGCTCGCCGGCTATGAGATCAGCAAGACCGCGGTCAAATTTCCAAAGAGCAAGCCCGTGCCGCTAACCCTGATCGGCGAGATGTCCGCCTTCCGCGCGCGGGAGAATCTCCAGCGCGCAAGCGGGAAGCGTGCCGGGAAGGGCTGATTCTGAATTGTCGCTGACAGTGGGTGCCGGCGCCAGCCTTGACAAATAAATCTGTCAAGGCATGATCGCACCATGCTCGACCTTGATGTCATCGACCGCCCCGACGCCGCGATGGTCGCACTCGACCCGGTCAAGGCGCGCATCCTCGCGGCGCTGGCGACGCCCGGATCGGCTGCCTCGCTCGCCGCGCAGGTCGGGCTCACGCGTCAGAAGGTGAATTATCATCTTGGTGTGCTTGAGCGGCACAAGCTGGTCGAGCCGGCCGGCGACAAGCGCTGGGGCGGGCTGACCGAGCGGCTGATGGTCGCGACCGCGCGCTCCTATATCGTATCGCCGGCCGCGCTTGGCGCGATCGCCGTTGATCCGGCGCGCAACAATGACCGGCTTTCGGCAAGCTATCTCATCGCCTTGGCGGCGCGCACGGTGCGCGAAGTCGGCAAGCTGTGGCGCGGCGCCCGCACCAGCGACAAGCGGCTGGCGACTCTGTCGATCGACACGGTGATCAGCTTCGCATCACCGGCCGATCGTGCCGCCTTTTCCGCCGATCTGGCGGATGCCCTGGCGACGCTCGCCGCGCGCTATCATGACGAACGGCCGGGCGCCCGCCCGCACCGGCTGGTCGTCGCATCCTATCCCGCACCCGATCCCGCCCCGAATTCGGCCGGGGATCCCGCACGGGATTCCGCTCACGCCACGGGCGATAACTGACAGGAGACACCATGCCGATCAGGAAAGACGAAACCGGCAAGCACTGGGTGGAAATGGAGCTTCTCCTCCCCGGTACGCCCGAACAGGTCTGGCATGCGGTGGCGACCGGCCCGGGCAATGCCGCCTGGTTCACCAGGGGCGAGATCGAACCGCGCGTCGGCGGCGCATTCAGCCTCGATTTCGGGGGCGGCGCGACCACTATGGGTGAGGTGACCGCCTGGGACCCGCCGCATCAGTTCGGCTATGTCGAACGCGACTGGGCGGAGGGTGCGCCGCCGGTCGCGACCGAGATCACCATCACTGGCCGTGCCGGCAATCAGTGCGTCTTGCGCATGGTCCATTCGCTGTTCACCACCTCGGACGACTGGGACGACCAGATGGAAGGGTTCGAGAGCGGCTGGCCCGGTTTCTTCGCAGTACTGCGCCTTTATCTCGGCCATTTCGCGGGCGCGGAGGCGGCGTCGTTCATGGCCGTTGCGCCGACCGCTGGAGAAAGTCTGCCGACCTGGCGCAAGCTGATCGAAGATCTCGGCCTGACCGGCGCCGATGTCGGCGACCGACGTACGGGTGTTGGGCCGGAAGGCCTGTCGGGCCAAGTCGCGCACATCCACCAGGACGGCGTGCAACGCTATGTCCTGCTGCGCATAACTGATCCCACGCCCGGCGTGCTGCTGGCCGGCACCTATGACAAGAGCGCGAAGGAGACGGGCGGGGAAGGGGGCACCAATGTCAGCGTGCTGCGCTATTTCTACGGCGACGATGCCGCGGCGGTCGCTGCAATCCGGGAATCGAAATGGCGCGACTGGCTGAATGCATCCCATGATGATGGCGGCGAAGCGGATTGAGTATCCCGCCTCAAAGCCACCGATGCATCACGTTCAGCGCCACATCGCCATGTACGGGATGCGCGAATGCGCCCGGCACCACGCCGACGATTTCGAACCCGAGCGAGCGCCACAGATGCATCGCCGGCTCATTGGTCGACACTACCGCGTTGAACTGCATCGCGCGGAAGCCGGCTGACCGCGCCCAGTCCATCGCTGCCTCGCCCAGCGCGCGGCCAACCCCGCGACCGCGGCCCGCCGGTGCCACCATGAAGCTGGCATTGGCGACATGGCTGCCCGGTCCGGCCTGGTTACGCGTCACCTTGGCCGTGCCGAGGATCGGGCCCGCCGAGTCGGTCGCCACCATCGTCCGCTCCGGCGGCGGCACCATCCACAATGCTTGGCCGGCCAGTTCGTCGAGATCGACCGGATAGGTGTAGGTATCCCCAGCCGCTGCGACGTCTCGCATGATCGGCCAGATCGCCGGCCAGTCGTCCAACGTCGCGGTGCGGATGATCAGGTCATGGGGCACGGACGTCTCCTTTTCGGGTGCCCCGATAGCCGGTCGTCCGTTTCCATGCCATGGGGCGCACATGATCCGCGCCACCGACAAAGCGAAGGCCGACAGGCTCCATTCCAAGGCACTCGACATTCGTGAAGGGAACGCATTCGGGCTGTGGGTGCCAATCATGCGCCATCTGGCACTGCGCGGGCATCAAGCCGCCATGATTGACCTGGCGGCATGGTTCTCGCAATCCAACCGGCTCGCGGATCTTGGCAGTCCGGCCGATAGCTTTAGTGCCGCCGGGCTCTATCGTCGCGCCTGGCGCCACGGCAACGCGTATGCGGCACAGCATCTCGCCATGAGCTGCTTCAATCGTGGCGATCTGCAGGGTTATCGGCACTGGCTCGGCCATAGCGCAAGGGCAGGCGACCCTGACGCCAAACGGGAGCTTCTACGCTTCGAAATCCGTTTGCCCCATGCGAACGCCCGCAAGGTCCGCCGCCTCAGGCCGTTCGCTCGTCGCGACGAGGTCGTATAGCATCCGGCCGCCGCACCGCCTCTTCCTTGACGCCGTCTGCGCGACTTATCCGAAGATCGCCATCCCCTCGCTGATCCGCTCCGTGATCGCGAAGAGCGACAACAGCATGACCAGCCCAAGACCCACCGCGCCAACCATGAGGCATAGTGTCAGCCGCCGCAGCGGGACATCGGCATCCCGCGCCTGCCGCCGCACCCGTAACAAATAAAGCTGAGTGAAGAAGATGAGCAGGCCGATCAGGGCATAGATTGACGCCACAGCCAGGCTGATCAGCAGGACCGCGCTGTTGCCGCCCATGACGACGCCATTGGCGGCGATGATCAGCGCGTTGATCCAGCACAGCGCCGCGACCAGCAGGAAAATCGTGCGAAGGACTGCCATCACCGCCTCCTTGTGTCTCGCATCAGCGATCAGCCTCCTATCGCAGGCGTCGACATCCTGTGCAAAGGCCATAGTCTCGGCCGACGGAGACTCTGCATGGACCGGATCGACGCGATGAAAGTATTCATCGCCGCGCTTGACGAAGGCAGCCTCGCCGGCGCGGGCCGGCGGCTGGGGCGGTCGCCGGCCGCGGTCAGCCGTGCGATCGCCTTTCTCGAGGCGCATGTCGGCGCGGAGCTGCTTCATCGCACCACCCGCACGATGAAGCTTAGCGAGGCGGGGGAACGCTATGCCGCCGCCTGCCGGCGCGTGCTGGTCGATCTGGAGGAGGCCGATCTGTCCATCGCCGACCAGCGCGCTGCGCCGCGCGGGACGCTCACCATCACCGCCCCGCCGATCAGCGGCGAGGAAATCCTGCGTCCGATCGTCGATGCCTATCTGGAGGCATTTCCGGCGGTCGCGGTGAACCTGGTCCTGCTCGACCGCCACGCCAATCTGGTTGAGGAAGGCGTGGACGTTGCGTTGCGCGTCGGCGAATTGCCGGATTCGTCGCTCGTCGCGATCCGTGTCGGCGGCGATGTGAAGCGGGTGATTGTCGCGTCGCCGCGCTATCTGGCGGCGCATCCGCGCATCGTCGAGCCCGGTGATCTGGCCAGGCACCGCATCGTCACCACCACGCATTTCGGGCATGACAGCTGGGTCTTCCCGCCGGCACCGGGCGCATCGATCGCACGATCGATTCACTTCAAGCCGCGGCTCGTCGTCAACAGCGTCAGGGCGGCGCTCGCCTCGGCGGTTGGCGGCCATGGTGTGACGCGGCTCTACACTTATCATGTGGCGGAACGCGTGCTGGACGGGTCGTTGCAGATCATATTGCGCGACGCGGAGCCGCCCCCGCTGCCGGTTCATCTCGTGCTGCCGAATGGCCGCACCCTGGTGCCGAAAGTGCGCGCGTTCGTCGATTTTGCCGCACCACGGCTGCGCGCCGAGTTCGCCCGGCTCTCTGCCGAAGCCGGTGCGTTCCAGTCCTAGGCGCTTCATTGTTCCGATTTAAGGAAGAGTGATCGCCGTGTGACAAATATTCTGCCGAATAACGACCGTCTCTAAATGAATGTTACCGGCCCGGACAGGCCGCCGGCGGCAATCTCGCTCGCTGGACATTCATCGAGGCAGATCATGAGCAATCAACAGAAAGTCGCCATCGTCACCGGCGCATCGCAAGGCATCGGCGCGGCGGTGGTCAAGGCATATCGCGACCGGAATTACCGCGTCGTCGCGACATCGCGTTCGATCAAGCAGGGTAGTGACCCCGACATCGTCGCCGTCGCGGGCGATATCGGCGACCCCGCAACGGCGGAGCGCGTCGTCGCCGAAGCCCTGTCGCGCTTCGGACGCATTGACACGCTGATCAACAGCGCCGGAATCTTCCTGGCCAAACCGTTCATTGACTACACGATTGAGGATTTCACTGCCGCGATATCGACCAATGTCGCTGGCGTGTTCCATATCTCGCAGCGCGTCGTCGCCGAGATGGTGAAGCAGGAGGCCGGCCATATCGTCAACATCACCACCAGCCTGACCGATCAGGCGATTGCCGGGGTCCCGACCGTGCTGGCCAATCTGACCAAGGGCGGCCTCAATTCGGCGACCAAGGCGCTGGCGATCGAATATGCCACGCGCGGCATCCGCGTGAACGCCGTATCGCCGGGTGTGATCAAGACGCCGATGCATGCGCCGGAAACCCACGAGTTCCTGGCCGGGCTCCACCCGGTCAAGCGCATGGGCGAGATCCGCGATATCGTCGATGCGATCCTCTATCTCGAATCCGCCCCCTTCGTGACCGGCGAGATTCTCCATGTCGATGGCGGCCAGAGCGCCGGACACTGAGAGGAGCATATCATGCCGATCGTCACCATCCAGGTCACCCGCGAAGGCTCCGGCCCCGGCCGCGACTCCGTCACGGCGGAAGAAAAGGCGAAACTGATCGCCGGCGTCAGCCAGTTGCTGCTCGACACACTGCACAAGCCGTTGGAATCGACTTTCGTCGTCATTGAGGAGGTCGATACCGAAAATTGGGGCTGGGGCGGCCTGCCGGCCCTGGAATACCGCAGGAAGCGCGCGGCGGGCGGGGCCTGACCGAACCGGAGGCCGGCGACGACGCGCCGGTCTCCGGTTCGCATCGATTCAACCTCATTGCACATCACGGCAATATCGGAGCGACCGGGAGGCGATAGGTGTCCCGGCCGCTCTTTCTCATCATGAAACACGCTGACATCGTCGTTCCAGCGGAAAGGGTCCTGTTTCGGCCCCTGTTCACCGCTGTTAATGGCTGTCTCACCCCTGTTATCACGCAGTTCGACCGCTGTTATTGATAACAGCGGTCGAAGCTCTCAAGGTACTGAAAGAAGGGCGGTAATTTGCTTTGAAAATCCAACTTAACAGGGGTGGCTTTTTTATTTTCGCCGGAACAGGGGATAACAGGGGTGTGGCCGCCTTGTTTGACGTGGTGACAGGCGCGAAAGAGCGCCGGAGACTGGCCTTCTGAGCGCTCGCGAACGGGAGAGATTCGATGTGGTCGGCCAAATTGAGTCTCGTTTTCGGGGCACCATTGCTGCTTGCGGCTGCCGATACGGTCGCGGCGCCCGAAAGCGGCCCGAGCCGCGGGCAATACAGGCTGCCTTACGAAGATGGCGCGACGGTGAAGGTGTTCGACGACTTCACCTCGCACCGGCCCGTCGGGCGGGTCGATCTCTTCGCCTTCGCCGTCGCGGGCGGCAAGCCCTATAAGGTGCTGGCCGCCGCGGACGGGGTGGTGAAGGCAATTCAGGATGGATTTTCCGAGCAATTGTCCGGCCGCGCGGCCAAGGATTGTCACAACAATTATGTGTGGATCGCCCATGCCGGTGGTGAATGGTCCAATTATTCACACGTCGCTCATGGATCGGTGACCGCCGTCGGGCTGCACGTCGGCGACCGGGTCAAGGCCGGGCAGGTCATCGGCATAGAGGGGGCGGTGGGATGCGCGATGCTCGACCATGTCCATTTCGAGATCGCGGTTCCGGCACCGGTCGATCCGCTCGATGCCAATGGGTTCCTGACCGACAATGACGGCGGCAAGCGTGAACGCAATCCGCGTTTCTGCGGGCTTGGCGATCATCCGGCGGTCAAGGGCCAGACTTATACCGCCCGCCCCTGCGACTAAGTCGCCGACTGGTGTGCAGCAGGCGCCTTACCTCGATTGAGTATCGGTTGCGCTCCCGCTAGTCTCCTGCGGCAAACAGGGCGGGGGCCGGGTCATGGGCGATGCGATCGGATTGTTGATACTTCTGGCATGCGTCGCTTTTCCCTTTGTCGCGATGCCGCTGTTGTGGCGGCGTATGAAACGGGTGCGCAACGAGACCTATGACCGCAGCGAACCCGCGTCGCACCAGCCTGCCTGGCAAGAGCCGATCCGCTCCGAGGACGGCGTCAGCCTCGGTCGCGCGAACAGCCCCAATGGCGACCTGATCGGACTGGGTGACAAGGCGACACAGGCGCGCTGGCCGCTCGATAATCAGTGAGTTGATGTTCGAAGCCGGAAAGCAATGATGACGACATCAGACGATCAAGATGACGCCGCGCCCGGTTGGGATGCAATCACCGCAGCCTTCAAGCCGCTCTACCCTGATCAGGAACCCAGGCATGTCGGCCCGGTCATCCCCTGGCAGTTCAACGGCAATGATCCGCTCGACGGCATCAGCGCCTGGAAGCGCCTGGAGCCGGTGCCACACTGGCATTTCGTCAGCTACGGCCTGTCCGAACTTTACGACAAGGCGTCCGACGACCCCGCGCTCAGCGGCTATGGGTTCGAGTTGACTTTCCGTCTTGCCTGCGATCCTGACGAGGCCGATCCGCCGGCCTGGGCATTCAGTCTGTTCCAGAATCTTGCCCGTTATGTCTTCCAGAGCGGCAATGTCTTCGAGGACGGCCATTGGATGAACCTCAATGGTCCCATTGCGCTGGAAAGCGACACGCTGATCGGCTCGCTCGCCTTCGTGCTTGATCCGGAAGTGCCGCCGATCGAGACGCTCAATGGTCGCGTCGCGTTCATCCAGCTCGTCGGGCTGACGGTGGATGAGGAAGCGGCGGGAAAGCGCTGGGATGCTCGCAAGATGCTGGACACGCTGCTCCCGCTCATGCCGCTCTGGATCACCGACATTGCCCGTGCGTCGCTGCTTGACCGTGCCGACATCCGCGCGTCGCTCGATGCCGGGTCGGCGCGCGACGGTTCCTCGACCGCGATGCTGTTCAACGAAGCGCTTGGCTGGACGCACCAGAGCCGATGGTTGCGCGCTGATCTGACCACGGTCACGATCGGCGCCAATCATGTCGAGAATATCCTCACGCTGTTGCGGCTCCGTCTGCCGTTCGGCAACGAGTTGCGTCTTATCGGCCCGGAAAAATACATCCTGATCGAACCAGGCGAGACCAATGGCCTGGAACCTGAGAAGGAGCAGCTGCGCGTGCACCTCACCAACGCGACGGTGGAGGCGCTCGCCGCAACGCTGCGTCCACGCGCCGGCATCTATATGGTGCCCGGCCTGGACACGATGCGCTGGGATATCCGCCAAACCCAGATCAAGGACGTCGAGGGCAAGGTGGTCGAAACGATCGGCTGACGGCGTGTCGCGACGTCGGAATTCGGATTTCGGGGGATAGCGACGACTTGCCCCAATAACCCCGTGAACCGCACGGCATCGCCCGCCCACCCGGCTGCCCCGGTCCGGTATTTCATGCCACAATCCGGGCATGGACACGGACGACCAGCAAGACGTCAGCACTCCCGGCTGGGATGCGATCAACGCCGCCTTCGAGCGGCTCTATCCGGGTCAGGAGCCCAAACATGCCGGGACGATCATATCGTGGCGGCTCGGCGGTCAGGATCCGCTTGACGGGATCAGCGCATGGAAGCGACTCGAGCCGGTGCCGCACTGGCATTTCGTCAGCTACGGCTTGTCCGAACTCTATGAAAAGACCTCCGACGATCCGGAACATAGCGGTTACGGGTTCGAACTGACCTTCCGCTTGGCCTGCGATCCGGCCGAGGAGGATCCGCCGATTTGGGCGTTCAGCCTGCTTCAGAACCTTGCCCGCTACGTGTTTGAGAGCGGCAATGTCTTTGCCGACGGGCAATGGATGAACCTCAACGGCCCGATCGAGCTGGAGAGCGAAACGCTCATCTGCTCGCTCGCTTTCCTGAACGATCCGGAGGTGCCGGCGATCGACACGCCGCATGGCCGCGTCGCCTTCATCCAGATCGTCGGCCAGACGCTCGACGAGGAAGCGGCGGGCAAGCGCTGGCGGACACGCAAGCTGTATGAGATGTTCCTGCCGCACCTGCCGCTCTGGGTCACCGACGTGTCGCGCGCGTCGTTGCTCGATCGGCCCGAACTGCGTGCACAGGCCGATGCCGGCCTGTTGCGCGACGGCTCCTCGACCGGCCTGCTCTATACCGACACATTGGCCTGGACGCAGCAGAACCGGCTGCTGCGCGCGACCCTGACCACGATCTCTCTCGGTGCAGGGCAGGTCGAGGATATCGTGTCGCTGCTGCGCCTGCGCTTGCCGTTCGGTAATCCGCTGCGCATCGTCGGCGGCGACGCGCAGATCTTCTTCGAACCCGGCGGCAGCGCCAACGGCGCAGCTGCGCAGGATGGCGACCTCCACCTGCAGCTCACCAACGCGGCGGTCGAGGCGCTGGCGACCACGCTGCATCCCCGGGCCGGCATTTATACCTTACCCGGGCTGGACACGGTCCGCTGGGACATCCGCCAGACCGAGATCAGGGATGTCCAGGGCAAGGTGATCGAGACGATCGGCTGATTGACGGCGGCGGCATCGGGCAAGGAACGGGGGCGTGCTCCACCCGTTGATGTCCGGACCGCATCTTATTCCGGAGCTCCGATCATGGCCGCTACCAGAACCACCAGGCCCCGCGCCAGAAAAACCACCGTCCCGGCCCCGCGCAAGGCCGCAGCGAACAAATCCTCGCCAAAGCTCAAGACCTCGACAATGTTCTCGATCGGTGCCGGCGTCCTGACCGTTGGCGTGGCGCTCGCCGGCTGGCTTGCGCGGCGTCAGATCGCCGCATGGGCAGCCCCTGGCTCGGCCGAACATGACGCGCCCGATCTCGCACTCGATCAGCCGCGCCCAAGCGCCGGCGACCGCGCGCCGGTCGATTTCCGCCCCGACATCGACGCCCCCATGTCGCCCGCCGAACGCGAGGCGCTGCGTCCTGCAGCCGTCCCGGCCCGTTCATAACCAGTCCTCGCGCGGGAATCTTATCGCTAACGCAACGAATTGGCCGCTCGCGCATTACCCCTGCACCAAAGAGGAGAGAAGCAATGCGCGCACTCACACTTGGCCTTGTCGCCGCGGCGACCATGGTGACCGGCTGTGTCGGTACCGATGATGGCGGGATGGACCCGCGATATCGCAGCTATAGCCAATATGACTATGACCGCCCCGACCCCGCCTATAACGGCTATGACGCCGGGCGCTATTATCGCGAGGACAATCGCCGCTATCGCGAGCGTCGCCTGAGCAGCAACGACCGCGTCTATCGTGGTCAGGACGGGCGCTATTATTGCCGTCGCAATGACGGCACGACCGGCCTGATCGTCGGCGGCATCGCCGGCGGTGTACTCGGCAGCCTCATCGCCCCCGGCGGTTCAGGCGTGCTCGGCGCGCTGATCGGCGGCGCCGGCGGCGCGGTTGCCGGCAAGGCGATCGACAAGGATGGTGCGCGCTGCCGCTAAGGCGCACCTGACCGCATTTCACCCCTGGCCCGTCCCATAATGTCTGGGGCGGGGCAGGGCCGCGGCGATGAACAATCTTCCGGTGATCGGTACTGGCGCCGCGGTGTCGCAGCCCGCCTGGCCCGCCTCCCGTGCGCCCACAGGGTAGCCCATAGCGGGCGGGTGGAAACAGGCCTAACCCGCCTTCACCTTCGGTCCCATCAGCATCGCCAGCATCCGCCTCAGCACCACCAGCGCTGCCACCGCCGCGCCGATGATGCCCAGTGCGATCACGATCGCCGCGATCGGGTTGGCCAGCGCAAGGACCAGCAGCCCGCCAGTCGCGACATCCTCACCGGTTGACACGACGACGTTGCTCACCGGCTCGGGGCTGGCATTGACCACCGCGCGCGTGCCCGCCTTGGCGCTGTGGGTCAGCAGCGAGGCCCCACCGCCGAGCAGGATGGCGATCACTTGCCATTCGGGCTTGCTCGGGTCGACGATCGCCAGTGCGAGCAGCGCGCCGCCGACCGGGCGCACCAAAGTGTGAACCGCGTCCCAGGCGCTGTCGATCCACATCACCTTATCGGCGGCGAACTCAATCAGTGCGAGCAGGC
Organism: Sphingomonas sp.; assembly: GCF_050725575.1. GTDB lineage: Bacteria > Pseudomonadota > Alphaproteobacteria > Sphingomonadales > Sphingomonadaceae > Sphingomonas. The sequence continues at coordinate 19,151 of NZ_JBOHHW010000015.1, read as the reverse complement.
CGGCCACGCCAAGCACCCAGGGATTGGCCAGCACGTCGAGCTGCATCAGATGATCGGGCAGCGGCACCCAGCCGGTGCGCATCGCCAGCCCGACCGCGAACACGCAAAGATAGAGCCGCCATCCGGCGAGCAGGCTGACGCTCGCCGCGACGCCGAGGATCTCGACGATGCTCATGCTCGCGTGGCCCGATATGAATGCTTTGCGCGCGTCGTCATGATCGCTTGTCCTTTCGGAACGTCGCTCGGCGCAGCTTAGCCGTGGTGAGGCAGGGTGCAAGCCACCCTCTAATTCCTCCCCTGGGAACCGGGGGAGGAATTAGAAGGGAGATATGGTCTAGCCGTCACGCAATATGGCGGGTCGTTCCAATCAGCCGCTGGCAAGCCGCGTCAAACTTGCTAGAGGCTGACATAAGTATGACCGCCACCGAATCCCCCCGCGTCAAATTCCGCCTACGCCGCGATGTCGATGGCTTTCGTGGCTTTCTCGGCCGGGCCTGGGGGCGCTGGTGGGTGAAGACGCTTGCCGTGCTTGGCGGGCTGGCGATGATAGGCATCCTGCTGATCTGGCTGCTGATCGCGCGCGACCTTCCTTCGGTCGACAATCTGCGCGCCTATGAGCCGCCCTTGCCGACCAATGTGCGCGGCATCGATGGCACGCCGATCCATAGCTATGCGCGCGAACGCCGCGTCGAGTTGAGCTACGACGAATATCCGCCTTTGCTCGTGCGCGCCTTTCTGGCGGCCGAGGACAAGACCTTCTTCGATCATCACGGCGTCGATTATCCCGGCATCGCCTCAGCGATCCTGATCAATCTGCGCAATTCCGGCCGGCCGGTCGGCGCCTCCACCATTACCCAGCAGGTCGCGAAAAACCTGCTGATCGGCAATGAGGTGAGCTATCTGCGCAAGGCGAAGGAAGCGATCCTCGCTTACCGGATCGAGGATACGCTGACCAAGCAGCAGATCCTCGAACTCTATCTTAACCAGATCTTTCTCGGCCGTAACGCCTATGGCGTCGCCGCGGCGAGCCATGCCTATTTCGACAAGGATCTGGACGAGCTCAGCCTGCCGCAGCTTGCCTATCTTGCGATCCTGCCCAAGGGGCCGGCCAATTATGATCCCGACCGCAGCACCGAAAAGGCGCTGAAGCGGCGCAATTTCGTGCTCAGCGAGATGCAGCGCAACGGCTTCATCACCCCGGCGCAATATCAGGCTGCGGTGGTCCAGCCGATCGGCGCGGTCGCGCGGCAAAAGCCGAAGTTCGAGCGTGTCAGCGGCTATTTCGTCGAAGAGGTCCGGCGCGAGCTGATCGACAAGTTCGGCGAAGCGGCCGACAAAGGCCGCAACCCGTACAGCGTCTATGCCGGTGGTCTGTGGGTGCGCACCTCGCTCGACAATAAGCTGCAGACCTATGCCCAGGACGCGCTGCGCGATGGCCTGTTGCGCTATGATCGCGGGCGCGGCTGGAACGGGCCGATCCGCCATGTCGAAATTGCCGACAACAACTGGCTGCCGGCCTTGCTCAACACCAATATCGGCCTCGACTATACTGACTGGGTCGCAGCGATCGTGACGTCGGTCGGCGGCGACAGCGCCGGGATCGGCTTCGCCAATGGCCGGACCGGATCGCTGCCGCGCTGGGGCGCGCAGATGCCGGTGCGCGGCACCGGCGGCACCGCCTTCGCCGCACTGCAGGTCGGTGACATCATCGCGGTTGCGCCCGAAGGCGGCAGCTATGCGCTGCGTGCGATTCCGAAGATATCCGGCGGCATGGTGATCATGGAACCGTCGACCGGGCGCGTGCTGGCGATGCAGGGCGGGTTCGATTCGCGGCTGCAATCCTTCAACCGCGCGACTCAGGCGATGCGTCAGCCGGGCTCGACGATCAAGCCGATCGTCTATTCCGCAGCACTCGAGCATGGCATGACTCCGGCCTCGATCATCGTCGACGGGCCGTTCTGCGTTTATCAGGGCGGACGGCTTGGGCAAAAATGCTTCCGCAACTTCGGCGGTGGGTCCGGCTCGGGACCGCACACCATGCGCTGGGGCATCGAACAGTCGCGCAACCTGATGACGGTACGCGCCGCCGCCACCACTGGCATGGACAAGGTGGTCGGGCTGATGGACCAGATGGGCGTGGGCAAATATCCGCCCTATCTCGCCTTCGCGCTGGGTGCCGGTGAGACCACTGTGATGCGCATGGTCAACGCCTACTCGATCCTGGAAAATCAGGGTCGGGCGCATTCGGCGACGCTGATCGACTTCGTTCAGGATCGTCACGGCAAGGTGATCTGGCCGGAAAATTGGCGCGCCTGCGACCGCTGCAACGCGCCCGACTGGAACGGCAAGGCGATGCCCCGTCCGGTGGTTCGCGGCAAGCAGGTGCTCGACGCGATGACCGCCTATCAGATGGTCCATATCACCGAGGGCGTGATCCAGCGCGGCACCGCGACCACGCTGCGTGATCTCGACCGGCCGATCTTCGGCAAGACCGGTACGTCGTCGGGGCCGACCGATGTGTGGTTCATCGGCGGCACGCCGCAGATGATTGGTGGCCTTTATATCGGCTTCGACAAGCCGACCAGCATGGGCGGCTATGCGCAGGGCGGCACGCTCGCCGCGCCGATCTTCAAACAGTTCGCGCTGAAGGCGTATGACGGGATGGAGAAACTGCCGTTCCGCGCGCCCGCCGGCATCCGCATGGTGCGCATCGACCGCGCTTCGGGCAAGCCGGTGTTCGGTGGCTGGCCCGGCACCGATCCCAAGGCGGGGATGATCTGGGAGGCGTTCAAGCCGGAGAGCGAACCGCGCCGGTCGGTCAAGCGCGCGTCGCCGGAAGAACTGGCTGCCCAGGCCCAGGCCGCAGCGGTCAAGGCGCGCGCGGCGCAGGCCGAGCAGCGCAGCGAGCAACGCCGCGACACCGATTTCTTGCAAAGGGAAGGCGGAATCTACTAGTCCGCGCCGTCTGTATTATATCTATCCAGCACTCTATCATATCGTCCCACGCCCGGCCCTCTACCGGGACCTGTAATTGACCCGGAGTATTTCCCATGCGCGCTGAAGCGCAGGCCCATGTCGACACTATCAACGAGGCGCTGGCGCTGTTGCGTCGCTTCCTCGACTGGGACCGTGCGCTCCGCCGTCTCGACGAGCTCAATGCGCGGGTCGAGGACCAGGCGCTGTGGAGTGACCCCAAGGCCGCGCAGGAAGTGATGCGGGAGCGCCGCCGCCTCGATGAGGCGATCGCCGCGACGCGTGCGATCGAAAGCGAGCTGGCCGATACGTCCGAACTGATCGAGATGGCCGAGGCCGAGGGTGATACCGAGATGGAGAGCGAAGGCGTTGCCGCGCTCGCCGAACTCGCCGCGCGCGCCGACCGCGACAAGGTCAAGGCGCTGCTCGCCGGCGAGGCGGATGCCAACGATACCTATATCGAGGTCAATGCCGGTGCCGGCGGGACCGAGAGCCAGGATTGGGCCGGCATGCTCAGCCGGATGTATTCGCGCTGGGCGGAACGCCACGGATTGAAGGTCGAACTGATCGACCAGCATTCGGGCGAACAGGCCGGGATCAAGTCCGCGACTCTGCTGCTCAAGGGCGAGAACGCCTATGGCTATGCCAAGACCGAAAGCGGTGTACATCGCCTGGTCCGCATCAGTCCGTATGACAGCGCGGCGCGCCGCCACACCAGCTTCGCCAGCGTGTGGGTCTATCCGGTGGTCGACGACAATATCGACATTGAGGTGAACGAGAGCGAACTGCGCATCGACACCTATCGAGCATCCGGCGCCGGCGGGCAGCACATCAACACCACCGATTCGGCGGTGCGCATCACGCACATCCCGACCAACATCGTCGTCCAGTGCCAGAACCAGCGGTCGCAGCACAAGAACAAGGCCGAGGCGATGAACCAGCTCAAGGCGCGCCTCTACGAGCGCGAGCTGCAGGCGCGCGAAGCGGTGGCCAATGCGGAGAACGCGGCCAAGACCGATATCGGCTGGGGCCACCAGATCCGCTCCTACGTCCTGCAGCCGTATCAGCTGGTCAAGGATCTGCGCACCGGCGTGACCTCGACGTCGCCGTCGGACGTGCTCGACGGCGATCTCGATGCATTCATGGCAGCGGCGCTGTCGCAGCGCGTGACCGGCGAGGCGGTTGAGGTGGAGGACGTGGACTGATGCGTCTGCTGTCCACCCTGCGCTCGACGCGAACGATGGTGCTGGCTGGACTCGCTGGCCTGACCCTGCTCGCCGGCTGCGAACCCGGCCCGCCGCGCGTGAAAAAGACGGTCGATACGGTCGGTAAATTCCCCGCTGCCGATCGCCCGGTCGCCCATATCGTCTCGTCGCGCTGGTCGACCGAGGAAGCGCGCGACCGGCTTAACGAGGCGAGCGAGGTGATGGACAAATCGGGCGTCAAGCCCGGCATGACCGTCGCCGATATCGGTGCGGGCGAAGGCTATTACACGATCCGCCTGGCGCAGCGGGTCGGCAAGGACGGTCGCGTACTCGCTGAGGATATCGTCGCGGGCGTCCGCGATGCGCTGGCCGAGCGCGTCGCGCGCGAGCGGCTCGACAATGTCAGCGTGCGGCTGGGCGAGGCGGACAATCCCAAGCTGCCTGACAACAGTTTCGACCGGATCCTGATGGTGCATATGTATCATGAGATCGCCGAACCGTATGAGTTCCTGTGGCGCATGCGGTCATCGCTGCGCCCCGGCGGCGAAGTGGTGGTGGTCGATGCCAAGCGCCGGACCCAGGATCACGGCACGCCGCCGAGCCTGTTGAAGTGCGAATTCGCCGCGGTCGGCTATGCGCTGGTCGAGATGCACGACATGCCGTCGGCCGGTGGCTATCTCGCGGTGTTCCGCGCCGCCGGGCCGCGACCCGAGCCCGAGGCGATCAAGCCGTGCGTCACGGTGTCGTCGCCTCCCCCCGCCACGCCGGCGGCAACCGGCTGATGCAGCCCTATCTCGCCCTGATGCAGCGCGTGCTCGATCATGGCGCGACACAGATGGATCGCACCGGCACCGGTACGCTCAGCGTGTTCGGGCACCAGATGCGCTTCGATCTGGCACAGGGCTTCCCGGTGCTGACCACCAAGAAACTGCATCTGCGCTCGATCATTGTCGAGCTGCTCTGGTTCCTGCGCGGCGACACCAATGTGCAATGGCTGCGCGACCGCAAGGTCAGCATCTGGGACGAATGGGCCGATGAGGATGGCGATCTCGGCCCGGTTTACGGCAAGCAGTGGCGGGACTGGGAAACGGCCGATGGCCGCCATATCGACCAGATTGCCGAGCTGATCGCGCTGATCAAGCGCGACCCCGGCTCGCGCCGCCAGATCGTGACGGCCTGGAACCCGGGCGACCTTCACGCCATGGCGCTGAGCCCGTGCCATTGCCTGATCCAGACCTATGTCGCAAACGGCAAGCTGTCGCTGCAGCTTTATCAGCGCAGCGCCGACATCTTTCTCGGTGTGCCGTTCAACATCGCGAGCTATGCGCTACTCACGCACATGCTGGCGCAGCAATGCGGGCTTGAAGTCGGCGAGTTCATCTGGACCGGCGGCGATTGCCATCTCTATTCCAACCATCTGGAGCAGGCGCGCGAGCAGTTGAGCCGCACGCCGGGGCCACTGCCCAGGCTCGAGATTCTGCGTAAGCCGGATGCGATCGACGGCTATGAATATGAGGATTTCGCGCTGACCGGCTATGAAGCGCAAGCGCATATCAAGGCGCCGGTGGCGGTTTGATCAGCTTCCATCTTGCCCGGGCCGACAATGGCGTGATCGGCCGCGACGGCAAATTGCCCTGGCATCTTCCCGCCGATCTCAAGCGCTTCAAGGCGCAGACCATGGGCAAGCCGATGGTGATGGGGCGCAAGACCTTCGAGAGCTTTCCGAGCCCACTGCCCGGGCGTCGTCATATCGTGCTGACGCGCGACCGCGACTGGTCGGCGCCGGGTGCGGAGGTCGCGCATACCCCTGACGAAGCGTTTGCGCTGGCAGGGGACGGCGATGTGGCGGTGATCGGCGGGGCGGAGGTGTTCGCGCTGTTGCTCGACCGCGCCGACCGGGTGGAGCTCACCGAGGTTCACATTACGGCCGAGGGTGATGCGGTGGTGGCGGCCTTTGCCGGCTGGACCGAGATCGCGCGCGAAGATCATCCAGCCGAAGCTGAGCGTCCGGCCTATAGCTTCGTGACCTTGGCGCGTAAGTAACCTAATTGTGCCCCCGTAAAGGCGGGGGCCAGACAGGGCTCCCGCCTTTGCGGGAGCCCATCAGGGGAGGCGGCGATGAAGAAATGGCTATGGGGCATTCTCGCCCTGATCGTTCTCGGCGCAATCGCCTTTTTCGTCTTTGCCCCCGGCCTGGTCGAGAAATCGATGAACAAGGTCGAGCCGGTCGCGCTGAAGATCAGCCCGGCGGCGCGCGCATTGCATGCCCGACTGCAGGTCGCGGACATGCATGCCGATACCTTGCTGTGGAAGCGCAGCCTGCTGACGCGGTCAGCGCGCGGGCAGGTCGATCTGCCGCGGCTGGTCGAGGGCAATGTTGCGCTGCAGGTCTTCTCCTCGGTGACCAAGACGCCCAAGGGGCAGAATTACGACGCCAATTCCGCCGCGACCGACAATATCACCTCACTGGTGATCGCCGATCTGCAGCCGCTCCGGACGTGGAATTCGCTGCTGCAGCGCTCGCTCTGGCATGCGACCAAGCTCAACCGCTATGCCGCCGCCTCGAACGGCCAGTTGCACGTGATCCGTACCGCGGCCGATCTCGACGCGCTGCTCGCCGCGCGGGCGGGCGGTGCGAAAATGGTCGGCGGGATGCTCTCGATCGAGGGGCTGCAGGACCTGGAAGGCAAGATCGGCAATCTCGACATCCTGTATGGTGCGGGCTTCCGCATGGCGGGCATGGCGCATTTCTTCGACAATGACGTCGCGGGGTCGATGCATGGCGAGAAGAAGGGCGGGCTGACTCCGCTCGGCCGCCAGGTGATCGCGCGGATGGAAAAGCTCGGCATGATCGTCGATGTCGCGCACGCCAGTCATGAGACGGTGGCCGAGATCCTCAAGCTCGCCAAGCGCCCGGTGGTGTCGAGCCATGGCGGGGTGCAAGCGACCTGCAACGTCAACCGCAACCTGACCGACGCGGAGATCAAGGGTATTGCGGCAACGGGCGGCGTGATCGGCATCGGCTATTGGGACGCGGCGATCTGCGGCACCAATCCGAAGCAGGTGGCATTGGCGATTGCGCATGTCCGGGATGTGGTCGGGGTCGACCATGTCGGGCTGGGGTCGGATTTCGATGGCGCGGTGACCACCGGGTTCGATGTGAGCCAGCTCGCCGCGGTAACTCAGGCGTTGCTGGATCAGGGCTTCACACCGGAGGATGTGGGCAAGGTGATGGGCGGCAATGTGCTTCGTGTGCTGCGTGCGGGGATCGTGCCGCAACCCTGAATCCTAATCTCCCTCTCCCACAAGGGGAGAGGGGTTTTAGAGAGGGGCTTTCGCCGCTCCCTCGTCCCCCCTATAGCCCGCGTCATGCAGCGGCTGGACGGCAGCGCAACCATCCCGCCCGAACTCCGTGGCGGCATCGTCGCGCTCGGCAATTTCGACGGATTTCATCGCGGTCACCAGGCGGTGGTGGGGGCTGCGGTCGCCATGGCGAAGGCGCGCGGCGTGCCGGCGCTGGTCGCGACCTTCGATCCACATCCGGTACGCCATTTCCGCCCCGACGCACCGCCCTTTCGCCTGACCACGCTCGACCAGCGCGAGCGGCTGTTCGGCGAGGCGGGCGCCGACGCGATGATCGTGTTCCATTTCGATGCGACGCTCGCTGCGTTGACTGCGGAGCAGTTCGTCACCGAGCGGCTGTGCCGCAATATCGGGGTCAGCGGCGTGGTGACCGGCGAGGATTTCACCTTCGGCAAGAACAAGGGCGGCGATGTGCGCGTGCTGGCCGAATTCGGCCGGCGCGACGGCTTTGCGGTCGAAACGGTCGGCGCGGTGGCGCAAGACGGCGAGACCGTCTCGTCGAGCCGGATCCGCGAGCTGCTCGTCGCGGGCGACCCGCGTGGTGCAGCGAAATTGCTGACCCGGCCATTCGCGATCCAGGGCAATGTCCAGCATGGCGACAAGCTTGGCCGCACGATCGGTTACCCGACCGCGAATGTCGATATGGGCAATTATCTGCGCCCCGCTTACGGCATCTATGCGGTGCGTGGGCATTTGCCCGACGGGCGTGTGCTGAACGGCGCGGCGAATCTCGGCATTCGCCCGACCTTCGACCCGCCCAAGGAATTGCTCGAACCCTATTTCTTCGACTTTTCCGGCGATCTGTACGGGCAATGCATCGAGGTCGAGCTGATCGAGTATCTGCGGCCCGAGGCGAAGTTCGACTCACTCGACGCGCTGACCACGCAGATGGCGGCGGATTGCGCGCGGGCGCGAATTATTCTCTCCTAGTTCCCCGCCCGCGGGGAACTGCTTTCCAAGTCCCATCGCTCTCGTCTAAAGCCCCGAAACTCATGACCGACACGCCTTCCGACACCGCACGCGACTATCGCGACACCGTCTTCCTGCCGAAGACCGACTTTCCGATGAAGGCGGGCCTTGCCGCCAGGGAACCGGCAATTCTCGAGCGGTGGGAGAAGCTCGGCCTGTACGACCGCCTGCGCGAACAGCGCGCCGGGCGCGAGCGTTTCATCCTGCATGACGGCCCGCCCTACGCCAATGGCGACATCCATATGGGCCATGCGATGAACAAGGTGCTGAAGGACATCATCGTCCGCAGCCAGTCCCTGCTCGGCAAGGACGCGCCGTACGTGCCCGGCTGGGATTGCCACGGCCTGCCGATCGAATGGAAGGTCGAGGAAGCGTATCGCGCCAAGAAGCTCGACAAGGACCAGGTGCCGGTCGCGCAGTTCCGCGCCGAATGCCGCGCCTATGCCGAGAAATGGGTCGCAGTGCAGCGCGCGCAGTTCGAGCGGCTCGGCGTGATGGGCGACTGGGAAGATCCGTATCTGACCATGAAGTTCGACGCCGAGGCAGCGATCGTCGGCGAGCTGTTGAAGTTCGCCGAAAGCGGCCAGCTCTATCGCGGCGCCAAGCCGGTGATGTGGTCGCCGGTCGAAAAGACCGCGCTGGCCGAGGCCGAGGTCGAATATGAGGATGTCGTGTCGACTCAGATCGACGTGGCGTTCGAGATCACGGAAGCGCCGAACGCCCCCGAACTGGTCGGCGCGCATGCGGTGATCTGGACGACCACGCCTTGGACGATCCCGGTCAACCAGGCGCTGAGCTATGGGCCTGAGATCGAGTACGTCGTTGTGCAGGCGATGACTCAGGATGACCTGGACAAGGGTGCTGCAGTCAGAAGATTTGTAGTCGCTGAGACTCTGCTGGATGAATTCATGCGGCGTTGCGGCTTTGTGCTTCAACCGAATGTCAGCGACCCTTTTCCTGGCTCCGACCTAGCCGGCGCAGTCGCCCGTCACCCGATGCACGCCCTTGGCGGCTTCTTCGCCAAACCGCGCCCGTTCCTGCCCGGCGATTTCGTCACCACTGATGCCGGTACCGGTCTGGTGCATATGGCGCCGGATCATGGCGAGGACGATTTCCTGCTGTGCAAAGCGCATGGCATCGATCCGGTGTTCGCGGTCGATGGCGCCGGCATGTACCGCGCCGACTGGCTGTGGCTGGGCGGGCAGGGGAGCGTCATCAACAAGAAATTCGTCGCGTCGGACGGGCCGATCTGCACCGACCTGCGCGCGGCCGGCGCATTGCTATCGGCGAGCGACGATTTCGCGCACAGTTATCCGCATAGCTGGCGCTCCAAGGCGAAGGTGATCTTCCGCGCCACGCCGCAATGGTTCATTCCGATGGACCAGCCGACCGCGCCGTCGCTGACGCCGGCCGAGGCCGCGGTGCCGGGCGCGCATGTCCAGCCGATCGAGATCCCCGCTTTCGGTGCGCTGGCCGGCTTCGAGCCGGTGGTCGGGCACGGCGTCGGCAATGGCCCGACACTGCGCGAGGTCGCGCTCGATGCGATCGAACGCACGCGCTGGGTGCCGGCGCGGTCGCAGAACCGTATCCGCGCGATGGTCGAGCAGCGCCCCGACTGGGTGATCAGCCGCCAGCGCGCCTGGGGCGTGCCGATCGCGCTCTATGTCGATCGCAAGACCGGGCAGTATCTCAATGACCCGGCGGTCAATGCGCGCATCGTCGATGCGTTCAAGGCGGGCGGCGCGGATGCGTGGTTCGACGCCGACCATCAGGTGCTGCTCGGTGAGAAATATGCCGCCGCCGATTATGAGGTGATCACCGACATCCTCGATGTGTGGTTCGATTCCGGATCGACCCATGCGTTCGTGATCGAGGCGCGCTACGGCGAGGGCACGCGTGCGAACCTGTATCTCGAAGGCTCGGACCAGCATCGCGGCTGGTTTCAGTCGTCGCTGCTCGAAAGCGCGGGGACGCGTGGCCGCGCGCCCTATGACGCGGTGCTGACGCATGGCTTCGCACTCGACGGGCAGGGCCGGAAAATGTCGAAGAGCCTCGGCAATGTCGTGGACCCGCTCAAGATCATCCAGGAATCGGGCGCCGATATCCTGCGCATGTGGGTCGCGCAGACGGATTATTTCGAGGACGTCCGCATCGGCAAGGAAGTGCTCGGCACGACCAGCGACGCCTATCGCAAGCTGCGCAACACCTTCCGCTATCTGCTCGGCGCGCTTGACGGCTTCAGCGATGCCGAGAAGCTCGACGTCGGCAAGATGCCCGAGCTCGAGCTCTACATCCTGCACCTGCTCGGCAAGCTCGATATCGAGCTGAAGGCGGCGACGGCGAATTTCGAGTTCAACCGCTATCTGCGCCTGTTGACCGATTTCGCGGCGGAAGACCTATCGGCCTTCTTCTTCGATATCCGCAAGGACTCGCTCTATTGCGATGCGCCGGACGATGTGAAGCGGCGTGCCTATCGCACTGTACTCGACATATTGTTCCACGCACTGGTGCGCTACGCCGCGCCGATCCTGTGCTTCACGGCTGAGGAAGTGTGGCAGTCGCGCTATCCGAGCGAGGATGGGTCGGTTCACTTTCTCGACTGGCCGGTGCTGCCCGCGCTGCCCGGCGACGATGCGATATCGACCAAATGGAATGATATGCGCGCGCTGCGCGTCCAGGTGACCGAAGCGATCGAGCCGCTGCGCCGCGACAAGCAGGTCCGCTCCAGCCTTGAGGCCGAAGTGACGGTGCCGAAGTCGGCGATGTCGCTCGACGCGCTGGCCGAGGCGTTCATCGTGGCGAAAGTGACGCAGGCCGACACCGTATCGGTGACGCCGACCGATTTCCATAAATGCGGCCGCTGCTGGCGCCATCTTCCCGAAGTGACGGAAGATGGTACGCTGTGCGCCCGTTGTGCAGAGGTTGTGCCCGCATGAAATCGCTCCGCCCTGCCGGGCTCATCACCGCGGCCGTCGTGCTGCTGGTCGATCAGCTCGCCAAATTTATCATGACCGGGCCGCTTGGCATCGACCATCTCGGCGCGGTGCGCGAGATTACGTCCTTCTTCGATCTGCGCTTCGTGCCCAATTTCGGCGTCTCGCTTGGCCTGTTCCAGGCCGATGGCGCCATGATGCGCTGGGGCCTGGTCGCCCTGACCGCCGCGATCGCGATCGGCGTGCTGGTGTGGATGACGCGCGAAAAGAACCGCCAGGATCAGATTGCGCTCGGCTTTGTGCTTGGCGGCGCGATCGGCAATATCCTCGACCGGGTCCGTCTGGGCTATGTCGTCGATTTCGCCGATCTGCATTTCGGTGAGTGGCGACCCTTTTTGGTCTTCAATGTCGCCGATGCGGCGATTACGATAGGGGTGCTTGTCTTGCTTGTGCGCGCGCTTCTGGTACGCGACAAACCCAAGAACGGTCAGGACACGGGCGCGGAACGTGCTCCAGTGGAGAATTTGAATGCGTAAGATGGCGTCGATCGCAACCGGGCTGGGCCTGGTGGGTATGCTGGCCGGATGCGGTACGACCGGGGTCAACCGCGCCCGCCCCGACGAATTCGCCGTCGCGCGCCAGGCGCCGCTGGTGATTCCGCCCGATTTCTCGCTGGTCCCGCCGGCGCCGGGCACCGCACCGACCTCCAATGCCAATCCCAATGCCCAGGCGCTTGACGCGCTGTTCGGCGGCTCTGCGGCACGCAGCGCCTCTGAAAGCGCGACGGTTGATGCGGCGGGTGGCGATTCGGCGGCACCGGGCATCCGCTCCGATGTCGGCGATCCCGGCACCGCAGTGGTCGACAAGGGCGGCACGACGCGCGACATCGTCGCCGCACCGGAAGGCGACGGGCAGGACGCACGGACGACCACGCCGACGCCGTAACGCGTCGCTGATTTTTACGGACTGTTGAAAGGCGGGCTCGACGCGTTGCGTCGAGCCCTGTCGAGTCGCGCGCGGACCAGGCACGCCGATTGGCGGGAGCCGCGAGCTCATGCTCGCAAGGCGGCCCGGGTCATGCGCAGGGCCATTGCGCTGGTGGCGCTGTAGCCATGCTGTTGTCGACACTGAGAAAGAGCGTGCCGGGATCAGTCCGGCAAGGCCGGTATGCGTGATCCGCTATGATGGTTGAATCGCCGGGCCGACAGCACTGGGCGGGGCTGAGACGGGGCTGAGACGGGGCTGGGGCGGAAGAGCGGCGAGAGATATGGGACACCGGATGTCCGATATTTCGAGCGGCCGCTTCGGCGAGAGTTTGGAGATATGGGACACCATGTGTCGCATGTTTTTTCGGGCTGCCTCGCCGGCGCGAAGCTTGAGATATGGGACACCATATGTGCCGTATCTCAGGCCGCCCTCCACGACGAGGTCGAGTATAATATTTCAATATATCAGATACTTAGGATGGCGCTCTTATCTGCATGGCTGGACTGATCAGCAGATCGCTTCCCCTTCCGCGGACCGCCGGCGGCGATCGCGAAAGGGGAGGCCAAGTGTCAGAAGGACGGGATCAGAAGGACGCGCCGATCGAGAAGATCACCGCGCCGTCCGCGCCGAGCAGTTCCTTGGCGTTGAGGAAATTGGTCTCGTCGGTGTTGACGTAGGAAACGCCGAAGGTCAGCGCTTTCCAGGTCGCCGTCGCGCCGACCGAATAGTCGAACACGTCGCCGGTCACGCCGCCCAGGAAACTGTCGCTCTTGGCATAGCCGAGATGGCCAGTCAGGCTGAACGGCGTCTTCGGGATCGCGGCGGTCAGGTCGCCATGGAAGTAGATGCTCGAATAGTCGCCCAGCGCGGCCTGGCCGCCCCAGGCATAGTTCGCGCCGACCTTCGCGGTGACCGGGCCGAGCGTGCCGCTGACATTCACATAGGGCTCGAAATAGTCGGTGTCGGCATTGCCGTGCTTGGGATAGAGATAATAGAGCAGGCCGCCGTCGAGCGTGATGCCATTGATGGTCTTCGAATAGCCGCCATAGAGATCGACTTCGGTATTGCCGGCAAAGCCCACGCTCGAGGCCCAGGTGCCGACATAGAAGCCGCTGTCATGCGTCAGGTTGATCGTGCCCTGGATCGCCGCATTCTCGTTATTCTGCGTGAAGCCGCGGAAACGATAGTCGCTGACCAGGGTCGCGCCGCCGGTGATCTTGATCGACGAGGGGGCGGAGGTGTCCGATCCGGCCGCCGGCATCGCCGCGGTCAGGCTGAACACCACCGCGCCGTCGGCACCGATGGCGTTCTTGTAGCCGCCGGTGAACAGGCCGCCAAAGGTCGAATTGGTCTCGTCGGTGTTGACGTATGTGACGCCGAAAGTCAGCGATTTATAGGTCGCGGTCGCGCCGATCGAATAATCGATCACGTCGCCGTCAATGCCGCCGGGAAAGGCGTCGCTCTTGGCATAGCCGATATGCGCGGCGAGGCCGAACGGGGTTTTGGGGATGGCCGCGGTCAGATCGCCGTGCAGATAGACAGCCGAATAGTCGTTCAGCGCGGACTGGCCGCCCCAAGCGAAATTCGCGCCGACCTTTGCCGTGACCGGTCCGACCGTGCCGCTGACATTGATATAGGGTTCGAAGAAGTCGGTGTCGGCATTGCCCTTCTTCGGATAGAGATAATAGAGCAGGCCGCCGTCGAGCGTGATGCCGCCGATCGTCTTGGTATAGCCGCCATAGAGATCGACTTCGGTATGACCGGCAAAGCCGACGCTTGACCCGAACGTGCCGATATAGAAGCCGCTTTCGTGGTTCAGGTTGATCGTGCCCTGGATCGCCGCATTCTCGCCGGTCTGCGAGAAGCCGCGGAAGCGATAGTCGCTGACCAACGTCGCATTGGCGGAAATGGTGAAGGGCGATGCGGGCGCCGCAGCTTCGGCGGGCACGGCATCTTGTGTTGCGACGGGCGCGGTATCATCGACGACCGTTGTTACGGCGTCGGTGGTTGTAGCAGGTTCCGGCGCCGCAGTCGTGGCGCCCGGGGCGGTTTCGGCGAACGCCGGAGCGGCGCTGGCGAACATCAGCGCACTGAGGCTGATCATGGAAATACGGCGCATGGATACCCTTTCAATTAAGATCTGGTTCCACACCTGCGTCCGCCGGGTAGCGCATCTGTCGAAAGGATTGGATCCTCCCCGCGCCGCTTCCCCGATCGGTACCCTGAAATCGGCTAGAATTTGCTGCAGCACAACATAAATCGACAGAGCAGCAACAATCCGGCAATATTGTGTTGCCGCGCTGCAACAGTGATTAGCGGCTCGACACAGCCGCCCGGAAGCGCGCGAGACCGGCGGACAGGTCGTCGATCAGGTCGTCGACATGCTCCAGCCCGATCTGCAGCCGGACGATCGGCCCTGCATCGTCTCGCCTGGTCACGCTGCGATAGCGCACCGGATCGACCGGCAGCGCGAGGCTTTCGAACCCGCCCCAGCTATAGCCGATACCGAAATGCTCCAGCCCGTCGATCAGCGCGGCGCGGGCCGCTTCATCGCCCCCCTGGAGCACAAAGGAGAACAGGCCCGAGGCGCCCTTGAAGTCGCGCAGGAAGAATTCATGGCCGGGGCAGCCGGGCAGGGCAGGGTGAAGCACAGCGGCGACCTCGGGCTGCTGCTGCAGCCAACGGGCAATGGTCAGCGCGCTGGCCTCATGCTGTTTCAGCCGCACTGCCATGGTGCGAAGTCCGCGCGAGCCGAGCCAGCAATCATCGGGACTCGCCACCTGGCCGAGCTGCAGGCTGGTGTCGCGCAGTTTCGCGAAATGCCCCGGCGCGGCGGTGACCGATCCAAGCATCACATCGGAATGGCCGACGACATATTTGGTGCAGGCCAGCATGGTCAGGTCGATGCCGTGCGCTATTGCGGGGAACAGCAGCGGCGTGGCCCAGGTATTGTCGAGTATGGTGGTCACGCCGCGCGCCTTCGCCACGGCGACGATCGCGGGGATGTCCTGTACCTCGAAGGTCAGGCTGCCCGGGCTTTCCATCAGGATGGCTCGGGTGCGCTCGCCGATCAGGTCGGCGATGCCGGCGCCGATCATCGGGTCGTAGAAGCGCGTGGTGATGCCCATGCGCTTGAGCAGGCCATTCGCCATCGACCGGGTCGGGTCATAGGCAGTGTCGACCAGCAGCAATTCGTCGCCCGGCGACAGGACCGAGAGCAAGGCGGCGGCCAGCGCCGCGACGCCCGAGCAATAGAGGAAAGTGCCCTCCGCGCCCGGCTCCAGCTCGGTCAGCGCATCGGCCAGCGCCCATTGCGTCGGTGTGCCGCGCCGGCCGTAGAATAATTTGTGATGCGTGTCCGATACGCGCGCGCGCAATTCCGCGACCGAATCATACAGGATGGTCGAGGCGCGCCACACCGGCGGGTTGACGATCCCGCCGGTCCATTCCTTGCGCCGCCCGGCGGAAACGACGCGGGTCGCGTCATCCTTCGGGCGGCCGGTGTCGTCCGTCACGCGTTTGAGCTCACTGGTTGCCCGTCGCTTTGGGGGTCGAGCTGTCGGCGCCCCATTCGGACCAGCTGCCGTCATAGACCGCCGCTTCATTGCCGAGCAGGTGCGCACCGAAGGCGAGGACCGAGGCAGTGATGCCCGAGCCGCAGGTGGTGACCAAGGGCTTGGCGAGGTCGATCCCGGCGCCTTCGAACGCAACCTTAAGATCGTCGCCCTGCTTGTAGGTGCCGTCAGCATTGAACAGCTCGCCCTGCGGGAGGTTCTTCGATCCCGGGATATGGCCGGCATGAGTCGCCGGACGCGGATCCGGCTCCGCACCCGAGAAGCGTGCTGCCGAGCGCGCATCGAGCACCTGCTCCGCGCCGCTTTCGAGATTGGCTTTCATCTGGGCGAGATTGCGCACGCCCTTGTCGTCGGCCCAGACAGTGAAGTGACGGTGGCGCAGCTGTTCCTTGCCGCTTGCCGTGTCGCGGCCTTCGGCCTTCCACTTGGCCAGGCCGCCATCGAGGATCGCGACGTCATGCGCGCCGAAGGTGCGGAGCATGAACCAGGCGCGCGCGGCGGTGTGATAAGGCGAATCGTCGTAGAGCACGACACGGCTGCCATCGCCCAGGCCGAGCGACTGCATGCGGCTGGCGAATTTCTCCGGCGGCGGCAGCATCGAGGGCAGGTCGGTATTGGTGTCGGCCAGCTCGGCCAGGTCCATGAACACGGCGCCGGGGATATGCGCCGCTTCATATTCGGCGGCCGGATCGCGCTTGTCACCGGCCAGTACATAAGTGGCGTCGACGATACGCAGGTCGTTCGCGCCCAGTTCGTTCGCGAGCCATTCGGTCGTCACCAGCGAGTCCATTACCATCTCCCTTACAGATAGCGGATCACTAGGGTCCAAAGCCAATCACCGCAATGGTCGGGCGACCGCTTCGCGGCGGGCTGGCACAGTCTAAACCGGAAAGACTCCAGGCGACCGCGGCAGCGCGGTCGATTTCGCCTTCGCCAAACGCCGATTGGCCTATTTATTACAAGTTAGAGTATTGATCATTGGCGCGCGACGAATATCTGAGTCGCGCGCGGGCAGATTCGCGCAAACGAATCGTGCGCAGGGAGCACGGTGTGCCGGTCGGCGGCAGGAGATAAAGAAATAATGGTTCCTGTATTCGGCGCGGTGGTGCTGTTCGCAAATTTACCCTTGTCCGCTGTCGAAGTGCCGCTCCCCCCCGTCGTGGTCCAGGCGGCGAGCGGTCAGCAGGCCCCGGCCACAACGCCGGAATCACCCGCGCCGGCTCCGGTCCCCGCACCAACAACGCCCGGCGCCCCGCCAGGGGTTTCGCCTGTGGCGCCGGTGGCGCCCGCAACGGCGGTCCAAACCCCGGCAACACCCGACGCGGCGGTGCCGGCGGTGGATCCGGCGGCGCAGCAAGTGTCCGGCGGCGGCCTGGTCGATGACGACATCCTTGTTTCGGCGCGGCGCCGCTCTCCCGGCGATCCGGCCGAACGCGTCAATGTCGAATCCTACAAGGCGGTGCAGGCAGTGGACCGCGCCCTGGTGGCCCCGATCGCCAAGGGCTATAAAAAGGGGCTTCCCAAGCCGGTGCGCGACGGCATCCACAATTTCCTCGATCATGTTCAGGAACCGATCGTGTTCCTGAACTATCTGCTGCAGCTGAAGCCGGGAAAAGCGGCCGAGACGCTGGGCCGTTTCGCGATCAATTCCACGGTCGGGCTCGCCGGAACGATCGATATCGCCAAGCGCCGCCCCTTCAAACTGCCGCATCGCCCGAACAGCCTGGCCAATACGCTGGGCTATTACGGCGTGAAGCCGGGCCCTTATCTGTTCCTGCCGCTGATCGGGCCGACCACGGTGCGTGACCTTTTCGGGATCTCGATCGACCGGCTCATTATGCCGGTGACCATCGGGACGCCGTTCAACAAGCTCTATTATACCCTTCCGGTCAACACGCTCAGTGCGCTGGATTACCGTGTGGCATTCGACGACAAGCTGACCGTGCTCCACACCGCCACCGACCCCTATGCCGCGACGCGCGATGATTATCTGCGCAAGCGCAAGGCGGAAATCGATCGCCTGCACGGCCCGAGCTGGCCCGGGCATCGCCTGTCGGCCCCGCAGATCGCGCCAGTCGCCGCGCCTGCGCCGGAGGTGGGGAGCACACCCGGCGCACCCGGCGCAACCGCCGTGCCCACCGTACCGGCACCGGCCGTGCCTGAATCTGCCCCATTGCCGGCAGCCCCGCCGGTTGCCGGTTCCGAAGCCAAGGTGCCGGATACAACGCCCCCGACACCATAAGATACGACCGAATAAGATACGGCCGAGCTCACTCGGGGCGCGGCGCCCGCTTCCATTCGGTCGTGGACTCAGCAAAGCCGTTGGTTGGCAGCGACCCAGTTGCCAATGCCCAGCCAGATCGGGGCGAGCTCGATTGCCGACATTTGTGGATCAGCTCATATAGCGGCCTCGGCTCGAAAAGAGGTTGATCATGAAGTTCGCGCTACGATTGTGCATTATCTCGTTGTTGCCCCTTGGCGCTCCGGCATTTGCGGACATCACCGCGAACTACATGGCCCCTAACAATGCCATGTCCATGAAGATCGAAGTCGCCTCGAACAGCGATGTTCGAGCGGCAACAACCAACCCGAACAGCTATTTCATCACGCGTGAGGGTCATGACTATGTAGTTCAGGCCAGTTTCAACGGCCCGGCGGTCATGCGCGTCGAGGACATGGCTTCGGTGATGGCCGAACAGATGAAAAAGATGATGCCGAACATGCCCGAGGACAAAGGCAAGGATGCGCTGGAATTCCAGCTGGTAAAGGGAGGCGTCGTGACGATCAGAGGGCGCCAAGGGATCGCGTATTATGGGGGTATGCAGAAGAGTGGCGCGCCACTCGGCGAACCGGTCGTCGTGATCAGCACCGACCCGGAGCTTGCGCCACTGGGCGCCGCCATGTCCCATCAGTTCGACATGTCGATCGCGATGATGGGTCAGATTCTCGGTAACAAGAACCCTTTCAAGGGTATGCAGGACATTCTCAAGACTGGCGCTCCTCTGGTGTTTACTCGCATGGGGGACTGTCAGGAATTTTGTGCGTGAGGTCATATAGATGGAAGAGAAAGGACCATCGATATGGCAATCGACAAGGACGTTTTGGACCAGCTTCTGGCTGGTCGTGACCCGCAGGAACTGTTTGCC
>NZ_JBOHHW010000014.1:0-123358 GCF_050725575.1 Sphingomonas sp. | reverse complement strand
CGGCGTGGCGTCGAGATCGCGCGCATGGACATTGAACAGGGCGGAGAAGTCGCCGCTTTCATAGCCGATCAGCAACCGGCCGGCGAGGTCGCGATAGCCTTCAAGCTTGCGATCGGCGAGAGTGGGGGAGGCGGTGTTGGTGACCCAATTGTCGCGCCGCTGCAAGATGCCGGAGGCGCGGAAGGTGAAGCCGCCGCCGATCGGGCCGCCGATCGCCGCCTCGGCATTGACTGTGTTGTAGGTCGCCCAGGAGACGCTGCCATAGCCGCCGAAGGTGCTGCTGGGCGCGGTCGAATTGAGCTTCACCACGCCGGCCGGGGTGTTGCGGCCGAACAGCGTGCCTTGCGGACCGCGCAGCACTTCGACGCTGGCCAGATCGAATACCGGGAAGGATTTCAACATCGGGTTTTCGAGCGCGACATCGTCATAGACCACTGACACCGGCTGCGCGGCGGTCGGGTCGAAATCGGTATTACCCAGGCCACGGATATAGAAGCGCGGGAAAGTGCGGCCGAACGAGGATTCGACCAGCAGGCTGGGGGTGCGGCCGGATAGGAACCGGACGTCGAGGCCGCTCGAGTTGAGCACGTCGAGCTTCTCGGCCGAGATGGCGGAGACAGCGATCGGTACGTCCCGGCTCGACTCCGCCCGGCGCGTCGCGGTGACGACGATGTCGATCTCGTCGGGTGCGGCCTGTTCCTGCGGGGCAGGGGTTTCGTCCTCGGCATGGGCAATGTCGGGCAGTGCCAGGCCAAAAGCAAGCAGCGACAGAGTCGTCGCGAGACGAGAAACCGACAATGCCCGATGCGCTGAGCTGGTTTTCATGGATATCCCCCGTTGAGTATCTGCATCCGCCCCGCAGGCGACTCCATTGTGTCCCGGAGTTCGAGTCAATTCGTAACCGCTCTGTAACAGGGGGCAAGTGAAGCTCGGGGCCCTGGTCCCGATCGTCTCGGATTTGGCCGGGGCTGTTGCATTTCTGACGCAATTTGGTGGGGGATTTTAATCGAACCACCACAGCCATCCCCGCGAAAGCGGGGATGGCGAAAGACGTCCATCGAGAAGCGATAGATAAATATCTGATATAATTATATTATAGCACCCACTACTGAGATGGCGGGAAGGGAGATATGCGACACACCGGTGTCCCATATCTCAACCCTCTCGCCACGGCCGCCGCCCGAGATACGCGAATGACCGGTGTCCCATATCTCAATCCTCTCGCCGCGACGGCGGCCCGAGATATGCGATGACCGGTGTCCCATATCTCCCGCCACCAGTCCCCAGTCCTGCCCCCCCGACCCGCTACTCTGTCGCGGAGATGACGGAGAGAGGCGCAATGACGCAGCACAAAGAAAAAGCCGCCGCCCGGATGATCCGGACGGCGGCTTATTCTTGTCAGCGCCGAGGGCGCTACCCGATCATTCCTTGATCAGATATTCGCCCGCATCGGCGTCGGTGCCGGTGCCGCTGGTCACGACCGAAGCCAGGGCATCGCTACCCGTGTCGTCGGCGATGTCGCGCAGCTTCTCGGCTGCCCGCTCTTCCGCCGCCGAATTCGGCGCGATCAGCGCTTCCTGCAGGCGACGCTGCTGGACGCGCAGTGCCGCGTCACGGCTGGAGGCCGCGACCCGCAGACGGTTCATGCCCGCGCCGGTACCGGCGGGGATGAGACGGCCGACGATGACGTTCTCCTTGAGGCCGATCAGCGTGTCCTGCTTGCCCTGGACCGCCGCCTCGGTGAGGACGCGGGTGGTCTCCTGGAACGACGCCGCCGAGATGAAGCTGCGGGTCTGCAGCGACGCCTTGGTGATGCCGAGCAGGACGGGCTTGCCCTGAGCGCGACGCTCCTTCTTGTCGAGCTTGTCGTTGATCGCATCCATCTCGTCGCGATCGACCTGCTCGCCGGCCAGCAGCGTGGTATCGCCGCCATCGGTGATCTCGACCTTCTGCAGCATCTGGCGAACGATCACCTCGATGTGCTTGTCGTTGATCTTCACGCCCTGAAGTCGGTAAACTTCCTGGATTTCCGAGACGAGATATTCCGCCAGCGGCTCGATCCCGAGCACTTCAAGAATGTCGTGCGGGTCGGGGCTGCCGCCGATCAGGTTGTCGCCACGCTTGACGTAGTCGCCTTCCTGAACGTCGATCACCTTCGACTTGGGCACCAGATACTCGACGACCTCACCGCCATCCTCGGGCTGAATGCCGATCTTGCGCTTGGCCTTATAGTCCTTGCCGAACACGACACGGCCCGAGACCTTTGCGATGATCGCATTTTCCTTCGGCTTGCGCGCTTCGAACAGCTCCGCCACCCGCGGCAGACCGCCGGTGATGTCGCGGGTCTTGGCTGCTTCGCGGCTGACACGAGCCAGAACGTCACCGCCGGAAACCTGCGCGCCGTCCTCGACCGAGAGCGTGGCGCCCGGTGCGAGCATGTAGCGGCCGGCTTCACCCGAGTCCCCGTCGAGCAGGGTCAGACGCGGACGCAGATCCTCCTTCGACTTGGTCGCGGCGCGATATTCGATGATCACGCGCTGCGAGATGCCGGTGGCTTCGTCGGCCTGTTCGACCAGCGTCTTGCCCTCGATCAGGTCGACATACTTCACGACACCGGGGTTTTCCGTGATCACCGGCATGGTGAACGGATCCCATTCGGCCAGGCGATCGCCCTTCGAGACGATATGGCCATCGTCGTACATCACATAGGCGCCGTACGGGATGCGGTGCACCGCACGCTCGCGGCCGTCCATGTCGACGATCGCGATTTCGCCCGAACGGCTCAGCACGACTCGGCGGCCGCGCTGATCCATGATGATGCGAAGGTCGCGATACTCCATCGTCCCGTCGGCAACCGCCTCAAGGTTCGACTGCTCGTTGAGCTGCGCCGCGCCGCCGATGTGGAAGGTCCGCATCGTCAGCTGGGTGCCCGGCTCACCGATCGACTGGGCGGCAATGACGCCGACCGCTTCACCGATGTTGACCGGCGTACCGCGGGCGAGATCGCGCCCGTAGCACTTGCCGCACACGCCGATCTTGGTTTCGCAGACCAGCGGGCTGCGGATCTTCACGGCCTGAGTGCCGATCGCCTCGATCTTCGTGATCATCGGCTCGTCGAGCAACGTGCCCGAGGGGATGACGATCTCGCCGGTCTTGGTGTCGACAATGTCCTCCGCGGTCGTACGACCGAGGATGCGCTCGCCGAGCGATGCGATGGTCGAGCCGCCCTGGACGATCGCGCGCATTTCCAGCGCACGCTCGGTACCGCAATCATTCTCGATGATGACGCAATCCTGCGACACATCGACCAGACGGCGGGTCAGGTAACCCGAGTTGGCGGTCTTCAACGCCGTGTCCGCGAGACCCTTGCGGGCGCCGTGGGTAGAGTTGAAATACTCAAGGACGGTCAGGCCTTCCTTGAAGTTCGAGATGATCGGCGTTTCGATGATCTCGCCCGACGGCTTGGCCATCAGCCCGCGCATACCCGCCAGCTGCTTGATCTGTGCCTGCGAACCACGGGCACCGGAGTGCGCCATCATGTAGATCGAGTTGATCGGCGCTTCGCGACCGTTCGGCAGCTTCTTCACTGCCTTGATCTCGTCCATCATCGCCGTCGCAACGCGGTCACCGCAGCCCGACCAGGCGTCGATCACCTTGTTGTACTTCTCCTGATGCGTGATCAGACCATCCTGATACTGCTGCTCGAAATCCTTCACCAGCGCGCGCGTCTCATCGACCAGGCCGACCTTGGCGTCCGGGATGATCATGTCGTCCTTACCGAACGAAATGCCCGCCTTGAACGCGTGCTTGAAGCCCAATGCCATGATCGCATCGGCGAACAGCACGGTCTCCTTCTGGCCGGTGTGACGATAGACCTCGTCGATCACGTCGCCCACATCCTTCTTGGTGAGGAGGCGGTTGACGGTGTCGAACGGCACCTTCGAGCTCTTCGGCAGGCACTCACCGAGCAGCATGCGGCCCGGCGTGGTTTCGTAGCGCTTCAGGTACGCGTTACCGTCCGCATCGGTCTGCGGAACGCGCGTGGTGATCTTGGTGTGGAGCGTCACCGCGCCGGCCTCGATCGCCTGATGCACTTCGGCCATGTCCGAAATCAGCATGCCCTCGCCGGGCTCGCCTTCCTTCAGCATCGACAGATAATAGAGACCCAGCACCATGTCCTGCGACGGCACGATGATCGGCTTGCCGTTCGCCGGCGACAGGATGTTGTTGGTCGACATCATTAGCACGCGCGCCTCGAGCTGGGCTTCCAGCGAGAGGGGAACGTGGACCGCCATCTGGTCGCCGTCGAAGTCGGCGTTGAAGGCCGAGCAGACCAGCGGGTGAAGCTGGATTGCCTTGCCCTCGATCAGCACGGGCTCGAACGCCTGGATGCCGAGACGGTGAAGCGTCGGCGCGCGGTTGAGCATGACCGGGTGCTCGCGAATGACTTCGTCGAGAATGTCCCAGACTTCCTTGCGCTCCTTCTCGACCCACTTCTTCGCCTGCTTCAGCGTCATGCTGAGGCCCTTGGCGTCGAGACGGGCATAGATGAACGGCTTGAACAGCTCGAGCGCCATCTTCTTCGGCAGGCCGCACTGATGCAGCTTGAGTTCCGGACCGGTCACGATGACCGAGCGGCCCGAATAGTCGACGCGCTTGCCGAGCAGGTTCTGACGGAAGCGGCCCTGCTTGCCCTTGAGCATGTCGGACAGCGACTTCAGCGGACGCTTGTTGGCGCCGGTGATCGTGCGGCCGCGACGGCCGTTATCGAACAGGGCGTCGACGGCCTCCTGCAGCATGCGCTTTTCATTGCGGACGATGATGTCCGGCGCGCGCAGCTCCATCAGGCGCTTCAGGCGGTTGTTGCGGTTGATCACGCGGCGATACAGATCGTTCAGATCCGACGTCGCGAAGCGACCGCCGTCCAGCGGCACCAGCGGGCGCAGCTCGGGCGGGATAACCGGAACGACCTCGAGGATCATCCATTCCGGGCGGTTACCCGAATCGATGAAGCTCTCGACGACCTTCAGGCGCTTGATGATCTTCTTCGGCTTCAGTTCCGACTTGGTGACCGCCAGCTCTTCGAGCAACTCCTTGCGCTCGCCCTCGAGATCGAGGTCCTGAAGCATGATGCGGACCGCTTCGGCGCCGATGCCGGCTGAGAACGCGTCCTCGCCATATTCATCCTGCGCGTCGAGCAGCTCGTCTTCGGTCATCAGCTGGTATTTTTCCAGCGGGGTGATGCCCGGCTCGATCACGATATAGGCTTCGAAATACAGCACGCGCTCGAGCTGCTTCAGCTGCATGTCAAGCAGCAGGCCGATGCGCGACGGCAGCGACTTCAGGAACCAGATATGCGCAACCGGCGCGGCCAGTTCGATATGGCCCATGCGCTCGCGGCGGACCTTCGAAACGGTCACCTCGACGCCGCACTTCTCGCAGACGATGCCCTTGTACTTCATGCGCTTGTACTTGCCGCACAGGCACTCGTAATCCTTGATCGGACCGAAGATGCGCGCGCAGAACAGGCCGTCACGCTCGGGCTTGAACGTGCGATAGTTGATGGTTTCCGGCTTCTTGATCTCGCCGAAGCTCCACGAACGGATCCGGTCCGGGGACGCGATGCCGATCTGGATCTGGTCAAAGGTTTCGGTCTTGGCGACCGGATTGGCGAAGTTGGTCAGTTCGTTCATTCTCAATTCCTCGCTGGGAGGGAAAATTCTGTGCGAGCGGCGGATCGAACCCCGCCCCGGAAGGGCAGGGCTCTATTCCATCACTCCGCCGCGATCGCGACGCCGTCGGAGTCGAACTGCTCGATGCTCTTCAGCTCGACGTTCAGACCCAGCGAGCGCATTTCCTTGACGAGCACGTTGAAGCTCTCCGGAATGCCGGCCTCGAAGGTGTCGTCGCCCTTGACGATCGCTTCATAGACCTTGGTGCGGCCGACCACGTCGTCGGACTTCACCGTAAGCATTTCCTGCAGGGTATAGGCGGCGCCGTAAGCCTGGAGTGCCCAGACCTCCATCTCACCGAAGCGCTGACCACCGAACTGCGCCTTACCACCCAGCGGCTGCTGCGTGACGAGCGAGTAGGGGCCAATCGACCGGGCGTGGATCTTGTCGTCCACGAGATGGTGCAGCTTGAGCATATAGATGTAGCCGACGGTGACCTTGCGGTCGAACTTGTCGCCGGTACGCCCGTCGAACAGATCGCTCTGCCCCGAGGTATCGAGACCCGCCAGCGCCAGCATCGCCGAAACATCGGCTTCGCGGGCACCGTCGAACACCGGAGTCGCCATCGGCACGCCGCCGCGCAGGTTCTGCGCCAGTTCGATGATCTCGTCGCTCGTACGGGCGTCGATCTCTGCGTGATACTGCTCGCCATAGACCGTCTTGAGGCGATCCTTGACGACTTCGGGCATTGCGCCGGCCACGGCGTCTGGATTGGCTTCGCGCCAATCTTCCAGCGCTTGACTGATCTGTTGTCCCAGGCCGCGTGCGGCCCAGCCGAGATGCGTCTCGAAGATCTGACCGACGTTCATGCGCGACGGCACGCCGAGCGGGTTGAGCACGATGTCGACCGCAGTACCATCGGCGAGGAACGGCATGTCCTCCGCCGGCAGGATGCGGCTGATCACGCCCTTGTTGCCGTGACGGCCGGCCATCTTGTCGCCCGGCTGCAGCTTGCGCTTCACCGCGACGAACACCTTGACCATCTTGAGCACGCCGGGCGGCAGCTCATCGCCACGCTCCAGCTTTTCGCGACGATCGAGGAACTTGTCCTGGATCAGCTTGGCAGCATCGTCATACTGTACCTTGACCGCTTCCAGATCGCTCTGGATCTTGTCGTCGGCGACGGCGAACTTCCACCATTCGTGACGATCGACACTGTCGAGCAGGTCCTGGTCGATGACCACGCCCTTCTTGACGCCCTTCGGCGCAGCCGTCGCGGTCTGGTCGAGCAACATCTCGCGCAGGCGCGACCAGGTCGCACGGTTGAGGATGCTGCGCTCGTCGTCCGAGTCCTTCTTCAGGCGCTCGATTTCCTCGCGCTCGATCGCCATCGCGCGCTCGTCCTTGTCGATGCCGTGGCGATTGAACACCCGGACCTCGACGACGGTGCCGGCAACGCCCGGCGGCAGGCGCAGCGAGGTGTCGCGCACGTCCGACGCCTTTTCACCGAAGATGGCGCGGAGCAGCTTTTCCTCCGGCGTCATCGGCGATTCACCCTTGGGGGTGATCTTGCCGGCCAGGATGTCACCCGGCTCCACTTCGGCGCCGATATAGACGATGCCCGCTTCGTCGAGGTTGCGCAGTGCTTCCTCGCCGACGTTCGGGATGTCGCGCGTGATATCCTCTGGCCCGAGCTTGGTGTCGCGGGCCATGACTTCGAATTCCTCGATATGGATCGAGGTGAAGACGTCGTCCTTCACGATGCGCTCGGAGATGAGGATCGAATCCTCATAATTGTATCCGTTCCACGGCATGAACGCGACGAGGCTGTTGCGGCCCAGCGCGAGCTCACCGAACTCGGTCGAGGGACCATCGGCGATCACGTCGCCGGTGTTCACCACGTCACCGACCTTCACCAGCGGACGCTGGTTGATGCAGGTGTTCTGGTTCGAGCGCTGGAACTTCATCAGCGTGTAGATGTCGACGCCCGACTGGCCGGCCTCGACGCTACCCGTCGCGCGGATCACGATACGTGCGGCATCGACCTGGTCGACCACACCGGCGCGCTTGGCGGAGATCGCCGCGCCGGAGTCACGCGCAACCGTCTCTTCCATGCCGGTGCCGACGAACGGCGCCTCGGCCTGGACCAGCGGCACAGCCTGACGCTGCATGTTCGAGCCCATCAGTGCGCGGTTGGCGTCATCGTTTTCCAGGAACGGAATGAGCGATGCGGCGACCGAGACGAGCTGCTTCGGGCTGACGTCCATCAGCGTGATGTTGTCGGGAATCGCCATCAGGAATTCACCCGACTGACGCGACGACACCAGTTCCTCGACAAAGCCCTTCGACGCGTCGAGCTCAGCGTTTGCCTGCGCGATCGTATGCTTGGCTTCTTCCATCGCCGACAGATAGACTACGTCATCGGTGACCTTATGGTCGACGACCTTGCGGTACGGCGTCTCGATGAAGCCATACTTGTTGACGCGGCTGAAGCTGGCGAGCGAGTTGATCAGACCGATGTTCGGGCCTTCCGGCGTTTCGATCGGGCAGATGCGGCCATAATGGGTCGGGTGAACGTCTCGGACTTCGAAGCCGGCGCGCTCACGCGTCAAACCACCCGGCCCAAGTGCCGACACGCGGCGCTTGTGGGTGACTTCCGACAGCGGGTTAGTCTGATCCATGAACTGCGACAGCTGCGACGAGCCGAAGAACTCACGCACCGCGGCGACTGCGGGCTTGGCGTTGATCAGGTCGTTGGGCATCACGGTCGAGACGTCGACCGAGGACATGCGCTCCTTCACGGCGCGCTCCATGCGGAGCAGACCGACGCGGTACTGGTTCTCGAGCAGCTCGCCGACCGAACGCACGCGGCGGTTGCCGAGATTGTCGATATCGTCGATTTCGCCCTTGCCGTCCTTCAGGTCGACCAGCGTCTTGACGACCGCAAGGATATCCTCGGTGCGCAGCGTGGTGACCGTGTCCTCAGCATCGAGGTCAAGGCGCATGTTGAGCTTGACGCGACCGACGGCCGACAGGTCGTAGCGGTCGGGATCGAAGAACAGGCCGCTGAACAGCGACTCTGCGGTTTCGAGCGTCGGCGGCTCGCCAGGGCGCATGACGCGGTAGATGTCGGACAGGGCCTGCTCCCGCTCTTCGGCCTTGTCGGCCTTGAGCGTGTTGCGGATCCACGGGCCGGTCGCGACATGGTCGATGTCGAGCAACTCGATGCGATCGATGCCGGCCTTGTCGAGCAGTTCGAGATTCTCGGCCGAGACTTCGTCGCCGGCTTCGATATAGATCTGGCCGGTGGTCTCGTTGATCAGGTCATAGGCGCTGTAGCGGCCGAAGATTTCCTCGGTCGGGATCAACAGGTCGGTCAGGCCGTCCTTGGCTGCCTTGTTGGCAGCGCGCGGGCTGATCTTCTGGCCCGATGGGAACACGACTTCGCCGGTCTTCGCATCGATGATGTCGAACATCGGCTTCTGGCCGCGCCAATTTTCCGCCTGGAAAGGAATGATCCAGCCGCCCTGGCCGCGCACGAAGGTGACGCGGTTGTAGAAGTAATTGAGGATTTCCTCGCCGGTCAGGCCCAGCGCGTACAGCAACGCGGTGACCGGCAGCTTGCGCTTACGGTCGATACGGACGTTGACGATGTCCTTGGCGTCGAATTCAAAGTCGAGCCACGAACCGCGATACGGAATGACGCGCGCAGCGAAGAGGTACTTGCCCGATGCGTGGGTCTTGCCGCGATCATGGTCGAACAGGACGCCCGGCGAGCGGTGCATCTGGCTGACGATCACGCGTTCCGTGCCGTTGATGATGAAGGTGCCGTTGCCCGTCATCAGGGGCATGTCGCCCATGTAGACGTCCTGCTCCTTGATATCGAGGACCGAGCGCGAATCCGTGTCGGCATCGACCTCGAACACGATCAGGCGAAGGGTAACGCGCATCGGCGCCGCATAAGTGATACCGCGCTGACGGCATTCATCGGTATCGAACTTGGGCGGCTCGAGCTCGTAATTGACAAAGTCGAGCTCGGCGGTGCCGGCGAAATCACGGATCGGGAAAACCGAACGCAGCGTCTTTTCGAGACCGGAGACATAACCGATCGAGGCATCGGAGCGCAGGAACTGTTCGTAGGATTCGCGCTGAACCTCGATCAGGTTCGGCATCTGCACCACTTCGTGGATGTTGCCGAACACCTTGCGGATGCGGCGCTTTGCGGTGCCGCCCTCGCCACGCCGCGAAGCGGTGCCCTCGATTGCCTTGGTCGCCATGGATTTTTTTGCCTTACAGCTAAGAATGTCGCGCCCGGCATCCACCGGGGGGCACGCGTAGAGACGCAAAAAAGCCGCATGTCATCCTCATCGGAAAACAGCAGCTTCAAGCGTCTCAAGAACCGCAGAACCCAATTCGATCGATGCGCTGCGCGACGGCGCATCATTTCCCGAGGTCTGTGGTGAGCTGGCCATATAGGAACCGTGTTGGATTCTGTCAACGCGGGGCGACGGGCATCGGTTCTGCGCGTGCTGAGGTCCGCGAGCGCGAGGAAGAATGTCGCGCGTCAAAAGATAGAAGAGGAATAATTCAAATAACTTACATCAATGTTGGCATATCATCTTTGTAAGAAAAAGTCATTTATAGTGCGGCGCAACAAAATATCTAAAATACTCGTTACGAAAACGGAATGATCTTAAGTGTTATGGTCGTTGTGCCACCGAAATAGTCGATTCATCGGCCGCATCTACCCATTCAACGCAATTCTGATGTTCTCATGGGTCAGAATCAGGGTTCCCTTCATTGAGTCCCCGTTATGAAAATCATGCCCCCACCGCATCGTCGCGCGTTCGCCGCGCTTGTCCCAACCCTGGTGCTGCTCGCGGTTCCCGCCGTTGCGCAGGAGGTGCAGACCGCGCCGCCAACACAGACGGTAGCCCCGCCGCCGGTCGTTCCGACGATCACGGCCACGCCACCGGCACCCGCGACGGTAACGCCGCCCGCTGCTCAAGCGACGACGCCCGAACCGGCAGCCGAGCCGGCCGCAGAAGCCGAGGCCGCTCCTGTTGCGCGCCGGACGGCGCGTACCGTTCGTCAGGCGCGCACCGTTACTCGTGCTCCTGCGCCGCGGGCCGCACCGGCCGCCGCCGCCGAACCCGCGCCCGTCGTCGCGGCCGCACCGGCAACCACACCACCTGTGACGACCCCAGAGGTCGCGCCGGTTACTGAAGCACCCGTTGCGACCGCTCCAGTGCCAGCGCCGGAAACCGTCACCCCTGCGGTTGATACCGCAGCCACCACGACCGCGACCGAGGCCGCGCCGATCTGGCCATGGGTGCTCGCCGGCATCGCGCTGCTCGCCATAGTGGGCGCGTTGATCCTGCGTCGCCGCCGCCGTGCCGCTGAAGACGTCTATTATGAAGAGGATTATGTCGAGCCGGTTGCGGAAGTCGAGCCTGCCCGTGTCGAGCCGGTTCGTGCCGAGCCGGTGATGGCGCCCGAGCCGCAGTTCCTGCGCGTGGCACCGCTGGCCGCCGCGCCAGTTGTTGCCGCACCGTTGGCCGCTGCGCCAGTCGCCGCCGCTACGGCTGATGAAGTAGCGGATGCCGTCGCGGTCGAGGCTGAGCTGGCCGAGCCAGAGGCCGAAGATGTCGCCGCGCTCACAGCTGGTACCGCGCATGCCGATCGTCCGTGGCTCGAATTCTCGATGCGCCCAGTCCGTGCCGGCAGCAATGCTGACGACGCGCTGGTCGAAATCGAGCTGACCGTAGGCAATTCCGGGGCGGTCGCGGCCAAGGATGTGCGCATCTCGACCTTCATGTTCGCGACCGAGTCCGGTAATGAGGCCGAGATGGAGCGGCTGCTGCTCGATCGGAGCGGGGAAGGCGAGGTCTCGCCCGTCACGATCGAACCGGGCGAGGGGACACGCATCGACGCAACCCTGTCGCTGTCCAAAGAGGTTCTTGGCGAAGAGGCGAAGACCTTCGTTCCGTTCGTGGTCGCCAATGCCCGCTATCGCCTGGCCGATGGCAGCGAAGGCCGCACCAGCGCCTCGTTCACCATCGGTATGAATGACGGCGACGCGACTGACGGCAGCGGGGAGATGCGCCCGATCGCGATCCATCGCCAGCAGATGAGCGACAATATCGAGGCGCGGCTGCACGGCGTTCCCGAACACGCCTGAGCCCTGATCCTTTGCTGACGCCGGGCCCGTCTCTCCTTCGGGAGAGGCGGGCCCTGGCATTTGCGGCGTTCACCGCCTTTGCCTCTCGCCTTGCCGCGATCGATGCGGCGGTCGTATGGCATTCAGAAATACTCGGTTAAGGCGCACCCGTGGGGACCATGACGACATTTTTCGCAAGCCGGCTGCGCCTTCTCGCTCTGCCATTGTTTTTGACCGCAACCGGCGTCCAGGCACAGAGCAGCCCGACGCCGGCGCCCACGCCAACGCTCATTCCGGGGCTGGAAAATTTTCGCCTGCCCGGCGATCGCGGGCCCGCACCGCGGCCAACTCCCACGCCGACGCAGCGTACTGCGCCACCGCCGGTCGCGCGGACGGTGCCGCCGCCACGCCCCGCGGCCCGACCGACCCCGCGCGCGACGCCGACGCCCCGAGCTGCTCCCACACCCAGGGTGATCGCCACGCCGCGCGCGATTACGCCGCCGGTTGCCGCGGCACCGCCGCCGCGTGTCGAAGCACCGGTCACCGCACCGACGCCGGTCATCCGCGCCGCGCCGCAGCTTGCACCACCGCCGGCAACGCCAGCGCCAGAGGCGGTGCCGGTAGCGACGCCGACACCAATTGTGACTTCATCGCCGGTCGCGACGGTTGATGCCGAGCCGTCGGCCGGCAATGCGCGCTGGCTCATCATTGGCGGTATCGCGGTCGTTTTGATCGCGGGACTGGGATGGGCCGGCCTGTTCTTCCTGCGGCGCCGCAACATCCCCGAGGATCGCGAGATCGAGATCGGGGTGTCGGCCGACGATAATGGCGAACTAGCCCATGCCTTTCCGCCGACCGCGGCCCCCGAACCTCAACCCCAACGCCAGCCCCAGCCCCAGCCCCAGCCCCAGCCCCAGCCCCAGCCTGAGCCAATGCCGGAGCCGGAGCCGGAGCCGGTTCAGCCGGCCGTTCGGCCGCCTGCACCTGCACCTCCACCTGAGCCGGTACCGCTGCCCGAAGCACCGCGGTCGCCGTCCTTTCTCAAGCCGGCGCCGGTCACGGCCGGCCCACGTGCACAGATCGAATTGGCATTACGGACGCGCCGCGCCGGTACTAACCTGACCAGCGCGGCAGTCGATTACGAGATCGGTGTCCGCAACACCGGGAACGCAGCGGCGCGCGGCATCCGGCTCGATATCCGCCTGCTCAGTGCGAGCGCGGAGCAGGATGCGGTACTGACCGCGCTGTTTGCCGCGCCGATCGACAAGCCGCCGGTTGCGCCCTTCGATCTTGAGCCGGGCGCCGATGTCTCGCTCGGCGGCATGGCGATGATGCCAAAGGAAGCGCTCAGTATCCTGACCGTGCAGGACAAAGCGTTCTTCGTGCCCGTGATGTCGGTCAATGCGCTCTATCATTGGGAGCCGGGTGAAGCGCATGGCGGCAATGGCCAGACCGCCACCGCGTTCGTCATCGGTATCGACCGGGGTGAGGATGCGAAGATGGGACCGTTCCGCGCCGATACCGGACCGCGCATGTTCGATGGTGTGAGCCAGCGGCCACACAGCCTGACCATCGAGCGCTGAGTCTTGTTCTCGCCAGGCGCCGGGAGCGTAGGCGCTGCCGTTCGCGACCTTTCTGCCAGCGTATCACTCATATAGAAAAAGGGCGGCCCCTTGGCAGGGGCCGCCCTTTACTGTCGCTGGCCGGCATGAGCAAAGCCCATGCCTGTCGTTCGGCCCCGAGAGGCCGCCGGTCGGCCTTGCGGGAGTGCGATCTAGCGTTGCCGCTAAACCGCCTCTCCCGCTGCGGCTTACTTGATCTCGACAGTCGCGCCGGCTTCTTCCAGCTGCTTCTTGATCTTTTCGGCTTCGTCCTTCGACACGCCTTCCTTGACGGCCTTGGGAGCCGACTCGACCAGCGTCTTGGCTTCGGTCAGGCCGAGCGCGGTGATCGCACGGACTTCCTTGATGACGTTGATCTTCTTGCCGCCGTCGCCGGTCAGGATGACGTCGAATTCGGTCTTCTCTTCAGCTGCCGGGGCTGCTGCGCCGCCGCCGGCACCCGCCGGAGCTGCTGCAACCGCTGCTGCGGCCGAAACGCCCCACTTCTCTTCGAGCAGCTTCGACAGTTCAGCTGCTTCGAGGACGGTCAGGGCACTAAGCTGGTCAACCAGCGCGTTCAGGTCTGCCATGTGTATTCTCCAGTTCGGGGCATCTGCCCCATCGGTTCAGTTCAACAATTGAGTCTCGAAATTGCCTGAAATTCAGGCCGCTTCCTTCTCCGCGTAGGCGGAAAGAACGCGCGCGATCTGCGCCGCGGGAGCCTGCGTGATCGTCGCCAGCTTGGTTGCCGGGGCAACAAGCAGACCGAGGATCTTGGCACGCAGTTCATCCAGCGAGGGCAGCGTTGCGAGCGCCTTCACGCCGTCGACGTTGAGGGCAGTCGCACCCATCGCCCCACCGACGATTTCGAACTTGTCGTTCGTCTTCGCGAAATCGACAGCCACCTTGGCGGCTGCGACCGGGTCGATCGAGGTGGCAAGGCCTACCGGCCCGGTGAGCAGATCGCCCAGCGAGAGATAGTCGGTGCCATCGAGCGCGATCTTGGCAAGCTTGTTCTTCGAGACCTTATAGGTCGCGCCGGCGTCGCGCATCTTGTTCCTCAGCTGCGTCGATTGCGCGACGGTGAGGCCGAGATTGCGGGTGACAACCACCACGCCAACCTCGGAAAAGGTGCGGTTCAGCTCGGCGACGAGCTCGGTCTTTTGAGCGCGATCCATGCCATTCTCCACGTATCTGACCCACATGCGCAAACATGCGGGCCGGTTAAGACCGGAGGCTCGACTAACCCGGGCCTCCGGGTTGTCCGTCGATTGGGGCATGGGAACCGGCCGCTTGAGGAGCGGCAGGCGAACCGGCGCAGGGCGAACCCGGCGGCGTAAATTCCATTCCCCGTCTCGGTAGGAGATTAAGCCGGAAACCGGCACCTACTGTCTCGGACGGTATCCCGGCGCGAGCGGACTCGTGCCGGGAGAGGGGGCGCTGTTAGCGGGGATCGGGGAAAAGTCAATCCACAACGCCACGGCCGGCATTGCGTGCCGAGCCATCGGGCACCGGTTTCGACAATGGCCGGCTCAGGGCATGCCTAGCTGCATACCCCTGCCGTCGCAATGATCCGGCGCATCTGGGCGGGGCGGTCGCGAACCGATAGGCATTGCGCGCCGGGAGGGATGGTCGCGCCCGCGGGGCAGGCCTCGGTCACCATGACGCCGTCATTGCCGCCAAGCGCGAAATCGGCATCTTCGCTGGTGGCCATACCAAGCTTGTCCTCGGCATTGATCCATAAGGGATTGGACTTGCCGGCATAGGAAATGAGCATCCAATCGCCATCGAGCGCGCTGACGGTGTAATCGGCCGGCAGGCGCCAGCGCCGCACGATCTTCCCGTTGCTGTTCAGCTCGACCGCCGGATTGGTCGTGAACGGTCCGGAAGGCTTGAAGTCGGGAATGGCGGTGACGCGCAGAGTGGCGACCGGGCCGCATGGGCCATCCGGGTCGACGCGCTCAAGTGCCGGATGCTTGGCCACGCTGCCTTCCTTGACCGCGAAGCCAAGCGAAATCGGCGCAACGACCGGCGCGGGTGCGGTCGCGCCAAGGGCGAGGGGAGTCATGAGGATCAGCCAGTATCGCATCGCCCGACGCTAAAATCGGGGCTGTCGCTGGTCAAGCGCAACGCGAAGGGCAGGCATCCGTGATCATGCGAGTGTCCGGAATTATGATCATTACCCGAGGCTTCGCCATGACTCCCGGGACGACTGTCGTAATTCTGTTATCGAAGAGTCTTGGTGGTGACCCGCTCCCGCAATGCAGATGACAGGTTAGACCGACAAAGCAGCCCCGACGCCAACAGGCGATTCCAAAGGGGGAAGCCATGACCGACACGATGACCGCCTATAGCGATGGCGATATCGATACCAATTTCAGCACCGCTTCGCCGCACCTGAACGAACTGGTCGATGCGCGCTATTCCCGCCGCCAGGCGCTACTCGGCGGTATCTCCGCCGCGACCGTCGCGGTGTTCGGCGGCGTGATGCTTTCGGCATGCGGGTCGAGCGCCGCGGATGCGGCACCCCCGGTGACGGTGTCGGCCGGCGGCAGCATTGCCACCACTTCGGGCAAGACGGTCACGTTGACCGGCACCGTCACCGGGGCCGCGCTGTCGAGCGGCTGGACTCAGGTCAGCGGCCCGCCGGTCACGCTGACGGTCGTCAATGCCGGGACCGCGACCTTTGTCGCGCCGAGCGTCGCCGTCGCCACGCCTCTGGTGTTCCGTTTCACCGGCACCAATGCGAGCAATGTCTCGACCACTGCCGACGCGACCGTCACGGTCAGCCCCGCACAGCTCGGCTTCGTCGCGACGCCCAAGAGCCTGGCCGATATGGTTGCCGTGCCGACCGGTTACAGCGTCACGGTGCTGTACCGCCTTGGCGATCCGATCCTGTCCGGCGCCGGCGCCTATGCGAACGACGGCAGCGACACCATGTTCTCGCGCCGTGCCGGCGATCACCATGACGGGATGAGCTATTTCGGTCTTGCAGCATCGGGCAGCGCGCCCGATCCAACCAATAGCAGCCGCGGCGTGCTGGCGATGAACCATGAGAACATCACTCCGGCCTATCTCCATGTCGGCGGCCCGACCTCGCCCGGCGGCGTCCGCCCCGAAGCGGAAGCATTGAAGGAAATGGAATGCCATGGCGTCTCCGTGGTCGAGGTGAGCCGCGGCGGTACCGCCTGGTCCTATAGCGCCAGTTCGTCGCTCAATCGCCGCGTCACGCCGCTGACGCAGATGCGCTTCAATGGACCGGTGCGTGGTGACGCCGCACTGAAGACGGTGTTCTCGACCGATGGGACGAGCGGGCGCGGCACGATCAACAATTGCGCCAATGGCACCATGCCGTGGAATACCTATCTGACCGCCGAGGAGAATTGGGCCGGCTATTTCAAGCGTGAGACCGGCGATGTCGCGACGCGCGGCGGCGCCTCGGCCAAGGCCAATGTCAGCTTGGCACGCTACGGGATTCCCGAGAACCGTCCGGGCAATTATGGCTGGGCTACGGTTGTACCGGCAGATACTGCCAGCACCATTTATACGCGCTGGAACGTCACGGCACGCGCCGGCCAGCCGGCCGACGGCACGGGCGATTTCCGTAACGAGGCGTTCCAGTTCGGCTGGATCGTCGAGATCGATCCGTTCGACGCCGCCTCGACGCCGCGCAAGCGCACGGCGCTCGGCCGCATGAACCATGAGGGTTGCCAGATCGGCCGTACCGTCGCGGGCGTCCGCCCCGCTTTCTATATGGGTGACGATGCCACCAACGAATATATCTACAAGTTCGTCTCCACCGCCGTGTGGTCGGCGGCTGACGCCACCGCGACCGACCGGCTGGCTATCGGTGACAAATATCTCGATGCGGGCACGCTCTATGTTGCCAAGTTTAACGCGGATGGCAGCGGCCAATGGCTGCCTTTGGTATTTGGCACCGGGCCGCTGACCGCCGGCAATCCCGCTTATGCTTTTTCCAGCCAGGCTGAGGTCCTGATCAACGCGCGCCTTGCCGGTGACGCGCTCGGTGCGACGCGGATGGACCGGCCGGAATGGACCGCGGTCAACCCCGCGACGGGGGAGATGTATTGCACGCTGACTAACAACAGCACGCGCAACACCGGTAATACCGATGCCGCCAACCCGCGCGCCTATACCGACCCGAAGAGCACCGGCGGGCAGACCAACGGCAATGCCAACGGCCATATCGTCCGGCTGCGCGAGGCCGGAGATACCACCGAGGCGACGAGCTTCGCCTGGGACATCTACGCTTTCGGCGCGGGCAGCGATCTTGACTCGACCAATATCAATCTCTCGGGCCTGGACGCGACCAATGACTTCTCGTCGCCTGACGGTCTGTGGTTCGGCTTGCCGAGCAACATCTCCGGTCAAAATACGCCGATCATGTGGATTGAAACCGATGACGGTGCCTTTACTGACCAAACCAACTGCATGTTGCTGGCGGCGATCCCGGGGACGGTGAACGACGGCGGCACGCGCAGCGTGACCAACACGATCGGCGGAGCGAGCGGTACCCAGTCGACGCGGATCGGCAAGGTACCCGGCACAACGCTCAAGCGCTTCCTGGTCGGGCCGAAGGAATGCGAGATTACCGGCATTCACTCGACGCCGGACGGCAAGTCGCTGTTCGTCAACATCCAGCATCCCGGCGAAGGCGGCAATGCAGCGAGCATCAGCAGCAACTGGCCGGCCAATCAGTCGGGTACGCCGGCAACCGGATCGCGACCGCGCTCGGCGACGATCGTTATCACGCGCGACGATGGCGGTATCGTCGGGCTCTGAAGCGGGACTCAAAAAGCAAAGGGCCGGGAGCGATCCCGGCCCTTTTCCATTGCCCGCGCTAATCGGGCCGATCAGGGGGCGGTGATCAGGATCACCACCCGGCGATTTTCGCGGCGTCCCGTGGCGGACGCGTTGGTCTCGACCGGGAAACGCTCGCCAAGGCCGGTGG
The DNA here is from genome assembly GCF_050725575.1 of Sphingomonas sp. GTDB lineage: Bacteria > Pseudomonadota > Alphaproteobacteria > Sphingomonadales > Sphingomonadaceae > Sphingomonas. The sequence continues at coordinate 104,953 of NZ_JBOHHW010000014.1, read as the reverse complement.
CCCGAACATTCTCGGCAGCGAATCCATTGGCCGTCAGCAACCCGGCCACCGCATCCGCGCGCCGCTTCGACAGTTGGTCGTTATACTCGATGGTGCCGGTCTTGTCGGTATGGCCCTCGACCTCGGCGTGTTGAATGCCGACCGTGAGCAATCGCGTGGCAATCCGGACGATCGTCTCCGTCTGACTCGCATCAGGCTGGCTTTCGTCGGTGGCGAACAACAGTCGGTCGTCGACCGTGAATTCCCAGCCGCGCGCCGTCTGGACGAAATTCTCTTCCTTCAGCATGGCAAGCTGCTCGACCGACCATTTGCTGGGGGGCGGCGGCGTGGCGCAACCGCCCAGCAGAAGCGCCATCATCGCGGCAAGAATGATCGATATACGTCCGAACACCATCATCATCGTCCCTGTTGTTTGCCCTTATCGCGTGGACCGTTTCGCCACGAACATCTCGCTGTCCGCATGGTGGACCAATGCTGCCACATCGGCGCCGTCCTGCGGATAGACGGCGGCACCGATGCTGAGGCTGACCGAAATCCGCTCGCCCGAGGGGAGTTCGATCGGCGCAGTCATTGCCGCGGCAATATTCTCGCGCACTCGCATCACCGCCTCCAGATCGCTGGGCGCCGCCAGCAACAGCGCGAACTCGTCGCCGCCGAGCCGCGCGGCGAGATCCTGCGCGCGCAGGCTGGCGCGCAGCCTCACGCCGATCTCGGCCAGTACGACATCGCCGGCAGCATGGCCGAACCGGTCGTTGACCTGCTTGAACCCATCGCCATCGGCATAGAGCACGGCGAAACTCGTGCCCTCGCGTTTCGCCTGATCGAGCAGAGCGGCGAGCTGCTGATCGAACAGGGCGCGGTTGGGGAGGCCGGTCAGCGCGTCGTGCGTGGCGCGGTGGCTGAGCGTTTCATTCTCATAGCGCAGCCGATGCTGCCATTGTTCCAGTTCGGCGAGCAGTGCGTTGAAATCGTCGCGCAGCGTATCGACCTCAAGGATTGTCGCCTTGGGCGCCCGGCGGTCAAAGGCGCGATCGACGCGCACCGCGTGCGCCACGGCCGCGATCGCGCGCAGCGGCGCGATCACCGCGCCCTGGAGGTGAAGCGCAAGCAGGAAAGTCGCGACTCCCGTCACGATCAGGCAGGCGAGGGTGCCGAGCAGCCCGGCCTCGATATAGCCGGCAATGATCCCGGTCTGTCCGCGAACCCTGACCTCGCCGATGGTCGCGCCTTCATGGACCACCGGCGCGACCGTGGGGTCGGTAAAGTAGAGCGTCTCGACGATCCGGTTGAGTGACAGAAATGGCGCCGGTCCGGTCGGTGACTTCCATTGCGCCAGGATGCGGCCGCCACGGGCCGATACGGTGATCTCGGCGATCCCGTCGGTGGTGGTGAGCGGCGCGATGCTGCGCTGCGCGGCTTCCGCATCGTTGAAGATGATCGCAGGTGCGACGCTATAGCTGGCGGTCTGGGCAATCAGCTTGAGATTCTGCTTGGCGTAGAGCCCGACCGCCGTGAAACCGGTTAGCAGCACGGTCAGCCCGGCAATGCCGACGGCGAACAGCGTCACCCGGAAATGAACCCGGGTCAGCACCTGGCGCAAGGTGGGCAGGGGTTTTGTGGGCAGGGGTTTGGCCGGATCCGTCATGCCGGGCCCCCATTCGCGGACGAGATGCGCAGGACACGGGGGTCGACCCGGACCGTCCCGCGCGAAATGGCGTCAATGCTGAGCCGGAACCCAAGCGAGCCGGTCCGCAAGCGCAGGCAGAACATGGTGCCGCCGCGGCAGAGCGGGTCGGATTCAGCGATCGACAGTACGCCACGGCCATGAATGCCGGAAATCATCTGGCGCTGCTGGTCCGGCGCCATTGCTCCAAGATAGAGAATATCGCAGTCGCTGGTCGTGCCGCCCGCGGCGATCTTGCGCAGCGCTACCGACCGGTTCGCATTGCGGTCGATCTCGGCCGGCCGGAGCGCGACTTGTGTGGCGCCGCTGATACAAAGCCGCAATTGCTGGGGGTTCACCGGCCAGCGCGTGTAGCTGATGATCCCGCCTATGGTGCGCGACACGGCAATCGCCTGTTCACCTGCGTCGGATGGAAACTTCGATTCCATGACGGCGGTCGGGGGCGGACTGACGGCACCGTCGACGCTCGCCGCCAACAGGGCGATTCCGAAAAACACCTGCGCGTCATTCCCCACTCGGCCTTATGGTTAAGCGGCCCGTAACGAACGCTACCGAAATGACCGGTCGATTGCCAGCAAATTGCTGCGGCGCGGTAGGAGGGGGGTGGTGCAGGGGACCAGGCCGGCTGGTGGATCCTCAGAGTGCGGCAAGCAACGCTGCACGCAAGTGGCCAACATTGTCTGGTTCGATCAGCATCAGGTCTGCTTGCGGCGGCAAACCACAGGCCGTTGTCGCGATCACCGGCAGACCCGCCGCGAGAGCTCGCAACACGGTACGCGGGCGATGTTCAATCAGGGCGGGGAGCACCACCCCCGCCAGTTCGGCTGGCCGTTCGTCCCGGAACAGGCGGCGGGCGTTCAGGCCGGACCAGAATCCCGGCTCCTCCACCGCACCGCGCTCAATCAGCAGCTCGATGTCGAGTCCGGCCATCGCTTCGCGCATGGCGTGGATACCCTTGCGCGCCACGGCGGGACCGGCGAACAGAAAAGCACGCCCACCGCGGCGGGCGGGCAGGGGAGTGGCTGGTGCCCAGTCGATCAGGTCTATACGGCCGGGGAAGCATTCGGCCACCGCGCGGTGCGGGGTGATCAGGCGCTGGGCGGCCGCCAGCGCAGCACTTTCCGCGGCCACGATCGGTTCGGGTGCGCGAAAATCGCCCAATGTCGGACTCCCGGCATGACGTGCATGCGCCGCGTCGAGAATGGCCTGCAAGGCCTGCATCGGCAGCCGGTCGAGCAGCACGTCGAAGCGCCGCCCTTGCAATACGCCCGATCGCCAGAGGTGCGGCAATAGGGTCTGGGCGATGACCAGGTGCGTGTGGGCGGCAGAGAGGCCGCGTGCATGGGCCGCCGCGATGCGCGCATCCGTTGCCAGCATCAGCGCGGCCAGCGGCACAGCGCCGGCGCGAAGGCGAAGCGTGGCGGAACGATGCAGGGCGGCGAGATCCGCGGTGCGGTCGCGCCCGATCTGTGGCCACCCCCTTGCGCCCGCGCCAAAACGTCGGGTCGGGAGCAGCAGCAGGTCGTCGGGGCCGGCCTCGTCGCGATACAAGGCCGCGAATTCCGGGGTTGGCGCATCGACCAGCCACGCGATCGGCAGCCGCTCCGCCTTGGGTCGGTCGGGATTGTGACGATGGCAGCTGATCTGGCCGCAGCTCAGGCAATCATGCGCGGTCAGTCCGGCGATCAGGCTTGCCGCGGGATCATCGCTCGGCCCCTTATGGCCGCGGATCCTGAGTTCGAGAGTGTCGGTGGTGAGCTGGGCCTCGATGCGAAACGCCTGTCTGGCGCGCATGCGCAGATCGAGATAGTTCCAGAATACGGTTGCGTCCCGCCCGTCGGCGGCGCGCGATCCGGGGACGATACGGGTGTGCGCGTGGCGCTCGACAATCTCCAGCCCTGCGTCCAGCCCGGCTTCGTAAAGCGCGTTGGACAATTGGCACAGACCGCCGCCGATAGTCGCGATCATGCATCCTTCGCGCAGTTCGCGGCCGGCGACAAAGCCGCGGCGGCGAACCGGGCGGCCGACATGGCGCCAGAAGCTGAACAGCTCGCCCGCTGCCACTTCAATCCCGTTAATGCCGCGCAATGCGGCGCGAAGATTCTGAATCTTGCCGGCATTAAGCGCATGATCCTTCGCGCCGCCCGAGACCGTCCACAGCGGCGAAGTGATCGAGGCAATAACCGGCGCATCGCTCAGCATCGCCGATCGCGGATGGCGGCGCAGCGCAGTGCCCGGCGTGATGTCGCGCATCAGGCGACGGGCGCGTAGCACCATCGCCTTGGTCGAAAAGACCAGGGCGCTTGCACGGGTCGGGACACCCGTCCGCGGCAGGGCGGTTGCGTTGGCGGCACGTTCGCTCATCTCTTTTGGCAGGATGTCATTCGCATCTCCAGAGTCAATCAAGTGATGAGACACCTTGTCGGGGTGCGGTGTCGCGCTCATCTTGCAGTATGGCGACTCCCCGCGGATCATAGCTGCGATCCCGGTGCGTGACGGAGCGCGGAAGGATTTTCATGATGCGTGTTGGACCATTACTCGCCCTTGGTGCGCTGCTGATGCTCGCTGGCTGCAATCAGGACGACCAGGGCAAGGTCAATCAGAACGGGAGTGCCCCGCCTCTGGAGGCCAATCTGACGGCCATCCCCGAAGCGGAAAATGTCGCAATCGCCAATGCGGAACCCGTTCGAAAGGTTGCGCATGTCGACAGCGCAGCCGGATCGGAGCGCTTCACCTGCGACAATGGCGCCAGCGTGATCGTGACCTATGGTGAGGATAGCGCCGCGCTACTGATCAACGGCGAGGCCTATGAATTGCCCGCTGTCGCGGCAGCATCGGGATCGAAATACCGGAGCGAGACCGGGATGACCGAGGGCAAGAGTCTGGCCTGGTGGAGCGAGGGCAATCGCGCGGCGCTGACCGAGGCGCCGATCGACCGCAAATCGGGTGACAAGGATGTGGTCCAGAAATGCAAACTGGCGGCCGATGCGACGTCGCAACCCGATATCGGCTGACCCGCGCCGACGCGCATGAACCCGGCATAGCAAAAGGGCCGGAGTTTCCTCCGGCCCTTCGCATTTCTACGCCGCTGGTGTGTGGCTTACGCCGCGACGACCTCGGCCGTGTCGACCTTGATGCCCGGGCCCATCGACGAACTGACCGCGATCTTGCGGACATACTTGCCCTTGGCGCCCGACGGCTTGGCCTTGACCACCGCATCAACCAGCGCGTCGAAGTTCGCGCGCAGATCTTCCGCCGGGAACGACGCCTTGCCGATGCCCGAATGGATGATGCCGGCCTTTTCGACGCGATATTCGATCTGGCCGCCCTTGGCCGCCTTGACCGCTTCGCCGACGTTCATGGTCACGGTGCCGAGCTTCGGGTTGGGCATCATGCCCTTCGGCCCGAGGATCTTGCCGAGACGGCCAACGATGCCCATCATGTCCGGGGTCGCGATGCAGCGATCGAAATCGATCGTGCCGCCCTGAACGATTTCCATCAGGTCTTCCGCACCGACGACATCGGCGCCGGCTTCACGGGCTTCGTCAGCCTTCGCACCCTTGGCGAACACGCCGACGCGCACCGTCTTGCCGGTGCCCTTGGGCAGGGTGACGACGCCGCGAACCATCTGGTCGGCGTGACGCGGATCGACGCCGAGGTTCAGCGCGACTTCGATCGTCTCGTCGAACTTGGCGGTTGCATTGGCGCGCGCGATCGCGATCGCTTCGTCGATGCCGTGGAGCTTTTCACGATCGACGGTCGTGGCGAGGGTCTTCGCCTTCTTGGTCAGCTTTGCCATGTTCTCAGCCCTCCACCACTTCGAGGCCCATCGCGCGGGCCGAGCCCTCGATGATGCGCGTTGCTGCTTCGATATCGTTCGCGTTCAGATCCTTCATCTTGGTCTGAGCGATTTCGCTCAGCGCCGAGCGCTTGATCTTTCCGGCGGAAACCTTGCCCGGCTCCTTCGAGCCCGACTTCAGGCCGGCGGCCTTCTTGATCAGGTACGACGCCGGCGGCATTTTCGTTTCGAACGAGAAGCTGCGATCGGCATAGACGGTGATGACGGTGGGAAGGGGCGTGCCCTTTTCCTGGTCACCGGTCTGCGCGTTGAACGCCTTGCAGAATTCCATGATGTTCACGCCGCGCTGACCCAGAGCTGGGCCGATCGGCGGTGACGGGTTTGCAGCGCCGGCCCGCACCTGCAGCTTGATATAGCCGGTAATCTTTTTTGCCATGTCTCACTCTCTTTCAAGTTTAGCGGTCCAAGCGGCGTTTGACGGCCTCCCGCGGGTACGCATTCACTGGTTCGTTTCGCGGCCCTTGCGGGACACCGGGACGAATGGCCCGAAACTGAATTTTCCTATCGCGACGGCGATTACTTCGCGCGCTCGACCTGCTCGAATTCGAGCTCGACCGGGGTGGCGCGGCCGAAGATCGACACCGACACCTTGACGCGGCTGCGGTCGAAATCGAGTTCCTCGACAATGCCGTTGAAGCTCGCGAACGGGCCGTCGAGCACCTTGACGGAATCGCCGATCTCGTAATCGACTTTCATCTTGGCCTTGGGCGCGGCGGCCGCCTCTTCCTTCGAATTGAGCATCCGCGCGGCTTCGGCTTCGCTGATCGGCTGGGGCTTGCCCATCGATCCAAGGAAGCCGGTCACCTTCGGCGTGTTCTTGACCAGGTGATAGACGTCGTCGTTCATGTTGAGCTTGGCCAGCACATAGCCGGGCATGAACTTGCGCTCGACCGCGATCTTCTTGCCGCGGCGCGCTTCGGTCACCGTCTCGGTCGGGACTTCGATCTGCTCGACCAGCTGCTCGAGACCCATGCGGGTCGCCTCGGCCATGATCGAATCGCGGACCTTGCCCTCGAAACCGGAATAAGCGTGAATGATGTACCAGCGCGACATGCGTTCAACCCTTGGCCAGCGACAGCAGGAACGCGACGACCATCTCGAACACCGAATCGATGCCGAGGAAGAAGATCGCCAGCAACGTCGTCATGATCATCACCATCACACCGGTCATGATCGTCTCGCGACGCGACGGCCAGACGACCTTTTTGGTCTCGGCCTGAACCTGCCGGATGAATTCGAGTGGTGTCGTTCGTGCCACGTAAGTGCCGCTTTCAAAAAATGCCCAAAAACGAGGCAAAGGGCCGCTGCCCGGTTCCAACCGAACCGGTGCCGCCCAATCCTCGCTATCGGATGGTCGCTGCATCTAGCGATTCAGGCGCCGCAAAGCAAGCGATGGCATTCGTCCGGTCGCGTGTGAGGCACGGGACGGGTGGTTAACACAAAATGCCTCCATTTCGGATGGATCGATCGACGAATTGTCACGTTTCCGACCCGATGCCGCAATCTTGGCGGAAAATATCAAAACGGGGGGTTGCTCATGAACCTGGATGCCCGGACGATCCGGATCCTCGCCACGCTCAACAATGATGCGGAGAACGCAGCATCGCTCGCGCTCGACGAGCCGCGCAGAAACGATGCCGGTGGTGACGAGGAGGGGTGTGGGAACTCGGATATGGACCGAGGTCTACCAACTTTCGAATTTACGGCGAAACGATAGCAGCGACCATCGCTTAGTTTGGCTTATCGCCAATTGGCTGAGAAGAATGGCAGGGGAGCACGGACTCGAACCGTGGGCCTTCGGTTTTGGAGACCGACGCTCTAACCAACTGAGCTACACCCCTGTGCGGTAGCGGCGTTTAGCGAGCCCCGGCGTCCGGGGCAAGCGCCTCAAGCGGCCGCTGCGTCTCTTTGTCCACGATTGACGATCGCGCGGGCTTCCTCGACCGGCAAGGGGCGGCCGAAATAATAGCCCTGGACCTTGGAGCAGCCCAGGTCCTGCACCATCAGATGCTCGGCCTCGGTCTCGACGCCTTCCGCCGTGGTGGCCATGCCCAGGCTCTGCGCGAGCGCGACGACCGCGCGGATGATCGCGATCGCCTCGGGCACGCCCTGCGACGCGCCCTGCACAAAGCTGCGGTCGATCTTGATCGAGGAAAAGCGCGTGCGGCTGAGATAGCCGAGCGAGGAATAGCCAGTGCCGAAATCGTCGAGGCTGAGGCGGACGCCCATGTCGAGGATCTTTTCCAGCACCTGGATCGCGCAGGTACCCTCTTTCATGAACACGCTTTCGGTCACTTCCAGCTCGAGCCGGTCGGCGGGCAACCCGCTCTGCGCAAGCGCGGAGGCGACCACCGCGACAAAGGCCGGATTGTGCAGCTGTTCGGGCGAGACGTTGACCGCCACGCGCACCGGATGGTTCCAGCGCGTGGCTTCCTCGCACGCAGTGCGCAGCACCCATTCGCCGATCGGCGCGATCAGCCGGGCATCCTCGGCCAGCGGCACGAACTTGACTGGCGAGATGTTGCCGAATTCGGGGTGAGTCCAGCGCAACAGCGCTTCGAAGCCGGTCAATTCGCCGGTGTCTGCCGCGACCACCGGCTGGTAATTGAGGTGCATCTCGTCATTGTGCAGCGCCTTGCGCAGCGCCATTTCGAGTACGCGGCGCTCCTCCGCCTGCACATGGAGCTGCGGCTCGTAGCAGTGGAACGTGCCGCCGCCGGCATCCTTCGAGCGGTACAAGGCGAGGTCGGCGGACCGGATCAGCATCTCCGCGGTACGGCCGTCGCGCGGGCCGGTGGCGACGCCGATACTGGCGCCGATATAGAGCGTGTGCTGGTCGAGTTCATAGGGTTTGGACAGTGTGGCAATGATCGACTGGGCAAGCTTCTCGACCCGGGCCGAATCGCTCGCGTCGCGCATCACCACGGCGAATTCATCGCCGCCCAGGCGTCCGATCGTTTCATTGTCGGTGATCAGCTGATTGAGGCGCTCCGACACGCGGCCGAGCAGGCGGTCACCGATCGGATGGCCGAGCGTGTCGTTGATCGCCTTGAAGCGATCGAGGTCGATCATCATGAAGGCGCAGCGGCTGCCCCATTTATCGGCTTCCGCCATTGCTCGGGCCAGCGCTTCGTTGATCAGCAGGCGGTTGGGCAGGCCGGTCAGCGTGTCGAAGCGCGCCATCTTGTTGATCTTGTCGGCCGATGCGCGCTGTTCGGTGACGTCTGAACCGACGCCGCGAAAGCCGATGAACCCGCCGCGCTCATCGAATCGCGGCGAGGCGGCGATCTCCCACCAGCGCTCGACACCCTGCACCTGGACCGGCAGCAGCAGGTCGCGAAACGCCTCGCGCCCCTTCAGCTTGTCGGCCAGCGTGCGCAGACCGGCGGCGAAATTGCCGGCTTCCCAGGTCGGCCCGGCCAGCACCTGCAGGAACGGCATGCCATTGACCGCGAGCGGATCGAGCCCGACCGAATGAGCAAAACGCGGCGAGGCGCGCACGATGCGGCGCTGCGCATCGGTTTCCCACAACCAGTCGGCGCTGTTCTCCTCGAACTCGCGCAGCAACAGGCTGACGGTTTCGTCGCGTTCGGCGAGCGCGATTTCGCCGGCGCGGATCACCACCAGCGACTTGCCGCGCACGAAGCAGCCGAGCATCAGCAGCACGGTGAAGAGCAGAGCGGCGGCGGCGAGCAGCGGGCCGGTCAGGATCAGCAGCATCACCGCGATCGAGGTGCCGAGGATGCCGAGGAAGGACAGGGTGGCAAGCGGGAGCGCGGCCATCGCCACGGCGGACGCGGTCATCAGCACCGACAGCACGATCCACAGGCCGAGCGCGACATTGGCGTCGGCCTTCACCCCGAAGGCAAGCGGCGGCACCGACCACACGGCGGCAAGCGCAATGCCCTCCAGCACCGTATCGCGCACATCGCTCAGCGTTGCGGTGTTGCCGGTGCGGCCGCGCGAGGCGAGGCGGCGAAAGGTGATGGCGGCGCCGACCGCGGCGGTGACCGCGCCCCAGCTCGCCAGGGCCCAGAGCGGCGCGATCGGCGCGAGGATCAGGAAGACGAGCGCCGCGCCGACCAGATTCGCGCCGAACAGGAACACCGCGAGCTGGCTGCCCGCGTTGAGCTGTGCGGCCCGGATCGGCGCCCAATCCGTCGTGTCCGCCGGATCATACAGACCGAGAAGCGCTCGCGCATCGATGCGCGGCTGGGCGAATTGGGAGGATGGCTGGGTGCTCACACCGCGATGATTACGCGATGCTGGTTAGCGGAAGGTTAGACGAAGGGCTGTTCCGGCACTTATTTTGCGAAAATAATCCCTCCCCGGACGGGGAGGGAGCTTATGCCGCCAGGTCGTACGGCTTGATGTCGCCATTGAGATAGAGGTTGCGCGCTTTCGCCCGACTCAGCTTGCCCGAGCTGGTCCGCGGCAAAGTGCGCGGCGGGATCAGTTCGATCACGCAGTTCATGCCGGTGACCGAGCGGACTCGCTCGCGAATCTCTTCGCGCAACCGGACACGCTCGGCATCGTCGGAACTGCGGCACTGGACGAGGACGGCGGGGGTTTCCTCACCGCCCGGGGTGGTGATGGCGAAGGCGGCGATATCGCCGGCCTTGAAGCCGGGGAGCTGCTCGACCGCCCATTCGATGTCCTGTGGCCAATGATTGCGGCCATTGACGATGATCATGTCCTTGGCGCGGCCGACGATATAGATATAGCCGTCCGAGATATAACCCATGTCGCCGGTGTCGAGCCAGCCATCGGCCATGCACGCCTCGGTCGATTCCTCGTCGCGGAAATAGCCGACCATCAGCGACGGACCCGAGCACCAGACCTTGCCGATCGCACGCTCGGGGAGCGGCGTGCCGTCTTCCTCGCGGATCTCGACCTTCATGTCGCGTACCGGCTTGCCGCAATTGACGATCGCGCGGAACCGCTGCGGCCGATCCTGGCCGTGCGGGACGCCCGACAATTGGGTTTCCTCGACCAGCTCGACGCGGATGCCCTCGCCCGGCGGCATGATGGTGACCGCAAGCGTCGCCTCGGCCAGGCCGTAGCTGGGCAGGAAAGCGGTTGCCTTGAACCCGGCATCGGCAAAGGCATCGACGAATGCCTGCATCACGTCGGGGCGGATCATGTCGGCGCCGTTGCCGGCGACACGCCAGCGCGACAGGTCGAACCGCTCGCTTGCCTTGGTCTGGCTCGACATGCGGCGTGAGCAGATGTCGTAGCCGAAGGTGGGCGAATAGGAGAGGGTGGTGCCCTTGTTGCGGCTGATCAGATCGAGCCAGGCGAGCGGACGGCGCGCGAAATCCTCGGTCTTCAGATAGTCGGTCGAGACCTGGTTGGCGACCACCGACAGGAAGCAGCCGACCAGGCCCATGTCATGATACCAGGGCAGCCAGGAGACGCAGCGGTCGCTGTCGGTGATGTTCATGCCATGGCTGTGCGCAGCGAGATTGTTAAGCAGTGCATGATGCGTGATCGCGACACCATGCGGGAAGCGGGTCGAGCCGCTGGAATATTGCAGATAGGCGACGTCGCTGCCGCGCGCCTGGGGCAGAGTCGCCTCGGGCGCTTCGCGCTGTTCGAATTCCGACCAGTCGATGCCCTCGACCCCGGCGATCTTCGCGGCTTCGCCGGCCATCTGGGCGAGCTCGGGCGGATAGATCAGCATCGTCGGGTCGCAGCTCGAGAGCTGGACACGGAGCTGCTCGATATAGGAATCGCGGCCGCCGAACGACGTCGGCAGCGGCAGCGGCACCGGCCAGCCGCCGGCATAGATGACGCCGAAGAAGATGGCGGCGAATTCCGGGCCCGTTTCGGCGACCAGCGCGATACGATCCGCCGGCATGACGCCGGCGGCGATCAGGCGGCGCGCCATGGCGAGCGCGTCGTCGCGCATCTCGCTGAACGGATAGGGGCGCGACAATGTGCCGCGCGCATCGTGGAAATTGAGCCCGCGCGATCCGCTCGCGGCATAATCGAGCGCCGCGCCCAGCGTTTCGAAATCGGCAAAGCGCCGCGGCAGGCCATCGTCGGTCGGCGTGGCGGTGAGGGCCGGCGCAGCGTTACGCTCGGCCAGTCGCCCATCCTGAGACAGTGTATCGGTCGTCATCTATTTCGCGCCCTAGTGGCGGCGCTTGATGTGCCGCTCTTGTAGAAGCGTTCACCTCTGCCCCGCGCTGGCGTTCAAAATCGGGTCCGACTGTGGCACAATGATGGCGCATGTCGACAGATCGCCCTTCCCGAGAGCGTCAGAACCGCGAACGCCGCGTCGCGCCGCCGCTCGATACGGGCGCGCTGGAGCGGCTTGCACTGCGCTATGTCGAGCGTTTCTCGACCACCCGGGCGCGGCTTGCCGACTATCTGACGCGCAAAATCCGCACGCGCGGGTGGGAAGGCAATGGCGCCGATCCGGTTGCGATTGCCGAGCGCATGGCCGCTTTGGGCTATATCGACGACCGCGCATTCGGCGAGGCGCGTGCCTCCGCCATGGCCCGGCGCGGCCTGGGCAAGCGCCGCGTTACCGGCGCATTCCGCCAGGCCGGGATCGACGCGGAGGACGCCGAGGCGCTTGCGCCGGCGATCGAGGCACGCGCGCTGGACGCGGCGCTGACTTTCGCGCGCAAGAAGCGCATTGGGCCCTTTGCCGCCGAAGAGGCGGATCGCCCGTTGCGTGAAAAGCACATCGCGGCAATGATCCGCGGCGGACATGACTTCGCCCTGTCACGGCGGATTGCCACCATGGCGCCGGGCGAGGATATCGACACATTGTCCCGAGACTGGCCGTAATAGGGTTAAGCTTGGGCTTTTTCCCGCCGCCACGATCGTGCTATGGCGGTTTCGCGGGGGAAGTTACGTATGCGTATCGAAGCGCAGCCGGTGGAATGGGACCGGCTTGGGGGAATATCGTCGTTGGATGATGCAGGGGACGAGTCTGCGTCCGACGGGACGTTGCATGCCGGCACGTTGAAATGGTTCGACGTGACGCGTGGTTTTGGTTTCGTGGTCGGCGACGATCCGTCGGTCGGCGACATCCTGATCCATTTCTCGGTGCTGCAATCGCATGGCCGGCGCAGCCTGCCCGAAGGGGCGCGGATCGAATGCTATGCGGTGCAGCGCGATCGCGGCCTGCAGGCGACCGAGATCGTCACGATCGACCTGACTCATGCCGTCGAGCCGCTGCCGCGCACCCGCACCGCGGGCGAGCGGGTCGATCCGGCCGCCTTGCTCGACTCCGCCGGGCCGTTCGAGGCAGTGACGGTCAAATGGTTCAACCGGTTGAAGGGGTACGGTTTTCTCGTGCGTGGGACCGATTCGGCGGATATATTCGTGCATATGGAAACATTGCGCCGTGCCGGCCTGATTGAGGTTGAGCCCGATCAACCGTTGCGCGCCCGGATCGTGGAAGGGCGCAAGGGTCCTTTGGCGGTGGCAGTCGAAGAGGCAAGCTGATGTCCATCGTCCGATCCTGGATGGCGGCCGTCGCGCTCGGCGCGGTCCTGCTGGCCGGCGGCTGCACGCGCGGCGACGCGGTATCGACCTCCGGCGAGACGGCGGCCGCGACGGTCGTCACGATCAAGAGCGGCAATGGCGCGCATGTCTTCAAGGTCGATCTCGCCGATACCGAGGCGGAGCAGCAAAAGGGCCTGATGTACCGCACCGGCATTCCCAAGGATGGCGGCATGCTGTTCGCGCCCTATCCGCCCAATGGCGGCGCGCCGCGCGAAGCGAGCTTCTGGATGAAGAACACGCCGAGCCCGCTCGACATCATCTTCATTCGTGCCGACGGGACGATCGCGCATATCGCCGAAAATACCGTGCCCTTTTCGGAGGCGCCCGTCCCGTCGGGGGAGCCGGTGGGGGCGGTGCTGGAGATCAATGGCGGCCGCGCGCTGGAGCTCGGCATTGTCGAAGGCGACGCCGTCAGCTGGACCGGGAAGAAATAAAGGTCGGCTGATCGCGGTTGATGGCAGCCCGCTGGACGGCTAAGCGCGGATCATGGGCATTAATCTCAATCCATTCACCTGGTGGAACGGCGCCAGCTGGGGCACCATGATCGGCCTGCGCGGCAAGACCCGCGTCGGAGACGACGCGCTGGGCAATGTCTATTATGAAGGCGGCAAGGACACCAACGGCAATCCGCGCCGCTGGGTGATCTATGCCGGCGCCAATGATTCGAGTCGCGTCGCGCCCGAATGGTTCAGCTGGCTGCATCATCAGGTTGACGATTTGCCCGATCGCTCATTGCCCGCGCCGCGCGTGTGGGAAAAGCCGGCGCTGCCGAACCTGACCGGGACCAATCTGGCCTATCGCCCGCCCGGCGCGCTTGAAAAGGGCGGACGCCGCGCTGCTGCGACGGGCGATTACGAAGCCTGGACGCCTGAAGCGTGATCGATCGCCGCTGGCTGTTCGGGGCTGGGCTTGCCCTTGTCCTGGGGGTTGGCGGCTGGTTCGGCTATGGCTGGTGGCAGAATCGTCCCACCACGGCGGCACCCGAAGGGCGCATCGCGCCGCCGCGTACCGCGCTCGATGAAGAGATACCCTCGACCGACGTGACGACGATCGATGTCTCGTCCGGCGTCGATCCCAATTTCGGCGCCACGCCGATGGCGCAACGCGTCGCGGTGCTCGGGCTGCTCAACAAACGCAATGGCGTGGCGCGCGACGTGACGCTGAAGCCGGGCCAGGCGACTCGGGTCGGCGGCGTGGTGATTCGCCTGCGCGCGTGCGAACGCACTGCGCCCTGGGAGCAGCAGCCCTATACCGGCGCGTTCGTGCAGGTCGATATCGAGCAGCCCAACAAGAGCTGGCAGCGGGTCTTTTCGGGCTGGCTGTACAAGGAACGGCCGCAGCTCAATGTCGTGCTGCACCCGATCTATGATGTGTGGGTCAAGAGCTGCGCGATGACCTTCCCCGAAGGCGGCCCCGGCTCGGTCGCGGCCGGCGCCGATGACGACAAGGGCGCGGCACCCCGGTCGAGCGAGAAGAAGTCGCCGGATGCGCCGGCCGCGACCGAGCCTTCGCCGACCCCGACCACGCCTTCGATCGCGCCGGTCAGCAACCCGACATAATCGGCGCGGCTGATCTCCACCGCGCCGAGCGAGGCGAGGTGATCGGTCATGAACTGGCAGTCGAGCAGCGTGAAGCCACCGACGCGCAGCCGCGCGACCAGCCAGGCGATCGCGACCTTCGACGCGTCGCGCGCGCGGCTGACCATGCTCTCGCCGAAGAACGCCTTGCCCAGCGCGAGGCCGTAGAGGCCGCCGACCAGTTCGTCCTGGTCCCACACTTCTATCGAATGGGCGAACCCCATGGCGTGAAGCTTGAGGAAGACCTGCTCGATCTGGGTATTGATCCAGGTATCGGGACGGTCCTGCGCGGATTCGGCGCACAGCGCGATGATCCGGGCAAAGGCGGTGTCGGCGGTGACGCGGTAACGATCGGCGACCAGCGTCTTCTTCAGCGAATGCGAGAGATGGAAATCGTCAAGCGGCAGGATCGCGCGCTCCTTCGGCTCGACCCAATAGACGCTGTCGGCGTCACGCGCATCGGCCATCGGAAAGACGCCGACCGCATAGGCGCCAAGCACCAGATTGGGGTCGAGCGGCACGACATCGAACGCCGCGTCAGGCGGCGTGCCGGTCACTTGACCAGCCGCCGTTCGACCGCCTGCCACAGCTGGGCAAAGGCTTGGCCGCCGGCGGATCGGCCGGCGAAGCTGCCGACCGGGGCACGGCGCACCGCCATCGATTCCACCACGCTGGCCATCGGCACGACCGGCCAGTCGGGATGGCGCGCCAGCGCCTCGGCATGGAGCTTGCGGCGGCGATCGACCATCGAATGCACCGGCAGGACTTCGGACTTCCCGCCAAGGTGCTTGACCACTTCGGCATAGGCGCGCTCGGACAGCGGGGAGGGAATGACCGGCACCACGATCAGGTCGGCGGCACGCATCACCTGGTCGCTGGTCTCGGTCAGGCCGGGCGGGCAGTCGAGCAGGATGCGGTCATAGGATTTGCGCAGGCCGGTCAGCAGTTTCTGCAGCCGCTTCTTCTTGTCGAGTTCGTGGAACAACAGGTCCAGGCCGCGCAGCGACGCGTCGGCGGCGATCAGGTCGAGCCGCTCGATCCCGGTCTTGTGGATCAGTTTGTCGGGCTCGACATCCTTGGAAAAGACATCCTGGGCCGGCTTTTTCGGCGATTTGTCGGACAGCAGGAAACTGCTCGCGGCCTGTGGATCGAGATCCCACAGCAAGGTGCGGCGCGCGGACAGGCTTGCGGCACACCATGCAAGATTGACCGCCAGCGTGGTTTTTCCGACGCCACCCTTCAGGCTGTAGATCGCGATTGTCGCCATGCGCGTTCTCCGGCTTGTTGTGCAGTGCATCGTGCCGCAGCGCGGGAAGTGACGCAAGCGGAGCCGGGGCACGCCGGCATAAAAAGGGCCGGTGGATCGCTCCACCGGCCGCTTGTTTTTCAGTGAAAAATTGGGGCGATCAGGCCTTGCAGGTGAGCGAGCCCTTTTTCGGCTGGGTCAGCGTGATGTTCTTCGGGGTGCCGGTCAGCGAGTAACCCTCGGCGATCAGCGGCTTGCCGGCTTCGTCGGCCTTGAGCACGGTCGTGGGACCGGTCTTGTCGGTCTTCAGCTGTGCCTGCTTGTCGCCCTGGAAGAAGGTCACATAGACCAGGCTGTTGTCCTTGCAGCGGAATGTGACTTCCGCCTTCATCGCCGGCGGCAGTTCGACGGGCGCGCGGTTGGCGATCGCCTCGGCCTGGGGATCGGGTGCGACGCTGGTCAGCACTTCAGGCGACTTGTTGTTGTTACAGGCCGACAGCGCGAGCAGCGCGACGGCAACGAGCGGGAGGGTGCGGTTCATCATGTCGGGCCGACGCTTCGCGCACGCGAAAGAATTCGTCAAGACCCCAGTTTTCAGGCCGAAACGAGCCCTTTGCGCTGCAATAAAAGCGTCATTTATATACGCTTAACAAACAGACATTTAACCCGGATTCATTCATGAAATTCGTCAAGATCGGGGATGCGTCCAAAAGCGATCTTGGTGCCGACACGATCGATCCGCCCGCCTGATTGCGGACCGAGGCTGACCGCGTTGCGGCCGAACTTCTCATTGATGCGGTCCATCGCACGGCTCAGCGAGAGCGTCCGAGTCTCGCGCGCGAGCGGATCGTCGGGGTCGAGCAGGCCGAACAAGGAGGCCTGTTCGCCGGTCACCGGCTCGATCTCCGCGAGCGTCACGCCGATCATGCGGATCTGGAAATCGCCCGGCCGGACCTTCCCCGCCGCATAGAGTTGCGGGAACAAGGTCTCGAGCGCGGCGAGCACGGCGAAGCTGTCCTGGGTCGAGGAAAGCTTGCGGCTGGCGCGCCAGGTCGATTTGTCGTCCTCGAAGCGGGCATGGAGGACAAGCAGCCGGCTGCGATAACATTTGCGGCGCAACCGGCTCGTTGCCTTGAGCGCGAGGCGGCGCGCGGTGAGCCGAACCGCTTCGACGCCGCGCTTGCCGGGCGACAGGACATGGCTGTGGCCGATCGAGCGGCTCTGCGTTGCTTTTTCGGGCAGGTCGACGCCGTGAAGCAGATACCACAGCCGGTCGCCATTAGTGCCGCCCCATGCCGTGCCGGCATCGCGTGGCCGGCGTTCGCACAGCTGGCGGATATCATTGATGCCGTCCTGCGCCAGCCGCCGCTCCATCTTCGCGCCGATCCCGGCAATGTCGCGCAGGGCGAGATCATAGAGCCGCTCGGGCAGGGTCTCGGCATCGAGGATGACCAGCCCGTCGGGTTTCTGCATGTCGGAGGCGAGCTTGGCGAGCAGGCGGTTGGGCGCGATGCCCACAGAGCTGGTCATGCACTCGCCGATATTGGCGCGGATCCCGGCCTTGATGCGGTGGGCGAGGGCGATCGCGGCGTCGCGGCCATTCTCATTGTCGAGCAACCGGCACGCGACCTCGTCGATCGAGCAGACTTTGGTGACCGGGATATGCTTCCATATCTCGGCGACGATCGCGTCGTGATATTCGACATATTTCTCGTGCCGCGCCGGCGTGACGATCAGGTCGCGGCACAGCCGCTTCGCCTCCCAGACGGGGGTGCCGGTCTTGATGCCATAGCGTTTCGCCTCGACGCTCGCGGCGATCGCCACGGTCGTATCGCTGTCGACCGGCGCGACCAGGATCGGCTTGCCGCGCAGCGCCGGGTTCAATTGCTGTTCGACGCTGGCGAAATAGCTGTTCAGGTCGAGGAACAGCCAGCGCAGCGGCCGCGGGGGCAAAATGAGCGAGTCGGTGGGCACGACTCGGAACAATAGCAGAACATCCGGATATAGGACAGAATGCCGTAACGTCGGATAATTTACGCGGCGTGCCGCGATATTAATCGCGTTGATACGCTTTCGTCCCTATATAGGGTCGGTGAGCACCGCGATCCCCCATCAGTACAGCGTCGGCATCGATCCGGCGGATATCGACTTTATGGGACATGTGAACAACGCGTCCTACCTGAAATGGGTGCAGGACGCGGTGGTCAATCACTGGCAGCGCTTCGCGCCGGCCGAGGCGGTGACGGCGCATCTGTGGGTCGCGCTGAAGCACGAGATTACCTACCGCAGGCCGACCTTCCTCAATGATGAGGTGATCGCCACCGTCCTGCTCGAAAAGGTGCAGGGCGCGCGGGCCTTCTACCAGACGATCATCAAGCGCGGCGAGGAAGTGCTCGCTGAAGTTCAGTCGAGCTGGTGCTGCCTCGACGCCAAGACGCTGCGTCCGGCCCGGATCGCGGAAAGCATTTCCGAGCTGTTCTTCCATAAGGATTGAATGCCGGGACGCCGGGTTGGCGTTGCGCGCGATATCCCCGAGCGACAAACTTCAGCGTGATTGAACTTCCTTGGTCATCCCGACTTCGCGGAGATGACTAAGACGTCTATCCAGGGAAATTCTAGTTAACTATCTGATATAATTATATTATATCACGTGCCATTGAGATGGCGGGAAGGGAGATATGGGACATTCCGGTGTCCTATATCTCAACCCTCTCGCCACGGCGGCGGCCTGAGTTATGCGATGACCAGTGTCCCATATCTCGCCATGGCCGCCGCTCGAGATATACGATGACCAGTGTCCCATATCTCGCCACGGCGGCCGCCCGAGATATGCGATGACCGGTGTCCCATATCTCGCCACGGCCGCCGTCCGAGATATGCGATGACCGGTGTCCCATATCTCACCGCGACGACCGCCCGAGATATGCAACCACCGGTGTCCCATATCTCCCGCCGCCAGTCCCGGTCCTGCCCCGCGGCCCGGTCACCGATGGCGATTCAACCATCACAAAGGATCTGGCATCTCCTCCTTGCCGGGCCGATGCCGGCACGCTCTTTCTTGATGTTGAACAGGGGATGGCCACAGCGCCGCCAACATAGGCGCAGGCGTCAGCCCTGGCGCAGATACTCGCGCAACGCCGTCCAGGCCGGCAGTTTGGCGGCCAGGCCGATCGTGTGCAGCGCGCTGCTTGAGGGCAGTGCGACCAGTGCGATGTCCGCTGCCAGCGCGCCGAGTTGCTTCAACCCGTGGCGATGGGCGGTGGCGCCATTGAAGCCGATCGCGCGGAGATCGGGCAGGGTGCGGACCAGTGCGGCGAGATCATTGGCGATGGGATCGATGATCGCCGCATCCATGCTGCCATTGCGCCGCGCGCTGGCGACGACATCCCACAGGCCGACCCGGGTATCGCGCAGCGCAGCGAGGCGCTGGTCATAGTCGAGCCGGGTCAGGTCGGCACCGATCACCGCCGAGATCAGCGGCCAGAACTGGTTCTGCGGATGCGCATAATAGCGCGCCTCGGCGAGCGAGCGGTCGCCGGGCAGGCTGCCGAGGATCAGCAGCCGGGTCCGGGCATCGGTGACGGGCGGGAAGCTGCGCTTGATGGTCATCGGGCCGCTGCCAGTTGGGCGAGGCGCGAGAGGAGGAACCGGCGCTCCGCCGGTTGCTGGGTCAGTTCGAGGGCGGTCTGATAGGACGCACGCGCAGCCTCTCCGCGATCGAGCCGGCGCAGCATGTCAGCCTTCGCGGCATGGGCGAGGTGATAGCGGCCGAGATTGCCCTGGCCGAGCACGGTATCGATTGCGGTGAGCCCCGCCTCTGGTCCGTCGCGCATGCCGAGCGCGACCGCATGGTTGAGCGCCACGACCGGCGAGGGATCGATGCGCAGCAGCGTGGCGTAGAGCGCGGCGATCTGCGGCCAGTCGGTCGCTGCACTGTCCGGCGCATAGGCATGCAGCGCCGCGATTGCCGCCTGGAGGAGATAGGGGCCGATGCGCCGCGCGGCCATGGCGCGATCGATCAGTGCGGTGGCTTCGGCGATGCGCGCGTGATCCCATTGCGCCCGGTCCTGATGCTCGAGCAGGACGAGATCGCCGGCGGCATCGACGCGCGTGGTGCGCCGCGCCTCATGCAACAGCATCAGGGCCAGCAAGCCTGTCGCTTCGCTGTCCTCGAGCAACTCGACCACCAGCCGGCCGAGCCGGATCGCTTCGGTGCTGAGATCGGTCCGGGTCAGGCTCGGGCCGCTGGTCGCGGCATAGCCTTCGTTGAAGATCAGATAGATCGCGCGCAACACGCTATCGAGCCGGGCGGGAAACTCGGCCGGTGGCGGGACTTCATAGGGGATCGCCTCATCGCGGATCTTCGCCTTGGCGCGGACGATGCGCTGCGCAATGGTCGGGGTCGGCGAGAGATAGGCGCGGGCGATCTCCTCAGTGGTCAGCCCGCCGACCTCGCGCAGGGTGAGCGCGATGCGCGCATCGGGCGCAAGGGCGGGATGGCAGCAAATCAAGATCAGCCGCAATTCGTCGTCCTGCACGCTCTCCGGCACGACCGGATCGACCAGCGGGTCGGTGATGAGGGCAAGATCGGGCAGCGCACCGGCCAGCCGCGCCTGGCGGCGCCAGCGATCGATCGTCTTGAAGCGCCCGGCCGACACCAGCCAGGCATAGGGATTGGCCGGCACGCCCTCGCGCGGCCAGCGGTCCGACGCCGCGGTGAAGGCGTCGTGAAGCGCTTCCTCCGCCGCCTCGAACCC
This sequence comes from Sphingomonas sp., assembly GCF_050725575.1. Taxonomy (GTDB): domain Bacteria; phylum Pseudomonadota; class Alphaproteobacteria; order Sphingomonadales; family Sphingomonadaceae; genus Sphingomonas. The sequence continues at coordinate 84,306 of NZ_JBOHHW010000014.1, read as the reverse complement.
GCCGAGCAGGCGGATCAGGGTCGCGAGCACGCGCCGCTTTTCAGTGCGATAGGCCGCCTCGACCGCGGCGCGTGCGTCGATCGTCATTGTATGGGCCGGACTCAGAGTTCCGGCCGGGGCTGGCTGAAATCGACCACTGGCCGGACCTCGACCGATCCGATCCGGGCCAACGGATGGCCGCTGGCGACGCGTACCGCTTCGTTCATGTCGGCCGCGTCGATCACGACGATGCCGCCAAGCACTTCCTTGGTTTCCATGAACGGGCCGTCTGTCGTCGAGACCTTGCCGTCACGAACCCTGACGGTGATCGCTTCTTCGGGGAAGACCAGCGCTTCTGCAGTGACGAAATGCCCGCTGTCGCGCAGCACCTCGTCATGATGCTGGCATTCGGACAGCGCCTGGTTGGCTTCGTCCGAGCCGCCGAACAGTGTCTTGGGGTGATAATAGATGAGGCAGGCATAGCGCATGATCGGGCTCCTTCATTGCTGTTGTCAGTGCCCCTTGTCGCTCGGCTTCACCCGAATTCGACATGCCTTCCGCATTATTTTCGCTTTGCCCAAAAAGCGATGCTTTAGTCAGCAGGGGCCATGCCAGAAGACGCCTAGGCTCAGCTCCCAATAACAGCCGGGGGGCATGGGCAGCTCCTGCTTGCTTCGACCGATGTGATACCCCCAGCCACCGTCAAAATATGGCTTTATCCCGATATTGACCCCCCATTTGTAGACGGTCACGTCAAACGGCTGAAGGCTGGCGATAACAGGCGGCCACTGGTTTTTGGGTATGTCTGCCCAGCCCTTCGACGGCTCAATCGGATGAGTGGCCATCAGGAGTTGGGATTCGGCTTTGATCGCCTTCAATCTCGACTGACTGAATGTCGGGATCGACGGGATCGCACAGCCGGTAAGTAAGGTGAGCGCTGCGAAAACAGCGAACACCCGCCCGACGCGAAGTCGCATGAAGGTCATTCCGGCGCCAGCATAGCGGGCGGAGTCGGGGCGATGCCGCGAACGATCAAGCGGCGCCGAGATAATCGAGCTTGCCGATCTGGACGCCATTGTGGCGCAGGATCGCATAGGCGGTGGTGACGTGGAAATAGATGTTGGGCAGCGCGAAGCTCAGCACATAGCTTTGCCCGGTAAAAGTGAGCGTGCGGTTCGGGGTCGAGAAAATGACCTCGGCCGTCTCCTTGCCGTCGAGCGCCTCGCGCGGCGTGTCGGCGAGCAGCGCGCGAGCCCGGGCGATACGCGCCTGGAGTTCGGTGAAGCTGGTTTCGTTATCCTCGAACACGACATTCTCGATCCCGCCGACACGGGTCAGCACGCCCTTCACCGAATCCGTGACGCGCTGAACCTGTGCCGTGAGCGGCGCCATGTCGGGGGCAAGCCGGGCCGTGAGCAGCACCGCCGGGTCGATGCCCTTTTCGGTGGCGAACGCTTCACCCTTGGTCAGGACGCCGGCCAGGGACTTCAGTGCGCGATCGAAAACGGGCACGGTGAGATCGTAGAGCGATGTGGTCATGGCGGGGGTTTACGACCGCGCCGGGGCGGCGTCGATGGGATTTACAACCAATGCTGCGCATACTGGCCGGGATGGTCCGAGCACCCTAGGGTCTGGACCCTAAATCAGTCCGGCACGTTACACGGCATTCCAGAAGAGTATCGTCATGCCTCATCCCAGTGATGTCATTCTTTGTGCGGGTCCGGATAGTCCGCATGCCTTTGATATCGTGCCGCTTCAGCCACGCAATGGCGCGCTCGATGCGCGCTGCCCGGTGTGCAAGGGGCATGGGCAATGGAATATTGAGATCGATCTGGTCAGCTTCCGCTGCAAGCGGGCAAGCTGCGGCCATTGCCTTGGCGCCGGCTGGGTCGAGACCGGCGACGATCCGGTCATGCAGCCCGATATCGTGCTGACGCCTGACGGCCATCCGCAATGGACGATGATCGAGATTCCTAGCCAGAAGCCATAGCAGGCGCGCGCGCCGTCTCGCGCTGTACGGGGGTGAATGCCGGCACCGTCTGGCCACGGCCATATTGTCGCGGCGAGCAGTCCATGACTCGTTTGAACGCTGTGCTGAACGCGCTTTCGGACTCATAGCCGAGCGACCGGGCGATGGCGGAAATGGGATCGCGGGAATTCGCCAGCCGGTCGCTGGCGACCATCATGCGCCAGCGGGTGAGATATTCCATCGGCGGCATGCCGACTGTCGCTTTGAACCTGAGCGCGAAACTGGTGCGTGACATCGCCGCACGCTCCGCCAGCGACTGCAATGTCCAGCGCAGCGCGGGGTCGGCATGCATGGCGCCGATCGTCGGGCCGATCTGCTTGTCCGCCAGGGCAAAGAGCCACCCGACATTGCCGGCCTGGCCGGCCGCCATGTGCAGCCGCAGCGCCTGGACCAGCACCATCTGCGCGAGATGTTCGATCACCAGCAGCCCACCGGGCTGCGGCTCGCGCAATTCCTGCATCATCCGGTCGAGCGACCAGCGCAAAGTCGCCTTGTCCGATTCAACGCCAAGATGAACTATGGGAGAGAGGACGCCGAGCAAGATGCCGGCATGCCGGCCATCAAGCGCGAAATGCCCGCCGACAATCAGGCATTTCCCGCCGCCATTGATCGACGCCACCGTGCCGGCCGGGCGGTTGGCGATGGCGGTGCGATAATCGACCGGGGGCAGCGCCGGGTCACTGGTCAGGCAGAAAGGGAGTCCACGCGGCAATACGAAACAGTCACCGGTTTTCAGGTGCACCGGGTCCGGCACGCCATCCATCAGGAGCCAGGCCTGGCCGGAGATGACGGCGTAGCATTTGATGCCCTCATGCCGGGGGAAGTGGATGGCGACGTCGCCCATGTCGAAGCCGCCACAGCCATAGCTGCGCGGTTTGAGCAGCGACAAGATGTCGGAAAGCGGGTCCATCGATCGTCCTGAACGATTGCAAAGATAATGCGAACGTTATCGCATAGATCGTACTCAGCCTAGTTCCTATCTGCCTGATCGATCCGGACCGCTGGAGACAGGGTCCGATCGCCAAACAGCGAAGGAAAAATCAGATGCGTGTTTTCGTCACCGGCGCGACCGGATGGGTCGGCTCCGCCGTGGTTCAGGAATTGATCGAGGCGGGCCATGAGGTCACCGGCCTGGCCCGCAGCGATGCAGGGGCCGCCGCGCTGGTCGCGGCCGGCGCTCGGGTCCAGCGCGGGGCGCTTGACGATCTCGATGCCCTACGCAGCGGTGCGGCTGCGGCGGACGGCGTGATCCATACCGCCTTCAACCACGACTTTTCGAAATTCGCGGAGAATTCCGCTGCCGACCGGCGCGCGATCGAGACGCTTGGCGCGGCGCTGGAAGGATCCGATCGTCCCCTGCTTGTCACCAGCGGGTTCGCGCATATCGCGCCGGGCCGGCTTGCCACTGAAGAGGATGCGGCGCCGCCAGTCTCCGCCACCTATCCCCGCGCGTCGGAAACGGCGGCTGCTGAACTCGCGGCACGCGGTGTCCGCGTGTCGGTGGTGCGGCTTCCGCCGTCGGTCCATGGCGACGGCGATCATGGCTTTGTCCCGACGCTGGTCAACATCGCACGCGAGCAGGGCGCGGCCGCCTATATCGGCGACGGGCTGAATCACTGGCCCGCCGTGCACCGCTTCGATGCGGCTCGCGTCTACCGCCTCGCGCTTGAGCAGGGTGCTACCGCCGGCCGCTATCATGCCGTTGCCGAAGAGGGCGTGCCGTTTAAGGAGATCGCCGAAGCGATCGGCCGCGGCCTGAAGCTGCCGGTTGTCGCCAGATCGCCTGAAGAGGCAGCGGCGCATTTCGGCTGGTTCGCCATGTTCGCCGGAATGGACGTGGCCGCGTCGAGTGCGGCAACCCGGGCGCTGCTTGGCTGGGCGCCGACCCGGCCCGGACTGGTCGCCGATATTCGCGATGCGGGTTATTGTGATTGATTCGCGATGCGGGTTATTGTGATTGAGCGGACAGGAATCCGGCGGGCGATAAGCCCGCCGGATCCGATCTCAATCGACCAGTTGCGCGGTCTTGATTGGTGCCTTCGTCTCCGCCAGTTCGGTCAGCTTGACGAATTCCTGCCGCCAATAGCCGTCCGGATTGCCGGCGAGGCGGCGGATATCGGCGAAGCTGGTCTCGCCGAGCCGCGTGTCGCCGCGCAGTTTCTGTCCGAAAGCCGCGACCGCTGTGACAAAGGCCATGTCACCGCGCGGAGCGGGGGCATCCGCCAGCAGGGTTGCCGCGACCGGGCGCTCGATCAGCCGCGACGTATCGCCATCGGGCAATTTGTAGCGCAGCCGGACAAAGGCCAGTTCGCCATCCTGCTTGCCGTTCGCGACGCGCTTATTGTCGGCATAGCGCCGCTCCGACGACCAGCCCTTCGATCCGGCCGGCACCACTTCGTACAGGGCGGTGACCTGATGCCCCGCGCCGATCTCCCCGGCATCGACCCGGTCATTGTCGAAATCCTGTTCGGCGAGCGCGCGGTTCTCGTACCCGATCAGGCGGTACTGGCTGATATAGGCGGGGTTGAACTCGACCTGGATCTTCACATCCTTGGCGATGGTGAACAGGGTCGACGCCAATTCCTCCGACAGGACTTTCTTCGCCTCCATCGCACTGTCGATATAGGCGTAATTGCCGTTGCCGAGATCGGCCATCGATTCCATCAGTGCATCGTTGAAATTGCCCTGGCCGAAACCGAGCGTGGTCAGCGTGATGCCGTCGTCGCGGTTGCTGGTGATCAGCTCCTCGAGCTGTTTCTGGTCGGTGACGCCGACATTGAAGTCGCCATCGGTGGCGATGATGATGCGGTTGACGCCGTCCTTCACGAAATTGGCGCGCGCGGTGGCGTAAGCGAGCTCGATGCCTTCGCCGCCGGCGGTCGATCCGCCCGCGCTCAGCTGGTTGAGCGCGGCCTTGATCTCGGACGGGTCGCTGGTCGGGTCGAGCACCACGCCGGCGGCACCGGCATAGACGACGATGCCGACCTTGTCCTGCGGCTGGAGATTGTCGGCAAGCATCGAGAGCGCGGTCTTCACCAGCGGCAGCTTGTCGGCATCCTCCATCGATCCCGACACGTCGATCAGGAAGACGAGATTGGCGGCCGGGCGTCGCGCATAGCTGAGATCGTAACCGCGCAGGCCGATGCGCAGCAGGCGAGTGTCCGAATTCCACGGCGTCTGCGCGACGTCGGTGGTGACGCTGAACGGCTGCGCCCGATCGGTCGGCAGGGGGTAATCATAGCGGAAATAATTGACCAGCTCCTCGGTCCGCACCGCATCCTTTGGCGGCAACTGGCCCTGCGTCAGGAAGCGGCGGACATTGGCATAGGCGCCGGTGTCGACATCGACCGCAAAGGTCGAGACGGGGGCGTCGGCCACCATGCGGACGGGTGAGATCTCATTGGCCTTATATTTTTCGCGGTTTTCGTCCGTCGCGGCAACGGCGCCCGGTTCCGAAGCATCCGCCATCGAGACGTCTTGATAGGGTTGGTTGGATTGCTGTCCGGGCTTGGAGCAACCCGACACCATGATCGCGCAGACCGCGACCGACACAAGCGACTTGTAGAGCATCCCTAAATCCTCTCGCCACAATTGAGCCTTATTTCGGCCTGATTTGTGACACGGAGTTTTTGGGCTGGCAAGTGATTTCATATCACATGAGGGGGTGTTTGAATTTGCGCCGTTGGATTTGGTTGTTGGGGATTGCATCGTGGTACAGCTGAGCTAGCTTCGGGCGATGGCTGACAAGATCACACGCTATGCCGATTTCTGGCCTTTCTACCTGCGCGAGCATGGCAAGATGGAAACGCGGCAGCTGCATTATATCGGCACCACGCTAACCTTTGTGTTTCTCGCCGTCGCGCTGCTGAAGGGCGGGTGGTGGTGGCTGCTGGTGCCGATTGCCGGCTATGGTTTTGCGTGGGTCGCGCATTTCACGGTCGAGAAGAACCGGCCAGCGACCTTCACCTATCCGCTCTGGTCGCTGTACAGCGATTACCGGATGTATTTCCTGTGGCTGAGCGGCAGGCTCGGGCCGCATTTGCGCGCGGCGGGGATTGCCTGAGTTCCGATAGGAAGTGCCGCCCGGGCTGGGCTCGAACCAGCGTCCAGTCGGACCAGAGCCGACCGCTCTGCCATTGAGCTACCGGGCGACATAAGGCCTGTGCGGTTCCTGGCGACATATTGTCAATCAGCGTGGAGAGACCTCGAGGCTTATTCGGTGACGCTCGTCAGAAGTGCCGCCCGAGCTGGGCTCGAACCAGCGTCCAGTCGGGTGAAGAGCCGACCGCTCTGCCACTGAGCTATCGGGCGGCGTGACACTTTGTCGCCGGGCGCCATGCGCTGTCAATCGCCGATGAGCCGCTTGATAACCCCCGGGCGCGGCTGTTTGCCGCTGAAGGCGCGGGCTTCGCGTAATATCGACGCGAAATAAGGGTTGTTGACCGTCACGCCGTGGACGAGTTCGGGTGTCGGCTTCGATACAGCTGCTGTGCGACGTTGGCGCGGTGCGGTCCAGCCATTCTTGCCGGCATCGACATCATGGCGCTTGCAGACCGTTTCGATCGTGTCGCGGGTGCATATCGCCTCGCCGCGCAGGACGTCCCATGGTTTGGGGAGTGCCTGCCAGACCTGGGTATCGGGATGAATGCCGCCGCCTGTACTCCGATGCCAATAGGCGACGTCGGCCGCCATCAACCGCATCACTTTGCCAGGCAGCATCGTGTCAAACAGATCATCCAGATTCAGCGCGACAATCAGCGCCAGCCAGTGATCTCGCGCGCGGTTCCAGGCGCCCGCAAGCAGGTTCCATGTCGAAGAATCGTTCCCGCGTTTAACGATCATCGTATCGAGATCGATGTCGGTCTTGTGATGCGCGGCCTCCAGGCGGTCAGCAATCTCGTTCAGAATGTCGAACCAGCGACCAAGCAGCTGACCCTTTTCCCGATCGGACAAATGAGCGAGCACATCTTCGCGCGGAAACACATGGGCGATCGCATACCAGCGGGTTTCCGGATCCGAGGCGCAGCGTTTGAGCAGTGCCGCAGCGAGGTGGTCGAACGGGCGTTGCTGACCGGCGATGGTGAACTCGCTGCGCAGCTTCATCCGTGCGGTGTAGTAGGCGACAAACGCCGCGGTCGGCACATGTCCGACGAAATCGTCGGCAACCAGATCGGGCGCGAGTGCCGCTTTGCCCACCAGCACCAGACGGTGCCGGTCCTCTTCACGTCGCAACGCCGCCAGACGTCGTTCCAGCCGGGCCGCAATGCGGAACAGCTTGCCGTATCGACGGCGTGAGAGAGTAAGATCGACCTCGGCTCGAGCCTGTCGGTTGCGGCGATCATTCTTGAAGCTTCGCAGACCCGGTGTCTTGCCGATCATCGCATTGAAGGCAGCGATAAACGCATCCAGTGCATCGGCGTCGTTGGATTGCGGCAACTTGCCGTCCAGGAAAAGCCCGGCCAGTTCGCGTGCTTTTGCGATCTGACGATCCATCGGATCGGGCGCGCGAAAGACGTTGGTCATCGAGGACCAGCCGTAGCGACGGACGACCGATCCATCGATCACCCTGCGTAAATCGGCGAGGACGGTGTGCTCATCCGACGCAATGGAGGGAAGGATCAGGGCTGCGACAGCTTCTGGCCGGTCGCGGCGGGATAATGTGGCTTGCAAGGACTGGATCGGATCATCGTTCATCCCTGGCATCCTATCGACAAGCCTTCATGCTTGACCAGACGGGATCTCAGGAGGGTAGGGCGTTCTGTAGGGAGCGTCGTGGTTCGGGCAGGACCGAGATGGTTTCCCTTGCAACGATCCTAGCAGCACTGCGCTTGCCGATCGGCCATGGTCGCCCCTATCTAGCCGCATGACCATCGTCCCCAATACGCTCGCGCTTATCGGCAATACCCCGCTCGTTCGGCTCAACGGTCCGAGCGAGGCCAGTGGCAGCGATATTTTCGGCAAGTGCGAATTCGCCAATCCGGGCGCGTCGGTGAAGGATCGTGCCGCGCTCTATATCGTCGAGGACGCCGAGGCGCGCGGGCTGATCCAGCCCGGCGGGACGATCGTCGAGGGGACGGCGGGCAATACCGGGATCGGGCTGGCGCTGGTCGCCAATGCCAAGGGCTATAAGACGATCATCGTCATGCCCGAGACGCAAAGCCGCGAGAAGATGGACACCTTGCGCGCGCTTGGCGCCGAATTGGTGTTGGTGCCGGCCGCGCCTTATTCGAACCCGGCGCATTTCGTGCACACCAGCCGGCGTATCGCGGAGGAAACGCCCAATGCGATCTGGGCCAATCAGTTCGACAATATCGCCAACCGCCGCGCGCATATCGTCGGGACGGCGGAGGAGATCTGGACGCAGATGGACGGCCGGATCGACGGTTTCACCTGCGCAGCCGGGACCGGCGGGACGCTGGCCGGGGTCGGGCTGGGGCTGAAGGCCAAGGATGAGAAGGTGTGCATTGCGCTGAGCGACCCGCATGGTGCGTCGCTGTACGATTATTATGCGCATGGCGAGCTTCGGTCCGAAGGGTCTTCGGTCGCTGAAGGGATCGGGCAGGGGCGGATCACCGCCAATTTGGAAGGCGCGCCGGTCGATACCCAGTTCCGCATTTCCGATGCGGAAGGGATGGAATGGGTCCGCCGGCTGCTCGCCGAAGAGGGGTTGTGCCTTGGCCTGTCGTCGGGGATCAATGTCGCCGGTGCCGTGCTGCTGGCGAAGCAACTCGGGCCGGGCAAGCGCATCGTGACGATCCTGTGCGACACCGGATTCCGCTATTTGTCGACACTCTACAATGCCGAATGGCTGAGATCGAAAGGCCTGCCGGTCCTGCCTTGGCTCGCGGCGGATTGAGCCCTGGCATCGACAAGGCGATGCCAATGCGATAGTTTTGGCCAATAAAGAATGAAAATGGCCGCACAAGAACCAGGACAAACGACGCAGCGCGTGAAGGTCGGCATGATCGGCCTTGCCGCCGTTCTGCTGCTGATCGGGCTTGCCGCCGCGATCTTCAGCACCGCGAGCCGTGAGCGCGCCGTGCTGGGCGGGGCCAATCCCGATGTGGTGGCCAATCTGACCATCGACAATGAAGCAGCGGGCGTCGGCGACGGCAGCGAACCGCTGGCCGATCTGGGCCTGACCCCGAGCACCGCGACCGAAGAGGTCAATGTCGCCGAGATCGCCAATGCGACGGCAAGCAAGTCTGCCGGCAAGCAATGAGCGTTTCGACGGCAATGAGTTCGGGGAGGATCGGGAACCGGTTTGGTCGGGGCGGGATCGCGCCGGGTATTTCGGGGAAATCATGGCTCAGCGCCGGGTGCGGCCAGAGAAAATCCGATTCGATGGCTCGCCGTGCGCGAACACAGAGAGAACAGACGGTTATGGTTAAGGAAAAATCGCTCAAAATCCCGCCTGGATAGCCTATTCCCCCGGTTTTCCCGCGAATTCCCCTTGAATCCCCGGCTCACCCAAAGTAACCTTCTTTTCTTAGAGGGGCATACTCTTTCGCCTGCGCGAGACAGGGCCACGGGACCGGCTAACGTCGGTTTCGCGGAAAGAAGGTTTGTGTCTGCCTCATATGGGGTAGGCTTTGGTGGATCGGATCGACTATCAAGGGGACGGTATCGGGCTTGTCGATGACAAGTGCCGGGTCGCGATCCCCTCGTCGCTTCGGGCGGCGCTTGCCGCCAACAGCCCCAGGGCTGATGGCAAGGACGGCGGCACCGTCATCATCGGCGTGCACGAAAGCAGCCCCTGCCTGATCGCCTATGATGAGGGTTATCGCACCGTTCTGAAGGATCGCGCCGCCCTGCGCGAGGCCGCCTACATGGCTGAACACGGCGCGCATAACCCCAATTTCCGCCGTGAAGCCTCGCAGGGTGAGCCGGTGCCGTTCGACGGCAGCGGCCGTTTCATCATGCCTGCCTTCCCCAAGTTCCACGCCAATATCGACACCAACGCCTTTTTTTACGGCACGTTCGATTGCTTCGAGATCTGGGACCCCAAGACCTTGCTCGAATCCAATGTTGCCGAGGTGATGAAGTCGTGCGTTCGCTTTCACTGCAAGCAGAAGGGGATCGTGCTGTGACCGCCCCCGATGCGCCGCATGTCCCCGTCCTGCTCTCCGAAGTCATCGACGCGCTCGCCATTGCCCCCGGTGAACGCCATGTCGATGCGACCTTCGGTGCGGGTGGTTATACCCGCGCGATGCTGGCGGCCGGGGCGTCCGTCTATGGCTTCGACCGCGATCCCGATGCGATCACGGCGGGGCGTGCACTGGAGGCGGAGGCGGCGGGCGCTCTAACGCTGGTGCCGGCGACCTTCTCCGCGATGGAGGCCGAACTTGCCGCGCGCGAGGCGATGCCAGTCGATGGCGTGACGATGGATATCGGCGTGTCGTCGATGCAGCTCGACCAGGCGGAGCGCGGCTTCTCGTTCCAGATGGACGGACCGCTCGACATGCGGATGAGCCAGGAAGGCGCAAGCGCGGCGGATTTCGTCAACACTGCTGACGAAAGCGAAATCGCCGATGTGCTGCACGATTATGGCGACGAACCACGCGCGCGCCGTGTTGCGCGTGCCATCGTCGCGGCGCGACCGATCACGCGCACGGGCGAGCTGGCGCACGTCGTGCGCCGCGCGCTTGGCTACAAGCCGCATGACAAGAAGGATCCGGCGACGCGGACCTTCCAGGCGCTGCGCATCGAGGTGAATCGTGAGCTGGGCGAGCTGGCCGACGGGCTGGCGGCGGCAGAGCGCGTGCTGAAGCCGGGCGGGACGCTGGCCGTCATCACTTTCCATTCCGGCGAGGACCGGCTGGTCAAGCGCTTCCTGCGCGAGCGCAGCGGATCAATGCCCTCGGGCTCCCGCCATTTGCCGGAAGTGCAGGCCAAGGCGGCCCCGAGTTTTGAAGCCGTCGGCCGCGCGGTGCGCGCCGGCGAGGCCGAGATCGCGCGCAACCCGCGGGCGCGCTCGGCAACTTTGCGGACGGCGCGGCGGACCTCCGCCGCTGCCTGGCCGAACGTCGAGTCGAGTAAAGGAGCGTAACGATGCTGGCAGTTGCATGGAAAGGTCTTGGCTGGTTTCTCGGCAGCGTTGCCGTGACCCTGGGGTTCCTTCTGGTCCCCTTGCAGGTCGCGGCCGAACGCAAGAAGCTTGACCGGACCGTAAGCGAGATCAACCAGGCGCAGCGCGATATCCGCGCGCTTGAGACCGAGTTCGAGACGCGCGCCAATATCGCGCAACTCGAAAAATGGAACGGCGATACGCTACGGCTCGGCGCGCCGGTGTCGATGCAGTTCATGCCCAATGAGGCGGCGCTGGCGCAGGTCGATTTCACCCGTCCCGCGGCGGACGAGGCGCAGGTGCAGATGGCGTCGATCGTCCCATCGCGCGCCGAGACGATTACGCCTGCGGTCCTGACGTCTGAAACCACGGTTGCCGCGCATAATGCCAATGCAGTCACGACCAAGATTGTCGCGACTAACGCTGTCGTGACGGCAAGCGCCGCGCCGCGCCTGTCGAACGCGGTCGCTCAAGTCCGGGCCATGCCGATCAAACGCGTGAAGCCGCAGACCGTGGCAATGCTCGATCGACAGTTGCTCAGCGATTCGATGCTGGGTGATCTGGCCAGTGCTGCGTCGCGGGAGCAGCGGTTGCGGTGAGCGTTCTTGTCGCCCGACCTTTGCCGCAACGGCGCCTGACCGGCCAGCGCCATGCGCTGGTCGCGACGGCGCATATGCGCCTGATGATCCTGATGTTGTTGTTCACCGCGGCGATCGCGGTGATCCTGATCCGTTTGGCCATTTTCGGCCTGTTCGCCGAAGCATCCACACCACGTCTTGCGCAGATCGGGCCGGCCTGGGCGCGCGGCGATATCGTCGATCGCAACGGCGAACCGCTGGCGCGCACGATCGAGGCGTGGGCAATCGGCGTTCATCCTGGCAAGTTGCTTGGTGACAAGCGTGAGCTTTCCGCGCGTCTCGCCGAGCTGATGCCGACGCATGACGCGGGCTGGTTCTATCAGCGGCTGACGATGGAGGTGAACTTCACCTTTCTCGAACATCATGCATCGCCGTCGCTGGTCGAGCAGGTCCATGCGCTGGGCGAGCCGGCGCTGGTGTTCGACAAGGAAGCCGAGCGGCTTTACCCGCAGACGACTTTGGCCGCGCATGTGCTCGGCTTTCTTGGCCAAAACCGCAACGACAAGCGGATCATCGAAGGGCAGGGCGGGATCGAGCGCGCCTTCGAGGAACGGCTGACCGATCCGGTGCAGCGCGGCACGCCGCTGGCACTGTCGATCGACTATCGCGTGCAGGCGGCGATGGAGAGCGAACTGGGCGCGGCGATGACCGCGTTCCAGGCCAGGGGCGCGACCGGCGTGGTGCTCGACGTGCATACTGGCGAAATCATCTCGATGGTGTCGCTGCCGGTGTTCAACCCGAACAAGGTCGGTGCGGCCAATCGCGATTCGCTGCGCAACAATGTGACGCAGAGCGTGTACGAGCTGGGGTCGACCTTCAAACCCATCACCATGGCGGCGGCAATCGAGAGCGGCGTCGTCACGTCGATGGCGAAGCGCTATGATGCAACTCAGCCGCTGCATGTCGGCGGGTTCACCATTCATGACGATCACGCGCAGCGGCGCTTCCTCAATGTGCCCGAGACGCTGATCCATTCGTCGAACATCGTTACCGCTCGGATCGCCGATGAAATCGGCAAGGACCGGCTCGCGGGGATGTTCGCCAAAATGGGCTTCGACGCCAAGCCGGACATCGAGATCCTCGAAAAGCAGAAGCCGATCTGGCCGAAATATTGGGCGCGGACCACTGTGATGACGACTGGCTATGGCCATGGCATCGCGGTTACGCCGCTGCATCTGGCCAATGCCTATGCGACGCTGGTCAATGGCGGCATCTGGCGTCCGACCACTTTGATCCGCGTCGCGCCGGGCAAGGCGCCGACGGGCCGTCGTGTGCTGTCCGAGGCGACCAGCGCGCGGATGCGGCAATTGCTGCGGCTGATCGTGACGCAGGGCACTGGTCGCAAGGGTGAAGCACCGGGCTACCGCGTTGGTGGCAAGACCGGCACCGCTGAAGTGGCAGGCGCGGGCGGCTATTCGAAGAAAGCCAATGTTTCGACCTTCGCGGCGGCTTTCCCGATGGATGCACCGCGCTATGTCGTGGTGGCGATGCTCGACTCACCGATCGGCAATGCACAGTCCTTCGGCCTGACCACCGCTGCCTTCACTGCCGCACCGGTGGTGAGCAAGGTCATCTCGCGCACCGGCTCGATGCTCGGCGTGATGCCAGACAATGGTCGCGATATCGATGTGTCCGATCTGATGCCGTTGCTCTGGCATGCTCCCGGCGGCGATTCGGGGGATCCGGAATGAAACTCGGCGCGCTGACTGGTGGCGGCGAGACCGACACGGTCAGTGGCTTTGCGATCGATCACCGCAAGGTGGCGACCGGGACGATCTTCGGCGCGTTCGAGGGCGCGAAGGTCAATGGCGAGGATTTCATCCCCGCGGCGGTGACCTCGGGCGCGATCGCGGTGGTCGCGCGGCCCGAAGCGAAAGTGACGGGCGCAGTGCATATCGCCGACGCCAATCCGCGCCGCAAATTTGCCGAGTTGGCCGCGCGCTTCTTCGCGCCGTTCCCCGAAACAACGGTTGCGGTTACCGGCACCAACGGCAAGACTTCGACCGTCGAGATGGTACGGCAATTGTGGCGCATGGCCGGCTTTCACGCCGCGTCGATTGGCACGCTCGGCGTGACCACCGCCGATGACCGCGTTTCGACCGGACTGACCACGCCCGACATCGTCACCTTCCTGTCCAACGTCGCAGGGCTGGCGCGAGAAGGTGTGAGCCATGTCGCATTCGAGGCATCGAGCCACGGTTTGTCGCAATACCGCACCGAGGGATTGCCGGTGCGCGCGGCGGCCTTCACCAATCTCAGCCGCGATCATCTCGATTATCACGGCACGATGGAGGCATATCTCGACGCCAAGCTGAGGCTGTTCACTGAAGTGCTGGAAGCCGGTGGCGCCGCCGTGATCTGGGCGGACGACTCGAGCTCAGTGCGCGTTGCCGACGCTGCCCAAGCGCGCGGAATTCGCGTCATCAGCGTCGGTACGCAGGGCGAGGCGCTGAAGCTCGTGTCGCGCGACCCGACTCTGCTTGGGCAAGGGTTGGTGGTCGAGGCGGAGGGCAAGACCCACAAGATCAACCTGCCGCTGATCGGCGCTTATCAGGTGGCCAATGCGCTGGTCTCGGCTGGGCTGGTGATCGCGACCGGTGGCGATGTGAAGGCAACGCTGGCGGCGCTGTCGCGGTTGCAGCCGGTGCGTGGCCGGCTCGAGCGCGCAGTGATCGCGCGGTCCGGGGCGCCGGTCTATGTCGACTACGCCCACACGCCGGACGCGCTCGAAGCGGCGATCGCTGCGCTTAAGCCACATGCGGCGGGACGGCTGATCGTGGTGTTCGGTGCGGGCGGCGACCGTGATCAGGGCAAGCGCGCCGCGATGGGTGCGATCGCTGCGGCGATGGCGGACAAGGTGATCGTGACCGATGACAATCCGCGGTCCGAAGGTGCCGCGACGATCCGCGCGATGGTGATGCAGGGCGCGCCCGGCGCGACCGAGATCGGGTCGCGGCGCGACGCGATCGGCGTAGCGATCGCTGATGCCGGCCCGCAGGATATCGTATTGATCGCAGGCAAGGGGCATGAGCAAGGCCAGATCGTCGGCGACATGGTGTTGCCGTTCGACGATGTGAGCGTCGCACGGGAGATGGCGGCGTGAACCTCTGGACCTCATCCGAGATCGCTGCTGCCACCGGTGGCGTCGCTTCGATCGACTTTACCGTGACCGGCGTCACCTTCGATTCGCGCGAAGTCGGCCCCGGCGATCTGTTCATCGCGTTGTCGGGCGAAGCGACCGACGGCCATAAATTCCTCGATCAGGCCTCCGAGCGGGGAGCGTCGGGTGCGATCGTCGCGCAAGCGACGACGCACCCGCATGTTCTCGTCCCCGATACGATGGTCGCGCTGGAAGCGCTTGCCACCGCATCTCGCGCGCGCAGCAAGGCGCAGATCATCGGCGTGACCGGGTCGGTCGGCAAAACCAGCACCAAGGAAGCGCTGTTCGCGGCACTCGACCGGGGCAATCCCGGCGCTGCGCATCGTTCGGTCAAGAGCTACAACAATCATACCGGCGTGCCGCTGAGCCTCGCCCGGATGCCGGCCGATGTGCGCTTCGGCGTGTTCGAGATGGGCATGAACCATGCCGGTGAGCTGGCGCATCTGACCACCCTGGTGCGCCCTCACGTTGCCATCGTGACGGCGATTGCACCGGCGCACACAGCCTTCTTTCCCGATGAATCCGCCATCGCCGACGCCAAGGGCGAGATTTTCTCCGGACTGCAGCCGGGTGGCACGGCAATCATTCCATTCGATAGTCCGCACCGCGAGCGGTTGATGGCGGCGGCGCGGCCCTATGCCGAGCGGATCATGACCTTCGGACTCGAGGACGGCGCCGATGTGCGGGCGATCGAGACGATGCGGACCGCTGCGGGCGGAACGTTCGTGACCGCGCAGCTGGGCGCGCGCGAGTTGAGCTTCACCATGTCGCAGCCCGGTCTTCACTGGGTATCCAATGCCCTTGGCGTGCTGGCGGCGGTCGAGGCCGTCGGCGGCGATCTGGCGTTGGCCGGGCTGGCGCTGGCCGAACTTGGCGGGCTGCAAGGGCGCGGCGCGCGCTTCATGGCAAAACTTGCCGGGGGCGAGGCGCTGGTGATCGACGAGAGCTATAATGCCAACCCGTCGTCAATGCGCGCGACGCTGGCGGTGCTGGGTGCGGAGACAGCGCAGCGCAAGATCGCGGTGCTTGGCGAGATGCGCGAACTCGGAGAGGCGAGTGCCGCCTATCATGCCGCACTGGCTGATCCGATCGACGAAGCGGGCGTGGCGTACGCCGTACTGGTTGGTCCGGAAATGGTGTCCCTCGCGAACGCGCTTGAGGGACGCGTGCAATTCGTCCATGTGGCCGACACCGCTGCTGCCCGTACGACCTTGATGACAATATTGGCGCCGGGCGACGCGGTGCTCATCAAGGGATCGAACGGAGTGGGGTTGTCGGCCTTGGTCGCCAGCCTCGCGAACGGGACAGCATAATGCTTTATTTCATCGCCGAGTATCTGGGCTTCCCCGGGGCACTCAACCTTATCCGCTATCTGTCGTTCCGCTCCGGTGGCGCGGTGGCAACGGCGTTGCTGATCGGTCTCGTCATCGGGCCGCGCTTCATCGGCTGGCTGCGTGTCCGGCAGGGCAAGGGACAGCCGATCCGCAGCGACGGGCCGCAGACGCATCTCGCCAAGCGCGGGACGCCGACGATGGGCGGGCTGATGATCCTGACCTCGATGGTGCTGTCGATTCTGTTGTGGATGGACCTGACCAACCCGTTCGTCTGGGCGTGCCTGTTCGTCACGCTCGGCTTCGGTGCGATCGGTTTCCTCGACGATTACGACAAAGTGCGGAAGGCGAGCGCCGCCGGCATCTCCAGCCGGATGCGCCTGCTCGGCGAATTCGCCATTGCCGGTATCGCGAGCTGGATCATCATCGGTGAGAATGGCACGCATCTCTATGTGCCGTTCTTCAGCGGCGTGTCACTCGATCTCGGCTACTTCTATATCGCCTTCGCGGCGTTCACGATCGTCGCCTTCGGCAATGCAGTGAATTTGACTGACGGGCTCGATGGCCTCGCGACCATGCCGGTGATCATCGCCGCCGTCGCGTTCATGATCATCGTCTATCTGGCCGGCAACATCAAATTTGCCACCTATCTCGGCATTCCGCACGTCCCGCGCGCGGGCGATCTGGCGATCTTCTGCGGCGCGATCGTTGGCGGCGGACTAGCCTTTCTATGGTTCAACGCGCCACCCGCGGCGGTGTTCATGGGTGACACCGGCAGCCTTGCTCTGGGCGGCGCACTCGGGGCGATCGCGGTTGTCGCGCATCATGAACTGGTGCTCGGCATCATCGGCGGCCTGTTCGTGGTCGAGGCGCTGAGCGTTATCATCCAGGTGTTCTTCTACAAGCGCACTGGGCGACGCGTGTTCAAGATGGCGCCGATCCATCATCATTTCGAGCAGTTGGGCTGGAGCGAGCCCACCGTGGTGATCCGCTTCTGGATCATTGCGCTGGTGCTCGCGCTGGCCGGGCTGTCGACGCTGAAGCTTCGGTGATCACGACCTCCGCCTGGCGCGGCAAACGCTTCGCTGTGTTGGGGCTCGCACGCTCCGGCATCGCGACGGTGCGCGCGCTGGTCGCGAGCGGAGCGAACGTGACGGCATGGGACGCAAAGGCGGAGGCGCGGGCGGCCGTATCCGGCGTCGAGATCGCCGATCCCGAGGTGATCGACCTTGCCGGCTTCGACGGTCTGGTCGTATCGCCGGGCGTCCCAATCAACCGCCATCCCGTCGCGGCGAAGGCGCGGGTGGCAGGTGTGCCGATCATCGGTGACATCGAATTGTTCGCCCAGGCGCGCGCCGATCTGCCGCCGCACAAGGTTGTCGGCATTACCGGCACCAATGGCAAATCGACCACCACGGCGCTGATCCACCATATCCTCGAGACCGCCGGCATTTCCGCGCGGCTCGGCGGCAATATCGGCAAGCCGATCCTCGGCGAAGAGCCGCTGCCCGAAGGCGGGGTCTATGTACTCGAACTGTCGAGCTATCAGATCGACCTGACCCTCAGTCTCGATTGCGAGGTTGCGATCCTGCTCAACATCACTCCCGACCATCTCGATCGCTATGACGGGTTTGCGGGCTATGTCGCGTCCAAGGCGCGGCTGTTCGCGATGCAGTCGGCCGATCGTGCCGCGATCATCGGCATTGGCGACGAAGCCTCGGCGGGGATTGCGCGCGACCTGTCGGCGCGGGGCGAGTATCTGACAAAGATCGCACCGGGCGTGTGCATGGATCAGTCGCGCTGGCCGTCGCTGCAAGGACCGCACAATGCGCAGAACGCGCTTGCTGCGATCGCGGCGTGCCAGGTGCTCGGCGTGAGCGAGGCGATGATCGATCGCGGGCTGGCGAGCTTCAAGGGCCTGCCGCATCGTATGGAACTGGTCGCGTCGCTTGGCGGTGTGGCGTTCGTCAACGACAGCAAGGCGACCAATCCGGACTCGACTGCGCCCGCACTGGCTGCATTCGAGCGGATTCACTGGATCCTTGGCGGTCAGGCCAAGTCGGATGACCTCGATGCCTGTGCGCCGCATTTCGGGCATGTCGTGCGGGCCTATACCATTGGCGAGGCGGGGCCGCGCTTCGCGGCGCTGCTCGCCGATACATTCCCGGTCGAACAGAGCGGCACGCTCGCTGCTGCGGTGACCAGTGCGGCGGGTCATGCCGTCTCGGGCGAGACGGTGCTGCTGTCGCCGGCCTGCGCATCGTTCGACCAGTTTCGCGATTTCGAGGATCGTGGCGATGCGTTCCGCAAGGCCGTGGAGGCGCTGGCATGACCGATACGCGCACTGCTCCGCCCAAAGGCGTCTGGGGCCGGATGAAGGATCGCGGCGGGCGTGGCGACCGGTCGCCGCTGGGCCTGTGGTTCTGGGATATCGACCGCGTCCTGCTGTTGCTGACGCTGTTGCTGATTGCGATCGGCCTGGTCGCGGTGGGGGCGGCATCGCCGTCGGCCGCGCAGCGCTATTCGGACGAGAAGCATCATATTCCGCCGCTTTTCTATCTTTGGTGGCAGCTGGCTTGGGTCGGCGTGTCGCTACCCGTGCTGTTTGTCGTATCGATGCTGCCGGTCGCGTTCGCGCGGCGCATGGCGCTGCTTGGCACAGTGGTCTGCCTCGGGCTGCTGATGCTGGTGCCGTTCATCGGCATTGAGCGCAACGGCGCGACGCGCTGGCTCGATTTCGGCGTGTCGCTGCTCCAGCCGTCGGAATTCCTGAAGCCCTTCTTCATTGTCACCACAGCATGGCTGTTGTCGCTGCGCGCGCAGGACAGCGATCTGCCGGTCGTGACTCTCACCGGTGCGCTGACCGCATTGGTCGCGGTGCTGCTGATGATGCAGCCCGATTTCGGCCAGACCGTGGTGTTCGCGGCGGTGTGGCTTGCGCTGCTGATGATCTCCGGCACGCCGGTCAAGGTGATGGCGACTTTGATCGGTTGCGTGCCCGCCGGTCTGATCGCTGCCTATATCTTCTACGATACCGCGCGGGTGCGGATCGATGCGTTCCTGTTCCCCGGCGCCGAAGGCGGCTCGGACAATTTCCAGACCAATGCCGCGCACAACGCGATCACGGCGGGTGGCTGGCGGGGCACCGGCCCGGGCGGCGGGACGATGAAGTTCCGCCTGCCGGAAGGGCATACCGATTACATCTTCTCGGTCGTCGGCGAGGAGTTCGGGCTGGTCGCCTGCGCCGTGATCGCGATCCTGTTCCTCGCCATCGTCGTGCGAGTGTTCGTCAAGCTGCTCGATGAGCAGGACGAGTTTCGTTTGTTCGCCGCCGCCGGCCTGGCGACCCAATTCGGGGCACAGGCGCTGATCAGCATGGCGGTCAATACCGGGCTTGCTCCTTCGAAAGGCATGACGTTGCCGTTCATCAGCTATGGCGGATCCTCGCTGATCGCTTTGTCGATCGGCATGGGATTGCTGCTTGCCTTTACCCGCCGAAATCCGTTCGTATCGCGGTCACCCTATATCGCACGGTGGAGCGGCGAATGAGTATAACCCGGCATTTTGTCCTCGCGGCAGGCGGCACCGGCGGACATATGGTTCCGGCGGCGTCGCTGGCCGCTGAACTCGGGCGGCGCGGGCATCATGTGTCACTGATCAGCGATGAACGTGGCGTGCGCTTTCCCGGCCTGTTCGAGGGGATCCAGACTCACATTCTGCCCGCCGGCCGGTTGAAGGGCGGGCCGATCGGCTGGGCCAGGGCCGCTTCGGCGATGCTCAAGGGCCGGACACTGGCGATTGAACTTTATCGCCATCAGCGTCCCGCCGCAGTGATCGGCTTTGGCGGTTATCCTGCGCTCCCGGCACTGCTCGCAGCGTTCAACCAGGGCATTCCGACCGCCGTGCATGAACAGAATGCCGTGCTCGGCCGGGTCAACCGGCTGGTTGCGGGCAAGGTCAGTGCGATCGCCACATCCTATGCCGAGGTCGAGCGGCTGAAGGACGCGCATCGCGGCAAGACTCATCTGGTCGGCAACCCGGTCCGCGATGCGGTACTTGCGTTGCGCAGCCAGCCTTATCCGCTGCTTGAGGAGGACGGGATCTTCCGCGTACTCGTCACCGGCGGCAGCCAGGGCGCGAGCGTGCTGAGCCAGGTCGTGCCCGACGGCCTGTCGCTGCTGCCGATCAATTTCCGCCGCCGGCTGCAGGTTACGCATCAGGCGCGGATCGAGGACATCGATGCGGCGCGTGCCAAATATGCCGAATTGTCGATTGCCGCGGATCTCGCCACGTACTTGCCTGATATGCCCGAGCAGCTTGCCTGGGCGCATCTGGTAATTGCGCGCGCCGGGGCGTCAACCATTGCCGAGCTGACCGCCGCTGGCCGGCCCGCCATTCTCGTGCCTTTGCCCTCGGCGACCGACGATCATCAGACCGCCAATGCGCGCGAAATTACCATGGCGGGCGGCGCACGCACGGTCGATCAACGCAGCTTCACGCCCAAGGAACTGGCCAAGCAGATGCAGCGGCTCGGGCTCGATCCCGCCGCGCTGCAAAATGCGGCCGGTCGCGCCCGCAGCTGCGGGCGGCCCGATGCGGCGCGTGATCTTGCGGATCTGGTCGAGAGTCTCGATGCGCCGCCCGGCGATATGCCGGTTGGTGAGGGGCGTTCCAAGAAATTTGGTGACAAGGCGGCGTTCGCATGAAGGGTGTCGCCACAGATATCGGCACAATCCATTTTGTCGGCATTGGCGGCATCGGCATGTCGGGCATTGCCGAGGTGATGAAGAATCTCGGCTATGCCGTGCAGGGATCGGACGTGGCCGAGGGCTATGTCGTGCAGGGCCTGCGCGACAAGGGCATCCCCGTGCATATCGGTCATAGCGCCGACAATCTCGGCGATGCCGCAGTGGTCGTCACCTCGACCGCGATCAAGCGCGACAATCCGGAGGTCGATGCGGCGCTTGAACGGCGCATCCCGGTGGTGCGCCGCGCGGAAATGCTTGCCGAGCTGATGCGGTTGAAATCGACCGTCGCGGTGGCGGGCACGCATGGCAAGACGACGACCACGTCGATGGTCGCGGCGCTGCTCGACGCCGGCGGGGTCGATCCGACCGTGATCAATGGCGGGATCATCAACAGCTATGGTTCGAACGCGCGGCTCGGCGCGAGCGACTGGATGGTGGTCGAGGCCGACGAAAGCGACGGCAGCTTCCTGCGCCTCGACGGCACGATCGCGGTGGTCACCAATATCGACCCCGAACATCTCGACCATTATGGCTCGTTCGATGCAGTGAAGGATGCGTTCGTCGACTTCATCGAGAATGTGCCTTTTTACGGCGCGGCCCTGCTGTGCCTCGACCATCCCGAAGTGCAGGCGATCATCCCGCGCGTCCGCGACCGCCGCGTCGTGACCTATGGTTTTGCGGCGCAGGCCGATGTGCGCGCGGTCAACATTACGCCGATCCCCGGCGGCAACCGCTTTGAATGTCTGGTGCGCAGCCGCGACGGATCGGTGCGCTCGATCGAGGGGATCGAAATGCCGATGCCCGGCCGCCACAATGTCCAGAACGCGCTCGCCGCAATCGGCGTGGCGCTGGAGATGGCGATCCCGGACGAAACGATCCGCACCGGCTTCGCCAAGTTCGGCGGGGTGAAGCGGCGCTTCACCAAGGTCGGCGAAGTGCCGGTCGAGGGTGGCGGCGTGACGATCATCGACGATTACGGCCATCACCCGGTCGAGATCCGCGCCGTGCTGGCGGCCGCCCGCGAAGGGGTGGAGAATCGCGTCATCGCCGTGGTGCAGCCGCACCGCTATTCGCGGCTTGGCGATTTGATGGAAGAGTTTCAGCAGGCGTTCAACGATGCGGACATGGTGCTGGTCGCGCCGGTCTATGCCGCGGGCGAAGCGCCGGTCGAAGGCGTCGATGCGACGGCGCTGGTGGAGGGATTGAAGCGACGCGGGCATCGCTCGGCCGCCACGGTTGCCGATGCCGATGCGCTGGCTACGGTGCTGGCGGGCGCGGTCCAGCCGGGCGACATGGTCGTATGCCTGGGGGCGGGCGATATCACCAAATGGGCAGCCGGGCTGGCCGATGCGATTGAGGCGAAGCGGTGAGCGCGGTCTGCTACGCCCTTCCTCCCTTGCGCGGTACTTCCACGCATGAGGGCAGTCTTGCCGATTTCATCTGGTTCCGCACCGGCGGACCGGCGGAATGGCTGGTGCGGCCCCAGGACGTAAACGATCTTGCCGCCTTCATGGCCGGGCTGGATGCCGACATCCCGGTCTTGCCGGTGGGAGTCGGATCGAACCTGATCGTGCGCGATGGTGGCGTGCCTGGCGTGGTGGTGCGGCTGCCCAAGGCGATGGCGAAAGTTTCGGTCGAGCCGGATAACCGCGTGCGGGCGGGTGGCGCGGCGATGGGCATTTCGGTCGCTAGTGGCGCGCGCGACTCGGGTATTGCGGGACTGGAATTCCTGCGCGGCATTCCCGGCACGGTCGGCGGCGCGGTTCGGATGAACGCTGGCGCCTATGGGCGCGATACCAGTGATATCCTGATCGAAGCGACGATCGTGACGCGGGCCGGCTCGGTTGAAGTCTGGCCGGCGGCGAAGCTCGGCTATACCTATCGCCATTCCGACCTGCCCAATGGCGCGGTGGTGGTCGAGGCCCTGTTCGAAGGTGTGCCGGGTGATCCCAAGGTCATCGGTGCGGAAATGGATCGTATCGCGGCAGAACGCGAGGCATCGCAGCCACTGCGGTCGCGTACCGGCGGGTCGACCTTCAAGAATCCGGATGGTCACAAGGCCTGGGCATTGATCGATGCTGCCGGATGTCGCGGCCTGACACGCGGCGATGCGCAGGTCAGTGAGAAGCATTGCAATTTCCTGCTCAATCTCGGCTCGGCGACCAGCGCGGAGATCGAGGCACTGGGTGAGGAAGTCCGCGCGAAGGTGAAGGCGGAGTCCGGGATCGAACTTGAATGGGAGATACAGCGCGTGGGGGTGGTGAAATGAGCAAGCTCCATGTCGCAGTGCTGATGGGCGGATGGTCGGCCGAGCGCGAGGTGTCGCTGACGTCCGGCGCCGGCATCTCTGACGCGCTGGAGTCGCTCGGCCATCGCGTGACGCGGATCGATATGGGCCGCGATGTCGCTGCCAAGCTGGCCGAAGCAGCACCCGACGTCGTATTCAACGCATTGCACGGGACGCCCGGCGAGGACGGCACGGTGCAGGGTATGCTCGACCTGATGGGTCTGAAATATACTCATTCGGGTCTCGTGACCTCAGTGATCGCGATCGACAAGGTGCTGACCAAACAGGCGTTGGTGCCGCATGGCATCCCGATGCCCGGCGGGCGCATCGTCAAGAGTGCCAGCCTGTATGAAGGCGACCCGCTAGCCCGGCCTTATGTGCTGAAGCCGGTCAATGAAGGATCGTCGGTGGGCGTCGCGATCGTCACCGACAGCGGCAATTACGGCAACCCTATCGCGCCCGGCGTGGCGGGGCCGTGGCAGGAATTCGAGGAACTGCTCGCCGAACCGTTCGTGCGCGGGCGTGAACTGACCACGGCGGTGCTGGGCGGCGAGGCGCTCGGTGTGACCGAATTGAAACCGAAGAGCGGCTTTTACGACTATGATTCCAAATACACCGAGGGACTGACCGAGCATATCTATCCCGCTGACATTCCCGATGAGATCACTGAAGCCTGCAAGGCAATTGCGCTTGAATCGCACCGGCTGCTCGGTTGCAAGGGCGTGTCGCGGGCGGACTTCCGCTGGGACGATGAGCGCGGTGTCGATGGCCTGTTCCTGCTCGAGGTTAATACGCAGCCTGGGATGACGCCGCTCAGCCTGGTGCCCGAACAGGCACGGCATATCGGCATGAGCTATGCGGAGCTGGTACAGAGGATTGTCGATGACGCGCTTGTAGAGGGAGACGTGTAATGGCCGCCACTCTCAAGCGCGCGCCGGCGCGTCGCCCGGTCCAGAAGCGCAAGCAGCCGCGCACATCGATCATCGATCGCATCATCGCGGCCCTGCCGATTTCCGAGGCGACGCTGCACCGGGTCGCCACCTGGTCGATCACCGGCGCGGTGATCGCCGGGCTGGTAACGTTTGCGGCGTGGATGGGCATTCCCGGAGCAGTCGGTGTCGCAGTGGCGGAGGGGGTCGGCCGGGCCGGTTTCCGCGTCCAACAGATCGAGGTCACCGGGCTGAGCCGGATGGACCGGATGTCGGTCTATGCCGTCGCGCTCGACCAGCAATCGCGTGCCATGCCGTTGGTCAGCCTGGAGGATGTCCGGGCCAAGCTGTTGAAATATGGCTGGATCGAAGATGCGCATGTCTCGCGGCGTCTGCCCGACACGCTGCTGGTGCATATCGTCGAGCGCAAGCCGACGGCGGTGTGGCAGGACAAGGGGCAATTGTCGCTGATCGCGGCGAACGGCGTGTGGCTGGAGCCGGTCAGGGCGGATGCAATGCCTGACCTGCCTTTGGTCATCGGTCCGGGAGCCAACGAGCAGGAAACGGCGTATCAGCAATTGCTTAATGCAGCGCCGGCACTGCGGCCGCTGGTTAAGGCGGCAACCTGGGTCGGTAATCGCCGCTGGAACCTGACGTTCGAGAGTGGCGAGACGCTGTTGCTGCCGGAGGGCAATGTCGCTGCCGCGCATGCGCTGGTCAAGTTCGCCGAAATGGATGGGGTGCGGCCGTTGCTCAACAAGGGCTGGCTTCGCTTCGACATGCGGGACCCTGCCAAGCTGGTCGCGCGTCGGCCGGGGGAAGAAACGGCCCGCGCGATCACCGATCCGAGTGATGCGGATCCGAGTGACAAGAGCAAGGCACCGAAGCCGGCGGTGATCGAAGCGAAGAAACAAGTTGGCGTAACGGGGCAGGGGTAACAGGCATGGCGAAAGTAACACCGGAGGGGTTGATCACCGCACTCGACATCGGATCGTCGAAAGTGTCGGCGATGATCGCGCAAAAGGGAGATGGCGGCGAGCTGATCGTACTCGGCACCGGCCAGCGCGAAAGCCGCGGGGTCAAGCGCGGCTATATCGCCGACGCCGACGCGACCGAGGCGGCGGTGCGCGAAGCGGTCGAACAGGCGGAACGGATCGCCGGGGTCAATATCCAGAATGTCTGGGTCAGTTTCTCGGCCGGCGGACTGGTGTCGGACGTCGCGTCGATCGAGTTCGAACTGGGCGGTCACCGCGTCGAGCAGTCGGATATCGATGCGCTGCTGCAGGCGGGACGGGAATCGATCGATCCGGCCGGCCGCATGGTACTCCATGCACAGCCCGCGCTCTACACGCTGGACGGGCTGACCGGCGTGAAGAAGCCGCTCGGCCTGCATGCCGACCGGCTCGGCGTGCATATCCATGTCGTTGCCGCCGACGGATCGCCGGTGCGCAATCTCGGCCTTTGCGTCGCCAATGCGCATCTTGAGGTGAAGTCGATCATCGCGTCGCCGGTCGCGACCGGCATGGCCTGCCTGTCGGACGATGAGCGCGAGCTTGGCGTGGCGCTGGTCGAAATGGGCGCGGGCGTGACCAATGTCTCGCTCTACGCCGGGGGAATGCTGGTCGGGCTGACCTCAATCCCGTTCGGCGCGTCGGACATCACCAGCGACATCGCGTCGACCTTCGGCATGACGCCGGCCCAGGCTGAGCGGATGAAGTGCTTCTACGGTTCGGCCAACGCGTCACCGCGCGACAATCACGAGATGATCGAGGTTGCGCCGCTCAATGCCGAGGACGATGTGCGCGAAGGCAGCCGCATCACCCGCGCGCAATTGATCGCGGTGATCCGCCAGCGTCTCGACCATCTGATCGGCGAAGTGCAGAAGGCGCTGGTCGACCTGAAATTCTCCGGACCGGTCGGGCGCCAGGTCGTGCTGACTGGCGGCGGCGCGGAATTGAAGGGCATTGCCGACTATGCGCAGCAGGCATTGGGGCGCTCGGTCAGGATCGGCCGCCCACGCGGGCTGACCGCCTTGCCCGAGGCGCATAGCGGTCCGGCATTCGCGACTCTGGCAGGACTGGCTTACTATGCCGCGTCCGACCCGGTCGACCTGCGCGAACTGTCCAACGGACAAACGACGGTTCACCGGCCAAAGGGTTTTGCGGTGATTCGACGCTTGATCGCGATGGCTCGGGCTAATTATTAAAGAAATACGACACGTGGTATCTTTCGCGCTGGAACCACCGCAAGCGATGGTGCAGAACGGACAAGAGTAAATGGCGCTTCGGGGTTTTTGAAGCGCAGTGGAGACAGGCGCATGAGCATCGAATTTCTTCCGCCCGAAGTTGACGAACTGACGCCGCGCATTGCCGTGATCGGCGTGGGCGGGGCAGGCGGCAACGCGATTGCCAACATGATGCGTGCGGAGGTGCAGGGCGTCGACTTTCTCGTCGCGAACACCGACTCGCAGGCGCTGAAGCAATCGACAGCACCACATCGCATTCAGCTCGGCGCGAAGATCACGCAGGGTCTCGGTGCGGGCAGCCGGCCGGAAATCGGCCGTGCCGCGGCCGAAGAAACGATCGACCAGCTCGTCAAGACGCTGGAAGGCGCACATATGTGCTTCATCGCCGCCGGCATGGGCGGCGGCACCGGTACCGGTGCTGCCCCGGTCATCGCCAAGGCGGCGCGCGACATGGGCATCCTGACTGTCGGTGTGGTTACCAAGCCATTCGCGTTCGAGGGTAATCGGCGCGCCAAGGCGGCTGAAGCCGGCATCGAAGAACTGCAGAAATATGTCGATACGCTGATCGTCATTCCCAACCAGAACCTGTTCCTGGTTGCTAATGCGAACACCACCTTCAAGGAAGCGTTCCAGATGGCGGACGAGGTGCTGCAGCAGGGCGTGCGCGGCATCACCGACCTGATGGTCATGCCCGGCCTGATCAACCTCGACTTCGCCGATGTGCGCTCGGTGATGCAGGAAATGGGCAAGGCGATGATGGGCACCGGCGAAGCGTCGGGCGACAATCGCGCGATCGAGGCGGCGTCGAAGGCGATCGCCAACCCGCTGCTCGACGGCGTCAGCATGAAGGGCGCCAAGGGCGTCATTGTATCGATCACCGGCGGCGACGATATGCGCTTGCTCGAGGTCGATGAGGCGGCCAATCATATCCGCGAACTGGTCGACGAAGACGCCAACATCATCTGGGGTTCGGCGTTCAATCCCGAGCTCGAAGGCAAGATCCGCGTGTCGGTCGTTGCGACCGGTATCGAAGCGAGCGCGCGCCCGGCCGAAGCCGCTGCCCCTGCATCGCGCGCCTTTACTTTCTCGGCACCGAAAAAGACCGAAGAGCCCGTCATCGTCGCGCCTCTCGCGGCGGAAACTCCGATCGAGGAGCCGGTCGCCGAGTCGTTTGCAACCGACGATAGCGATACAACCGATAGCGATGAGCTGGTGCTGGGCAGCGAGACCGAAGTGACCGCTTTGGACGAAACGAGCGAAGCGGCGCCGCTGCCGGTGTTCGGCGAAGACGTTCCGGCCGATGCGGCGCCGGCCAAGGATGTTGGCGCGGCGAGCGATGGTGGTGCACGCCGCCGCTGGCTGTCGCCTGGTGCGCCGCAGGCCGAAGAGCCGGTTGCGGATGTGCCGGCACCGCCGCCTGCACCACGCGTCAAGCTGGGCGGAACGCTGTTCGAACGCATGTCCGGCGCCTCGCGCGGCGCTGCGCGGGAAGAAGAGCCAGCCGACAAGGATCCGCTCGACATCCCGCGGTTCCTGCATCGCCAGAATAATCAGTAACTTGTCCTTACCCGAGCGCCATTCGCGCGCGGGAATCGACAGCGACGCCACCGACGCTGCCGGTTCACCGCCGGTTCGCGTCGGCCCGGCGCGCGATAATGCCGCCGGACATCGCCGGTTCAGCGAACCCGTCGTCTAGGCTGACCGGCTGATGCGATTGCTCCGACGTTCCGAAACCGCAATGCTTGCGCTCGCCATCTCATTGGCGGCGGTCGTCACTCCTGTATGTGCGCAATATGCCATCGTTCAGGCGCCGACGCCGGATGCTGATGCGCTCGCGTCGGAAATGCGGCTGCTGGCGGCCAATCCGGGCGATCTGGATGCGCTGATCCGTGCCGGCGAACTGACGCTGAAACTCGACGATGCCACTGCGGCGGCAGGCTTTTTTGCGCGTGCCGAACGGATCGACCCGCGTAATGCGCGGATCAAGGCGGGGCAGGGGACGTTGCTGGTCCAGGGCGGCCGACCGGGTGAAGCACTGCGGCGCTTTGCCGAAGCAGAATCGTTTCGGGGCGATGTGCGACGCTTCGCCGCCGATCGCGGCATGGCCTATGACCTGATCGGCGAGCAGGAGCGGGCGCAGCGCGACTATCGCCTCGCCTTGAAGGACGGGCCGGTCGATGAGACGATCCGGCGCTACGCCCTGTCGCTGGGCATTTCCGGACGGCGCGATGAAGCACTGGCACAGCTCGATCCGCTGCTCCGCCGCAGCGATCGCGCGGCATGGCGCGCGCGCGCCTTTATCCTCGCCATGACGGGCGACGCGGCGGGCGCCGAACGGATCGCGACGAGCATGATGCCGGGCGGTCTTGCCCAGGGACTGCAACCTTTTTTCCAGCGCTTGCCGCAACTCGGCGCAGTCGATCGCGCCTTCGCGGTGCATTTCGGCGAAGTTCGCGGGTCGGCACAGCGTACGATGGACGCACGGCTGGTGCCGCCGATGCCGGCACTGCAGCCCGAGCCGGGGCGGCCAGTGGTGGCGGCAAGCACAATCAGACCGCCGGTGCCGGCCGCGACCGACAAGAATGATCGCCGCAGCCGAAAGAAGGACAAGAAAGACAAAAGGCGCGGCCTGGATACCGTCCGGCTTGCAACGGCCACGACGACTCCGCCCGTGTCATTGCCGGCGCCGCCCGCCTATGTCGGCCCGCCGGTCAGCCGCGAAGTTGTGCAGGAATTGCCGGGACGATCCGAAGTCGCCCGGGCCGAAGTCGCCCGGGCCGAAGTCGCCCGGGCCGAAGTCGTACAGGCGATGCCGGGCCGGGCCGAGGTCACGCAGGCAACACCTTCACGCGAGCGGGACAGGCTGCCCCCAGTTGCTATGGCTTCCGCTCGGCCAGTGACGATAACAGCAGTGCCCGCGCCGCGCCGCGATCAGGCGCCTATACCCGCGATTGCCCGACCGGCGCCCGGGGTGACCAAGCCGGCGATCACGCAAGCGCCCATGCCGGCCGAGACGAAAACTACGGAATCATTGCCGCCCGCTCTGGACGGGAACGGGCCGGACACCGATGAGGGTCCCGACGTCGTCGAAAGCGTACCCACGACCCAGC
This sequence comes from Sphingomonas sp., assembly GCF_050725575.1. Lineage (GTDB taxonomy): Bacteria > Pseudomonadota > Alphaproteobacteria > Sphingomonadales > Sphingomonadaceae > Sphingomonas. Next base: position 54,783 of record NZ_JBOHHW010000014.1, on the reverse strand, counting down.
CTGCGACGCACCCTCCAATCCAGGCAGCGACGCAGCCTCTAGCTCCGGCAGCGACACAACCCTCAGCGCAGCCCCAGACTCAACCTGCGCCGGTCCCAGTCACCACACGACCGATCGAGCAGCCCGTGCCATCGTCCCAGCCCGTATCGGGCCCGCCGGCTCAGCCAGTCGCGGCGGCTGCGACGCCCGCCGCCCAACCGCAGCCTCCCGGCGCCGCGCGCGGCGAGGATTCGATCCTGGCGAAGATCATCGCCAATATCACGGTGCCCGGGTCCGAACTCGATGTGGAGCTGGTCAGGGCGCCACCCGCGCCTGAACCGGCATCCGAGGCCGCGCCGGTCAAGCTCGCCGAAGCCGCGCCCGCGCGAGTCGAGTCCAGGCCGGTGACGGTCGTAAAGCCTGAACCTGACGAGGCGGCAATTCGGGCCAAGGCCCTCACCGAGCAAAAGGCCGCGGACAAGAAGGCCAACGACAAGGCGCTTGCCGACAAGAAGCTGGCGGACAAGAAGCTCGCCGACAAGAAACTGGCCGATGCCAAAAAGGCCGATGAACTCAAAAAGAAGAATGATCCCAAGCTTCTCGAGCCATCGCGAATCTGGGTCCAGGTCGCGGGCGGCGCCAATGAAGCGAGCCTGGCCAAGGAATGGGCACGGGTGCGCGACAAGGCGCCGGCGGCGTTCAAGGGTAAATCGGGCTGGACGACGCCGCTGCGCCTGACCAACCGGGTGCTCGCGGGACCGTTCAGGACCAATGATGAGGCGCGCGCCTTCGTCAACCTGATCGCGAAATCGGATATTTCCGGCTTCACCTTCACCAGCGAAGCGGGGCAGAAGGTCACCAGACTCGGCGGCAAATGAGGGCGGCACATGAGGGTGATTCCGGCATTATGAGGGCCATGGCGCCCTGGGCTTCCGATCCTACGTGTAGCAAGGGACGCCTGTACAAGGAGCAGGGCAGCACCGAGCGTGGCCCGCGCGACGCGTTTCAGCGCGACCGTGACCGGATCATCCATTCGATCAGTTTTCGGCGGCTGCGCCACAAGACTCAGGTCTTTCTGTCGCCCGACGGAGATCATTTCCGTGTCCGACTGACTCACAGCATCGAGGTCGCGCAGATCGGCCGCACCATCGCGCGCACGCTCGGCCTGAACGAGGACCTGACCGAGGCGTTGTGCCTGGCGCATGATATCGGCCATCCGCCCTTCGGCCATGCCGGCGAGGATGCCTTGAAAGCGGCTTTGGCCGGGCAAGGCAGCTTCGATCATAATGGCAACACGCTGCGTGCCTTGATGGAGATCGACAGCCCTTACCCGCGCTGGAACGGGCTCAATCTGACCTGGGAGACGCTGGAGGGGTTGGCCAAGCATAATGGGCCGATCGCCGCGCCGGGCTGGGCACTGGCCGAAGCGGACGCGGCCTTTCCCTTCGACCTGCGGCGCTGGCCGTCCCTGGAGGCTCAGGTGGCCGCGATCGCCGACGACATCGCCTATGACAATCACGATATCGATGATGGTCTTCGCGCCGGGTTGTTGAGCCTCGATCAGTTGATGGCGGTGCCGGTGATCGCGCGGGGCTGGGCCGATACGTGCAGACGCTTCGACGATGTGCCGCAAGCCCGCCTTTCGGGTGAACTGATCCGGGGCCAGATCGGGGCGATGGTCAATGACGTGATCGCTGAAACGCAGGCGCGACTGGCGGCGGCGGGGATCGAGACCGTGGCGGATGTGCGGGCTGCGGGGCAATTGGTCGGCTTCTCGCCTGATATGCGCGAGGACGAACGCGTGCTGAAACGCTTCATGTACGATAATCTCTACCACCACCCACGTCAGCTGGCGGCGGCGAATGCGGCGCATGGTGTGGTAGCTGGTCTGTTCGCGGCTTATCATGCCGATCCCTTGCAGATGCCGGAGACATGGTTCTCGCGGCTGCCCGATCATGAGCCGGGGCGCAGTCGGCACATCGCCGACTTCATCGCCGGTATGACGGATCGCTATGCCGTGACCCGCTATCGCGAAGTTGTCGGGCCGGTCGATTTGCCCGAGGGGTTCTGATCTTCGACCACAGCCCGTTATCGACCTTTCGCGACAAGCTGTACGAAACGAACGACAAAAATCATCGCTGGCACACTCTTGCGACAAAACCGGCGTATTTGCTGTTCCGGGGCTGTCAGGGAAAAGGCGATGTCGCACGCAAGCATTGCACTGAATCGCTTCGGGCTGGGCGGACGTGCTGACGATGTCGTGCCGGAGCAGCCGATCAAATATCTGCTGGACCAGCTCGATCGTTATGAGGCGCGACCACCGGCGATCGCCGCCATGCCGGCACGGCGTCAGGTTGCGGGCGAACTGGCGGATTATCTGATCGAAGCGCGTCAATTGCGGGCGACGGCCGGTCCACGTCGCGTGCCTCCTGCCAATGGGACGGTGCCCATGACCGCGCAGAGCCAGGTCATGATGACCGGCTATAATCCCGCCAGGGCCGACAGCGCGGTTGACAAGATGGACGACGACAGCGGGGACCCTATCAAACAAGCACGCCAATTCGCGCGGCGCCAGGGGCGCGACAATTATGTCGCCGCGGTGGGTGGCCGGGCGCTTTCATCGCTGACCGGCCCGGCACCATTCGTCGAACGGCTGGTGCATTTCTGGGCCAATCATTTCGCGGTGTCGGCCGACAAGCTAACCGTGATCGGCTTGTCAGGATTGCTCGAATTCGAGGCGATCCGGCCGCATGTGCTGGGCAAGTTCGGCGAGATGCTGGCGGCGGTCGAGCGGCATCCGGCGATGCTGCTCTATCTCGACCAAGCGGAATCGATCGGGCCGAACAGCCCGATCGGTGGCCGCTTCGCCAATCGGCCCAACCGCAAGCTTGGGTTGAACGAGAATCTGGCGCGCGAGATACTCGAATTGCACACGCTTGGCGTGCGCACCGGCTATTCCCAGACGGACGTGACCGAATTCGCGCGCGCTCTGACTGGGTGGACGGTCTCGGGTCTGACCAACGGGCCGGTTGCACGCGCCGTCGGGGTCGATGGCATCCCGGGCGACTTCGTCTTTGCCGAGCGGATCCATGAACCGGGCGCGCGGACAATCATCGGCTCAAGCTATGCGCAACAAGGCGAGCAACAGGCGCAGGCGGTGCTGTCCGACTTGGCCGTGCATCCGGCGACCGCGAAGCATATTGCAACCAAGCTCGCGCGGCACTTCACTGGCGACACGCCGCCGCCGGCACTGGTCGCACGGCTGGAAGCGGCGTTCCTGAAATCGGATGGTGATCTGCCGACGATCTATCGCGCACTGATTGCTGCGCCCGAAGCCTGGGCCGAGCCGAATCCCAAGTTCAAATCGCCATGGGAATGGTCGGTCTCCGCGATGCGTGCACTGGGGGCGAAGACCGTGCAGCCGCAGGTCGTCACCGGACTGCTTAATCAGCTTGGCCAGCCGATCTGGCGGCCGGGGTCACCCGCCGGTTATGACGATATCAATGCCAGCTGGGCCGGCCCCGATGCAGTGATGCGCCGGGTCGAGGCGGCCGAACGGTTCGCGACCCGGGCCGGCGGGGCGATCGACGCGCGCATACTGGCGCCGAGACTTTTCCCCGCTGCCGTCGGTGCCGCGACCACCCAGGCGCTGGCGCGCGCGGAAAGCCCGGGGCAAGCGCTTGCCCTGCTGCTCGTCGCCCCGGAATTCATGCGGAGATAGGCCATGATCGACCGTCGTTCCCTGATCGGCAGCGGTGCGCTTGGCGCGCTGGCGCTGTTGGTGCCGCGTATGGCCTGGGCCAAGGCCGAAACCGACAAACGCTTCGTTTTCATCATCCAGCGCGGTGCCGCGGATGGTCTCGGGACCATCGCACCGGTCGGCGACCCTGCCTTTGCCGGCGCGCGGGGCGTGCTGGCAACGGATTTCGATGGCATCGCAAAGCTCGATTCACTGTTCGCGCTACATCCGGCGCTGAGCACGGTCGGTGGGCTCTACCAGCAGAGACAGGCCTTGTTTGCGCATGCGATCGCCTCTCCCTATCGCGACCGATCGCATTTCGACGGACAGAATGTCCTCGAGACGGGGGGCGCCGGGGCCTATCGGGTCAAGGATGGCTGGATGAACCGTATGCTCGGGGTGATTCCGTCAGGCGAAGCCCGGGCGATCGCGGTCGCATCTGCGGTGCCGATGGCGCTTCGCGGACCGCATGAGGTTTCATCCTATGCGCCGTCCAGCCTGCCCGACGCGTCCGACGACCTGCTGCAGCGTGTGACCATGTTGTATGAGGGCGACAGCCAGCTCCATGCGCTGTGGAGCGAAGCGATGAACACGCGCAAGCTGACCAGCGATCTGGCGGGCGACAATGGCCGCAACGCTGCCGCGACCGGCGCACTGGCCGCGAAGCTGCTTGCCGCCCCCGATGGTGCGCGCGTCGCGATGATCGAAACCGGCGGCTGGGATACGCATGCACAACAGCGCGGGCGGTTGGGCGCTCAGCTCAAGGGGCTGGATGCGATGATCGCGGCATTGCAGACTGGCCTGGGACCACTCTGGGCCGATACCATGGTGCTGGTCGCCACGGAATTCGGGCGAACCGTCGCGGTGAACGGAACGGGCGGAACCGATCACGGCACCGCGAGTTCAGCGATGCTCTTGGGTGGTGGCGTAAAAGGGGGGCGGGTTATTTCAGATTGGCCGGGATTGGATATGCGCGCGCTTTACGAAGGGCGCGACCTCAAGCCGACGATGCAACTCGACGCATTTATCGGTGGCGCGGTCGCAAGCCATTTCGAAACCGATCCGGTTCGCACGATGATGACGCTTTTCCCCAATACAGCGGGTACGCCCGTGGTGCAGGGGCTGCTGCGCGCCTGACGGGCGCCTGTAACAAGTTCCTCCCCTCCGGGGGAGGGGGTCGGCGGGGCACCGCTATTTCGTAGGCTCAACCAAGAAGGGGTTGTGCCTCGCCGATCCAACCCTTCCAGCAACATGAATTGCCCATATGGGGCAAAATTTGAAGGTCGCGCTCGCTTCCGCTAAGGGCCGCGCTCGCCTCTGACATCGACCGGACCAGCCATGACCCTCTATACCCGTTTCGCCGCGCATCTCGATGCGGCGCTCGACACGCTTGTTGCGTCGGGCGACCTGCCCGCCGGGCTGGACCGCGCCGCCGTGACGGTCGAACCGCCGCGTGACGTGACGCATGGCGATCTTGCCACCAATGCCGCGATGGTGCTGGCCAAGCCGGCCGCGACCAATCCGCGCGCGCTGGCCGAGAAGATCGCTGCCGAACTCGGCAAGCTCGACGAAGTCGAGACGGTCTCGGTGGCTGGCCCGGGGTTCATCAACCTTGCGCTGACTGAGGATACCTGGCGGGCGGAACTGTCGGCGATTCGCGACGAAGGCGAGGATTACGGCAAATCGGCGCGCGGCAAGGGCGTGACCGTCAATGTCGAATATGTCTCCGCCAACCCGACCGGCCCGATGCATATGGGGCATTGCCGCGGCGCGGTGGTCGGCGATGCGCTGGCCAGCCTGTTGGAATTTGCCGGGCACAAGGTGATCCGCGAATATTATGTCAATGATGCCGGCGGCCAGGTCGATGTGCTCGCACGGTCCGTGCACCTGCGGTACCGCGAGGCGCTCGGCGTCGATGTCGGCGAGATTCCGGAAGGCCTCTATCCCGGCGACTATCTGATCCCGGTCGGGCAAGCACTGGCGCAGGAATATGGCGACAAATACGCCAATGCGCCCGAAGGCGAGTGGCTGGCGCTGTTCCGCAAGAATGCGGTCGCGTCGATGCTGGTGCTGATCAAGGCCGATCTTGCGCTGCTTGGCATCCATCACGATCTGTTCTCGTCGGAGGCGGAACTGCAGGCAGCGGGCAAGCCCGAGGCGGCTGAGGCCGATCTGCGCGCTCGCGACCTGATCTATGACGGCGTGCTCGAAGCGCCGAAAGGCGAGACGCCGGAGGACTGGGAGCCGGTCGTGCTGCCGCTGTTCCGCTCGACCAAATTCGGTGACGATCAGGATCGTCCGATCCGCAAGTCATCGGGCGAATGGACCTATTTCGGCGCCGATCTCGCCTATCATTACCAGAAAGCGCAGAGCGCTGACGCGCTGATCGACATCTGGGGCGCCGACCATGCCGGCACGGTCAAGCGGATCGTTGCAGCAGTGCAGGCGCTGACCGGCGGCAAGACGCGCTTCGACGTCAAGCTGGTGCAGATGGTGCGGCTGTTGCGCGCCGGCGAGCCGGTCAAGATGTCCAAGCGGTCGGGCAATTTCGTCACGCTCGCCGAGGTGGTGACCGAGGTCGGCAAGGATGTCGTCCGTTTCACCATGCTGACGCGCAAGTCCGATGCGCAGATGGACTTCGATTTCGCCAAGGTGGTCGAGGCGTCGAAGGACAATCCAGTCTTCTATGTGCAGTATGCCCATGCGCGGATCGCCTCGCTCGGCCGGAAGGTTGCGGAGGCGGGCATCACCTGCAGCACGGTCGACCTGTCCCAACTTGACACGCAGGAACTGGCGCTGGTGAAGCTCGCCGCGCAGTTCCCGCGGATCGTCGATACCGCGGCTGCAGCGCGTGAACCGCACCGTATTGCCTTTTATCTCTATGACTTGGCGGCATCCCTGCATGCGGCGTGGAATCTGGGCAAGGACGATCCCGCGCGCCGTTTCCTGATTGCGGACAATGCCGAGCTGACCTGCGCGCGGCTTTTCTTGGCCGAGGCAATCGGGCAGGTTATCCGCAACGGACTCAGCATCATGGGGGTGCAGGCAGTCCAGGAGATGTGACAGATGGCGACGTCGAACGAATTCGACATCCGCGACGAAGATCGGCTGCCTTGGCTTGAAACCGTCGATGAGGATTATGACGACGGCCCCAGCATGCTCCGGATCGTCCTGTTCGTCGCACTTGGCCTTGCCATTATCGCCGCGGCGATCTTCGGCTATCTCTATTATCAGAAGACGCTCGACGAGGCCGGAACCGGCGCGCTGATCAATGCGCAAGAGGGCGAATATAAGGTCAAGCCCGACGATCCCGGCGGCCTGAAGGTCGAGGGCGAGGGCGACAGCGCGATTGCGACCAGCGATGGTGCGACCTCGGGCGACGCTAAGATCAATGTCGATGCGATTCCCGAAGCACCGATTGCCGGCACCAAGGCGAAAACCGATGCCGCGACCGCCGGCGGAGCCAAGGCGGTCACTGCGGTCCCGGCATCGGGCGGTGCGCTCAGGGCAGCGCCGACCGGTCCAGCGATTGCCGCTTCCGCCGGGGCGTCCGGCGGCGCCTTGGTGCAGCTTGGATCCTTCCCCGACGAGGCCTCTGCCAATGCCGCCTGGGCCAAGACCTCGAAGCGTTTCACCTATCTCGCGCCGCTCGGCAAATCGGTCCAGAAGGCTGAGGTCAATGGCCGGACGGTGTATCGGCTGCGCGTGAATGCCGGCAGCGCCGGCCAGGCGTCGGGTCTGTGCGGCAAGCTGAAGGTCGCGGGTGAAGATTGCTATGTCGCGCATGACTAGGGTCCAAAAGCATCCCAAGCCCCTCCCTTGAACGGGAGCGGCTTGATATAGGGGATGACGTACGCGCCATCCGGGCGTCGCGCTGGAGCCATTTTTCCTCATGATTCCCGTCATCTACGGCCTGTCGGGCCTGACCATCACCGCTGACGAGCGCGTTTTTTTCAGCGCAGTCGACCCGGCCGGCTACATCTTGTTCAAGCGCAATATCGAGACCCGCGCGCAGGTTCGCGCGCTGACCGATGCACTGCGCTCGCTGGCCGGGCGCGATGATCTGCCGATCCTGATCGATCAGGAGGGCGGGCGCGTCGCGCGGATGCAGCCACCGGAATGGCCGGCCTTTCCCGCCGGGCCGGCATTCGATGCACTGTACGAAACTGCCCCGATTTCCGGGATCGAAGCGGCGCGCGCCAATGCCGAGGCGATCGCGCTGACGCTGGCGGAGGTCGGTATCACCGTCGATTGCCTGCCGCTGCTCGACGTCGCGCAGCCCGACACGACCGAGGCGATTTCGATCCGGGCGCTGGGCAGCGAACCGTTGCGCGTCGCGGCGATGGGGCGGGCGATCATCGACGGACTGCAGCGCGGCGGCGTGGTCGGCGTGGTCAAGCATATGCCGGGCCATGGCCGCGCGTTGGTCGATACGCATTACCACCTGCCGACCGTCACGGCATCGGATGAAGAACTCGAGATCGATCTTGCACCGTTCAAGGCACTTGCCGGCGCGCCGATGGGTATGACCTCGCACATCGTGTTCCAGGCCTGGGATCCCGAGCGTCCGGCCACGCTGTCGCCGATCGTGATCGAGGAGATCATCCGCAAGCGGATCGGTTTCGACGGTCTGCTTATGACCGATGATATCGACATGAAGGCGCTGTCCGGGACCGCCGGCGACAAGGCGGCCGGGGCGATTGCCGCCGGATGCGACATCGTCCTCGATTGCTGGGGACGGATGCACGAGATGGAGGACATCGCCGGACGACTGAGCGACATCTCCGATGTATCGCGTGCACGACTGGACCGGGCGATGGCGACAATTGCCGATGTGCGAGCGGACGGAGATCTGGCGGCGCTGATCGCAAAGCGGGACGCATTGCTGGCGGTGGCTTAAGGCCAATCACCTCGCCGCCTGAGTGCGAGTCGCATCTCTTATCGGACCCGGATTTTCCCACTGTTTTGCGCTGTTAACTCAATAAAAAAACTCACCCCTGTTAAGTTGGATCCAAGGCAAGGATTTTCTGTCTGTTTCCAATCATTTGATCTCTTTTCCGCTGTTCCCGATAACAGCGGTCGAACAGCGCGACAACAGGGGTGAGACAGCGCGATAACAGCGGTGACCTGACCGCTGTCATTGCTGAAACAGCCGACGCGGAAACGCGGGGTATTTTCCAGTCATGTCAAAGAGCGGGGCGCAATGCCGCTTGGCATCCGGTCCGCCGTCACACTGTCACGACCTGCGTCGGGGTTGAATCGACATCACTGGCCGTCCGGCGCCGGATGTCAGCGTTCAACCGGCCATGATTGCGTCGCGCCCGCCTTCACGCTTACACCGTCATTGATGACCGATCCCGAAACCCTCACGCTTGACCTGGATGGCTGGGAAGGTCCGCTCGACCTGCTGCTCGCGCTGGCACGGCATCAAAAGGTCGATCTGCGCGAAATCTCGATCCTGGCTCTCGTTGAGCAGTATTTGCGCTTCATCGAGGAAGCCAAGGCGATCAAGCTCGAGCTGGCGGCCGATTATCTCGTGATGGCGGCGTGGCTGGCCTATCTCAAATCGGCACTGTTGCTGCCGCGCGACCCGCAGGTCGAGCCCGATCCGGAAGAGCTCGCATTGCGGCTGCAATTGCGGCTCGAGCGGCTCAATGCGATGCGCGAGGGCGGCGCCAGGCTGATGGCGCGCGACCGCACCGGACGCGACGTCTTCCCGCGTGGCGCGCCTGAAGGGCTCCGCACCGTGCGCAAGGCATTGTGGCAGGCGGAAATCTTCGACCTGATTTCAGCCTATGGCCGCATTACGGCCCGCACCCGGCCAGTGATGCATATCGTCGCCAACCGGCCGGTGATGACGCTGGAAGCCGCACTGGAGCGCGTGTCGCGCCTGCTTGGCGAGCGGATCGACTGGAGCGTGATCGAGACTTTCTTGCCGGAAAGCGCGACCGGCATCTTTCGCAAATCGGCGCTTGCCTCCAGCTTTGTCGCAACGCTCGAACTGGCGCGGCAAGGCAGGGTGGAGCTGCGCCAGAAATCCCCGTTTGCGCCGCTTTATATCAGGGCACCGGCATGAACCCGCCCGACGATCTGACGCGTGCCGTGGAAGCGGTGCTGTTCGCCGCGACCGAACCCATGACGGCGGAGGCGATTCGTGCGCACCTGAACGACGCGACCGGCGTTCGCGAGGCGCTCGATACCGTGCAGGCGCTGTATGCGGGGCGTGGGATCGAATTGGTCCGGCGCGGCGACCGGTGGCACTTTCAGACCGCCGCCGACATGGCGCATCTGCTGCGCCGGGATCGCGAGGAGCCGCGCAAGCTGTCCCGCGCCGGGATCGAGACGCTGGCGATCATTGCCTATCACGAGCCCGCGACTCGCGCCGAGATCGAGGCGATCCGCGGCGTGCAAATCTCAAAGGGGACGATCGACGTGCTGATGGAGGCGGGCTGGGTTCGCCCGGCGGGTCGGCGCGAAGTGCCGGGGCGGCCCTTGCTCTATGCGACGACACCCGAGTTTTTGGTTCATTTCGGCCTGTCGAGCCGACGAGACCTGCCCGGGATCGACGATCTCAGGGCAGCGGGCCTGCTCGATCCGGTTGATTTGGCATTCGAGCAGCTAGAGGTGGAATCTTCCGACGAGGACGACTAGATAGGAACCAACCTCCAAGGAGATACGTAATGGGTAGTTTCAGCCTGGTTCACTGGCTGGTGTTCGGGATTGTCGCGATCCTGCTCCTCGGCGGCGGCCGTTTCTCCAACATGATGGGGGACGTCGCCAAGGGCATCAAGCAATTCAAGAAGGGCATGGCCGAGGAAGACGACAAGGTCGATCCAGTGCGAATCGATGCCAAAAAGGCAGCCGATCCCGCATTCGATCGTGATGGCGAAAAGCTCCGCGAGGAGCGTTGATCCCTCTGCCGTTGAACTATTGACCGCGCGATTGCGCTGACAGGCCCCTTTGAATGTTCGACGTCGCGCCTACCGAACTGCTCCTTATTGCCGCCGTCGCACTGGTCGTCATTGGTCCGAAGGACCTGCCCAAGGCGATGCGGTTCGTTGGCTATTGGGTCGGCAAGGCGCGCGGCGTTGCGCGGCAATTCCGCTCGGGCTTCGATTCGATGGTGCGCGAGGCCGAACTGCAGGACATGGAAAAGCGTTGGGCGGCGGAGAATGAGCGGATCATGCGCGAGCATCCGCCGACGGCCCAGCATATGCTGCCCATGCCTGCGAGTGAGCCTGATGCCGCCGAAGATGCCCCCCCGACAATAGTCGAGATGCCGATCGTGGCGCCTGCTCCGGCGGCTGACGTGGCGTTGGCGCCAAGCCCCGCGCCAAAGGCAAAACGGACGCCGAGCAAGGCGGCTGCCGCGTCAGCGAGCAAAGCGGGCGCTGCCCCGGCCTCCACCACTGTGAAAAAAACCTCCCGGGCCAAACCGAAACCGTGAACGACGCCAGCGAAATCGATGCGACACGGGCGCCTTTGCTCGATCATTTGATCGAGCTACGGCGCCGGCTGCTTTATTGTGCCGCCGCGCTGGTGGTGACCTTCATCGTTGCCTTTTATTTCTCGCGCCCGATCTTCGCCTTTCTCGTCCACCCGCTGGTTGCGGCTGGGCAAAGCAAGATCATCTACACGCAGATTTTCGAGGCCTTTTTCGTCCAGATCAAGGTCGCCTTTTTCGCCGCCATGATGGCCTCCTTCCCGGTCATCGCGAACCAGTTGTGGCAATTCGTGGCGCCGGGCCTGTACCGCCAGGAAAAACGTGCGCTGCTGCCTTTCCTGCTCGCAACGCCGGTCCTGTTCATCATGGGCGCGGCGATGGCCTATTATGTCGCGGTGCCGATGGCGCTGCATTTCCTGCTGTCCTACCAGGGTGATCTCGGCGGTATCCAGCAAGAGGCCCTGCCTTCGGTTGGAAATTATCTCGATTTCGTGATGCAGTTCCTGTTTGCGTTCGGCCTATCATTTCTGTTGCCGGTACTGCTGATGCTGCTCGAACGGGCAGGGATCGTGACGCGCAAGCAACTGGTCAGCGCGCGGCGCTATGCGATTGTCGCCGCCTTCGCGATCGCCGCCGTGCTGACACCGCCTGACATCGGGTCACAGCTGCTCCTCGCGATTCCACTGGTGTTGCTCTACGAGATCGCATTGATCGGAATCTGGTTCACTGAGCGCAAACGCGCCAAGGAGGCCGCCACGGCCGACGCCAGCGAGAGCGTCTGATAAAAAAACCCTCCCCCGGTACCGGGAGAGGGTTTCGCCCCACGCCATCGCTGGCGAACGGGTGAACCGGTCTATTTGGCGCCGTTGGCGGTTTTCGCGACAGTGTCGCCGGCGGATGAAACGTCACGGCCGACACCTTCGATGGTATTGCATGCGCTGACCATCAGCGCCGCCGCGACAACGGCAATTCCCATGAGTTTGCGCATCGGTATCTCCTGATTGAAAGCATGTCGCCCTGTTCGGGTCAAAGATCGATCCGGATCAATGATCGACGGACGAGTTTCGTTCCGCAGCCGGCGACCCCTTGCCGCAATATGGGCTGTAAAAAGCTGAGACGATTTGGGCCCGGATGCGCCACCGGGGGGGGAGGTTGGCGCATCCGAGCCCATGTCTTGGATAGCGAGAGCGGGGGGGCATAAATTCACTATCCGAGGATCAAAACGTGCTTCCCCAAATCAGGTTCCACGATTTTCGAAAAAAATTCGAATCATTTGAATCTTTTGATTCAGTCACGCCCCGTGACCGCGATCGCGATTTCATACACACCGATCAGCGGATCATGGTGCAGTCTCGACCGGAGCTGGCGCGACAATCCCTCGATCACCCGGCTATAACGCTCGGTCACGCTGTCGCGCAGCGCGTCGCCCTCACTCAGAGCGGTAGAGCTGATACGCAGAACCGCGCGATCCGGGGCTTCCGCGCTTTTCACCGAAATCCTGATCTGTGCCGCCGGATTGCAGTTCATCGCCAGTTCGACGATCTCGGTAATCAGGAACGCAACCGCGATCGCGACGTCCTGATTGACCAGATAGGGCTCGACATCGATGACGATGCCGATCTGCGAGGGCCCCTCCGGCGCGGTGGCGCGGATGTTCGATGCAAGTTCGCCGATTACCGAGCGCAGCGACAGCCCGCGATTTTCCTCCATCTCGGCGAAATGGTGCCGATGGACGACCGCCAGCGCATCGACTCGGCGCTGGATTCCGGCATAGGCATCGGTCGCCTCGCGTGATTTGGCGCCGCGAGCGTGGAAATTGATCAGGCTGGCGATGACCTGGAGATTATTTTTCACGCGGTGATGGACTTCGCGGGTCAGCCGGGTTTGCCGAATCAGTCCCTCGGCCAGCCCGGCCTCATGCTCGGCCACGGTGCGGCTGATGGTGCGGAAGGTGTCGCCGAGCTCGCGGATTTCCTGCGCGGGAAGGGCGCGTACCTGGGCGGGATCGATCTCTTCCCCTGGGACATAAGCGGCGACGCTGGCGCGCAGTTGCCGCAATGGCCGGATTAGCAGGCGATCGACGACGAACCAGCTGATGCTGGCGGCGGCGGCCCACATCAGGATCGGCAGGAGCAGCGCGATCAGCAGCGGAGAGGTGATCGGCAGGCTGCGCACGCTCATCTGCAAGCTGAGTTCGCCGACGCCGAGCTGCTGGCTCAGGGTTTCGCGCCGTTCCAGTGGCCCGCTCGACGGCAGGGTGACCAGCCGCACGGCTTCGCCGTCGTGCAGCAGCGTTGCTCCATAGGGCGGGGTAAAGCCGCTGGGCCGGCCGATATCGGCCAGGAATGGGGCCGGGAAATAGGCGCTGGCCGTTGCCGCGCCCTTGGCGCCCCTGATTGCCAGGACCAGCCCCTTGTCGGGTAACAGGCGAGCCGCGATCGGCGCATTGCTGGCGGCGGGCTCCAACGTCATTTCGGGCGGCAGTCTGGTACCGCACAACACGCGTCCGATATCGTCGGTGATCATGAAACGCGTGCCGGCCGATGCCTGTTGCGCGAAAACACCCTGCACGCGCGCGCAATTCGGCGCATCGCCGGGGTCGTTATCGAGCGCATTGAGCGCGACGCGCAGCGCGGTCATGTCGCCGACCAGTTCGATCGCCAGCTTGCGCGCGCTTTCCGACATCGCGACGCTCAATCGGATGCGCGCGTCCGCATCGGCGTTCTGGGTGGTCTTCAATGTGGCGAAAAAGGCAATGATCGCCAACGGCAGGAGCGCAGTACTCAGGATCAGGAAAATCTTCGCGCCGGTCGGGATCTGCGACAGGAGTAATGATGAGCGGCTCGCGATAGCGCGCTCGATAGCCGGTTCGATCACGCGAGCGTCAGTCGAGCTTACCCAGAAGGTCGAGCATTTCGGCTGGAATATCCTCTTCCACGGTCTTTTGATAGACGGTGCGCAATGCGGCTCCCATGTCGCGATCCTTGGTCTGGACCTTGGCCGTTCCGGAAGCTTGCGGCATTTTCGAAGACTCGTCGCCCGAACTCAATGTCGTCCCCCTGAGCATCCGGTGAAAAACCGGGCATACCGGAAAAAATTCGGCCGGAGAAATCCGGTCGATCCATCGCGCATACAGCCCGCGACGATAGTAGGAAACAAAAGATCGTCTCGTTTGTTCCATTGTTGATGCGAATAAAGCCCAGCATTCCCGCTCGGGCGTTGAAACGCGTTGCATTGGCGATACGCCCCTTCCAAAAGGGCGACGCTTTCACGTCAGGAGACCCCGACAGCCATGTCGCTTGGACAGCAGCTTGCACCACATCTTCCCTTCCTGCGCCGCTACGGCCGCGCCCTGACCGGCAGCCAGTCGCACGGCGACCGCTACGTTCGCGCCACGCTGGAGGCGATTGTCGCGGCGCCCGCGGAATTCCCGCGCGACGTCGATCCGCGGCTTGGCCTTTATCGGACCTTCCAGGCAATCTGGAATTCGACCAATTTTGATGAGACCCCCGAAAATTCGGGCGGTGAAGATTATGAATCGATCGCTCGCGCACGGCTGGCGCGGATGACGCCTTTGTCGCGGCAGGCACTGCTGCTGACCGCGATGGAGGGATTCACGCCGGAGGACACCGCTTATCTGATCGAGGTCGACACCGGCGAAGTCGACACGCTGGTCGCAGAAGCACTGTCTGAAATCGACAAGCAGACCCGCGCCCGCGTCCTGATCATCGAGGATGAGCCGATCATCGCGATGGATATCGAGGCGATCGTGCGCGATCTGGGCCATGACGTGACCGGCGTTGCCGTGACCCGCGACGAGGCTGTTGCGCTGGCGATGGAGGATCGGCCCGGTCTGGTGCTCGCGGATATTCAGCTCGCCGACGACAGTTCGGGCATCGACGCCGTCAAGGACATCCTGGCGGAGTTCCGGGTGCCGGTGATCTTCATCACGGCGTTCCCGGAACGGCTGCTGACCGGCGAGCGGCCTGAGCCGACCTTCCTGATCACCAAACCGTTCCAGCGCTCGACGGTCAAGGCAGCGATCAGCCAGGCCCTGTTCTTCGATCAGGCGACTGTTCCGGTCGCCTGAGCGGGTACTGACGCCCCGCGGGTCAAGGGGCCCGCGGGCGAGGGGACAAGACAAAAAAGCGCCGGCAGGATAACGATACGGACCCAAAACGGTTTTCGTGGGTTAACCCCTGTATGACCGACCAAGAAGAAATCCATATCGATGGCCAGGACGCCCGTGCGGGCGCGACGCCGAAGATGACGCGTTATATTCTCGGCATCTCGCTGCCGCTGGTCATCATAATCTTTGCTCTTCTGTTGCTTTGGCGCTGAGTCCAAGCAATTGAAATAAGGGCGAGTGCTGGCTTTTGCTGGGCGCTCGCCCTATGTCTGTCGCCAGCCATACGAAACGGATATGCATGACTGAAGCCGACGCGAACGACGACGACATCGGCCAGGAGCCGGTCGAGCACGTTCCGCTTTCAGATCCCGAGTTCAAAAAGGAACTGGCGCAGGTCATCCCGCACCTGCGTGCCTTTGGGCGCTCGCTGTCGGGCAATCGCGATCTTGCCGACGATCTGGTGCAGGAAACGCTGATGAAGGCATGGGCAGCGCGTCAGCGTTTCCAGGCCGGCACCAATATGCGCGCCTGGACCTTCATCATCCTGCGCAACCTCTATCTCAGCCAGATGCGCCGGGCGCGCTTCAAGGGCGAATGGGACGATCTCGTCGCCGACCGCATCCTTGCCGCGCCGGCAAGCCAGGACAAGCATGTCGAACTGGGCGATATGCAGCGCGCGCTGCTGCACCTGCCCCAGCCGCAGCGTGAAGCGCTGATTCTGGTCGGTGCAGGTGGTTTTGCCTATGAAGAAGCGGCGGAGATCTGCGGCGTCGCCGTCGGCACGATCAAAAGCCGCGTCGCACGCGGACGCGTTGCGCTGGAAACGATCCTCAATGACGGATCGCTGCCATCACGGCGGACGCACAATAACGAAGCGGGAATGACCGCGCTCGACACGATCATGGGCGATGTCGAAGAATTGAGCCGCGACCGCGGGTGATCCCGGGTCAGCGGGCCTGGTTCAACTGGCCTAATTTATTGGCCGAATTCATTGGCATGAATCGGTTTCTGCTCGCTCAGTGATGGACCGGCGTCGCTTCGACCTGATCGAGGTTTTTCAGCAGCGCCGCCAGATCGTCGGGCAGATCGTCGTGCTGGAACGCCGACCGCAGCGCCCGGCCAATCGTATCACTGGCACGCGGCGGTTCGACGATGAATACACCTGCGGAATTTGCCCCCGAGGTCGGTACTAATGGCTTCGACATGGCTGGTAAACGCTCGAGATTGATTTTTGTTGCTTGCCAAGGCTTTGCCGCCAGGCCGATGGCTATGGTGACGATATGATCAGCATGACGCCCGACCCCCGGATTATCGACGCCGCAGCGCGAGCCGCGGCCGATGCGCCGTTCCTGGCGATGATCATGGGCCGCGAACCGGAGATCGCGGCACGAGCGCAAAACGGGCTTCTGCCGGCGCTTGATGCGGTGGCGATCGACGATCCCGCCATGCCAGTTGCCCGCCGGCTCAGGCTGGAGCGGCGGCGGCTGGCACTGATCGTTGCGTTGGGGGATCTGGCCGGCGTGCTCGACCTGACCGCCGTCACCGGCGCGTTGAGCGATTTTGCCGACCGCGCGCTCGATACCGCGATCCGTACCGCGATCCTGGAACGAACGCCGGATGCAAAACCCGCCGGCTTCGCCGCGATCGCGCTCGGCAAGCAAGGCAGCCATGAGCTCAATTACTCGTCCGATATCGACCCGATCCTGATTTTCGATCCGGAAATTCTCCCGTGCCGCCCCCGCGAAGAGCCACAGGAAGCCGCGGTGCGGATCGGCAAGCGCGTGGTCGAGCTGCTCCAGGCGCGCGACGGCGATGGCTATGTGGTGCGGGTCGATCTTCGCTTGCGGCCCTCGCCCGAGGCTACGCCGATCGCGCTGCCGGTCGATGCGGCGATCTCCTATTATGAATCGCAGGCGCTGCCCTGGGAGCGCGCCGCCTTTATCCGCGCGCGTGCCGCGGCGGGCGATATCGACCTCGGCCGGCGTTTCCTCGACGCGGTGCGGCCATTCGTCTGGCGGCGCGCGCTCGATTTCGGTGCGATCGGCGAAATCAGGGGCATTTCGCGTCGCATCCGGGATCATCATGCGCAAGGCCAGGCCTTCGGACCCGGCTTCGACCTGAAGCGTGGCCGTGGCGGTATCCGTGAGGTCGAATTCTTCGCGCAGATCCATCAGCTGATCCATGGCGGGCGCGACCCGGCATTGCGCGCGCCGGCAACGCGCGACGCCCTGGCACGGCTGGCCGAGGCCGGGTGGATCGGGGTCGATGAGGCGGCGGCGATGACCGCCGCCTATACGCTGTTCCGCACCGTCGAGCACCGCGTCCAGATGGTCGATGATCGGCAGACGCACTATCTGCCGGTCGGGGCCGGGCTGGACGGTGTCGCGCGGCTGCACGGGGTCGAGGATGCGGGCGCCTTGCTCGACCTGTTGCGCCCCCATGTCGCGAGCACGGCGCGGATCTATGATTCGATCGAACCCGAGGACAATAGCGCCCTGTCCGGCGACATCGACCGGCTCGCCGAGCAACTGGCGGCGGCGGGATTTGCCGACACCGAAGGCGCGGTGCAACGGATCGCGCAATGGCGTGCCGGCAGCTATGCCGCCTTGCGCAGCCCGGCGGCACTGGAAGCGCTGGAGGCGGTGCTGCCGGGGCTTATCGAGGCGCTTGGCACATCGCCTGACCCCCATGCCGCGATCCTGCGGCTCGATGCGATGCTCGCGCGGCTGCCGAGTGCGATCAATTTCCTGCGCCTGATCGAGGCGCGGCCGGCTCTGGCGCGGCTGCTTGGCGCCATCCTGAGCCATGCGGCGCCACTGGCGGAAGCGCTTGGGCGGCGGGCGGAACTGCTTGACGGGTTGATCGATGCGACCGCGCTCGATCCGGTCGGGCCCGTCGACCTGCTGGCGGCGGAAATGTCGGCAGGCGAGGGGGGCGCCGATTATCAGGCGCAGCTCGATCATGTCCGCAAGATCGTCGGCGAAAAACGCTTCGCCCTGGGCGCGCAGATCGTGGCCGGCGCCAGCGACCCGCTCGACGTGGCGGCGGGCTATGCGCGCGTCGCGGAGGCGGCAATCGAAACGCTGGCGCACGCCACCGTCGCCGAATTCGCGCTTCGGCACGGCCGCGTGCCGGGCAGCGAGCTGGTCGTCCTGGCGCTGGGGCGGATGGGCGGCGGCGCGATGACGCATGCGTCGGACCTTGACCTGATCTATCTTTTCACCGGGGATTTTTCGGCTGAATCCGATGGCGAAAAGCCTTTGGGCGCAGTGCTTTATTATAACAGGCTTGCACAGCGTCTTACGGCGGCGCTGTCGGTCTCGACTGCCTCCGGGCCGCTCTATGAGGTCGATACGCGCCTGCGCCCCTCCGGCACGCAGGGGCCGCTCAGCGTGTCGCTCGACGGTTTCGCGCGCTATCAGCAGGAAAGTGCCTGGACCTGGGAGCATATGGCGCTGACGCGTGCCAGGCCAGTGTTCGGATCGGCGGCGGCGCGCGCCGCGGTGGTCGCGGTGGTCGACGATGTGCTGGCCGGAAATCGGCCCGAGCGCGACATCATCACCGATGCGTTGGCGATGCGCGGCGAGATGGCGACGCACAAGCCGCCCCAGGGGCCGCTTGATGCAAAGCTCTTGCCGGGCGGGCTGGTGGATCTCGAATTTGCCGTGCATGTCGCCCAGCTGACTCATGTTGCCGGGTTCGATCCGCATCTCGGCCGGGCGATCGACCGGCTGATTGCCGCCGGTCTCGCGCCCGCCGCGATGAAATCGGCGCATGACTTGCTGACGCGTATGATCGTGACGCTGCGGCTCGTGGCGCCGGAGGCGGAAATGCCCGCGCCGGCAACTCAGGCGCTGATCGCGCACGCGCTGGGGGTCGAAAGCTGGGAGGCCGCCATTGCCTCGTTCGAACGGACGCGGCAGGACGTCGAAGATTTCTGGCAGGCGGTATCGGGGAGAGCGTGAATGGCGATCGTTGAAGGCTCGAAACTCCCGGATATCGACCTAGCGACACCAGGCGGCGGGCGACTCAATCTGCGCGACTATGCCGGCAAGCCGTTCGTGCTCTATTTCTACCCCAAGGACGATACCGCCGGCTGTACGCGCGAAGCGCAGGACTTCAGCCAGCTCTATCCCGACTTCAGGGCGCTCGGCGCCGACATCCTCGGCGTGTCGTTGGATACGCCGGCCAAGCATCAGAAATTCATCGACAAATATGAACTGACCGTACCGCTTGCCACGGATGACGCGCGCGCAGCGATCGACGCATTCGGCATCTGGGTCGAAAAGAGCCTGTACGGCAGGACCTATATGGGAATCGACCGTTCGACTTTCCTGTTCGACGCAAAGGGGGTGCTTGTCCGCGCGTGGCGACGGGTGCGCGTGCCGGGCCATGCCGCGGCGGTGCTGGAGGCAGTCGAGGCGCTGGATTGAGCCTGCCCGAATCTTCGATCTAGTCGGGGGATTCGGCGCTCAACGCACCAAAGCGACATTGGTTTCATGGAAATTTTCGCCGCGATTAAGCGAGTGTTCAACGACTCGCCGTGCAACTCAGCCGGTTTGCCCCGCTAAGCGGCTCGCGCTCTTGCCGTATACTGACAACGTGAGTCAGAAGCCTGTTCGTCAAGAACGCGGAGGGGCTGCGATCAAGACGAAAAAAAGAGCTGCCGACATGTTTCGACAGTTCAAAAACGGTCGCTGGGGACTCAATGAGCAAGAATTCAGTTGCGTCAGCCGCGAAACTCATCGCGCGGTTCCAGACGTATTTTACCACTCGCGACGTGATTTTTCACGACGGCCGTGACCTCCGCCGGTTCAGCATCGGAGGCCGCACCCAGGCCCTGATGGCCGGGGTTGCCGGCATCACCCTGTGCTTTTCGGCTTATGGCGTGGCGCAGGCCGCGGTCGGCGCCGTGGCGCTGAGCGGCATCGTCGATGCCCCCCTGTCGCCCGAAGCCAAGGTTGCGCAGATGCAGGCCCGCGTCGCCAAGATGCAGGCCGATGTGGCCGCGATCAAGAACGTCGCCGAGGCCCATGCCGCCCGCGTCGAGCAGCGCCAGGCGCTGATCTCCGCGGTCATGACCGGCAAGGGCGACCCGCGCATGCTGTCGATGACCGCACCGGCCATCGACCCCGCCGATGCCAAGGTCGCCGCCGATGTGATCAAGCCGCTGCAGCAGGTCGAGGCCCGCCAGATCTCGCTCGCCGTGAAGGCCCGCCAGGCCGCCGAGCAACGCTATGCCATGACCATCCAGCATGTCCGCCGCCTCGGCATGGCGCCCGAGCGCTTTGCGGCCCGCGCGAAGATGCCGGCGATGGGTGGCCCGTTCGAAGCCGCCGACAGCGCCGAGGCCACCGCTGAAGCCCGCGCCGATGTTCAATTCCGCTCGCTGTTCATGACCTGGAAGAAGCTCGATTCGCTCGAACAGGGCGTGATCGCCATCCCATCGGTCCAGCCAGTCGAGCATCTCAGCTTCACCAGCAACTACGGCGTCCGGTCCGATCCGTTCCGCGGCACCGCCGCAATGCATGCCGGTGTCGATATCCCGGGCCCACTCGGCACGCCGGTCTACGCCACCGCCGACGGCATCATCGGCCGCGCCGAACGCGCCGGCGGGTACGGCAACCTGGTCGAGATCAACCACGGCAAGGGCATCCAGACGCGCTACGGCCATCTGTCGAAGATCCTGGTTGCCGCGAACACCCGGGTGAAGCGCGGCCAGCTGATCGCGCTGATGGGATCGACCGGCCGCTCGACCGGCAGCCATCTTCACTATGAAGTCCGCATCGACGGTCATGCGGTCAATCCGGTGCCGTTCCTGCAGACCGCCGATTATCTGCAGGCGGTGCAGGATCGTGCGCTCAAGATGACCCCGGCCTCGATTGGCGGACCTGCGGGCCAATAAGCTTTCTTCCGCCCCTTTCCCGCTTGCGGGAGAGGGAAGAAGCGATCGGCCGGTTGCCGTCTCCCGTGCGACCGCCTATCTCCATTCCATGGCCACATTAGCTCAAGCCGAGATCACCCTGACGCCGTCGGCCGCGTCGCGCGTCGCCGCGATTGCCGCGCGACAGGGAAAGCCCGCCATCCTGCGCCTCGCGGTTGATGGCGGCGGTTGCTCCGGCTTTCAGTACAAGTTCGAACTCGCCGATGCGGTCGCGGATGACGATGTCGTCGCCGAGACTGAGGCGGTCAAGCTGGTGGTCGATCCGATCAGCCTCGATCTCGTGCGCGGCTGTGCGGTCGATTATGTCGAATCGCTTGGTGGTGCGGCGTTCAAGGTCGAAAATCCCAATGCTGCGTCGGGCTGCGGCTGCGGCTCCAGCTTTTCGGTCTGATCCGCGTTGAAGATCGTCACCTATAATGTGAACGGCATCAAGGCGCGCCTGCCGCGCCTGGTCGAATATCTCACCGAGCAGCAGCCCGATGTGGTGTGCCTGCAGGAACTGAAGTCGAGCGACGAGACCTTCCCCGAGGCGGACATCCGCGCGGCGGGGTACGGCGCCGTATGGCACGGCCAGAAGAGCTGGAACGGCGTCGCGGTGCTCGCCCGGGGCAGCGACCCGATCGAGCGCCAGCGCGGCCTGGCCGGCGAAACCGAGGACGATCATAGCCGCTATCTGGAGGCTGAGGTGGACGGCGTGGTGATCGCGTCGATCTACCTTCCCAATGGCAATCCGCAGCCGGGGCCGAAATTCGACTACAAGCTGCGCTGGATCGATCGCCTCGCGGCACGCGCGCGCGATCTGCTGGCCGAAGAGAAGCCGGTGGTGCTGGCGGGCGACTATAATGTCATCCCCAATGACGACGACACGTTTTCGGTGCGGGCGATGCAGGACGATGCATTGATGCAGCCGGAAAGCCGCGAGGGATTCCGGCGCCTCGTCGCGCAGGGCTGGACCGATGCGCTGCGCACGCGCCATCCCAAGGGCGGCGTGTGGACCTTCTGGGACTATCAGGCCGGCGCATGGCAGCGCGATGCGGGTTTCCGGATCGATCATCTGCTGCTCAGCCCGATAGCGGCCGACCGGCTGGTCGATGCCGGTGTCGACAAGGACTATCGCGCACGAGAAAAGGCCAGCGATCACGCGCCGACCTGGGCGCGGCTGCGCTGAGCGGTGCAGCGGTGAGCTTCGACCTGCAAAAGATGCTCCACCGCAAGGGTGAATTCGAAACCGCCCGGCTCGACGATTTCGCATTTCGCGCGCGTGCCCGGACGATGCGGTTGCTGGCGGCGGCACTCGATCTGGTTCCCGAGGACCTTGTCGCGCTGATCGCCACGATGGACGATGACGCGATCCTCGATCGCCTGACCCGGGATAGCGGGTTCGACCGGCAACGGATCGACGCTGACTATTGCCGGGCCCGCTCCTCCGCCGGGGCTGCGTTGCGGCGTGAATTGGGTGATCCCAGCCCGGTCAGGCTGGCGTGAAAGCCCTGGCCGTTGCGGCGTCGATCGCCTTGCTGCCCGGCATCGCTCATGCCGAAGAGCGCGATTATTGCCCCGAACGCCCGGGGATCGGCACACCGGCCTGCACGATCGCGCCGGGCCGGGTCTCGATCGAAACCGGACTGGTCGACTGGACTCGCGAAGACGATTCAAGCCTGCGCAGCGATACGGTTCTGATCGGCGACACACTGATACGGATCGGCCTGACCGATACGGTCGAGGCGCAGGTCGGCTGGACGCCATTCGGCCATGTGCGCACGCGCGACAAGACCAGCGCGGCGATCGATCGCGCCGACCGGGTCGGCGACGTGCTGCTTGGCTTCAAAGCGAATCTGCACAATCCCGACGGCAGCGGCGTGTCGGCCGCCATCCACCCGTTCGTGACCTTGCCGGTCGGGCGCGGGCCGGTCGGGGCGGGGGATTGGGGCGCCGGGCTGGTCGTGCCCGTCACCTATGATTTGAGCGATGCGCTCAATCTCGAATTCTCGCCCGAGCTTGACGCGGCGGTGGACCAGGACGGCAAGGGCCGGCATCTGGCCTATAGCGGCACGGTCGGGCTCGGCGTCGCGATCACCCCCGCTGTGACCGGGACGATCGAGTTTCAAACCCTGCGCGATGACGATCCGTCCGGTGCCACGACGCAGGCGCTGACCGGCATTTCGTTCGGATGGATGGCGAACGACGCGCTGCAGCTCGATATCGGCGGTGCGATCGGGCTCAATCATGCGAGCCCCGACGGCGAGATCTACCTCGGACTTTCGCGCCGCTTCTAGCGATCCGGGCGCGGACCGCCCCAGAAAGTTCATTGCATCAAATTCATCGCATCCCTGATCCCGTCGCGCGAGCGTTGCGGCGGGCCGACAAAAAGCCAATGATTGGTGAAAATTGCCGATCAACAGGATTATTTTTCGCGATTTTTCGCTCGAAAATCAACTAAGTCATTGAAATTACGCCGCGTGAGTGTTTGGCATGACTAATGCACTAACACAGTAGCGGATCGGACGTAGCGATCCGCACCATAGCGGAGGAAGACGATGACTAATTCTGTCCTGTTGGCCCTTGCGAGCGCCGCCCTGATCACCGCGACACCCGTTTTCGCCAATGATCCGGCGCCGTCCAGTGCGCCACAAACTGCAAGCGCGGCTCAGGCCCAGCAGGCCCAGCCCGCGGCGGCGAAAAAAGAGACGAAATATTGCGTGGAAGAAGAATTCACCGGCAGCCGGATTAGCAAGCAGGTTTGCCTGACTCGTGCGGACTGGCTGAATCGTGGCTTTGATCCGCTTAAAGGTGATCAGTAAAGCATGCGGCCTGCGGTCCGGCTACCGGACCGCAGGCGGCGCTGCGATGGGTTTGGACGCTACAGCGTCTTTTCGTAAATCTCGTAGCGCTTGTTGACCGTGCACTCGATGATCTCGGCGATCGATCGCATCCCCTGATTGTCGTCAAGGATCCAGCCAATCTCGCCTCGCGACGCGCCGAAATTCGCCACCGCGTCGCGGCGGATATATTCAATCATCATCAGGGCCAGCTGACTGGCCATGCGCGATGCCTGCAACCGCTTGACCACACCCATCAGTGGTACGCGCATCGTCCGCACTTTCGGCGCCCGCAGCCACAACAGCAGCTTGGCCCAGCCGAACGGCAGCAGGTTGCCGTTGAGCGGCTTGATCGCTTCGTTGAGATCGGGAAGCGTGATCATGAACGCGACGGGTTCGCCGTCGACCTCGGCGATCCGGATCAGGTCCGCGAATACGATCGGTTTCAGCTTCTTGCCGACATCGTCGATCTCGGGCTGTGTCAGCGGTATGAAGCCCCAATTGTCCGACCATGCATCGTTGAGAATGGCCAGGATGATCGCAGCCTCATCGGCGAACTTCGCCTTGTTGACCTTGCGGATCACGATGCGGCTATTCTTTTCGCCGGCGGCAACGATGCGCCCAACGATCGGGGGAAATTCCTTCGTGATATCAAGCTCATAGGTATAGAGCGTCTTGACGCCCTTATAGCCCGCTTCCTCGATCCACGCCTGATAATGCGGCTTGTGATGACCCATCATCACCGTTGGCGGATGGTCATGACCTTCGACCAGCAGGCCGGGCTCTTCCCAGATCGACAGGCTGATCGGCCCCAGGGCGCGAGTCATGCCCTGTGCCTTGAGCCAACCCTCGGCAGCGGCGATCAGCGCGCGCCAGGCGTTGTGATCCTCCGCCTCGATCATGCCCCAGCACCCGACGCCCGGGCCGAAGCCCTGTTCGGGCGGCAAGGTGAGCGCGAGCGTGTCGATATGCGCGGAAATGCGCCCCACCACCTGGTCGCCGCGCGTCGCGATGAACAATTGCCCGATCGCATGGCTGAACCAGCCATTCTTCTTCGGGTCGATCTTGCCCGCCTCTTCGGATTTCAGCGGCGGGACCCAATTGGGGTCGTCGCGGTTGAGCCGATAAGCGATGTCGATGAACGCCTTGCGGTCGCGCTTGGTGGCGACGGGGCGGATGGAGAGGGGCAGGGTGGCCAAGATGTGATCGCCTCTTTGCAGAAGGTGAGTGCAGTCCCGCTTGCGCGTCATTCTGTCAAGCGGGCACCATGCCGACACCGCCATGGACACGCTCAGGGGCACAGGCTGCCACAGGGCCGCACCTGTTATTGCCACCATCCCGCCACTATCTTTGTGCAATGCACGGCCCCATGGACACCTCGCTTACCATCGATCGGCGCGCGCCAGCGGTACGCCCGGCTGACGCGGCCCGCGTTCGTGCACGGGATATTGCCGACGACAAGGCGATGCTGCGCACCGCGGCGGAGCTCACGCGCGACCTCAATGCGCCGCGGCCCTGGATCTACTGGTCCGACCTGCTTGCCTCGGTCGTGATCGGCTTCGGCGCACTCGCCGCGGCGATCCTGATCGCACCGACCGGCTGGGCGATCGCGGCCGGCGTTGTCGCCGTGCTCGCGCTGTATCGCGCCGAAAGCTTCATTCACGAACTGACTCATTTCAAGCATGCGTCGCTGCCCGGCTTCCGCTTCGGCTGGAACGCGCTGGCCGGCATCCCGCTGCTGGTGCCGTCCTTCATGTATGAAGGCGTGCACAATCTGCACCATGCGCGCACGCGCTACGGCACCGCCGAGGACCCCGAATATCTGCCGCTCGCGCTGATGAAGCCCTATACCCTGCCGCTGTTCGTGCTGGTGGCCATGCTCGCGCCGGTGGCACTGCTGTTTCGCTTCGCCATCCTGTCGCCGCTGTCGGCGGTGTTCCCGGCCGTGCGGAAACTGGTGGTCGAGCGCTATTCGGCGTTGTCGATCAATCCTTCGTTCCGCCGTCGTGCGCCCGAGGGCGCGGCGCGCAAGCAATGGCTGTGGCAGGAGGCCGCGGCGAGCGTCTGGGCGATCGCGCTGCTGACGCTGGTCGCGACCGGCGTCGTGCCGCTGCGCGCCTTCCTGATCTTCCTCGCGGTCGCCTCCAGCGTCGCGGTGATCAACCAGGTTCGCACCTTGGTGGCGCATCTGTGGGAGAATGAGGGCGAGGTGATGACCGTCACCGCGCAATATCTCGACACGGTCAACGTGCCGCCGCCGGCGCTGCTGCCGATGCTGTGGGCGCCGGTCGGCCTGCGCTATCACGCGCTGCATCATTTGCTGCCGGGCGTGCCCTATCACGCGCTGGGCGAGGCGCATCGCCGCATCTCCGCCGCGCTGGATGCGCAGTCGCCCTATCACAAGGCGAGCTATCCCGGCCTTCCCGGCCTGGTCGTGAAGATCGCGCGCAGCACCATGGGTGCGCGCTAGCGCGCCGAGCGTTTGATCTGATCGGTTGGTGCCGAGCGGAGACCGCTTGAGCGACGCGATATCGAGACCTCATAAGCAGCGCATCGGCGCGGGAGTTCCATCGGTGCTCGACGGGACTCGATGTCCCAAATCTCCCCAGGCCTCGCGTCAGAGGGCGATTTTATTTAGCTAAGTAGCTGATATATAACAAATTATAAGGGCCATCTCATCGAGATGATGGCCGGGAGATATCGGACACGACCGGTGTCCCATATCTCCTGTCGCCAGCCTTGCGGCCCCGTCCCCAGGCAGCGCATTATTGGGATCACCTCACCGGAATGATGGCGAGGAGATATGACACGACCGGTGTCCCATATCTCCCCATCGCCAGTCCCCGCAGCCCTGTCCCCGGCAGCGATTCAACCCTGCAACAGGATCCGGCATGTTCGCTCATGCCGGACTTATACCGGCACGCTCTTTCTCAGTGTCGAACACAGCCTGCTATATTCCGGGCCAGCGTCGGTCCTTGCTATTCCTCGGTGCGCACCAGCACGGCTTCGCCGATCAGCAGGAACAGGAAGAACGGCGCCCAGGCGGCGAGGAAGGGCGGATAGGCGCCGAGATTGCCCATCGCCAGGGCGAAATTGTCCGCCACGAAGAAGGTGAAGCCAAGCATCATGCCGATCACGGCGCGCAGGAACAGCTTGCCCGACCGCGCCACGCCGAATGCCGCGACCGCACCGAGCAGCGGCATCAGGACCGACGATAGCGGCCCTGACAATTTGTGCCACGCGGCGCCTTCCAGTGCCTGGGTCGGCCGTCCGGCATCCGCCAGGTCGCTGATCGCCGATCGCAGCGACCCGAAGGACAGGCCATCGGCGTCGACGCTGGCGAGCGTGAACTGATCGGGCCGTACGCCCTGTGCCACCACGATCGTGCCGAGACTGGTGAGCTTGCCGGACTGGACGTTGAAGCGTTTCGCCCCCTCGATCCGCCAGGCCTTGCCGGTAAAGGTGCCGCGTACCGCCTCGATGATCCCGACCAGATTGCCTTTTTCGCGGTCATACAGCCTCACGCCGCGCAATTGGGCGGTCGCGCCTCTGCCCTTGATCTGATCGACCTGGATCAGGTCGTCGCCGTCGCGCACCCACACGTTCATGCGGTCGCCGCGATCGATCGGCAGCGGCCCGTAATCGACCTTCTGCCATTGATTGAGCGTGGCGGTGGCGCGTGAGACGATGCGGTCGTTGAAGGTGAAGGAAATGACCGCCACGGCAAAGCTGGCGATGATCAGCGGCGCGAGCACCTGGTGCGCGGACAGGCCCGATGCCTTCAGCGCGATGATCTCGCTGTTCTGGTTCATCGTGGTCAGCGTGAGGATGGTGCCGAGCAACACCGAGAAGGGCAGCACGAAAGCGATGATCTGCGGCGCGCGCAAGCTGACATAGCGCCACACCTCGGCATCGCCATTGCCGGCATATTCGAGGATCTTGCCCGACTGGCCGAGCAGGTCGAGCGCCTGCAGTACCAGCACCATGGCGGCGAGGATCGCGAAGGTCCGGATCACGAACAGCCGCGCCATATAGATGGCGACGACGCGTGACGGGAAGAATCGCAGGAAATTCATGGCGTGATCGCCTCGGGAATGCGTCGCCCGGGCATCCACCGCGCCAGCGCCTTGCCGATCTTGGAGAAGACGCGTTCGAGCGCCCCGATCGGCTGGCCGTCGGGCACATAGGCGATGGTGTAGAACATCCACAGCACCAGCGCGGCGAAGAACAGGAACGGCGTCCAGAGCGCGATCAGCGGATCGATCCGGCCCAGCCCGCCAATCGCCTCGGCATATTGGTTCACCTTGTGATAGGTCACCACCATCACGATCGCCAGGAATACGCCGAGTGCTGAGGACGACCGTTTCGGCGGCACGCCAAGCGCCACGGCGAGCAACGGCAACAGGAACATCGTCGATACTTCGACCACGCGGAAATGGAACGCCGAGCGGCTGGTGTCGCGGAGTTCGGCATTGGATCCGGGGTCGCGGCCGATCCGCGCCAGCTCGGGCAGGGTCAGTTCGAGGTTGCGTTCACCGCGCCGGCGGAAGCTGCCATATTGGGGCAGCGGAATTGGCAGATTGTGCGTGCTGAAGGTCAGCACGCGCGGCGTGGCGATGCCCGGCGCCTCATTGACCAGCACACCGTTGCTGAGCTGGAAGACGATCTCTTCGGGATTGTCGGTGGCGAGGAACTTGCCGCTTTCCGCGGTCACCGCATAGGCGCTGCCGCTTTTTGTCACGGCCTTGACGAAGATGCCGGAAAGCTTGCGGCCCTCGTCCCGGCTCCGCTCGATCCGGACCGTCATCTTGTCGCTGAAATGCGTGAATTCGCCAACCTTGATCGAAGCGCCGAGCGCGCCGGTGCGCAATTCGAAGCGCAACCCTTCATAGGCATAGCGCGCATAGGGCTGGACGAAGCCGACGATCGCCAGGTTGATCGCGGCGAGGACGATCGCGAACATGTAGGGCACGCGCAACAGCCGCCAATAGCTCATGCCGACACCGCGCATGACGTCGAGTTCGGAGGTCGTGGCGAGCTTGCGGAAGGCGAGCAGCACGCCCAGCAACAGGCCGATCGGAATGCCGAGCCCGAGATATTCGGGCAGCAGATTGGCCAGCATCTTCCACACCACCGCCACCGGCCCGCCTTCGGTTGCGACAAAGTCGAACAGGCGAAGCATGCGATCGAGCACCAGCAGCATCGCCGAAATGACGAGCGTGGAAATCAGCGGCACCGCGACAAGCCGGACCATGTAGCGATCGATGGATTTCATCGGGCGGGGGACGGGCTTTCAAGTAAAGGCGGGCAAGAAGGGCGAAACCGTATCGACCGGCTATATCGGGGCCGCGACGCTACGTCACCGGAAAATCATTCGGCGGCAATACTGTGCGGCGCGGTCGGGCGCTCGACCGCCATTGCCGCCACGATGCCGCGTTCGAGTGCCGCCATGGTAAAGGGCTTGCGCAGCACATGATGGCCGCCAAACTCCGCCTCGCTCGCCTCGCCGGCAAAGCCGGTCACGAACAGCACCGCGACATGGCGGTAATCCGGGGCGAGTGCGGCGATCATCTCGGGTCCGGTCTGGCCGGGCATCAGCACGTCCGACATGATCAGGTCGATATGGCCGGTGCTTTGCAACAGCGCCGGCGCCGCCAGCGGGTCGCCACAGGCGATCGCGCGGTGACCGAGCTCCTCCAGCGCGCCCATCGTCGCGGCGAGTACGCGTTCATCGTCTTCGACCACCAGAATATCGAGCGTGTGACGCTCGGTGGGCTCGGGCGCTGTCGCGATTTGCTCCGCTTTCGCCACGGCTGCGGCCGCATCGCGCGGCAGGTACAGCGTCACGGTGGTGCCCTTGCCGGGCTCGGACTGCAGGCCGATTTCTCCCTCCGCCTGACGCACGAAGGCGAAGATCTGGCTCAGGCCCAGGCCGGTGCCCTTGCCGACCGGCTTGGTGGTGAAGAAGGGCTCGAATACGCGCTCCATCACTTCGGGCGTCATGCCACAGCCGGTGTCGGACACCGCGATCGTGACATATTCGCCCGCCGGGCAGCGTCCGACGGCGTGTTCGGTCAGCGCCGTGCCGGACGTGACGATGGTCAGCGTGCCGCGGCCCTCCATCGCGTCGCGCGCATTGACCGCGAGATTGAGGATGACGTTCTCGAGCTGATGGCGATCGGCGCGCGTCAGCCAGCCCCGGCCGATATCGCGCGCGGCCACGGTGATCGCGTCGCCCAGCGTGCGGTCGAGCAGGTCGGACATGCCAGTGATCAGTTCGCCCGCCGCGATCGGCTCGAGGCGAAGCGATTCCTCGCGCGAAAAGGCGAGCAATTGCCGGGTCAGCGCGGCGGCGCGGTTCGCGCCCTCCATCGCGCTTTCGATATGACGCAGCGCCGCCGGGCTGGGATCTTTGTGCAATTGCCGCTTGGCGAGTTCAAGGCCGCCCAGAACAACAGCCAGCATGTTGTTGAAATCATGCGCGATGCCGCCGGTCAACTGGCCGACCGCTTCCATCTTCTGGACCTGGCGGAGCTTGCCTTCCTGTTGACGGAGTTCAGCGGTCGCCTGGTTCACTGCCTCTTCAAGTTCATGTGCACGTTCGCGCTCGGCCTCGGCCTCGGCCCGGGCGCTGGCGCGCTGGCCAAGCGCCTCGACGGTCAGCCAGCCAAGCGCAATCGCGCCAAGCACGATCATGATGCCGAACACCACCAGCACCTTGGCAACGCCGTTCGATTGATCGACCGAACGCATCGCCGCACCCGTGCGGCGATCGAGCAGCCGGCGCTCCTGGGCGATGATCCCGTCGAGCTGCTGGTTGATCTCGGTCAGCGAGATCGCCTTGCGCGCCTGATAATAGCGCGCGAGCGCCTGATTATTCTGGCCGTAATTGGTGCTCAGCGCGGTGAGTGACAATTCGGCGCCGCGCGCATTATAGGCGCGGCGCAACGCATCGATTCGCGCCTGTTGCGGGGGGTTGTCGTTGGTCACCTGGTCGAGCCGGGTGATTTGCTGCCCCGCCAATTGCCATTCGTCGAAATAAAGCCGCCCGAGCGACTTGTCGGCGCTGATCACATAACGGCCGAGCGAGGCCTCGGACCGCGCGATCGTCCCCGACAGAGTGCGCGCGAGGATCATCACTTCATAGCTGTGCGACTGGGCGCGGATCGCCCGGTCGCGCTGGCGGTTCGCCTCGCCAAGGGTGACGATCAGCGCGACAAGCACGGCCGCACCCAGCAGCGCCACCACGACCAGCATGATGGTGCGCCAGGGTGTCGGCGGTCTCGCCGAAACCTCGTTCTCGCCCTCGATCCCACTCATTAGGTGCAAATCTACACTTTCACGCGAGTCGTGGGAAGCCGCCGTTATTTCCTAACGGATCACGCCCACGGCCTGGCCGGCCGCCCTGAACATGTCGAGGATCGCGTCGATCTGTGCGGTCGTATGTTCGGCACAGAGCGAGCAGCGCAGCAGATAGGTGCCGGCGGGGGTCGCCGGCGGGCGCGCCATGTTGACGTACAGGCCGCCATGGAGCAGCGCCTGCCACATCGTCACCGCCTGTTCCTGATCCTCCAGGATGACAGCGATGATTGCGCTGTCGGGTTTTTCGGTCCCGAGCTTGAAACCCATCGCGGTCAGGCCGCCGTGCAATTTACGAGCATTTTCCCAGAGATGCTGGCGCTTGTTATGGGCATATCGCAGCTTGCGGATCGACGCGGCAGCGGTGGCGACGACCGACGGCGGCAGCGATGCAGTGAAGATATAGGGGCGGCAGGCGAGGCGGATCGCCTCGAACTTCGGGTGATTGGAAACGCAGAAGCCGCCGACCGTGCCGACCGATTTGGAGAAGGTGCCGACGATGAAATCGACATCGCCCTCGCAGCCCTGTTCCTCATACACGCCGCGGCCATTGGGGCCGTAAAAGCCCATCGAATGCGCTTCGTCGGACAGCACCATTGCGCCGTGCTTCTTGGCGACCGCGACCATTTCCTTCAGCGGCGCGATGTCACCGAGCATCGAATAGACGCCTTCGAGCACGACCAGCTTGCCCGGCTCCTTGGGCAGGCGACCGAGCCGCTTGTCGAGATCCTCGACGCTGTTGTGGCGGAAGCGGACGATTTCGGCATTGCCCTGCTGGCAGCCGTCATAGATCGATGCATGGCTGTCGGCGTCGAGGATGACATATTCGCCCTTGCCGGCGAGCGTCGAGATCATGCCGAGATTGGCCATATAGCCGGTCGAAAAAACGATCGCGCCGCTCACGCCGTAGAATTCGCGCAGCGCTTCCTCGACATCCATATGGTCGCGGAACGTGCCGTTGAGCATGCGCGACCCGTTGGTGCCCGACCCGAACTGGTCGAGCGCATCCTTGCCCGCCTGGATCACGTCGGGGTCGAAGGTCATGCCCATATAATTATAGGTGCCGAGCAGGATCGTGTCCCGGCCGTTGATGACGGCTTCGGTCGGCGATTTCACCTGTTCCATCACGATCGCGAACGGATCGGTGACGCCGGTGTCGATCAGCGCCTGGCGCTCGGCGATCAGACCGTCGAACTTCGACATCAGGTCGCGTTCCGGTGCGATTGCGGGCGGCTCGGCGGGCAGCGCCTCGGGGGTCAGGCCGGCATCGGTCATCGGATCAGGCTTTCAGCTTCGCAACCGCATCGACCAGCTGGCCGACGGTCTCGATCTCGGCCTGCATGTTCATCGTGATGATGATCTCGAACTCATCCTCGATCGCCGCGACGAAATCCATCACGGTCAGGCTGTCCCATTCGAGATCGCCCTGGAACGTGGTGGCGTCCGACAGCGCCACGCCCTTCTTGTTGAACGGCTCGATCTGGGCGACGACGGTGTCGAAAATCTGGCTGCGGTCGCTCATGATGTTCCTTACATGACGTATTGGGCGTGATGGGTCGGCGCTATCCGTGACAAGCAAATGCGGCGCCTTTCCGGCGGAGTTATAGCAGTGAGTTGGCGCGATACCATGCCGCGGTCGCGGCAAGGCCCCGCGGCGTGGGGATTTGCGGCTGCCACAGGTCGGGCGACGGCCGCCGCGCAGGGTCGATTCGCCAGTCGGGATGGCTGAGATAGCCGACCCGGTCCAGCGTCAGCCTGGCCTTGTCGCCGCGAAACAGCCGGTCGCTCCGCGCCGCCAGCGACAGCAATGCTTTGGGTAGCGCCAGCGACAGGACGCGCTGCCCGACCGCCGCACCGATCGCCCGTGCGAAGGCGTCATGCGTCCAGCCGTCCTCGGCGCCATCATCGGCTTCGAGAATGATCCGGCCGGGATCGTGCGACACCAGGGCGAGCAGCAACCGGGCGAGGTCGCTGACCTCGATCAGCGATATCTTGCCCGGCGGCGGCAGCAGCGCGATGCCACGCTTCGCCATGCGGAACATGTCGCGCATGTCCATGTCGCCGGGGCCGTAGACGGCAGGCGGGCGAACGATCGTCCAGTCGAGATCCGATTCCAGAACTGCCGCCTCGGCCCGTTCCTTGGAATGGCCGTAGACGGACAATTGCGGTTCGCGCGCCGAGAGCGAGGAGACATGCACGAAGCGCCGGACGCCGAGTGAGCTTGCCGCGGCAAGCATGTTCGCGGTTCCCTCGACATTGCCGCGGGCGAAGTCGTCCGGCGTGGCCGCGTTCACCACGCCAGCGACATGGACGACGGCATCCGCGCCAGCCGCGAGGGCGGCCAGCGCGTCGGTATCCTCGAGTGATCCGGCGATCCAGGTCAGGCCGTCCCGCGCCGGCTGGTCGCGGCGGGCGAGCGCGCGCACCTGATGTCCGGCGGCGAGCGCGAGGTCGATCAGCGTGCCGCCGACAAAGCCGGTGCCGCCGGTGATCGCGATGACGCTCACAGCAGCGCCATATGGTTGCGATGGACCAGCGCGGCACGCGGTGCATAGCCGAGGATCGCGCCGAGTTCGTCACTGCGCTTGCCGGTGATACGAACGGCATCCGCGGCGTCATATTCGCTCAGGCCGCGTGCGAACGGCGCGCCGTCGGGACCGGAAATGGCGATCAGGTCGCCGCGCGCGAAACTGCCTTCGACCCGCGTAGCGCCAGCCGCAAGCAAGCTCTTGCCGTCGGTCAATGCCCTGGCCGCACCCGCATCGATATGGATCATGCCCTTGGCGGTCAGTCCGCCTGCAAGCCAGGCCTTGCGCGCCGGAGCGCTCTTTTCGGCGACGAACAAGGTGTGCCGCGCGTCACTCGACAAAGGCCGATCAGCTCGCCCGTTTGCGATGGCGAGATGCGCGCCCGCCGCATTGGCGATGCGCGCGGCGGCGATCTTGGAGACCATGCCGCCGGACCCCATGCCCGAGGCCGAGCCACGATCGGCCATCGCCTCGATCGCCGCATCGATGCGTTCGACGCGCGCGATGTGTACAGCGCCGGGGAGGGCGGGATTGCGGTCGTACAACCCGTCGATATCCGACAGCAGCACCACACCTTGTGCTCCGGCCGCCTGGGCGACCCGTGCGGCGAGACGGTCGTTGTCGCCGAAGCGGATTTCCTCGGTCGCGACGCTGTCATTTTCGTTGAGGATCGGCACGACCTTCAGGCCCAGCAGCCGGTCGAGCGTGGCGGCGGCATTGAGGTAGCGGCGGCGATCCTCGAGATCATCCAATGTCACCAGCATCTGCGCCGCCGTCAGCCCCTCGGCGCCGAGCATCTCGGCCCAGACCTGGCTGAGCGCAATCTGTCCCACAGCGGCGGCGGCTTGTGCGTCCTCAAGGCTCGCGCGGCCGCCCTTGGCCAGTTTCAACCGTCGCGCGCCAAGCGCAATGGCCCCCGACGATACCACCGCGATCTGCTGTCCGGCGGCAACGCGGGCGGCGATATCGGCGGCAATCCCCGCCAGCCAGTCTCGTCGTACGCCGCCATCGGGATCGACCAGCAGCGCCGATCCGATCTTGACGGTCAGCCTTGGGCAGGAAGAAGGCGGGAAGAGCGACATTGGCGTGCGTTAGCGTGCCGCCACGTCCGCGCCAATGCGCAACTTCGTCATCTGCGCCCTGGCATCAGGCACCGGCGCGTCGACAGCTAGTGCGCCGGCATCGTCACAATGGCGACCATTCGATCGCATCTTCGCCTTCATCGTCCTCGCCAACCTTGCCCGGGCCCGGTCCGATCACTTCCAGCAGCCGGTCGAGCACCCAGTCCAGGCCGGTTCCGGCAGCGCCCGAGATCGGGATCACCTCCGCGCCGCTTGCTTCTTCGAGTTCCGCCGACAGCGCGGCGATCAGCTCGTCGTCGAGCGTATCGATCTTGTTGAGCGCGACCACCACCGGCTTGTCGATCAGCCCGCCGCCATAGGCTTCGAGCTCGTCGCGGACGATGCGATAGCTTTCCGCCACGTCCTTGTCGTTCGCATCGACCAGATGCAGCAGCACCTGGCAGCGTTCGATATGCCCCAGAAAACGGTCGCCGATCCCGGCGCCATCCGCTGCGCCCTCGATCAGGCCGGGGATGTCGGCGACGACGAACTCGCTTTGCTTGTGACGCACCACGCCCAGCTGCGGGCGCGTGGTGGTGAAGGCATAGGCGGCGACCTTGGCCTGGGCATTGGTGACGGCGTTGATGAAGGTCGATTTGCCGGCATTCGGCATGCCGACCAGGCCGGCATCGGCGAGCAGTTTCAGCCGCAGCCAGACCCACATTTCATCGCCCGGCCAGCCGGTGCCGTGCTGGCGCGGGGTGCGGTTGGTCGATGTCTTGTAGCTGGCATTGCCGCGCCCGCCGTCACCGCCGCGCAGGAACACGACGCGTTCGCCGGGCGCAGTGAAATCGGCCAGCACCTGTTCCTTGTCCTCGGACAGGACCTGAGTACCGACCGGCACGCGGATGATGATATCGTCGCCGCCGGCGCCGGTCATGTTCTGGCCCGATCCGCCCGCCCCGCGCGGGGCGCGGAAATGCTGGGTGTAGCGGAAATCGATCAGCGTGTTCAGGCCAGCGACCGCTTCGAACACGATGTCGCCGCCCTTGCCGCCGTTACCGCCATTGGGGCCGCCATATTCGATGAACTTTTCGCGTCGGAACGCAACGGCGCCGGCGCCGCCCGCGCCCGATCGGACGAAGATCTTTGCTTGGTCGAGAAAATGCATGCCGCCCCTTAGCTTGAAAGGCGCGCATTCGCCAGCGTGGCGAGATCAGACGGCGGGAATGCCGGTGTGTGAGGCGATCAACGCCTTCACCGCCAACTCGCGCGCCGCCGTCCGGGGCAGCCCCAGCGCCTTCGCCATCGGTCCGCCGAGCAGCGCGTCGCCAAGTGCGGTGAGCACCAGCTGCAGCGTCTCTTCATGGATCGACGGGCCGGGATGGACATGATCCTCGGCCAGATCATCGACCAGCCGGTGGATCGCCTCGAGAATCGGGTCGAGCGCATCTTCGTTGCCGGTCAGGATCATCCAGCTCGCCATCGCGCCGGCGCCGCGCGCAAAGGCATCGAAGGTCATGTCGACGACTTCGCGCGGATTCTGGTCGCTGGCGCGGGCGCGCTTTGCGGCCTCCCCGATCTGGGCGGTGATCGTGCCCGCGAGATGCGCGATCAATGCCTTTTGCAGGTCGGCGGCCGATCCGAAATGATGCAGCAGATTGGCGTGCGTCCGGCCGATCCGTGCCGCTACCGCCTTGAGCGTGACCGCCTGCGGGCCGGCCTCGACGAGCAGCGCACGCGCCGCTTCGATCGCGGCATCACGAGATTCTTCCGGGCTGAGGCGTCTGCGAGTTATTGACACGAGTGTAGATATGCCTTATTGACAATGATGTAAGTTGAACCGTCGACATTCCTGTTTGGAGGTTTTCGTGGCGAAAGCAACAACTCCCGCCGATCTGACGATCACGCCGCGCGATCTGCGCTTCGGTCGCGGCCGGACGATCAAGCGTTGGTGGCTCAACAACGACCCGTTCGCGACGGCCTTTTACAATGCCTTGTCAGTGACCTTTCCCAAAGGGGAGGGGTTCTTCGTCGATAGCGTGCGCAATTTTCGCGACGGCGCGTCACCGCGTCTTGCCGCAGAGATTCAGGCCTTTATCAAACAGGAAGTGATCCATACCCGCGAGCATGTCGCGTTCAATCGGCACGTGACCGATCAGGGATATGACGTGTCGAAGCTCGAACGGCATATCGACGAGGCGCTGGCGCTGACCAAGAAACGTCCGCCGATCGCCAGCCTCGCCGCGACGATGGCGCTG
The DNA here is from genome assembly GCF_050725575.1 of Sphingomonas sp. Lineage (GTDB taxonomy): Bacteria > Pseudomonadota > Alphaproteobacteria > Sphingomonadales > Sphingomonadaceae > Sphingomonas. The sequence goes on along the minus strand of NZ_JBOHHW010000014.1, from coordinate 17,520 downwards.
GAACATTTTACCGCGATGCTGGCGCACGAACTGATCGCCGACCCGCGCCATCTGGCCGGCGGCGACGAGCAGGCCGCCGCCCTGTGGCGCTGGCATGCGGCGGAGGAGATCGAGCATAAGGGCGTCGCCTATGACACCTGGCTCCACGCCACCAGGGACTGGTCGCGCCTCGGGCGCTGGATCACCAAGACGCTGGTCATGCTCGGCGCCACCATCAAATTCTTCGAAGGTCGCTATCGTGGGATGATCGAGCTGCTGCGCCAGGACGGCATTACCGGCTGGCGCGCGCATCGCGGCACCATCTGGTATGCGCTGGGTCGCCCCGGCATGGCGCGCAAGATCCTCGGCGCCTGGCTGTCCTTTTTCGTGCCCGGCTTCCATCCATGGAATCACGACGACCGCAAGCTGATCGCGCTCGCCGAAAGCGATTATGCCGCCGCCATCTTGCCGCGCGAGGCCGTGACGGCCTGATCGATGATCAGGCCGCCAGGCACATGTCCGCACCTCGGTCGTCTTCGTCCAGGTCGCGCTCCAGCCTGACGCTCGCCACTTCGCGGCCGCGCGCGAGGCAGAACAGCAGCTCCCGGCCGGTCTCGCGGAAGCCGAGCTTGCGCAGCACCCGGCCCGATGCCGGGTTGTCGACGAAATGGCCAGAACTCAGCCGCTTCAGCCCCAGCGCATGCCGCGCCATGTGCAGCACGGCACGGCCGGCCTCGGTCGCGTAGCCGCGGCCCCAGGCGTCCGGGGTCAGCCAGTAACCAAGGTTGGACAGCCCGCTCTCTTCCTCGCGCAGGCCGATGGCGCCGACGATGCGGTGGTCATGCTCATGACTGACGATCACGAAATCCGTGGCGGTCGCGGTGCGCGGCCGTGCCAGCCAGTCGGCGGCATCGTCCTGGCGATAGGGCCACGGCACGCGGGCGAGCTTCATCGCCACGCTTTCATGGGCAATGGCCTGAGCCAGTTCGGGGGCTTCTTCCGGCCAGCCGGGCCGCAGCGTCAATCTCTTGGTCCGAGCGAACATCGATACTCTCCTCGTCTCGCCGCCGCTGCCACGTCTGCATGACGTGCCAGCGACAATGGTTGGGGAGGGAGCATGAAAAAAGGGAGGCGGGGCGACCCGTCTCCCTTTTCAAGGTTTCCTGTCGGAAACCCGGGTCGCCCTGCTGGGCAACCCGATCGGTTGCCCGTTTATTCGGCCGCGGCCGCCATAATCTCTACCGAGCAGAATTTACGTCCGAGCTTGCCTTCCTTGAAGGTCACTCGGCCGCCGGTCAGCGCGAACAGGGTATGGTCCTTGCCCATGCCGACATTGGTGCCCGGGTAAAACTTGGTGCCGCGCTGACGCACGAGAATATTGCCCGGGACGACTGCTTCGCCACCGAACTTCTTCACGCCAAGACGACGGCCGGCCGAATCACGACCGTTGCGCGATGAACCGCCTGCTTTCTTATGTGCCATCTCGAATTACTCCTTACGCCTGAGCTGCCGGCGCTTCCGCACCAGCCGTCTCGGGGGCCGCATCGGCCTTCTTTGCCTTCGCCTTCTTCTCGGCTGCGCCGATGGCGGTGATCTTCAGGATCGTGTGCTGCTGGCGATGGCCGTTCTTGCGGCGATAATTGTGCCGGCGCTTCTTCTTGAAGACGATGACCTTGTCGGCCTTCGCCTGCGCGATGATCTCGGCGGAGACGGTCAGCCCCTCGACCGACTTCAGCTCGCTGCCTTCGCCGGCGAGCAGAATGTCGCTGAACGAAATCGACGAACCTGCTTCACCGTCGAGCTTCTCGACGACGATTTTGTCTCCGGCGGCGACGCGATACTGCTTGCCGCCCGTGCGCACGACTGCGAACATGGCCTACATCACTTTCAAAACGATAATGACCCACGTCGAGCAAGCCCGACGCGGGAAAGAGTGGCCAGCTAGGCGAGGAGGGCGCTCCTGTCAACCGTGAAGCGCCCATTTTCGGCTGTGGCCGCACGGCAACACTCGTCCAGTTCATTGTCTTTGGATCAGTTTTCGCATTGTGACATGAAAATGACCGCATAAACTCCCGATCCGGACCTTATGTCCGGTTTTATCGGGGGAAATCAGATGCGTCGTTCGATGATAGCCTTGCTGTCGATGTCGGCTTCCACGTTGGCGCTGGCCTTTCCCGTCCATGCGCAGACTGCGCCTGCCGCGGTCGATGACGCCGCCCAGGTGGTGCCGGATAATAATGAAGATCCGATCGTCGTCATTGGGACTCGGGCTCGCGACCGCACCGTCGCGCAGAGCGCGGTGCCGATCGACGTGATCGCCGGTGATGCGCTTGTCCAGTCGGGCTATACCGAGACCAACAAGCTGCTCAATCAGCTCGTCCCGTCGTTCAACTTCCCTCAGCCTTCGATTACCGACGGCACGGATGTCGTGCGCCCGGCCACTCTGCGTGGCTTGTCGCCCGATCAGACACTGGTCCTCGTCAACGGCAAGCGCCGCCACACCACCGCGCTCCTGAATCTCAACGGATCCGTTGGCCGCGGTTCGGCTGCGGTCGATCTCAATACGATTCCCGCACTCGCGATCGATCGGATTGACGTGCTGCGCGACGGCGCCGCTTCGCAATATGGCTCGGACGCCATCGCCGGCGTGATCAATATTCAGCTGAAGAAGCGTCCTGGCGGGCGCGCGCAAATGACCTACGGAAAATATGTCACGTCTTTGAGTGGCGTGTCGGATGTCACAGGCGTCCAGACTGGCCCCGGCGGCCGACCGGTGATCCGGGCCAGCGATGGCACATTGGTGCTCAACGAAACCGGCAAGGATTTGAAAGTCCGCGATGGCGAAACCATCACCTTCGCTGCCAATATCGGCTTGCCGGTCGGCGAATCGGGTTATCTGAATTTCACTGGCGAATATCGCGATAGTGACGGGACGAATCGCTCAGGCTTCGATCCGCGACGTAATTTCCCGATCGTTGGTTTCGTCGATCCGCAAGATCGTACATTTGATCCCGATCCGCGAGAGCTGACCTTTAATCGGCGCAACCATCGCTATGGCGATGCGGCGACCAAGGACATGAACTTCTTCGTCAATGGCGGCGTCGATCTGACCCCGGATGCGGAACTCTATATCTTCGGCAACTACGGCATTCGTGATGGCGAGAGTGGTGCGTTCTATCGCCGCGCGGCGGGCGCCGATCAGTTTTTTCCGGCGACGATTTCCGACGTCCGCAACTGTAACTGGGCGAGCGGCGCTTGCGTGCCGTTCGATGCGGACGGTTTCCTCCCTTTGATCACCAGCGAGGTCGAAGATTATTCCGCGGCGGTCGGCGTGCGCGGCGACACTGGCGGATTCCACTATGACCTTTCCTATGTCTATGGTCATAACGCGTTCGATTTCACGATCCAGGACACGTACAACACGTCGTTCGGGCCGGCCAGCTTGCGGTCGATTTATGCGGGCGGCACCCGCTTCGGGCAGCAGACGGTCAATCTGGATCTGCAGCGAGACATCGATATCGGCATCAAATCGCTGAGCCTCGCCTTTGGCGGCGAATATCGAAACGAGAATTATCGGGTGATTCCCGGCTCGCTACAGAGCTATGCGGCCGGGCCATTCTCGGCGCCGCCGTTCCTGGCCCCCGCAGGCGCGCAGGGCTTTCCCGGCTTCAAGCCGGCCAATGCGGCCGATGTGTCGCGCCACAGCGTGGCGGGGTACCTCGAGCTGGATGCCGATTTGAGCGATGCGTTCAGCGTCCAGGCGGCCGGCCGCTACGAACATTTCTCCGACTTTGGCGATACGGCGAACGGCAAGCTCGCGGCACGCTTTGCGCCAGTCGACTGGGCCGCGATTCGCGGGTCGATCTCGACCGGCTTTCGCGCCCCATCGCTGCAACAGCAATTCTTCTCGTCGTTCGCGACCAACAACGTCAACGGCACGCTGGTCGAAATCGGCACCTTTGCCGTCGCCGATCCCGTTGCCCGCGCGCTGGGCGCTCAACCATTGAAAGCGGAAAAATCGCTTAATATCGGCGGCGGCGTGACATTCACGCCCGGTCACGGTTTCACGCTCACCGCTGATTACTACAACATCAAGATCGACGACCGCATCCTGCTTACCGAAAACCTCCAGGGCGCGGCGGTCGTCAGTGTCCTGACCGCCGCGGGCATTACCAGCATCACGTCGGCGCGTTTCTTCATCAACGGCATCGACACCCGGACTCAGGGCGTTGAGGCGGTGGCGACCTATCGCGCACCCGATTTTGGCGCGGGCAAATTTACGCTGACCGCGGGTTACAACTACAACACGACGAAGATAACCAGCCGTTCAATCCTGTCTCCCATCCCGGGCCTCACGCTGTTCGGCCGCCAGGAGACGCTGCGCCTCGAACAGGGGCAGCCCCGGACCAAGATCAATCTGGGGCTGGACTGGTCGATGGGTATTGTCGGCGCGACGGTGCGCACCAACCGCTATGGCGAGACGCTCTCGCCCGGCGCCGTTGTGGCGAACGACGTCATTCTCCAACCCAAGTGGATCACCGATGCCGAAATCCGTCTTACGCCGGGTCAGTTCGAAGTCGCGATCGGCGCCAACAATCTGTTCGATATCTATCCCACCCGGAACCCGACCAACGGAACCGCAGCGCAGATTAACAACTATTTCATTCCCTATTCGAGCTTCTCGCCCTTCGGCTTCAACGGGCGGTATCTCTATGCGCGGGTCGGCGTGAAGTTCTGATCACATATGTAAATCAAAGAAAAAGGGGAGCCGAGGCTCCCCTTTTTTATGCCTGGGCAGGATGCAAACCGGCGAAACTCAGTGCCGGTGCTCGCGCCGCAAGGTGTAGCGCCCGTCGGCATAGTCGGTGAACAGCCCGGCGATCGCCGGATGGTCGATCGGCTCGTCGCTTTCGTCGGGAATCAGGTTCTGCTGGCTGACATAGGCGACATAGCTCGACTCCATATTCTCGGCGAGCAGGTGATAGAAGGGCTGGTCCTTGCGCGGACGGATGTCTTCGGGGATCGCCTCATACCATTCCTCGCTATTGGCGAAGATCGGGTCGACGTCGAAGATGACGCCGCGGAAATCGAACACGCGGTGGCGCACGACATCGCCGATCGCGAAGCGGGCATGCGCGACGGGCGGCATGGCGACATTGCTGTCGGCCGGCGTCATGGGGATATGGGAACGGGGCATGGTTACAATCTAGTCACTGTTTTGCGCTGCACAAGCAGATACGGCTCCAAATGGGACCGCAGGCGCTTGTGCCCGCCGAATGATTGCGTTAGAGGCGCGCGCTCATTCGGCCGGCATCCTCGTTTTCACGGGCGGGGATGTGGATGAAATACCCTCCCGGAGAGGTGCCAGAGTGGTCGATTGGGACGGTCTCGAAAACCGTTGTGCCCTCACGGGTACCGTGGGTTCGAATCCCACCCTCTCCGCCACGGGCCCCTCCACAGGGGGCCTTGCCCGTCCACCGGGATCGACTTTTTTCTCCTGAAAACCAAGACTTAGCCGATCAGTCCGGCCGCAGCCGTTCGTGCCCGTCCAAGCCCGTTTCGCGAAATCCGGGCATCTGAACGTGGTACGCGCGGTCGAAAAACGTGGTATATTTCAGGAGACGACCGTGCTCACCGATACCAAGGCCCGCAACGCCAAGCCCAGGACCAAACCCTACAAGGTCACCGACAGCAACCGCCTGTACCTGCTCGTCATGCCGGCGGGCGGGAAACTCTGGCGCTGGAATTACGTCTATGACGGCAAACAGCGCAGCATGGCGTTCGGCGCCTGGCCGCTCGTCTCCCTCGGCGACGCCCGGACCAAGCGGGACGAGGCCTGGACCATGCTGTGCGAGGGGCGCGACCCTGGCCTCGCCAAGAAACTGAAGATCGAGGCTAATATCGAAGCCGCCCGCCAGACTTTCGAGGTCGTGGCGCGCAAATGGCACGAGAACGCTCGTGCGCAATGGGCAAAGCGGCACGCGAACGACGTCATGCGCAGCCTCGAACGCGACGCGTTTCCGGCGATCGGTGGCCTTCCCATCGCCGATCTCACGCCCCCGCTCATCCTCGCCGCCTTGCGCGAAATCGAAGCGCGAGGGTCGATCGAGACCGCGAAGCGTGTCCTGCAACGCATTACCGCGGTGTTCGGCTTCGCCATTGCCGAAGGCATCGTGACGACCGACCCTTCGGAACGGCTCGATGCCGCGCTCAAGCCGCTGCGCCGCGGCCGCCAGCCGGCGATCCTCGAGCTTCGGCCGCTCCGGAACATGATCAGGGCGGCCGAGGAAGAGAATGCGCGCGCCATCACGCGGCTGGGGCTGCGTTTTCTTGCCTTGACCGCTGTGCGCCCGAGCGAACTGCGCGGCGCCCGGTGGGACGAGTTCGAGGATTTGAACGGTGCCGAGCCGCTTTGGCGAATCCCGGCCGCGCGGATGAAAGGCGATCTCGACCGCAAGGAAGAGATTGGCGGCGATCATCTGGTTCCCCTGACCCCGCAGGCCGTCGCGGTGCTCAAGGCGGTGTGGCCGCTGACCGGGGAGGGGCCCTTGGTGTTCCCGAGCGCGCGCCACCCCCACCAGCCGATGAGCGAGAATGCGCTCGGCTATCTGCTCAACCGCGCCGGCTATCACGGTCATCATGTACCCCACGGGTTCCGTGCCGCCTTCTCGACGATCATGAACGAATGGGTGGAGCGAAACGGCAAGGACGGCGACCGCGCGATCATCGACCTGATGCTCGCCCATGTCCCCAAGGGGAAGGTCGAGGGTGCCTATAACCGCGCGGCTTATATGCCGCGCCGGCGCGAGCTGGCGCAGGTCTGGGCCGACCTGCTGTGCGATGGACTGCCGGCGCCGTTTGTTCTGGTCGAGCGGCCGGCGCAGCCTTTGGGGGCGCATTCGAGACGGTTCAATCCGCTCGCGGTCGATGCCGAGTTCCGGTTCCCGATGCGGCGCCGGACCGCATAGGTACCTTTTCGGACCTTATTGCCCGGTACAGCGAGGTTCAGCAATAAGCCGAGGGCCGTGTGGTGAGCGACGGCCCGTCGGCCCGATTTTGGGCCGCAATAATTCTTATTGATCGAGATTATGTCGGCCCGGTTCTAGCGGAACGATTCCCGATGCTTCCGGTTCGGGTAGAACAATCATCGGGAGAGGTTTTGTGGAAGCAGCGGAAAAACAGGACGCGATCGCCCTTCTCAAGGCTGATCATCGCAAGGTCGAAGAGCTGTTCGCGCAGTTCGAGAGCGCGTCGGGAAAAAGTCGTAAAGAAAAGATCGCTTCGGAAATCTGTCTGGAACTGACAGTCCATGCCCAGATCGAGGAGGAGATTTTCTATCCAGCCTGCGAGGGCAGAGTTGAGGAAGACCTGATCAAGGAAGCGTATGTCGAGCATGATGGCGCCAAGGTGTTGATCGCCGAGATCGAAGCTGGCGGGCCTGGCGATGAATATTATGATGCGAAAGTGAAAGTGTTGTCCGAGCAAATCGAACATCATGTCGAGGAGGAAGAAAAGCGGATGGAGGGCATGTTCAGCCAGGCGCGCCATGCCGGTGTCGATATGGATGCGCTCGGCGAGCAGCTTCGCGCACGAAAGGATGAACTGATCGCTCGCTATAAGGCGGATGGTTTGCCGAGACCCAAGACCGCGACCTTCGTTGAAGCGACGGTCTAGCGAAGCGGGCCGAGAATGGTCGAGGTGATGAAGGAGCGCGCCGGAGTCGCCGGTTGCCATTTATCGGCGCTGTGGGTTCTAGCCCGAACCGCTCTCGGCCCGCTGGCTATGCCGGGATGACTGCAAGCAAGAGCTGTGGAATTCCTGTCGGTGCGCTCGATCTCCAGGCTGAGATCGGGCGCAGGGACATGGTTTCGCTGGCTGAGGTCGATCTTGCGACAGCCACGTTGCACGCGATGCTGGGACGGGATTCGCTGTGGCTGTTCGTACGTCGGCCAGGCATCGGTGGCTATGCGCTGCGCACGGCATTTTGTGCCAGCGGGCTGCAGATCAAGGAGCAGCATCTCGGGCGGGACTTGCTGACCTTCAGCTGCGCGAGTGCGATCGGAATGCAGGAGGTGCGGATCGAGGTCATCGACCGGCATGCTCCTTTGTTGCGTGCCTCCACGTCTCTGGTTCCTCGCGCGGACATTCTGATGCGCTTCTGGCCGCGCGACCTCTTCCCGTTGGGCATGGATGATGATCCTTGTTCGGCCCGCGGCCGTGTCGAAGCGGCGCAACGCGGGCTGAACGCGCCGATTGTCCTGGTTGCGCGAGACGAACCTGGAATGGGCGGGTTGCTCTATTTCCAGAATCTTACCGCGTTGAACGGCTACTATGAGGCGACCGGCACACGTCCCGATAGCGTGGTCGGCGGACGCTGGCCGCAATTGGGGTATCAGCCTCCGACCGGACCGATGTTCGAACAGGCCGATGACAACCCATTGCCTGCCGGCACGCACACGATGATCTCCGATGCGCTGCTTGCCTTTGGTGGCCTGCTTGGCGACGATCCTCGCCAGTCGGCAATATCATTTCTTGATATGCTGGCCGGAATCTATCCCCATATCACACGTCCGACGACGACCTATCGCGATTGGCCCGCTCTCGCAGCCCAGACCGCCCACGGCTTGCGCCGATCGCGCAACACGCATGTCGAGCATTATGGGCATCTCTATCTTAGACCTTATGTCGGTGCCGAAGTGCCTGACTCGATGGTGCAGCTTGCCGTTGCGCGCCCGGTGGCACGCCTGGCCCAGGACGAACCGCGCTACCGGCCGCTTGCGAAAACGCTTCTTTCTGGTGTCGATCGCTTCTTCGACCCGCAGCTCGGCGCAATCAGGCGCTTTTTGCCCAATGTCGTTGCCCAGTCGCGCGACGCCAATAATGAAAAGGATCCTGACGAAGTCGACAGCTGGTATCTGTACCATCCCCTCATCGATCTGGCACAATTGGCGCGCGCCGGTGATGCCGAAGCGGAACGCCTGCTGTTCGCGGGGATCGATTTCGCGATCACGGTTGCGCGCCGGTTTCGCTATCGCTGGCCCGTGACGTTCAATGTGCGCACGCTGAAGGTCAACGTCAGACACCGTAAGGAGGGCGATCCCGGACAATCCGATGTCGGCGGAATTTACGCGCATCTGATGCTCGACGCATGGGAACTCACCGGCCGCAAACGCTTCCTGAGAGAGGCGGAAAAGGCGATTGACGCGACGCGGGAGTTGCGTTTCGATCTGACCTACCAGACTAATCTTACAGCGTTCGGTGCCAATGCCTGTCTGCGCCTATGGCATGCGACGGGAAGGCGCTTTTTCCTCGAGCAGAGTTTTGTGTTCCTGGCGAGCTTCCTGCACAATACCTTATTCTGGGAGTCCCAGCTCGGCGCGGCGCGGCACTATACCACGTTCATGGGGGCCACCTGTCTCCATGACGGGCCCTATATGGCAATCTTCGAATGCTTCGAGAGCTGGGAGGCGTTCCATCACTATCTCACCGCCGGTCAAAACGACCTGCCGCATTCGGTTCAACTGCTCGCAGCAGAATATTGGCGCTACGGCCTTGATCGCGCCTGGGGTTTCTATCCAGCGCATCTGCCGCCGGAAATCCTGTCGGAAGAGACTCGCAACGGAAAGATTGATCGTCGGCTGGCCGTGCCACTGGAGGATCTTTACGGCGCCGGGGATCCGGCTGGCCAGGTGGGTCAGGAAATATACGGTTCCGGTGCCGCTTTCGCGTTTGCCAGCGGCGCATGGCGCAAGCTCAAAGCCAGTCCTTTCATCCTGTTTTGCGATTACCCCATCGCGGCAATCGACGAGAAGGATGGAGAAGCGCATTTTCGAACAAGCGGCGTTGCAGGCATGAATTGTCGGCTCCGCATCATCGCAAAAAACAGGCACCGTCCAAAGAAGCCACTGCTGTCGATCTCCGGCTCAGCCGAGATTGCGTTCGTATCTTTATCGAAAGGTAACTGGGAGGCTTCGATCCCTGCCAATATACCGTTGACGCTTAAAGCGTCGGATTAAGGCACCAGATCTTTGAAATCGCAATTAATCGAAAATAGATGGGACAGGATCGGCTTCCACTGAAACTTCCCCTGAAACGGAACCGTAGCTTTGTCGAATCGTTGCTAAAGCGGCGAAAATCCTGCCTTTTGGAAGGCAACGATAGGGAGAAAAAGATGCTATGGACTCTTGCGGTCATTCTTCTGATTCTTTGGGCGCTTGGATTTGGTTTTCATGTCGCTGGCGGTTTGATCCATCTTCTTCTGGTCATTGCAGTGGTCGTAGTTCTTTTCAACCTGATCAGCGGGCGCCGAACGGTTTAGGGCTTGGCTCGAAGAGCGTTTCGAAAGCTAGGAGCCACCGCCAAGCACGTTGATCGAGAATGCGATAACGCCAAGATTGAACACGAAGGCTGCAAGGCAATGGAAGAGTGCCGTGCGGCGGATGTGCGCGGATGTGATGTCCGTATCTGAGGTCTGGAAGGTCATGCCCAGACACGTGGAAAAATACAGGAAATCCCAATAATCGGGTTCATTGGTTTGCGGCATTTCGATGCCGCCGCTGTCCTGTCCATGCTGACCCGCACGATAATAAAGATGGGCATAATGCAGAGCATAGGTCAGGTTGCTGAACAGCCAGGACAGGCACAGTGTGCTCAGAACGAGAGCGACCTCCAGAGGATTGCGTTCACCTTGTTGCACCAGGACGCTGGTAATGGTGACCAGAATGACGCCGCTCACCATCGCGGTCATCCCCAGCAGGAGCACGCGGTTGGCGTCGTTTTGCTTTGCCATTCGCCGCATTTCATCGGCTTCATGCGAGAACACCGGGACACATAATCCGATAAAAACAAGAGCGCCGATGTCAAAGCCGAGCATAATGGCATCGCGCCATCCCAGCGGAGAGCAGAAGGAGCCCGCCACGATCGCCACTGCGAGAAATGTCAGGAATCGCCACGGAGCGATTCTGCTGACGATACCGCCCTCCGACATGTCCATCTCAACTATTCCACATGTGCGGCGAGGCAACCCTCAGACAACCCCGGTTCCCCCATTGGCACCGAACACACTGCCGGTGGTGAAGCTATTGCCCGGTTCGGCAAGCGTCACATAGAGGCCGGCCAGTTCGGCGGGCTGTCCTGCCCGGCCGATTGGGGTGTCCTGACCGAATTGACCGATCTTGCCTTCGAGCTGGCCGCCCGAAATCTGCAACGGCGTCCAGACCGGCCCTGGCGCGACTGCATTGACCCGGATGCCCTTGGTCGCGAGTTGCTTGGCGAGGCCCTTGGTAAAAATCTCTATTGCGCCTTTGGTTGTGGCATAATCGAGCAGCTCCTCGACCGGGTTGAAGCTGTTGACGCTTGCGGTGTTGATGATTGCCGAGCCCGCCGGCATGGACTCGGCTGCGCGCTTCGACATCCAGAACATCGCATAGACATTGGTTTTCATCGTACGGTCGAATTGCTCGTGGCTGATGTCCTCGATCGATTTTTGCGCTTGTTGATAACCGGCGTTGATCACCAACAGGTCGAGGCCGCCCAGCTGCGCCCGGGCATCGTCAACGACCTTCAGACAAAATGCCTCATCGGTAAGATCGCCGGGGAATTGCAACAGTTCGAGTCCCTCGCGGTCCAGCACTTCTTTCAAATCGTCGGCGTCAGCTTGCTCACGGGGATGGTAGTTGATCGCAACTCTCGCGCCCTCACGCGCGAAGGCGATCGCGGCCGCGCGACCGATGCCGGAATCGCCGCCGGTCACCAACGCACGCCGTCCGCCAAGCCGGCCGGTTCCGACATAGCTGTCTTCGCCACAGTCAGGTACCGGCTTCATTTCTCGCTGCAGTCCAGGCCATTCCTGTGGCTGTTCGACGAAGCCGTCACTGTGATATTTGTCCTGCGGATCGACCAGCGTGGCAGACATCTTCTTTCTCCCGCGATTGAGGATTGCGGGCGACGGCGACACCGCCGCCCGTCCACCGAGTCAGGCGGGCACGTTTTCTGCCCGTGCGTTCAAAGTGGTTTCTGCCAGGCTGGTGAGCTTCTCGTCAGTCGCCTTTTCCTCGTCGAGCGTTTCCTTGAGGATCGCTGCGCAATCGTTGCGACCAAGTTGTTTCGCCCAAGCGATCAGGGTACCGTAGCGCGTGATCTCATAGTGCTCGACGGCCTGTGCCGATGCGATCAACGCAGCATCCAGTACTGCCTTGTCGGCGATGTCGCCGGCGACTTCATTGGCCTCCTTGATGATTCCATCGATTGCCGGGCAAGCCACCGCTTTTGGCCTCTCGTCATGCATTTCGAAAACTCGCTCAAGCCGCATGATCTGGCCTTCGGTTTCTTCGAGATGCGTCTGAAAACCCGCCTTGAGCGTCGGGTCGGTCGCTTTTTCGATCATCTTGGGCAGTGCCTTGGTGATCTGCTTTTCGGCATAATAGACGTCCTGAAGCTGATGGACGAACAAGTCGTTCAGGGTTTCGATATCTTTGCTGAACAAGCCCATGTCGGGTCTCCCAAATGAGATGAAGGCGCAGTGGCGGACCGTTCGAGGATCGATCGATCGGCTGCGCTACCAACGACTTGGTTCCTGCCCGGTTGCCGGCTGCTGTCGGAAATCATGCTAACCTGGATCAAATCCGAGAGCTGAAATGGTTATCATGTTGAACCGCCGAACTGCTCATTCGTTCGTGCCGACACCCGCAGGAGATGAGGTCATGCCGAGAGGTGACAAGAGCAGCTATACCGACAAGCAGAAGCGCAAGGCGGAGCATATCGAGGAAGGATATGAAGACCGCGGCGTTTCTAAGCCTGAGGCCGAACGGCGCGCTTGGGCAACGGTCAACAAGGAGTCCGGTGGCGGCAAGAAATCGGGATCGGGGCGCGGCAAGGCAGAAAGCCACGCCTCCTCGCGAAAGGGCGGGCGCATGAGTGGCACCGGTAGATCGAGTAGCGATCGATCCGCCGCCGCCAGGAAGGGATGGGAAACACGGCGACGCAACGGTAATGCCTGAATGACCGAGACGCTGTCGCCCGCCATTCCCGAGGATATCGATGCGCTTGCCGCCGAGGTGCTGAGAATGGCGTGTCGTCGGCACCTTGCGCTGGTAACGGCGGAAAGTTGTACCGGAGGGCTGCTCGCGTCGTTGCTCACCGATGTCGAGGGGGCAAGTCATGCCTTCGAATGTGGTTTCGTAACTTATAGCGCCAGGTCAAAAAGCGAGATGCTGGGCGTGGCGGTAGCGAAGATACGCCGTTCCGGTGCCGTCAGCCGTCCGGTTGCCGAAGCCATGGCTAAAGGTGCGCTTGCAAAGTCTGAAGGCGATATCGCGCTGGCGATTACTGGCTTCGCTGGCGAGGCGGGGCCGAAAGACGAACCCGGTCTGGTCCACTTCGTTTGCGCCGTGCGGGGTGCTGGAACATATCATTGTGAAAAGCGCTTCGGTGATATCGGCAGAGGGCCGGTGCGCATCGCTACGCTGCGCGTCGCATTGCAAATGCTGCATCAGGCGATCGTTTCCGCCTGCATGCCGTAAGCGTGTTCGCGTTTTGATCGATGAACATGGTCGATAAACTATTTGGCGAGTTGCTGGAGGCTGGCAAGGTGCCGAGTTCTGGACGAAACATGTCTTATGAGACCGACCAAATCTATTGGGAGCGACGCGCGCGCCAGGAACGCGAACTCGCTGAGAAAGCCTTGGGCCCCTCCTCCTATCGAATCCATACCGATCTTGCACGACGCTATGAGCAGAAGCTCTTGTCGCTGCTGAGGTCTGCTTCCGATCGAAGGCAGTAGATGGGTCTGTCAGAGGCAATACACCAGCTGTAAGAGAGGGTTAGGTGCCGGCATCCGCGCCGACTCAAACCAGCCAGTCCGTTCCACTATTTCAGCGCATCGCTTGAGGTGATCCGTCTGGTGATGACGATGCACATTCGCTTTCCTGGGTCTGAGACCGCCCGATCCAAGTAATGACCATCACCCCGTGGCGACGGTGTGAGCTGTTCCTGAACGGGCGCGCGGTCGGGGAAACGGGATAGCCGATCGTTGTGAGATGGGGTGTTCGAAATCTACTGTAAGGCCGGCAAGCGGGGAATCGTGGCCTGTCGATCCGGCCGTGAGCCAATGCGCTTCATGCATAGGAAAGCGCGGGGGCCGAGGCCGGACTCGATCGCAATACCGGCTATTGGCAACTTGCCGACCAGCCACGATGAGTTCGATCGGGACGCACTGCGGGAGAAGGTCCGCAATGCCGCGCGTACCTTGTCGAGGCACGCCGCAACCATCGTGCTGGGCGATTTTATCAATCCTGCGGCCACCTTGCGAACTCGGCCCAAATAATCGAGCCTGCTTAATCTGGAGCAAGGAATTACCCGGTGCGCGAAATTACCGTCAATCGATTGGTCCGGTATGAGTGGAGATGGACGATGCCAGTGTTTCATTTCAACCTCGCCAATGAGGAATATTCGCCTGACGAGGAGGGTACAGAGCTTGACAGCATAGAAGCGGCGCGCGTTCAGGCGGTCGTCTTCGCCGGAAGCTATTTGAGCCATAATCCGGGTCTCGTCTGGGATGGTCAGCGCTTCGAAGTGCAAGTCACCGACGAAAATGAGCGGATGCTCTTTACCATAACCGTCGAAACACGTGAAAATAACTTGAGTTAGCTTTATTAGGCGGAACATAAGATTGAAGGTTTCGTTAATTGAAATCGGTGGTGTCGATCAGGCATTCCACCGACTGAGAGAGGATCTGTGCTCCCGCCTTGATGGATGAGAGAGCATGCGTCGGTATTTTTATCACCTTCTCGAGGGAAGTGGGCTTGTGCTCGATCCTGACGGCGCTGTGTGTGCAGACGATGCGTCTGCGCGGCATAACGCCGTTCGCAGCATCAGAGAATTAATCGCCGAGGAGATTAAGGAGAGCGGCACTGTCGATCTGACGCGCGCGCTGCAAATTTGTCGGCCAGCCAAAACGCAGATCTTTATCGTGCAATTTGATGAAGCGATCCTGATCAGAGGCAGAGCCTCTTCATAACGAACATATGTTATGAAGCGAGGCGGCATCGCAAATCAGGGACCGATGAAGCCCGGCAGGTTAGGGTACAAGGATTGACATCGGAACAGCGCACTCCCGCCGCCAGAGTGAGCCCGCTTCTTCCGCCATCCGGAGGAAGTCCATGGCCGATGCGGCGGAACGAGAGTGGCTGGAGCGCCAGATCGCCCGTCGCGCGCCCTTGTCGAACGATGGGCAAATGGCGCTTCGCGCCTTGTCGCTGGTGACGCGAACCTACGAGCCTTCCCAATATCTGCTGCGCGAAGGCGATCGCCCCAAACACTGTTCCTTCCTGCGCTCGGGCTTTGTCTATCGTCACAAGATTGTTGGCAATGGCGGGCGTCAGATCGTCGCCATTCACCTGGAAGGCGATTTTGTCGATGTGCAGAATATCCTTCTGACCGAGAGCGATCACAATATTCAGGCCCTGACCATGACAAAGGTCCTGTGCATTTCGCGCGAAGATCTGGTGGCCGTTTCTCTGGCACATCCGTCTCTTGCGCGGGCACTCTGGCGCGAATCTCTGCTTGAAGCATCCATCATGCGCGAATGGGTGGCGAATGTGGGACGGCGCGATGCACGGTCACGTACGGCGCATATGCTGTGCGAGCTGGCGATACGCCAGGAAGCGGCGGGCATCGGACCGCGAGAGGCATTTGACTTGCCGATGACGCAAGAACAACTGGGCGATGCCCTTGGATTGACCGCCGTCCATATCAACCGCACGCTCAAATCACTGGAAGCTGCCGCGCTTATTGCGCGCAGCAAGCGCTCCGTCACGGTGACGGACTGGCACGGGTTGCAGCGTGTCGCGGATTTCACGTCGGGATATTTGCACCTGCCCGACGTCGATCACTAAGCGCTTAACCTGGACCTTCCTCATCACGAGCGCGGGTTTCCTGACGTGCGCGTTTGCCGTCGCGCGCCACTGATCGGGGATAATCGCGTTAAACCAGGTTAATGCTCGATCTGTTTCAAGTGTTATTAACGCAACCGTGCAGAGACGAAGGGCGTTTCCATTCCCAGTAATGGAGGCGGCAATGGCAGTGTTCTTTCTGCACATCGATAATGGGGCGGGTTTTGACGCCGACGAGGACGGGCGGGATTTCGTCGACGCCGACAGCGCGATCTTCGAAGCGGCGCGTGCGGTAGGCGATATCTTCTCCGAAGACGTGCAAAAAGGGGGGATGACGTGTCAATCAAGATTCATATTCAGGATAGTGAAGGCCAGTTGGTCGCACGCGTCGAAATGAATGCACGCGTAACACGGTGATCATCATGCCTTTCGAACGTCCACGGCCTGTTGTTGCCTGCCATGAACACTGACGGTTTGGCGCGCTGGATTCGCCGCCTCGAGCTTCGATCTCGGCTCGACGATACCGACCGTGCGGCGATCCTGTCGCTGCCGCACGATATCCAGGACATTCGCGCAAACCGAGATTTCGTGCGGCTCGGCGACCATACACACCATGCGTGCCTTGTGGTTGATGGCCTGGTCGGTCGGTTCGGCCAGTCCGCCACAGGCCTGCGCCAGATCTCGGCGATTCATGTTCCGGGAGACATGGTCGATCTCCACTCGGTCGTCGCGTCGACGGCAAGCTCGGCGCTGTCGGCGCTCAGCCCGGCGACAATCCTGCGTGTTCCCCATGCCGCGATCCGGGAACGCGCCGATATATATCCCCGTCTCGCGCGCGCATTCTGGCGCGATTGCGTGATAGACGCAGCAGTGCTGGCCGAGACGATTCTGACAATCGGACGTCGATCAGGCATCGCGCGCGTTGCCCATCTTCTATGCGAACTCGCCATCCGGTTTGCATTGATCGGATGGGGCGAAGGGTTGATCTTCGAGCTTAACCTGACTCAACCGCACTGAACTGCTGCTGGTCTCATGGACACGAGGTTAGGCTACATTAGCCTGCTTCTCGAAGTCGATGGGGCTGAGATACCCCAAGGTCGAGTGCCTGCGCGTTGGGTTGTAGAAGCGCTCGATATAATCGAACACCTCTGCCCTTGCCTGGTTAGGCGTACGATAGGTTTTCCGAGCGATCCGTTCGGTCTTCAGCGAGGAGAAGAAGCTTTCCATCGCGGCGTTATCCCAGACGTTGCCGGATCGGCTCATTGAGCGTGTGACCCCGTTATCGGCCATCAGCCGCTGGAACTGCTCGCTGGTATACTGGCTGCCCTGATCCGAGTGATGCAGCAGGGCATCCGGCTTTCCTCGTCGCCAGATCGCCATCATCAGCGCATCGGTCACAAGCTGGGCGGTCATCGTGTCGCTCATCGACCAGCCGACCACGCGCCTGGAGAACAGGTCGATGACGGCCGCGACATAAAGCCAGCCTTCCGCCGTCCAGATGTAGGTGAAGTCCGCCACCCACTTCCGGGACTGTCCGATATTTTGTGCGCGAGGCCGTTCTCGTCATCAGATGACGAACCGCTCGCCGAAGATCACGGCGAACTGGGTCTTTGCCTCGGCCCACTCACGCGGTGGCCGTTTCCACTCCTGA
>NZ_JBOHHW010000013.1:0-123437 GCF_050725575.1 Sphingomonas sp. | reverse complement strand
GCTTACGATGCGAACGGCAACCTGACCTCGGATGGCACCAACGCGTACACGTACGATGTCGAGAACCGGCTGGTCACGGCCAGCGGCAGCGTGGCGTTGACTTGGGATCCAACGGGCCGGCTGTACAAGGTGGCGAAGGCGGCGACCGATACGCGGTTCCTGTACGATGGGGATGAGCTGGTCGCAGAGTATAACGCGGCCGGCGCGCTGCTCCGGCGCTATGTCCACGGCCCGGCCGAGGACGATCCGCTGCTGTGGTATGAGGGTGCAGGCCTGACCGATCGCCGCTCGCTCCAAAGCGATCATCAGGGCTCGATTGTATCAACAGCCAATGCTGCCGGCACGCTGATCGCGATCAACGCCTATGACGAATATGGCATTCCCAATGGCTATAGCACCGCGACACCGGGTCAGTTCGGGCGGTTCCAATATACCGGCCAGGCTTGGCTGCAAGAGCTTGGCATGTACCATTACAAGGCGCGGATCTACTCACCGTCCTTGGGGCGGTTCCTGCAGACCGATCCGATTGGGTATAAGGATCAGAGCAATCTCTATGCCTATGTCGGGAATGATCCCATTGGCGGGAGAGATCCGACCGGGACTTATCAGAGGGGAGATGGCTTCACAGACAAGCAGTGGAAAGAATTCGCGAGATTACAGGAGGCAGCCGGAAAGGCTATGAATAGTCGGGCTGATAAATTGGATGCCAAAGCAGACAAGCGTGACGCCGACGGTAAATCGGGCGGCGATAACCTACGCAACAAGGCAGACAATCTGCGTCAGGGCGCGCTTGCTCTGTCCGATAGGGCGTATGCTCCGAAGGCGAACCTCCTGTCTGATACAGCTTATGATGCCCTGGGCCGCGAACCTGGCAGCCAAGCCTTTACGCCTCCCGATGGCAAATCGACGACCTTTAGATACAGTGGAATCTATGGAGAAACTGGGTCGGGCCCGAGCTGGATCATGGGCCATGACGCGTTGCATACCAGAGGGGTGGGGCCTGGCCTGAACGATGAACGCTTGAACAATATAAGGGCTTACAGATATGGCAAAGCGCCAAATGTTGATGCCTACAACGCCATGAAAAATACCGATCAAGCAACAAGGAATCCAGATCACTTAATGAGTGAGGTCTACCCGTGAAGATTATATATACGGCCATTGCAATTGCAACTGCCTCAGCGTGCGCCGCAGGAGCAGTTAGACTTGTACCAATTGATTATCGAGTGGTGGACAGCCCTGAGACTCAGAGCCTTCAATTAATTTATAAAAATTCTTCAACTAAGAAGGTTTGCATCGGAGCTGAGAATTGGCCTAGCAAAGGAGGGATAATAGACAATTCAGGAGATGAGTTCTACGTAACCGTAAATGATAAACAGTACTTTCTCAAATTAGAACAGGACTATTGTCCAACGTGTGAAACTAAAATTAAGCCTGGCCAGACAATTGAGTCAAAGCTAAATTACTCCAGCTTTGATCTTCCTGCCGATTTGTATAACTCACCAAAGACCCTTCACCTGAAATCTACTGGATATATCTGCTAAAATGTTCTTCTCGATTACGCGATTACGGTGACACGTGCGATTACGGTGCGATTACGGTGGGCGATTACGGTGACACGTGCAATAACCCCTTTACTCGGCGTAGCGTGTCGCTAGCCTGAGCCAATGGCCAGACTCGCCCGTATCGTCCTGCCCGGCATTCCGCACCACGTGACGCAGCGCGGCAACCGCCGCGAGCGGGTGTTCTTCGAGGATGGTGACTATACGCTATATCTCGACCTGCTCGCCGAGGCGGCAGAGCGGGCGCGTGTGGCAATCTGGGGCTATTGCCTGATGCCCAACCATGTCCACATTATTGCAGTGCCGAGCGACGAGGACGGACTGCGGCGGACGTTTCGCTACGTTCATCGCCATTATACCGGCTATATCAACGCGCGCATGCGCGTGACCGGTCATTTGTGGCAGGGCCGCTTCAGTTCAGTGGCGATGGACGAGGCGCACCTGGTCAGCGCCCTGCGCTACGTGGCCCTTAATCCGGTTCGGGCGAAGCTGACCGAGCGGGCACAGGACTGGCGCTGGTCGAGCGCCACCGCGCATATCGCCGGGAAGAGCGATCGTTTTGTGGATATCGCGCCAGCGCTGGAGCGAGTCGGTGACTTTGCGACGTTCCTGGGCGCCGCGTTCGATGATGCGATCAACTATGCCGCTCTCCGCAAGGCCGAGAGCGTCGGTCGCCCGGTCGGATCAAAGGAATGGCTCGCCGACATGGAGGTTCGCAGTGGCCTGACCCTCGCGCCGCGCAAGCGCGGGCCGGTGCCGAAGAGGAATTAAGGGGTTATTGCACGTGTCACCGTAAATCCACCGTAAATCCCAATTATTTTGATCCAACCAATGCTTCTGCTCACTATACATATGACGTGGAGCCTTACCTAAGATGGGGCAATTAAGTGGAATGTTTAGGTGATGGTCAATTGGAGGATATCGCATGAAGCGATATGTGATTTATGGTATAACACTCATATGCTTAGCCATACTATACGTTCAGATTTTGGTAATCCGGGGTTTCAATACTGAAACATCTGCATTAAACGGCTACAGTATCAGCCTTAACCCGGAAAGTCGGCAAAGATTCGGCGGTCTAAGCTGGGGTTTGCTGCGCTTTGATCTGGAAGACAAGTTATATATTGGGATTATTGCGCACATAGGCGCTAATCAAGATGCAGTTATTCGATTGGAAAAAGACGGAAAAACCCTTCTAGTCAAGTGCCGCTCTGATCAAGCCGGAATATGCTACGAATCATTCCATCGAGACGATATGAAAATGTCGGGAAAATTCAGACTGTCGATAAGTTTTGAAGGACAGCCGTCCTGGACTTACGATGGAAAGTTCGTCAGACAATCTAGATCAGTGCTCTTGTTGAAAGAGATTCTTTTAAGTGTTTAGTTTGAATTACGGTGACTGAACTGCACCCCTGAGCTGAGACACGGCTAATTGAGTGACACGGCCTAAGGACGTAGCGCAGGCCTGTTACCGCGGCGGAACCCGATCAGGAAAAAATCTCGCTCAAATGATCCTGCCCCGGCCGCAGCAGTGAATAGAGCGCGACGCTCAGCAGCCATGAGCTGACGAAGGCCGAGAACAGCAGGACATAGAGGATCAGCGACGACAGCAGCGGCTGCAGGTCGATCAGGATGGCGAAAATCCCGATGCCGACCACGACCGCGGGCACGAAGATCACCAGCAGCACGGCGAGGATCGACCATTGGCTCGACCGGGTCAGCGCCCAGCTTTCGCCGAGCGCGCCGCTCACCGACTGTTCTTCCGCCAGCAGGGCGGCCGACGCGATCGACCAGCGCACGCTGAGGAACACGCCCGGCACGATCAGCAGGACATAACCGAGCAGGATGCCGAGGCCGGACAGGATGTTGACGCCCCAGAAGGCGCCGATGCCGTTGCGGCCCGATTCGTCGCGCAGGCCGCGCCGGTCGAGCGCCGTCCGGACCAGAGCATATTGCGCGACCAGGCTGGCGATGCCCGCGGGCAGGGCGCCGGTATCGCCGATCGTCAAATCGAGCGCGATGTTGACCCCGACGAGCCCGACGACGCAGCCAGCCGCCAGGCCCGCATTCTCACGCATCAGCTCGCCCAGCCGGGTGAAGATGTCGCGTACCGCCAGTGCCTCATCCATCGTCTCGTCCCCCGATCAAACCCGACTCACTCGCCCGCCGGCATGGCGTTCGAGCCGCCCGGCCAGCTCAAGCTCAAGCAGCACCATCTGCACCACCGCCGGCGCGAAGCCCGACTGGCGGATCAGTTCGTCGATCGCGACCGGCACCGGGCCGAGCAACGAGACCAGCTCGCGCCGTTCCGCATCGCTCGCATCCCGGGGCGGCGGGCCGGTGAAGGGCGCGCCGGGCGAGCGCACCATGCGCGCGTCGATCGGCCGGATCGTTTCCAGCACATCGGCGGCGGACTGGACCAGGATCGCGCCGTCGCGGATCAGGCCGTTGCAGCCCTGCGCGCGCGGGTCGAGCGGCGAGCCCGGCACCGCCATCACTTCGCGGCCCTGCTCGCCCGCCAGCCGCGCGGTGATCAGCGAGCCGGATTTCGGCGCGGCCTCGACCACCACCGTGCCGACCGAAAGCCCGGAGATGATGCGGTTGCGATAGGGAAAGTGGCGCGCGCGCGGCTCGGTGCCGGGCGGCTGTTCGGCGATCAGCAGGCCTTCGCGCGCGATCCGTTCCTGCAGCGCGGCGTTTTCGGGCGGATAGGCGACATCGATGCCGCCCGCGATCACCGCGATCGTGCCGCGCTCCAGCGCGCCGACATGCACCGCGGTGTCGATCCCGCGCGCCAGGCCCGACACGACCGCGATCCCTTCATCCGCCAGCTGATAGGCGAGCTGCCGCCCGAAGCGGCAGGCAGCGGCCGAGGCGTTGCGCGCGCCGACCATGGCCACCGCGGTGCGGCCAAGCAGCGCCAGGTCGCCGCGCACCGTCAACACGGGCGGTGCATCGTCGAGCTCAGCAAGCAAAGCCGGATAATCATGGTCGCCCAGGAACAGGTGCCGTGCGCCGAGTTTCTGCGCGGTCGCCAGCTCGCGCTCGGCGAGGGCGCGGTCCGCGATCACCGGCGGACGGCCGCCTCCGCGCCCGGCGAGGTCAGGCAGCGCCTCGATCGCCGCGGCGGCATCGCCGAAGCGCGCGATCAGCTGACGGTAAGTGACGGGGCCGATCTGTGCGGTGCGGATCAGCCGCAGGCGGGCAATCGCCGTCGCCGTGCCGCCATCCCGCCCGGCGGCATCAGCCACTCTTGCTGCCGATGCGCGGCTCGGTCCCGGCGAGCAGCCGGTCGATATTGGCGCGGTGTTTCCACAGCACGAGCAGGGCGAGCGCAAGCAGCAGCAGCACCAGGTCGAATTGCGAGAAGAGCGCCACGCTGACCGGCGCGCTGACCGCCGCGGTCATGCCGGCGAGCGAGGAGATGCGCAGCACGGCGAGCAGGCCGAGCCAGATGCCGGCATAGACCAGCGCGCTCGGCCAGTGCAACGCGAGCAGGATGCCCATCATCGTCGCGACCCCCTTGCCGCCGCGGAATTTGAGCCAGACCGGGTAGAGATGCCCGAGAAAGGCGGCCGCCGCGGCGATCACGCCGGTGCCGGGGAAAAGATGGTCGCACAGCAGCACTGCCGCCCAGCCCTTGGCGCCGTCGAGCAGCAACGTCGCCGCCGCGAGCCCCTTGCGTCCGGTGCGCAGCACATTGGTCGCGCCGATATTGCCCGATCCGATCGTGCGCAGATCGCCGGCCCCGGCCAGCCGCGTCAGGATCACCCCGAACGGGATCGACCCGAGCAGATAGCCCAGCAGCATCGCGCCCGTCGGCGCCAACCACAGATATTCAGTCGGCAAATCGCCCCCCTTATGTTCGGGTATAGCCGACACCAACCGCGACGCCAACATGATCCGGGCGGAACAAACGGGAATGGATGCGTTCCTGCGACTGATCCGCATACCCTCAGACGCATACCGGCCGACCAACCTCATTCGATCCGCCGCATTTTCGCCTGCCGGCGCGAAAAAGGCCGATCCGTGCCGACAGAGGAAAGCGTGCCCCTTGCCCCGCGCGTCAGCCACGCTAAGCGGCAGGCATGACGGATGCGCGACCGATCCTGTTCTTCGATTCCGGTGTCGGCGGCCTGTCGGTGCTCGGCCCGACCCGCGCGCTGCTGCCCCGCGCGCCGTTTGTCTATGTCGCCGATTCGGCGGGCTTCCCTTATGGCACCAAGAGCGAGGCGGAAATCGCGGCGCGCATGCCCGCCTTGCTCGGGCGGCTGGCCGAACGGTACCGGCCGCGCCTGATCGTGATCGCCTGCAACACCGCCTCGACCATCGCGCTGGCGGCGGTGCGCAGCGCACTCGACCTGCCGATCGTCGGGACCGTGCCGGCGATCAAGCCGGCGGCGGCGATCAGCGTGACGCGCGCGATCGGCGTGCTCGGCACTGACGCGACCGTGCGCCAGCCCTATGTCGACGACCTGACCGCCCGCTTTGCCGGCGATTGCCTGGTGCTGCGGCACGGCTCGGCCGAGCTGGTCGAGCTCGCCGAAGCGAAGCTGCGCGGTGAAGCGACTGACCCGGCGCGCTATGCCGCCGCGCTGCGCGGCCTGCTCGATCAGCCGGGCGGCGAGCGCATCGACACGGTGGTGCTGGCCTGTACGCATTTCCCGCTGGTCGAAACCGAGCTGGCCGCCGCCGCGCAGAATCTGGGCGCGCGCGCGATTCGCTTCGTCGATGGCAGTGCGGGCATCGCGCGGCGGATCGCGGCGCTGACGCAGGGGCAGGAATGGCCCGACGATCCGGGTGCGGGGCGTGTGGTGTTTACCCGCGCCGGCGCCGATGCCAGTACGCTGATGCCGGCGCTGGCGGCCTATGGCCTGAGCCGGCCTGAACCCTTTTGACGTGAGATTGTGATGCCGACGGATCGCGTGAATGGCGCGCCCTTGCCGCGCCCGCCCGTCGTACCGGAGCGAGTGGCGCTGTTCGCCACCTATGCGCTGGCGATGCTGCTGTTCTTTCGCGGGCCGATCCTGAGCGGATTCGATCTGGGCTATGGCGATCGCGGCGACGGCCTGATCGAAATCAGCCTGCTCGAGCATTGGCGCAATGTGCTGACCGGCGCCAGCCATTGGGCGACGACCGGCTATTTCTACCCCTATGCCGGCACGCTTGGCTATAATGACGGCTATTTCCTGTACGGCCTGGTCTATTCGTTCTGGCGCCTGTTCGCCGACCCGTTCCTGGCCGACACGCTCAACATCGCCACCTTCAAGACGATCGGCTTTTTCGCCGCCTATCGCCTGGTATCGCACAGTCTCGGATGGGGTCATCGCAGCGGGCTGTTCGTCGCGCTGATCGTGACCATCGCCAGCGGCATGGTGAACCAGGCGGGGCACGCCCAGCTTCACATCATCGCGTTGCTGCCGGTCGCGATGATGCTGATAATCGCCATCGTTCGCGCGGAACGGGCGGGGCAAAAGGCGCGCGCGCGTATTGGCGCGGTCGCGCTGGCCGCGTTGCTCGCCGCATGGCTGATGACCGCCTATTACACGGCGTGGTTCACCATATTGTTCTCGGCGCTTTATGGGCTGTTCTACATCATCCTGACCATGCCGCTCAGGCCGCGCGCATTCGCCAAGGCCGTCCGCCCGCACATCGCGACGATTGCCACCGGAATAGGCTCGTTTGCGGTGTTTATTGTCCCCTTTCTCGTCACTTATCTGCCGAAGAAATGGGAAACCGGCGGGCATCATTATTTCGATCACGTCTATAACCAGGTCAATCCAATCGACCTGATCAATGTCGGTCGCGACAATTATGTGTGGGGATGGATTTTCCGGCTGTTCCGCGCGCTGATCCCCGATACGGGCGCGGCGGAGTCTATGATCGACGGCGAGCATATCACGGGTTTCCCGGTGCTGCTCTTCATCCTGATCCTCATTGCCGCCTGGCGGATCATTGTCCGGGGCAGCACAGCCCCGGGACAACCGGTGTCGCCGGCGCTCCGCGCGCTGGCGCTGGCGCTGATCGTGAGCTGGCTGCTCACACTGAAGCTGTTCGGCCACTCATTATGGTATCTGGTCTTCCGCCTTGCCCCCGGCGCGAGCGGCATCAGGGTCGTGCTGCGCTATCAGCTGTTCCTGGTCCTGCCGGCGTTGCTCCTGGTGGTCGCGGCGCACCGTGCCCGGGCATACCGGCTGTTGCGGACCCGCTCCATGTTGATGGGCGGCCTGCTGGCGCTGCTCGTCGGGGAACAACTGACCGGCGCCTCGGCAGCGTTGCTGAGCCGATCGGTGCAGCGAAGGGCCTTATGGGCGATTCCGGCGCCGCCGCCCCAGTGCCGTGCTTTTTATGTCGTCGCGGCACGCAAGTTCGAACCGATGTTCGGGCATGAAGCCCTGAACAGCCTCTATCCGCACAATGTCGACGCCATGTTCCTTGCCGAGCGATGGAATGTGCCGACGATCAACGGTTTTTCGACCTTCAACCCGCCGGACTGGGCATTCGCCAATCCGCTGGCGCCGGATTACGAATCGCGCGTCGCGACCTATGCGCAGCGGCACAGGCTGCAGGGTCTTTGCCGGCTGGACATGCGCAAGGCCAAGCCATGGACGATGATGCCCGAGACGCCGTAAGCCGCTGGCGCGGGACGGGCCGGGACCGGCTTGCCGCCGGTGCGACTGAAATGGTTTAATCCGATCACCCTGATCGTGCAAAGTTGCTGGAAATCCGCGGCGACGCGCGCTAGGGCGCGGACATGGAAGCGGACGGCACGGCGCTGCGGGGAGTCGATTACTCGCGCATCTTCACCCAGGCGATCGATCGCCTGCACGTCGAAGGGCGCTATCGCGTCTTCATCGATATCCTGCGCAACAAGGGCGCCTATCCCAATGCGCGCTGCTTCGCCGGGCATAACGGGCCGAAGCCGATCACCGTGTGGTGTTCCAACGACTATCTCGCCATGGGCCAGCACCCGACCGTGATCGCGGCGATGGAAGAGGCGCTGCACGATGTCGGCGCAGGCTCCGGCGGCACGCGCAATATCGGCGGCAACACGCATTACCATGTCGACCTGGAGGCAGAGCTTGCCGACCTGCACGGCAAGGAAGGCGCGCTGCTGTTCACCAGCGGCTATGTCTCGAACGAGGCAACGCTCGCCACCTTGGCCAAGATCCTGCCGGGCTGCATCATCTTCTCCGACGAGATGAACCATGCCTCGATGATTGCGGGGATTCGCAATTCGGGCTGCGAGAAACATGTCTTCCGCCACAATGATCTCGAGCATCTCGAGGAGCTGCTTGCCGCGGTCGATCCTGCCGCGCCGAAGCTGATCGCATTCGAGAGCGTCTATTCGATGGAGGGCGATGTCGCCCCGATCGCCGCGATCTGCGACCTGGCCGACAAGTATAGCGCGCTGACCTATCTCGACGAAGTCCATGCGGTCGGCATGTACGGCGCGCGCGGCGGCGGCATTTCGGAACGCGAGGGCGTGGCCGACCGGCTGACCATCATCGAAGGCACGCTGGGCAAGGCGTTCGGGGTGATGGGCGGCTATATCACCGCCGACCAGACGATCATCGATGTGATCCGCAGCTATGCGCCGGGCTTCATCTTCACCACCTCGCTGTCGCCGGTGCTGGTCTCCGGCGCGCTGGCCAGCGTCCGTCATCTGAAGGCATCGGGCGTCGAGCGCGAGGGCCAGCAGGCCGCGGCGGCAATGCTCAAGGCGATGTTCGCCGAAGCCAGCCTGCCGGTGATGAATTCGACCACGCACATCGTGCCGCTGATGGTCGGCGATCCGGTCAAGGCGAAGAAGATCAGCGACATCTTGCTCGCCGAATACGGCGTCTATGTTCAGCCGATCAATTATCCGACCGTGCCGCGCGGCACCGAGCGGCTGCGCTTCACCCCCGGCCCCGCGCATGACGAAGCGATGATGCGCGAACTGACTGAGGCGCTGGTCGAGATCTGGAGCCGGCTGGAGTTGCGCAAGGCTGCGTGAAGGGGCCCGCGTGATGCCGATGCGCAATGCAGACGACTGGTCGATCGCCACCGGCATGGTCGATGGCAACCGCACCATCATCCGGGTTCTGTCGCAATTGCCCGAAGCGGATGAGCGCGCCGAACGGCCGCTGCTGATCCATGTCACCTGGACCTATGGCGAGACGCTGATCGGCATGCCCGACGCCGCGACGCTCGATACGATCGAGACGTTCGAGGAAACGATCTTCGCCTCGATCGACCAGCAGGACTGGGCAACCGAAGTGGCGGCGATCACCGGCAATGGCGCCAGGCAGTGGCGCTTCTACACCGATGATGGCGACAACTTCGTCGCGCAATTCAGTGCAGCGCTGGCGGATCACCCGGTCTATCCGATTGAACTCGAAGGCATTCCCGATCCGGAATGGCAAGGCCTGCGCGAACTTCAGCCCGGTTGAAATCCGGAACCAAGTAGAACGCGACCGGTTGTCGCCTTCCCCGACAGGAAGGCTTTACCGTGAAAAAAGGTTGTCTGCTCTGGCTGCTTGGCGTGCCGATCCCGGTGATCATCATCCTGTATCTGATCTTCGGGCACTGAGCGGGGTTATCGCTACCGCCGGTTTATTCCCCGAAGCTGCCCGCCCGGTACAGCAGGGTGATTGCGACGCGCCGATTGCGCGGGTCCATCTTGTTGGCGACGATCATCGGTTCGCGGTCGGCCACTCCCTCGATGCGGTAGAAGCGCTGTTCCGGAATGCCCCCCGCGGCAAGCCGGCGGCGCGTCGCTTCGGCGCGGCTCGACGACAGCATCCAGTTGTTCATTTCCAGCGGGTCGCCATAGCCCAGACCGTCGGTATGGCCGCGGATCATGATCGGATTTTCCATCGCCCCGATCGATTCGGCGATCAGGCCGATCAGCTTCGACGCCTCGGGTTCGAGCGCGGTGGTGCCGAGCGAGAACATCGAATAATCGGCATCGTCGAGCAGATCGATGCGCATGCCGTTCTGGGTGCGCATGAAGCGGACATGCTTGCCGAGTCGGGCGAGCTTCGGATTGGACGCCATGGCCATCGTCACGCGCCGGCGCATTTTCTCGAAATTCTTCTGGTCCTCCGCGCCAAGGGCCATCTTGTTCTTCATCGACCCCTTCTCGCCAGTGCCGACCTGCAGCCCGCCGGTCGCCTCGACCGGGACGGTCATCGACCGAGTGCCGGTCTGCTGTGCCTTGTGCGGGTAATTGTCCTTGTCGGTGATCGACGAGCCGCCGAACATGCCGTTCGAACCGGCGCTGTTCTGCTTCATCTGAATGAGCGTCGGCGAGAAATAATCGGCCAGCGCCTTGCGCTGCTTCTCATTGGTCGCGCCGAGCAGCCACATGAGCAGGAAGAACGCCATCATCGCGGTCACGAAATCGGCATAGGCGACCTTCCAGGCACCGCCATGATGACCGCCATGACCCTCGATATAAATCTTCTTGTAGATGATCCTGGGCGGCTGATTCGACCCATGCGGCGCGCGCGCGGCCATCCTACCTACCCCTCAGGCCGTCGAACACTTCGGCGAAGCCGGGCTGATTCGAGTGCGCGATGCCCGAGCGCGCTGCCTCGATCACCAGCGGCTGCGGGTGGCCGTGGAGCGAGGCAATGATGATCTGTTTCACGACATGATAGATCGCGCCGTCGGCATCGATCACCTGCTTCAGCCGGTTGGCGAGCGGCGAGACGATACCGTAAGCGAGCAGCACGCCGAGAAAGGTGCCGACCAGCGCCGAGCCGATCATCGCGCCAAGGATCGCCGGCGGCTTGTCGATCGAGCCCATCGTCTTCACCACGCCGAGCACGGCGGCGACGATGCCAAGCGCAGGCAAGGCGTCGGCCAGGCTGGCCAGCGTGCCCTGCGGCCCCTGCACTTCGTGGTGGTGGGTCTTGATCATATTGTCCATGACCTCCTCGACCGCGTGCACGTCGAGCGTGCCCGACGACACCACGACCAGGCGCAGCGTATCGGCGATCAGATTGACCAGAGTATGGTCGGCGAGCAGGCGGGGATATTCGGCGAAGATCGCGGATGATTTCGGATCCTCGACATGCGGTTCGAGCGCGATCGGCCCTTCCGTGCGGAGCATCTTCATCAGCTTCGACACCAGGAAGATGGTGTCGAGATAATCCTGTTTCTTGTATTTCGGGCCCTTGAAGATCTTGCCGAAGCTGCCGCCCAGCGCCTTCAGTTCCTTGGTCGAGTTACCGATGATCAGCGCGCCAAGCGCGGCGCCGCCGATGATCAGCATTTCGTGCGGGATCGCTTCCATGACCGGGCCGAGCGCCCCGCCGGTGATCGCGAAGCCGCCGAAGATCATCACCAGAAGGACGACAAGGCCGATGACCGGAAACATGTGTGTGGAACTTCCCCCAAGGAGCGGCTCAGAATGGCCCGCTGAGGCGGACCCGTGCGATGATGGTTAACCCGACTTCGTAGCCAAGCGGTTAACCAGGGCCTTTGTTTTTTAAAGACGGTGCCGGCCCACTCCCCCACCCGGCCACCCAATCAGGATATTCTATGGGTGGCCGGGTGGGGGAGTGGGCCGGCACCGTCTTCGAACCTCAGCTCAGATAATTGAACAGCGACAAGGAGCTGAGCTTCGAAAAGCTCGCCTGAGTCGCCGACAGGACGGTCATCGTCTTTTGCAGCTCAGTGATCGCCGCGGTGATGTCGGTGTCCTCGATCGCCGAGCGGGCGATCTCGCGCGTCGCGCCGACATCCTTGAGCCGTGATGCCTCGAGATCCATCCGCGCGCCGCGCGCACCGACCGATCCGCGGGCCTGAGTGACCTGCGACAGCGCCGCTTTCAGCCCGTCGGTCGCCGCCGCCGTTGCGGCCGGATTGCTGCCCCCCTCCAGCGAATCGGCAAAGGCGCCGAGCATCGCGAAGACGTCGGTCGTGCCGCCGCCACCGGTCGGGATGCCGCCGAAGATGCGCGCCGCGCTGTCGGTTGCCTGGACATTGTTGCCATCGCCGATCGGGATTGCCGATGGTTCGCCAGTGCCGGCGAAACTGACCGTGCCGTCGCTTGCCACCGAGACCGCGCTGTCACCGGTCGCGGCGCCGAACAGGGGCTGGCCGCGCACATCCTTGGTATTGGCGAGGCCGACCATGTCGCTGATCAGCGCCCGCACCTGCCCCGCCAGCACCTTGCGATTCTCGTTGGACAGGGTGCCGCTGCCGGCCTGGATCGCCAGCTCCTGCGCACGTTGCAATTGGGTTTCGACCGAAGCGAGCGTGGTGTCGGATTGTTCGAGCAGGCTCTGCGCCAGACCGATATTGGAAGAATAGGCGGCATCGTCGGCCTTGCCGACCTTGAGCGTTTCGAGCCGGCGATAGCCGAGCGCATCGTCCGAAGGCGCAAGAATCTTGGTCTCGGTCGAAATCTGCGTCTGCAGCCGGTCGGCCTTTTGCGACAGCTTCGCCATCAGGCTGGTCGAGCGGTCATAGAGCTGGCTGGTGCTGATCTGCATGGCTGGACTCACTGAATGCTGAGGATCGATTGCAGCGTCTCGCGCGCAACCTGGATGACACGCGCCGATGCCTGATAGGCCTGCTGGAAGCGCATCAGATCGACCGCCTCGCTATCGATGCTGACGCCCGAGACCGCATCGCGCGCGGCGAGCGCGCCGTCGCGGATCGAGGATTGCGCCTCGGCCACGGTGCGGCGGCCGGCAAGCGTCGCGGCATTGCCGGCGACCAGTGCCGAGGTTTTCGTCTCGAAGCCGCCCGAGCTGCGCAGCGCATCGAGATTGGCGAGATTGGCATTGTTACGCGGGCCGCCGCCGGGGGCCGCCGCGGCGATGCCGCGCGGGTCGGTCAGCGCGACGGTGATGTCGGTCGGCGTCGTGCCGACCGCGAACATCGCGGTCCCGGCATTACCGTCGAGATCGCGGCCCTGCGACTGCACGTTATTGACGCCGGCGACGAACTGGGTGGCGATGGCATTCACCTGATTGCGCGCATCGGCAATGCGCTGCGCGCCGTCCGCAACGCCGGCCATCACGCCGCCCTGCGGGGCAAGCGGGACGGTGGTGCCGTCGCGGTGCAGCGCAAAGGCCACCGTACCGTCATCGTTGCGGGAATAGCTGACATGGCCGGCCTGATTGCCGGCGACGAACACCGGTCCGGCCGACCCGCCAAGCCGGACGGTCGCGCGCCCCGCCGTGTCGAGCGAGACGGAAACATCGCTGAGCGCGCTCATCTGCTCGAGCAGTTGATCGCGCTGATCGGCGAGCTGTGCCGCCCCGGCCGTTCCCGGTGTGGCGCGGCCAAGGCCGTCATTGACCTTGGCGAGCGCCGCGCCGAGCTGGTCGAGATTCTGCGCCGCACCCTCGGCAGTCGCATCGAGATCGGCCGTGATCGAATCGAGCGCCTTGCCGGTCGCGGCAAAGGCGGTGGCGGCCGAGGTGGCGGATTCGAGCATCGCGGTTCGCGGCGTGGTCGCCGACGGATCGCCGGCAACCGCCTTGGCCGAATTGAAGAAGCTGGTCAGCCGGTCGCCCAGCTGGCTCCCGGTCAGTGCGCTCTCGATCCGGTCAAGCCAGGCGATGCCGGTTTCGGTGCGCGACAGATCGGCGCTGGCCGACCGCACATCGGCGGCGCGGAACATGTCGGCGGCGCGGGTGATGCCCGACACCAGCACGCCGGACCCATCATTGACGCCGCGCGTGGTGATGCTGCCGCCCGCCACGGTGATTTCGTTGAGCGTGGTGCTGCGCCGCGTGTAGCCGGGCGTCGCGGCATTGGCGATGTTTTCGGACACGGTGGTCAGCGCGCTTTGATAGGCGCGCACCCCGCTGGCGCCGATGCCGAGCAGGTCGCTCATGACGCCGGCGTCCCGTTAACGGCCGCCTGTTGTGCGGCGGCAGTCTTTTCGGCATCGGCCTGCGACTTGGCGAGGAAATCGACCATCGCCTTGCCGATACCGATCGGCGCGTGATCGGCCATCGACTGGGCGATCTTCTGGTCCTGCATCTCGCGGAAGGTGTCGAGGCCCTTGCTCTCGAACAACTCGCTCGCAAGGTGCGCCT
Source organism: Sphingomonas sp. (assembly GCF_050725575.1). Taxonomy (GTDB): domain Bacteria; phylum Pseudomonadota; class Alphaproteobacteria; order Sphingomonadales; family Sphingomonadaceae; genus Sphingomonas. The sequence goes on along the minus strand of NZ_JBOHHW010000013.1, from coordinate 108,826 downwards.
GGCGCATCGATTTCAGCATCATGCCGGTGAACACCGATTCGAACTGCTTGCCGGCCTTTTCCAGATTAGCGCGCGACGACAGCCGGCTTGTGTCCAGGCTGATCCCGCTGGTCGGGACCGCAGGCGTAGCGACGCCGCCAAGGTTGAGCGGCGTGCTCACAGGACGATCAGTTCGGCTTTGAGCGCGCCCGCTTCCTTCAGCGCCTCGAGGATCGCGACAAGATCGGCCGGCGATGCGCCGATCGCGTTGACCGCCTTGACCACATCGGCAAGCTTCGGACCCGGCTCGATCAGGAACATCGGGCGACGCTCCTCCTCGACCGCAACGCCGCTCTTCTGTTCCTTGGCGGTCTGGCCCTGGCTGAACGGCTCGGGCTGAACCACGCGCTCCTGCTCGTCGATGCGCACCGTGAGTTTGCCGTGCGTGACGGCGGCGCGGCCGACCCGGACCGCGGAATTGATCACCACGGTGCCGGTGCGCGCATTGACGATCACCTTGGCCGACGGCTCGGCCGAGACGACGTCGAGATTCTCGATCGTGCTCATCAGCGTGGCGCGGATATCACCGCCGACCGGTGCGCGGACCGAAACCGACACGGCATCGACTGCCTGGGCCGAGCCCATGCCGAGCTTGTTGTTGATCGCCGATGCGACATTCTGCGCCGTGGTGAAATCGGCGCGCTGCAGATTGAAGGTCAGATAGGGGGTGTTCTCAAACCCGGTCTGCACCGCGCGTTCGACCGTCGCCCCCTCGGGGATACGGCCGGCCGAGGGAATGTTGACGACGATGGTCGAGCCGTCCTTGCCCTCGGCGCCAAGACCGCCGACCGCGAGATTGCCCTGCGCCATGGCATAGATCTGGCCGTCCGCGCCGAGCATCGGCGTCAGGATCAGGCTGCCGCCGCGCAAGCTCTTGGCCTTGCCGATCGAGGCGACAGTGATGTCGAGCCGCTGGCCGGGCTTAGCGAAAGCGGGAAGGTCAGCGGTGATCAGCACCACCGCGGCGTTCTTCATGCCCGGATTGGCATTGGGCGGCAGTTGCAGGCCGAAGCGCGACGCGACCGCCTTCAGCGACTGCACGGTATATTCGAGATTGTCATCGCCCGTGCCCGGCAGGCCGACCACGATACCGTAGCCGGTGAGCTGGTTCGACCGGATGCCCTGAAAGCCGCCCAGATCCTTGATCCGGTCGGCGTTTGCGGGCGTCGCGACCAGCAGGGCGGCGAGCGCAGCGATTAGGATGCGGAACATGGGTGCGGCTTTCATCATCAGAACGGGCTGATCACGGAGAAGAAGCGGCTGAACCAGCCCTGGCGGCTGGCGCGGGCGACATCGCCCTTGCCGGTGTAAGCGATCTGGGCATCGGCGACGCGGGTCGAGGCCACGCGGTTATAGGCGTCGATATCGGCCATGCGCACGATGCCGCGGATCTGGACGAATTCGTCGCCGCGGTTAAGCGTGACGCGCTTCTGCCCCTTCACCAGCATAGTGCCGTTGGGGAAGACCTCGGAAACGGTGACGCTGACTTCGCCCGACAATGTGTTGGACTGATCCGCGCTGCCGGTACCGGTGAAGTTGCGCTTGCCGCTGATCGTCGCGTCGGTCTGGTTGAACAGGTTGAGCGCGCCGGTGGTCGGCGGGGTCAGGCTGGCGCCGCCGCCCGAATCGAGTTTCGAACTCGCCGATTTCGAGGCGATGGTGCGTTCGACCAGGACGATGGTCAGCGGATCGCCGACGCGGCGCGCACGCCAGCCCTCATAAAGGGCGGCATAGCCGTCCGACGCCTGGTAGATCGATCCGTTCGCGGGCGCCGGCGCCATGGGAGGCGGCGCCGGCATTGTCGCGGAGAAATCGACCGGCGGCTGCTTCTTGCCGAACAGGCGCGCGTCGGCGGGCGCCGGCGAAATGCTGGCGGCGGCAAGCGCAGCGACCGATATGAGCGGGAATATCTTCATGGCGTTAACCATCACAGATTTTGGTTAACATATTTCAACATGTCGTCGGTCGCGGAGATCATTTTCGAATTGACCTCGTACGCGCGTTGCGTCTCGATCATGTCGACCAGTTCCTCGACGACATTGACGTTCGACGCCTCAAGCATCCCCTGGCGGATATTGCCGCGACCATCGAGCCCGGCGACGCCGAGATTGACCGCACCGCTCGCTGCGGTTTCGGTGAGGTAATTGTCGCCCTGCGCCAGCAGGCCGGCGCCGTTCGGGAAGGTCGCGATCTGGATCTGGCCGAGCTGGCTTGCTTCGGTCTGGCCGGGAACGGTCGCCGAGACCGTGCCGTCAGTGCCGACGGTGATCGAGGTCGCACCTTCGGGAATGGTGATGCCGGGCATCACCTGATACCCCTCGGAGGTGACCATCAGGCCCTCGGGCGAGCGCGAGAAATTGCCCGCGCGGGTATAGCCGAGCGTGCCGCCGGGCAGCTGAACCTGGAAATAACCGTCACCGTCGAGCATCATGTCGAGCGCATTGCCGGTGGTCTGCATCGCGCCCTGAGTGTCGATCCGCGCCGTGCCCTGGATGCGCACGCCGGTGCCGAGATTGAGCCCGACGGCATATTTGGTTTCCGACGTGCTCGCCGTGCCCGGCGTCGTCACCGTCTGATAGGCGAGCGTTTCGAACGCCGCGCGATCACGCTTGAACCCGGTGGTGTTCACGTTGGCGAGGTTGTTCGAGATCACGCGCATCCGCATGTCCTGGGCGTCGAGCCCGGTGCGGGCGATGTGCATGGCTGCGCTGGTCATATCCGTGCTTCCTTATGCCGGCATCCGCATCAGCGATGCGGCGCTCGAATCCATGTCCTTGGCTTCCTTCATCAGGTTGGCCTGGACCTCATAGGCGCGCTGGTTCTCGATCATGTCGACCAGCGCCTGAGTCATGTTGACGTTCGATCCCTCAAGGGCACCGGACGCCACTTTTCCCTCCATGTCCTCGGGCAGCACGCCGCCGCCCTTCACATGGAGCAAATTGTCGAGCCCCTTGACGGTCACCGACCCCTTGGTGCTGACCAGCTTGAGCTTGTCGATCACCTGCGGGTTGTTGGCCTCGCCGCCGATCGGCACGATCGAGATCGTGCCGTCCGACGCGATGGTCATCGACTGGGCCGGTGGCATGGTGATCGGGCCGTTCGCCCCCATCACCGGAAAGCCGTCACCGGTTTCCAGCACGCCGCTCGGCGCAATCTGCAGATCGCCGCGGCGCGTATAGGCTTCGGTGCCGTCGGGCGCCTGGACGGTCAGCCAGGACTCGCCGGAAACCGCGACATCGAGCGGGCGGCCGGTCTGCATCACCGTACCGGCGCGCCGGTCGGCATCGACCACCTGCTCCGACGCGGCGGTGCGCGTTTCGAACCCGGGGCCGTTGACCGACAGCCGGTCGAACACCACGCGATCGGACCGGAACCCGATCGTCGAGGCATTGGCGATGTTGTTCGCGATCGCCGCCTGCGACGCCATATGCGCCTTGAGGCTCGATGCCGCGGTATAGACCAGCTTGTCCATTCAGGATGTCCTGTCCGTGCCCGAGTTCAGCTGCGGATGTTGAAGATCGTCTGCGAGATCTGGTTGGCGGTATCGAGCGCCTTGGCATTCGCCTGGAAATTGCGCTGCGCCGCGATCAGGCCGACCAGTTCCTCGGTCACATCGACGTTGGAGCCCTCGATCGTGCCCGACATCAGCGAGCCGAAGCCATTGTCGTTGGCGCCGCCTAGGCTTGCCTGGCCGGAAATGCCGGTCGCCGACCAATAGCTGTTGCCGTTCTGGCGCAGGCCGGCCGGGTTGGCGAAATTGGCCAGCGCGACCTTGCCGAGCTTGACCGTGTCGCCGTTCGAGAAGCTGGCGGTGACCACGCCGGATTCATTGACCGAAACGCCCGACAATTCGCCGACCGTCGCACCATTCTGGCTGCGGCCCACGACCGAGAAAGCGCTGGGCTTTTGCGAGGTTCCGGCGAGATCGAGCGACAGCGGCTGCGCCGCGCCGCCCGATGACGGGGTGAACGGATCATAGGCGATCGGGGTGGTCGGCGCGGTCATCGTGCCGTTCGCGTCGAAGGTGACGGTGGTCGGCGTGGCCGATCCGCCAACGGTCAGCGGTTGATTGCCGACATAGGAATGGACGGCCCAGGTCGTTGCCGACTGACGGACATAATAGTTGGTCATCGTCATCGCCTTGCCGGACGAGTCGTAGATCGTCGTCGAGGTCGAGTTGTTATAGGTCGACGCGTTGAGCGGATCGAAGGTACCGGTGGGGACCTGCGCATTGGCATAGAGATTGAGGTCGAGCGTGACCTTGGAGGTCGCAACCGGCGTGCCGCTGGTTTCGGGCAAGCGCAAATTGACCATGCCGTCGCTGCCGGTCGCGGTGACATTGCCGTCGGCATCGACCGGATAGACCTGCAGCGCGCTGCCCTGGGCATCGACGACATTGTGCGTTGCCGGATCGACCTGGAAACTGCCGTTGCGGGTATAGGCGACGGACGAACCGATGCCGTTGGTCTTGACCGCGAAGAAGCCGTCACCGCTGATCGCGAGGTCGAGCGACGAGCCCGTAGTCTTCAGATTGCCTTCGGTGAATTGCTGGCGATTGCCCTTCACCACCGTGCCCGAGCCGACCAGCTTGGTCGGATCAGTGCTCAGGTTCGAGGCGATCACATCGGCGAAGTCGGTCCGGCTCTTCTTGAAGCCGTTGGTCGAAACATTGGCGAGGTTGTGCGAGATGGTCGACATCTCGGTCTGAGCCGCCTGCAGGCCACTGAGCGAAGTGTAGAAGGACATTGCGATACTCCTGATCTAGGGGATTCAGCCGATCTGGCGGACGGCGGTGATGGGAACCTGGCCGATGCCGGGCAGGGTCAGAACGGGACTGCCGGAGGCCGGCATCGAGACGGCGGCGACGGGCGCCCAGACGAGCGAGCGGCTGGTGACCGCGACATTGTCCTTGGCGGCGGTGACGACGACCTTGAACGGGCCGCTGCCGGCATCCGCGCCGGCCTCGGTCTTGCCGTCCCAGTCGTAATTGACCGTGCCCTTGGTCTGCGCGCCGAGCTGCAGCGTCTTCAGTACCTGGCCATTGGCATCCTGGATCGAGACATTGACGTTGGTGGCATCGCCGTCGAGCTCGACCGCGCCGGCAATGCCGCCGGCGGTGCGACCGAACGCGACATTGCCCTCGGTCAGCACGGTGCGGCCGACAAAGGCGAGCGCGTCGCTCTGGCTGGTGCCGGCAAGCTTGTCGGAGATCGCCTTCAGCGTCGTGTTCATCTCGCTGATGCCGGCGACCGACGAGAATTGCGCCATCTGCGCAACCATCTGCGTGTTGTCGACCGGCGAGAAGGGATCCTGGTTCTTGAGCTGCGCGGTCATCAGCTTGAGGAAATCGCTCTGCCCAAGCGTCGGCGATGACGAGGCCGGGGTATTGGCCTTGTTGTTGGTCGTGCGGTTGATGCCGAGATTGTTCAGCGTGGTATCGAAACTGCTCATGATCAGCGGCCCAGTTTGAGGGTATCGAGGATCAGCGACTTTGCCGTCTGCATGACCTCGACATTGTTTTGGTAACCGCGCGCCGTCTCCATCATGTCGACCAGCTCACGGGTTTCATCGACCGCGCTTTCCCAGACATTGCCGTCCTTGTCGGCCATCGGGTGCGACGGATCATAGCGTTTGGTGGGGGCTTCCCCGGCATTGACGACGCTCTCGACATTGACCGTCGCGAGCCCCGTTGCCTTGTCATATTCGGTGCGGAACACCGGCTTGATCGTGCGGTAGGCGCCGGCCTCGCTCGACGCGATCGACCCGGCATTGGCCAGGTTCGACGCGGTAGTGTTCATGCGCACGAGCTGCGCCGACATCGCCTTGCCGGCGACCTGGAAAATGGTGAGTGGATTGTCGCCCATGGCTTATTCTCCCCGCAGCGCGCGTGTGATCGTGCTGATGCGTCCGTTCAGGAACGAGAGCGTGGTCTGATACTGGACCGCATTCTCGGCGAAGGCGGTCTGTTCGGTCGACAGTTCGACCGTGTTGCCGTCGATCGATGGCTGCATCGGGTTGCGGTAGCGCACGGCGCCGCTCATCCCGTTGGCGGAGAGCCCCCCCGGACCCTCCGCCGCCTGGAGCGCAACCTGGAAGTCCAGATCCTTCGCCTTGAAACCCGGCGTGGAGGCGTTGGCGATGTTCGAGGCAAGCAGCCCCATGCGTTGCGAGCGCACCTGGAGCGCTGCTCCATGAACCCCGAAAAGACTGTTCTCGTTCACCGTATCGGTCTCCGCACCTTGTTGTGCGCGCAGAGCTAAGCAATGGCCGTGCCAAATGGCGCCGAGGCCGGGGGCGGTCGCCAAACGGCAGGCGGCCGGCAGGCAAAGCGGCAAGACATTGCCGGTCGGCGGCAATGATTGCCGCCCGACCGCGCCGTGCGGCCGGCATTTCGCCGCCGCGATGCAACTGGCCCACCCCTTGCAATACCCGCGTCGATGACAACCGCACCCACCCTTGCCCACATGCTGGGCCCGTTCCTCGATCCCACCGCGATCGCCCTGGTGGTCGGCGGCACGCTGATCGCCGTCGTGCTGCGGACGTCGCTCCGCGACCTGGCCGGCGCGGCCGGAGCGCTGGGTAGTCTGGTGCGGCGGCGCTTCGATGCGACACTGTTGCTCGACCAGATCGCAGCACTCGGCCGGATCGCGCGCCGCCACGGCGTGATGGCGCTCGACCGGTCCGTGATCGCCGACCCCGATGTCGCTGCCGCGGTTGCAGCGATCGTCGACGGCGCCGGGCCGGACGAGGTTGCGACGATCATCCAGCACTGCCGACGGGCGCGGATCGAGAAGCAGCTTGGCGCGGTCGAAGTGTGGAACGGCATGGCCGAGGTCGCGCCGGCGATGGGCATGATCGGCACGCTGATCGGCCTGGTCGCGATGTTCACCCGGATGACTGACCCGAGCGCAATCGGCGCAGCAATGGCGATCGCATTGCTCGCCACGCTCTACGGCGCGATCATCGCCAATCTGGTTGCCGCACCGATCGCCACGCGCCTCAAGCGCCGCGCACGGATCGAAGCGTTCGAGCGCACCCGCCTGGAAGGGCCGCTGGTCGCGCTCGCCGCGCGCGAACGTCCACGCACCGCGACGCTGACAAATGTCGCCGAGTTGGTGAGCGTAGCATGACGATCGACGATTTCCCCGAAGAAGCGCCGGGCCGGCCGATCTGGCTGATGACGCTGGCCGACCTCGCGCTGTTGCTGGTCGGTTTCTTCGTGTTCGTGCAGGCCGCCCAGCATCTCGACCAGAAGGCGCTCGCCAAGGGCATTCGCGAGGGCTTCGGTGCAACGGCCATCGCACCATCGACTCCCGCTCAGGCCGAACCGATGCCGGTCGCTGCCGCGGCGATGCTCAACTTCGCACCTGGCTCTGCGGCCTTGCCCGCTTCACCCGCCGGCCTGATCGCCTGGGCGCGCGAAGTGACCCGCGATCCGCGCGTCACGCTGAAGATCAGCGGCGGCACCGATGGCAGCGCGATCGATGTCGATGCCGACACCGGCAGCGGCGCCGTGCTCGCCGCCGACCGCGCCCGCGCGGTTGCCGCTGCGCTGGCGCGCGCGAAGATCGTCGCGCCGGGCCGCATGACCATCGTCACCACCACCGCCAATCGCCGCTCGGTCGTCGTGACCCTCGGCTTTGCCGGCAACCGGCAATGATTGGCCGCCCGGCAACCCGTTTCTGCCGCTTTGGAGAAAAAGCCATGTCCCGTTCGCTTATCCCCGCATTGCTGCCGGCACTGTTGATCGCGGCTCCCGCGATCGCCGCGCCCGGCTTTCAGGATACTGCCTCGCTCGACCGTGCCGTTGCCGCCTTTACCGGGCGCGGCATTGGTGACGAGGGCGGTGCACGCAGCATGGTCGATACGCGGCTCAAGCTCGCGCAATGCCCGACCGTGTCGCTGTCGTGGCGTTCCGATGCGCATGATGCGGTGGTGGTGACCTGCACTGGCCCGGACTGGCGCCTGTTCGTACCGGTCCGCTTCACCCCCTCCGAACCCCGCAAGGCACCGCAAACCATTGCCGCGGTCGTACCCGCGATCAAGGCCGAACCGGTGATCAAGCGCGGCGACCCGGTGACGATCGAAGCCGGATCGCCGGGCTTTTCGATCACGCGCGAAGGAGTTGCCGCCGCCGATGCCGCGCCGGGCGCGCGTTTCCTGGTCAAGATCGACGGGGGCAGAGCGCCGGTCCAGGCGGTGGCGCTGTCGAGCGGCCGGGCGACCCTTCCCGGCTGGTCCGAATAATTTTGTAAAGGTTTGGCGGATGCGGTCGTTTATCCCTGTGTGGCATGACCCGGAAAGGGGTGAACATGGTGGATCCTCTAGGCGTAAAGCCTGTTCAGACCAGCGATCGCGGGGTTGCCCCGGTCGCGCGCGTGGTCGCGCCCGCCATGGTTCAGAAGCCCACCGGACCGGAAGCCGAAATTGTCAGCCAATCCTCGCTGGCGATTGCCGCGAAGGAATTTTCCGCCAAGCCGCCGGTCGACCCGGAGCGTATCGCGCGGATCCGCAAGGCGATCGCCGAGGGGCATTTCCCGATCTATCCCGCGCAGATCGCCGACCGGCTGATCGCGGCCAAGTTCGAATGGACTCGCAATGACCCGGCGTGACGCCCTGATCGGGGTGATCGATTCGCTCCATGTCGAGATCGCTGCGCTGAAGGCGAATGATATCGACGCGCTGGAACGCGCGACCCAGGCAAAGCTTGCCGGGCTGGAGACGATTGCCGCAATGGGCACAGCCCCGGTCGGCCCTGAGCTGCGCGAGCTGGCCGAGGAAGCGAACCGCCTCAACGAGACGTGCCGCATCTATGTCAACCTGATGGCGGCAAATGTTCGCCGCCGCCTGCAAACTTTGACCGGCGATGCCGGTGCCGGCTATCGTCCCACGGGCGGCATTTCCGTCTACGCGTAAGGGGACATACCCTGCCGTCGCTTGGCGACACCTGACTTACAGAAATGGCACGCTCCTTGCTGATTGATCCCTGAATAAGGCAATCAGCCGAGGACCGATGAGTTTCAATCCGTTCGCCATTACCGGGAACAGTTCCGCAAAGGGCTCCGGCGCGTCGGTCCAGTCGGCGATCGCGTCCGCGAGCCAGAAGACCGGGATCGATTTCAATTATCTGATGGGCCAGGCGCAGCTCGAAAGCGGCATGCGCACCAATGCGCGCGCGAGCACCTCAAGCGCGTCGGGCCTATATCAGTTCATCGACCAGAGCTGGCTGCGCGTGATGAAACAGCACGGCGCCGAACATGGCCTGGGCTGGGCCGCCGACAGCATCAAGACTGCCAGCAATGGCCGCATGACGGTGAGCGATCCAACCATGCGTCGGGCGATCCTCAATTTGCGCAACGATCCGCAGACCGCCTCACTAATGGCGGCCGAACATGCCTCCGACAACAAGGACGCGATCGAACAGTCGCTGGGCCGCGACGCGACCGGCACTGACCTTTACATGGCGCACTTTCTCGGCCTGGGCGGGGCGCGGTCATTCCTCGGCGCGATGGAGCACAATCCGGGTCGCAGCGGGGCGAGCATGTTCCCTGCCGCGGCACACGCCAATCGCAACATCTTCTATGCCTCGAACGGCCAGCCGCGCTCGCTCGAACAGATCTATAGCCGCTTTGCCGCCAAGCTCGACAAGGGCGCCAGCATCGCCACCGGCACGACCAATAGCAGCGCGAGCGACGGCTTCGCGATGAACCCGGTGACGATGGCGTCAGCGCTGGAGATTGACGGCGCGACGGTTATTCCCGGCGCAGGCGAGAGCGGCGACAATGCCGGCGCCTGGGCCAAGGCGACGCTCGACCAGATCAACGGCAGCACCAACCGCCAGACGCAGAGCGCCAGCCTTATGCGGCCGACGCCGAACACAGCACGGCTCGCCTATATGATGCTCGCGAGCCTGGGGGCGTAACGCATGGCCATTGCCCTCAAGTCGCGCGGCATATTGCCGCTGCTGCGCAGCGCCGCCCTGCCGCTTGCGACCTTGCTGCTCGTCATCCTGATGGTCGTGCCGATCCCGACCTTCCTGCTCGACGTGTTCTTCATCATGAACATCGCGATCAGCCTCGCAGTGCTGATGGTCGCGCTGAATGCGCAAAAGCCGCTCGATTTCTCCGCCTTCCCGACCGTGCTGCTGTTCGCGACCCTGTTCCGGCTTGGCCTTAACGTCGCGTCGACCCGCGTCGTGCTTGGTCACGGACATGAGGGTGAAGCCGCCGCCGGTCACGTCATCGAGGCATTCGGCACTTTCGTCATCGGCGGCGACTATATTGTCGGCCTGTTCGTGTTCGCGATCCTCGTCATCATCAACATGATCGTGGTGACCAAGGGCGCGGGCCGCGTGTCGGAAGTGTCCGCGCGCTTCACGCTTGACGCCTTGCCCGGCAAGCAGATGGCGATCGACGCCGATCTCAATGCCGGCCTGATCACGCCCGAGGAAGCCAAGGCGCGCCGCATCGAGGTGTCGACCGAGGCCGATTTCTACGGCTCGATGGACGGCTCGTCCAAGTTCGTGAAGGGCGATGCGGTCGCCGGCCTTCTGATCCTGTTCGCCAATATCGCCGGCGGCCTGATCCTCGGCCCGGTCAGCCATGGCATGTCGATCGGCGACGCCGCGCAGACCTATGTCCTGCTTGCGATCGGCGATGCGCTGGTCGCGCAGCTGCCCTCGCTGATCCTGTCGATCGCCGCTGCCGCGATCGTCACCCGCGTCACCTCAAGTCAGGATCTCGCCGGCCAGATCGGCGGCCAGTTCGCCTCGGCACGCACCTGGACCCCGGTCGCGGTGATCCTCGCCTTGCTTGGCATCATGCCCGGCATGCCGCACTTCATCATCCTGCCGGCCGCAGGCATTGCCGGTTTCGCTGCCTGGAAGCTCAACCAGCAGGCCAAGCGTCCCGCACCGGTCGAAATCGTCGCCGCAGAACCGATCGACCAGTCAAAGATCGGCTGGGACGAGGTTTCGGATCATATGCAGGTCGTGCTCGACATCGGCTACGGCTTGGTGCCGCTGGTCGACGAGCGGCGCGGCAGCCCGTTGATGGGCCGCATCACCGGCGTGCGCCGCCAGCTGTCGAAGGAGCTCGGTTTCGTCGTGCCGCAAGTCCGCGTGCGCGACGACATCAACCTGCCGCCCTTTGCCTATCGCATCAATGTCGGCGGCGTAACCGTCGGCGAGGACAGCGTCTCGCCCGACGAGATGCTCGCGCTCGACACCGGCCAGGCGGTCGGCTCGCTCAACGGCAAGCGCGCCAAGGATCCGACCTTCGGCCTTGATGCGGTGTGGATCGCGCAGGGCGATGCCGATGCCGCGACCGGCGCCGGCTATCTCGTGGTCGATCCGGGAACGGTGGTCGCGACGCATCTCAACCATCAGCTCGGCGCGCATGCCGCCGAACTGCTCGGCCCCGACGAGGTGCAGAGCCTGCTCGACGGGCTGAAGGATCGCGCCGCCAATCTGGTCGCCGCGCTGTCGCCCAATCCCTTGCCGCTGACCACGCTGACCCAGGTGCTGCGTGGCCTGCTCGCGGAGAATATACCGTTGAAGGAATTCCGCCGCATCGCCGCCGCGATCGCCGTCGCTGCGCAAAAGACGCCCGATGCCGACGAGATCATCGAGATGATCCGCCCCCAGCTTGGCGGCCTGATCATCCAGAAACTGTGCGGCGTGCGCGAGCCGCTGCGCGTGATGACGCTGGAAGGGCAGCTCGAAGGGCTGCTCGGCCAGGCGGTCCGCTCCGATCCATCGCGCCGCCACACGATCGAGCCCGATCTCGGCCGCCGCATCGTCGATGCGCTGCAACGCGCCGCAGCACCGTTGGTCGCCGACGCAAAGCCGTTCGCCCTGGTCGTACAGCCGGCGATCCGCGTCGCGATCCGCAAGCTGGTGCGCACGATCCTGCCCGACACGCCGGTGATGAGCTTCTTCGAAGTGCCGGAGGAGAAGGCCGTCGAAGTGGTCGCGGTGATCGGCGCGCCGGAGGCATTGGCAGCATGAGCGCCCATCCCCTCCCCGCCGCCTTCGCTGACGCCGCGCCGCTGACCTATGGCCGCAGCCGCGCCGTGCCCGATCTCGACCGGCTCGCGCGTAAGCATTTGCCGCTGGTCCGGCGCATCGCCTGGCATGTCCATGGCAGCATGAGCAGCCTGGTCGAGGTCGAGGACCTGATCCAGATCGGGCTGGTTGCGCTGGTCGAGGCCGTCGGCGGCTTCGAGGATCGCGGCCAGGTGACGTTCGAGCAATATCTGGTGACGCGGGTGCGCGGGTCGATGATCGACGCGCTGCGCCGCCAGGCGACGCTGACGCGCGGCGCGATGCAACGCCGGCGCGCTTTCCAGGAAGCGATCAAGGCACTGACCGCCGAAACCGGCCACGCGCCGACCGAGACACTTATTGCGGAGAGACTGGGCGTGACGATCGAAAAGCTCCGGATCGACTATGCGACCGCGGAACCGCTGCGCTTCGAGCCGATCGATGAGATCTACAGCGACGACAAGCCGTGGTTCGCGAGCGACGATCCCGATGCGTTCGAGCAGCTCGCCGACTCCGACCTGCGCGACACGCTGATCGCCGCGATCTCCGCGCTGCCCGAGCGCGAGGCGCAGGTGGTGCAACTCTATTATGTCGAGGAATTGAACCTCGAGGAGATCGGGCTGGTGCTCGGCGTCGGCGCGGCGCGGATCTGCCAGATCAAGGCGTCGGCCCATGCCCGGCTGAAAAAAGCGCTAGCGCGGCAGGTTTAGAGTCTCATCGGCTTTGGTGGAATCACTTCCCTCCGTTCGTCCCCGGACTTGATCCGGGGTTGTCGAAGCACCGCCCTTCTTCTGCGTCGAAAAAGGGAGAACGGCCCTTCGACAAGCTCAGGGAGAACGGGAGGGGGTGGATCAACTCCGCTCGAAATCGCCCCTGGCGGTTCGATAAGCGGCCATCGCACCGCTGTTTTCCGCTGTTATTCCGGCATAAAAAAACGCACCCCTGTTATGTTGGATATCAGACGCAAACTTTCCACTATTTTACAGTCGCTTATACCCCGCGACCCCTGTTCCGATAACAGGGGTGGAACAGCGGCATAACAGGGGTGAGCTGACCGCTGTTATGGCGGGAACAGCGGTCGCAAACGCGCATTCTGAGTCAGTCATGTCAAAGAGCGGGACAGAACACCGGCGAGTATTCCGTCCGCCGTCACACTGGCATGATCGTGGTCAGGGTTGAATCGACATCGCCCGCGCTATCGGCCGGCGGATTCGCTGCTGACACTGGCTGTTCCGCTCACCCTTGGAGCAGCGATCAGCGCGTCCTTGCCGAGCCGCTCGGCGAGATAATCGACGAACACGCGCACCCGCGCCGGCATCTGCGCGCCGCCGATGAACAAGGCGTGGAATGCCTCCCGATCGCCCGGGTTGAACGCGTCGAGCAGGCTCACCAGCCGACCGGCAGCGATATCCTCCGCGACATGAAACGTGCCGACACGGGCAATGCCGATACCCTCGCGCGCAAATTGCGCGACGGTCTCGCCATTATTCGCCTCGACATTGCCGGTCACCGCCAGCTCCACCTCCTCCTCCCCGATCCGGAACGGCCAGCCGATCTGGTGACGTCGGAAATTGAAGCCGATGCAATTATGCGCGAACAGGTCGTTCGGCGTCCTCGGGCAACCATGGCGCGCGAGATAGGCCGGCGACGCAACGACCGACCGACCGCTGTCACCCAGCCGCCGCGCCATCAGAGTGCTGTCGGCGAGCGGCCCGATGCGAATCGCGACATCGGCGCGCTCCTCCACCAGGTCGATGATCGTGTCGGTCAGGCTGAGATCGACCATGATGTCGGGATACAGTTCGAGGAATGGCCCGAGCAGCGGCACAATGGCGAGCCGGCCATGCACCAATGTCGCGGTGACTCGTAACCGGCCACGCGGCGACCCGCGATCCGCCGCGACCCGCTCGGCATCGTCAAGATCGCGCAGGATGCGTTGCGCGGCACGGTGATATGCCTCACCTTCGGCGGTCAGCGCCAGCGCGCGCGTGGTGCGCACGAATAGCCGCACACCGAGCCGCGTCTCCAGCTTGGTGATGGTCCGGCTGATGGCGGAAGGCGTCAGGTCGAGCGCCCGTGCGGCGGCCGAGAAGCTGCCGCGTGTCACCACCTCGGCCACCACTTCCATCTCGCCGGTGCGATCGACCCATTCACGTGCCATTTGTGCGCTTCATTCACAGATGCTTGCCGTTTGGGCACCCTACAGCACGGATGGCGGAACCGCCATATGCTTCCGGCGATAGGGAGCCTTTCCAACATGAAGATCAATCCACCCATTCTCGCGCTGGCGATCGGCGCTTTCGGCATTGGCGTGACCGAATTCGCGCCGATGGGCCTGTTGCCGATCATGGCGACCGATCTGGGCGTATCGATCCCGGTCGCCGGCCTGCTGGTCAGTGCCTATGCGCTTGGCGTGCTGCTGTGCGCACCGCTGATGACGCTGACCACGACGCGGGTGCCGCGCAGGACTTTGCTGATCGCGCTGATGGGCATCTTCACGCTCGGCAACCTGCTCTCCGCTGTGGCCGATGGCTATGCGATGCTGATGGCCGCGCGAATCATCACCTCGATGACGCACGGCGCATTCTTCGGCGTTGGATCGATCGTCGCGGCGAGCGTCGTACCGGACAATAAGCGCGCCGGTGCGGTCGCCGCGATGTTCATGGGCCTAACCATCGCCAATGTCGCCGGTGTCCCGGCCGCATCCTGGGTCGGCGAAGTCGCCGGCTGGCGCACGGCCTTTTTCGGCATATCCGGGCTTGGTGTGCTGGCGATGGCCGCTTTGTGGTTCGCGGTACCCTATGCCAGGGTGACCGAGGCGGCCGACATGCGCGCCGAACTGCGCGTCCTGCGCCGCCATCAGGTGCTGACCGCGCTTGCCCTGACCGTGATCGGGTCCGGCGCCATGTTCACCGTGTTCACCTATATCGCGCCGATCCTGCGCGAAGAAACGCATGCCTCGGTCGCCTTCATCACTGCCATGCTGATGGTGTATGGGATTGGCCTGACTGTGGGGAACTGGCTCGGCGGGCGCTATGCCGACCGCTCGATCGACGGCACGCTGCTCGTCGTGCTCAGCGCGCTGACCGCATTGCTGTTGCTGTTCGCGGTGACGATGCATTGGCCGGTGCCGGCCGCGCTGTCGATCTTCGCCTGGGGCGTCGCGACCTTCGCGCTGGTGCCGCCGCTGCAGATGCGCGTGATGGCGGCCGCGTCGGACGCGCCCAATCTGGCCAGCGCGATGAATATCGGCGCCTTTAACCTGGGCAATGCGCTGGGTGCCGCGATCGGCGGCGCGGTGATCAGTGTCGGGCTTGGCTATGTCGCTGTCTCGATCGCCGGCGCGATGGTTGCCGGTTCAGCGCTGATCCTGGCGTTCGCGACGCGCGGCCAGAGCCTCCCGACCGCCGAGCCTGCCGCCTGCGCCACCTGACGCCAAAAACCCCGGCGGTCTCGCGACCACCGGGGTTTTCAGTTGCTCCACCCAGTGCGGGAAGAGCCCGGTCGGCGCCGACACCCAATAGGGGGGCGGTGCCGGCGCCGTAGCCGTTAACTTAACGCAGCAGCGACAATACGCCCTGCTGGCTCTGGTTTGCCTGGGCAAGCATCGCGGTCGATGCCTGGCTCAGGATCTGGGCCTTGGCGAGGTTGGTCGTTTCGGCCGAGAAGTCGGCGTCTTCGATCCGGCTGCGTGCGTCGGTCAGGTTGGTGACGTTGGAGGTCAGGTTGTTGACCACCGACTGCAGCCGGTTCTGCGACGCACCGAGCGATGCACGCTTGGTCGAGATAACGTCGAGTGCGGTGTCGACCGTGCCCAGCGCCGTGTTGGCGCCAGCTGCGGTAGCGACAGTCGCGGTGTCGACACCGGTCAAGGTGACGGCGGACAGAGCGAGATCGACGGTATCGCCCGAATTCGCACCCGTCTGGATGGACACGACGCCTGCCGTGCCGGCCGTACCGTCGAACAGCTTCACGCCGTTGAACTCGGTCTTCGAGACGATGTCGGCGATCTGCTTCGTCAGTTCGGTGACTTCAGTCTGCAGGTTGGTGCGGTCGGCGTCCGAGTAGGTGCCCGAAGCCGACTGAACCGCGAGCTCGCGAACGCGCTGCAGCATGTTGGTGACTTCGCCGAGTGCGCCTTCAGCCGTCTGCGCCATCGACATGCCGTCGTTCGCATTACGAACGGCCTGGTTCATGCCGCGGATCTGCGACGTCATCGACGATGCGATGGCGAGGCCGGCGGCGTCGTCCTTGGCCGAGTTGATGCGCTTGCCGGTCGACAGGCGCTCAATGCTCTGCTGCAGGTTTACGTTAGCGGCCGTCGACGCGTTCGAAGCGCGCAGCGAACCGATATTGGTTCCGATAACAGTCATGTCAAAATCTCCGTTATGACCCTGACGATCCCCGCCGCCCCCTAGCGGAGGGCTGAGCCGTCACAGGGTAGAACGACCGGTTGGCGGCGGGATTAAGCACTTTTGCAAACCATCATCGAAAATAGCACCGGCAGGGGCGGCAGACGGTTGCCGCAGGCCCGGGAATCGCCTGCAGGATATCGGGGTGGCGGCCCTGGATTCATAAGGGTCCAAATCGGTGCGGAAATATTTTGCCGCCCGGCAACATGTTTAACGCGCCGTTTACCATCCACAGGCCATTGCCTCCTTACTCAAAGGGGGGAATTCATGCGGTCGATCGTTCCATCAGCTGCGGTGCTGCGGCAGAAATATGCCCTGGTCTCGTCACTCCGCGCGCAGGGCTTTGCGGTCCGCTCGTTCGAGGATGGCCGCCCGCAGCCCGGCGACCTGTTCCTGGTCGCTGACGGCGAAACACCGCCCGCCCCGGCGCGCACCGTGATCGTCGGCGAGAATGGCCGTTATGTCATGCCGTCGCGCGACGGCAGCCCGGCCCGGATCGCGTTCGCCCCTGAAGACGCCGCCGTCGGCAATGGTTTCGTCCGCGCGCTGGTCGCCGGTGCGGAAACGCCGACCGCCGCCGACCCCGAGAGCCTTGCCCTTTACGCGCTTGCCGAACGCGTTGCCGCCGCCGACATCACCGTACTGATCAACGGCCCGACCGGCACCGGCAAGGAAGTGCTTGCGCGCCATATCCATCTCTCATCCGACCGCCGCGACGGCCCATTCATCGCGATCAATTGCGCGGCATTGCCCGAGACGATGCTCGAGGCCCTGCTGTTCGGCCATCAAAAGGGTGCCTTCACCGGCGCCTCTTCGGGCGGTGAGGGTTTCTTCCGCGCCGCCAATGGCGGCACGCTGCTGCTCGACGAGATCGCCGAGATGCCGATCCAGCTGCAGGCCAAGTTGCTCCGGGCGCTGCAGGAGCGCGAAGTGGTGCCGATCGGCGCCTCGACGCCCGAAGCGATCGACGTCCGCGTCATCGCCTGCGCCAACCGCGACCTGCAGACCGAAGTCGCCGAGGGCCGGTTCCGCGCCGATCTCTATTACCGCCTGTCGGTCTTCCCGCTCAGCACCAAGCCGCTCAACGAGCGTCGCCAGGACATTCCCTCGCTCGCCGCGACGATGATTCTGCGCCATGCCGGCAACCGCAATATTGTGCCCTGGCCCGATGCCGCGGCGATCGATGCGCTGGTCCGTCACGACTGGCCGGGCAATGTCCGCGAGCTCGAAAACGTCATTCAGCGCGCGTTGCTGTTCGCCGCCGGCGACACGATCTCGCCCGAGCATATCGTGTTCGACCGCGCGCCGACCCCATTGGTCCAGCGCGCCGCGAACGACCAGCCGGCACCGGCGACCTTGGGCAATATTGTCCAGATGCACGAGTTCCAGGCGATCCGCGAAACGCTCGCCGCCTGCGGCGGCAGCCGGATCGAGACCGCGAAGCGGCTCGGCATTTCGGAGCGTACTTTGCGCTACCGGCTCGCCAAAGCGCGCGAACAGGGTGACGATATCACCCGTACCTCTAATCAGGCAGCATCGGCATGAGCGCGATCGACGGGGTCGGCGGTGCTGCCGGCATCGACCGGGTGATGGCGCTTCGTGCGCAGATCCTCGAACGCAATCAGGCGCTGCAGCGCGCCAACGCATCGGCCGGCGCACCCGCGGGTGCAACCGAGGCAAAGCCAGCCAGCTTTGCCGCGACGATGGAAGACGCGCTGAAGAGCGTGAACCAGGGCCAGGCCAAGGCCGGCGAACTCTCCGCCGCCTATGAGCGCGGCGAAACGATCGACATCGCCAAGGTGATGCTCGCCCGCCAGCAGGCTTCGGTCGGCTTCGAGGCGACGCTGCAAGTCCGCAACAAACTCCTGTCCGCCTATAAGGACATTATGAGCATGCCGGTATAAACCATGAGCAACGCCCTCACCCCGCAGCCTGGCAATGCTCTTCCCGAGCGCTTCGCCAATCCCTTGCAGCAGATCTCCGGTCTGCTCGCCCAGCCCGCGGTGCGCCGCAGCCTGCCCATGGTGCTGATGGTCAGCCTGATCGCCGCCGCCGCGCTTGCGTGGATGTCGTTCAGCACGGCACCGCAGAAAACCCTGTTCGCGCAGCTCAGCGATGCCGATAAGGGATCGGTCACCCAGGCGCTTGAACAGGCCAACATCTCCAGCCGCATCGATAGCGGATCGGGCGCGCTGACCGTCAATGAGGATGATTATTCCCGCGCCCGCATCCTGCTCGCCGGGCAGGGTCTGCCCAAGGCGACGCCGGGCGGCTATGCGCTCCTCGACCAGCTGCCGATGGGCGTGAGCCGCGCCGTTGAGGGCGAACGGCTGCGTCAGGCGCGCGAGACCGAACTTGCCCGGTCGATCGAGGAAATCGATTCGGTCGCCGAGGCGCGCGTCCATCTCGCCACGCCCGAGGCATCGGTGTTCATCCGCGACAATGCCGCGCCATCGGCATCGGTGATCCTGAAACTCCAGGCCGGGCGCAGCCTGGCGGACTCTCAGGTCGCCTCGATCATCAACCTCGTCGCCTCATCGGTACCGGGGATGAAATCCGATGCCGTGACGATCGTCGACCAGATGGGCGGGCTGCTCACCAAGGCCTCCGACCGCAGTGCGCTCGGTATCGCCAGCGACGAACGCATCGCCTTCCAGCGCCGCGTCGAAGATAAATATCGCGCCCAAGTCGTCCAGCTGCTGACCCCGCTGGTCGGCGCGGGCAATTTCACCACCGAAGTGCAGACCGATGTCGACCTGAACGAGACCCAGGCGACGCGCGAAAGCTATGACAAGCAGGGCGCGCTGCGCGCCGAACAGGGCAACTGGACCGGCAACCAGAAGGATGGCGCGCAGCCGGGTGGCATCCCGGGCGCCCTGTCCAACACCGCGCCGCCGCCATCGACCATCACCTCGCCCGCCGCCGACGCGGCAGCCGCCGCCAAGGCCGGTGCGACGCCCGGCGCACCGCCGGCGGGAGCAGCAGCACCGGCCGAGCCAGTCAAGCAGAGCGATCAGTTCGCCCGGTCCTATGATCTGGGCAAGGAAGTGTCGGTCAGCCGCACTGCACCGGGGGCAATCACGCGCCTGTCGGTTGCCGTGCTGCTGCGCGACGTGGAGGGGAGCAAGCCGCGCAGCCCGGTCGAGATCCAGCAGATCACGCAGCTGGTCCAGACCGCCGTCGGCTATAGCCAGGCGCGCGGCGACCAGGTGACGGTGATCAGCCGCAAGTTCGCCGGCGCCGCGACGGTCGAGGACAAGCAGCCCTGGTATGATGCCGGCTGGCTGCCGGTCGTCGCCCGCAACGTCACCGCGATCATCATCGCGCTGCTCGTGCTGATGCTTGGCGTCCGTCCGCTTGCCCGCGCGCTGATGAAGAAGCGCGACGATGCCACACCGCGCATGGCGCTGGGCCGCGATCTCGGCAATCTCAATGCGAATGGCCAGCCCCAGGCCGGCCCGCCGGTCAGCATTGACGCCATCGCCGGTGCGCAGAATTACGATGACCGGATCGGCATGGTGCGCGGCTTTACCCGCGACAATCCGGCGCGCGCCGCGCTCGCCGTCAGGGATATGATCAAGTCATGACCGCACCCTTTCGCAACTACACCGGCGTCGAGCGCGCCGCCGTGCTGATGATGCTGGTCGGCGAGGAAGAAGCCGCCGCCATCCTGCAGAAGCTCGACCCCGAGGAAGTCCGCCAGCTCGGCAAGGCGATGTTCGCCGTCGCCGATGTCAGCGAGAGCGAAGTCGAATTCGTGCTCGACGATTTCGTCGGCAAGGCGCGCGAGCGCACTGGCATCTCGTTCGATCCGCGGCCGCAGATCGAAGCGGTGATGCACCGTGCGCTGGGCCAGGAAAAGGCCGACAGCGTGCTGGCGCGGATCATCCCGACCGAGGATGCATGCCAGATCGACCTGCTCGACTGGCTCGACGCCGGCGAGATCGCCGGAATGATCGAAAAGGAGCATCCGCAGATTGCCGCGGTGCTGATCGCCAATCTCGACCCCAATGTCGGCGCGCAGGTGCTCGAATTGCTGCCCGATGCGGTACAGCCCGACATCCTTCACCGCATCGCGCGGCTCGGCCCGATCACGCCCGAGGCGATCGAGACGCTGACCACGATGCTCGCCGGCCGCGCTGGTGCGACCAAACAGTCCGCCGGGCTGACCCTGGGCGGCACGCGCGACGCGGCGAAAATCCTGTCGAGCGGCCGCAAGGCGACCGAGCAGCGCGTCATGCCCAAGCTGTTCAAGATCGACCGCGAAGTCGCCAGAGCGATCGAAGAGGCGATGTTCGTGTTCGACAATCTGCTTGAGCTCGACGACAAGAATCTGGGCACGCTGATCCGCAACATCGACGGCGATATCCTGACCCGCGCCTTGAAGGGTGTGGACGAAAGCGTCCGCAACCGCTTCCTCGGCTGCATGTCGAGCCGCGCCGCCGACGGCATTCGCGACGAGATGGAAGCGCGCGGTCCGATGAAGCTCAGCGAAGTGTTGGAGGCGCAGAAGGTGATCATCCAGATCGCGCGCAACCTGGCCAAGGACGGCACGATCATGATGGGCGGCGGCGAGGACGATTATGTCTGAGTTTGCGCCTGGCTTCTCCGCCCGCCACAATGCCGCGGCACAGATACTGCACCAGGCTTTCTCGATGCCCGACGAAGGATTCTCCCCATTCGACCTGCGCGCCCGAGCCAAGCCGTCCGGCCCGGTGCATTATTCGCCCCAGGTCAATCCGAAGCATTTCGAACCCGCTGATCCCGACGCCAACCCGACCGAAGGCTGGGACCCGTTCGACACCGGCATGCCATCCGGTTTCGTCGACCCGGTCGCGACTGCGCATTCCGCCGGCTATGCCGAAGGGATCGCCGCCGCGCTGGCTGAAGCCGGCGAGGCCGGGGAACGCGACCGTGCGCTGCTGACCGGGCTGGCCGACGCGCTGCGCGCCGACGACCGGCTCGACCGCGAGCATATGGCGCGGCAGTTGCGCCAGACCGTCTTGTTCCTGGTGTCCAGGATCGTCGGTGAGGTCGGCATCGCGCCCGACATCCTTGCCGGGCGGATCGACGCCGCGGCCGAGATGCTGGCAGACAGCGCCGAAGCGGCGATGGTGCGCGTCCATCCCGATGATGTCGCGCTGCTTGAAGACAAATTGCCGCGCAGCGTACTCGCGGTCGGCGATGCCGCGATCGCACGCGGCAGCTTCATCCTCGAATCCGCCTCGACCATCATCGAGGACGGCCCGGAACTCTGGCTGGAACAGCTCGCGCTCGCGATCGATCGCGTCGCGGTGCCGCCCAAATGAAACAGGCCTAATGTTGAACCGCTTCACGACCAATTATCTCGAATCGCTTGGGGTGCCAGACTTTGCGCCACAGCCCAAGGTATCGGGACGCCTCGCCTCGTTCGACGGGCTGTTGATGGAGGCGATCGGCCTGCAGCTGCCGGTCGGCACAATGTGCCAGGTCGGCGCCAAAGGCGCGGGCGTGGAGGCCGAGGTGATCGGGTTCCGCAATGGCCGCACCCTGTTGATGAATCTCGGCGGCCCGGCACCGTTGCTGCCGCAATCGCCGGTCCGGCCGATCGGCCCTCCCGGTGAAGCCGAGGTCGGCGCCGCCCTGCTCGGCCGGGTGGTCGATGGCGCGGGCAAGCCGATCGACGGGCTCGGCCCGATTCGCGGCGCCGGGCGCTGGCCGATCGGCGGCAAGCTGCAAAGCCCGCTCGACCGTGGCCGCGTATTGCAGCCAATGGATGTCGGGGTGCGCGCGATCAACGGGCTGCTCACCATCGGCCAGGGTCAGCGCATCGGCATCATGGCAGGCTCAGGCGTCGGCAAATCGGTGCTGCTCGGCATGATCGTGCGCGCCGCCCAGGCGGATGTGATCGTCATCGGCCTGATCGGCGAGCGCAGCCGCGAAGTCGCCGATTTCCTCGAGACCAAGGTGGCGGGCGAAGCGCGGGCGCGCTCGGTGGTGATCGCGGTCCCGGCCAATCATTCGCCGGTGCTGCGCATCCGCGGCGCGCTGCGCACCCATGCCATTGCCGAGGCGTTCCGCGCCGAGGGCAAGAAAGTGCTGTTGATCATGGACAGCCTGACTCGCGTCGCGCATGCCGGCCGCGAGATCGGCCTGGCGCTGGGCGAGCCGGCCAGCGCACGCGGCTATCCGCCCAGCGCGATCGCCATGCTGCCCAATCTGATCGAACGCGCCGGCACCTGTGTGTCGAGCGGCGGATCGATCACGGCGATCTATACCGTGCTTGCGGATGGCGATGACGGCAATGATCCGGTGGTCGATTCGGCACGCTCGATCCTTGATGGCCATATCGTGCTGTCGCGCCAGCTCGCCGAGCGCGGCGTTTATCCCGCGATCGATATCGGGCCATCGGTCAGCCGGGTGATGACTGACATTGTCGGCCGGCCACACGCCAATGCCGCGCGCGTGCTGCGCCGGCATCTCGCCACCTATGAGGAAAATCGCGACCTGGTGCTGATGGGCGCCTATCGCTCCGGCGCCGATCCGGCGATCGACGCCGCGATCGCGTGTCACCCGGCGGTGATGGAATATATCCGCCAGGACCCGGACGAGACCGTGTCGCTGAACGACGCGACCGAGGAACTGGTCGGCGTGTTCGGCGCCGACTGAGATGGCGCAGACCCGCAAGCTCGACCGGATCCTGCGCGTCCGCACGCTTCAGCTCGGACTGGTGCGGGCCGAGGAAGCGCGCGCCAACGAACGGGTTGCGAGCGAAGTCACGTTGCGCAACCGCATCGCCCAGCTTGCCGAGGATATCGCCCCGTCCACCAGCGGCGGCCATGCCTTTTCGCTGATCGCCGCGGCGCATTTCCGCGACCGGCTGCAGCAATCGGCCGAAGCGGCCGAACAACGCCTGCGCATCGCCGAACGCGGCGTCGAACGTGCCGCCGAGGCATCGCGCGAAGCCAAGCGCGATCAGAGCGCAATCGAGAAACTTCTCGCCCGTGCTGACGCCGAAGCGGCACTCAAGGCGATTCGCGCGATGGAAAGCGCACCATCGGTCAGGAAAATCCGGCACGATCCTTGCTGATCGCCCGGCGGCGACTGTCGCCGGCCGGGGTATATGGATGATCGAGTTTTCTGCAGCATTGGCAAAGCCGTCTGAAAAGGCGCCGAAAGCCGCCGGTTCCGGCGGCGATTCGAGCGCCTTCACGGTCGCGCTGGCCGATTTTCTGAAGGCGGGAGACACGGCGCCAGCGGGTGATCCGGCATTGCCGGGACTGTCCGTAAAGCGGCAGGATCTTGCCGCCGGCGGCGAAGCCTTGCCTGACGATGCCGATACCGAGATTGATCCGACCCTGGTCTGGCTGCCGGCCGCCCTGCCTCAGCCCTTGCCCGTCGCACGGGCAATTCCGTTACCCGGCGGGCCGCAACTGACGATCAACGCGGCATTATCCACCCCTGCCTTGCCGCTCGCGGCTGATCCAGCGCTGACCGAAACCGCTCAGCCCTTGACCGGCGCGCAGCCCATGGGAGTCGCCACGGCGATTCCGGGCAAGCCAGTGATTGATGTTTCAACACCGATCCCGGTCGAGGCCAAAGCGCAGCCGGTGACGGCCGACAACGCCGCGCCACGTCGCGACGCGCCGATATCGGCAACCGGCGCGGCAGCCGCACTGTCACCAGCACCGACCGCTCAGCCCGCCGGCCAGGCCTTTGCCGCCGCGATACTTGCCGCCATCGGCCAGCGTCAGCGCGTTGCTGGCGAGGATGATCGTCCACAGACGCCGGCCGCTCTTGCCGCCGCGCTCAACGCGGTGACCGAGACGGTTCATCGCCCGGTCGTCCAGGCAGCCGGGGATGCACAGCGCGCACCACTCGATCTGCGGCAGGATGCGGGGCTGCAGGCAATGATCGACCGGATCGAGGTGCTGCGTGACGATGCCGATTCGCGCGACACGCGCATCCGCCTCGTTCCCGATGCGCTCGGCGCAGTCGACGTCGCAGTGCGTAAACATGGCGACACGCTGCACGTCCATTTCACCGCGGAAAGCGCCGCGACCCGCACCTTGCTGAACGATGCGCAGCCGCGCCTGGCCGAACTTGCCGAAGCGCGCGGCGTGCGCATCGCGCAGTCGAGCGTCGATGGCGGCGGCACCGGCGCCGGGCGCCAGCCGCACCAGCCCCAGCCGATCCTCCCGAACGCGCCGGCCCGCGCCGCAAGTCCCGACACCGACACCACCACTGATCAACGCATCGCTTGAGCTGAAGGAACAAGACCATGAGCGACCCCGCAGAAGACGTGAAAGCGCCCAAGAAGAAGGGCGGACTGATGAAGAAGCTGATGCTTGGCGTCGGCCTGCTCGTGCTGGTCGGCGGCGGCGTTGGCGCGGGGCTCTATGCCTCGGGCTCGGGCCTGCTCGGCGGCGGCGCCGCGCATGTCGAAGCCGCAGCGAGCGGCCCCAGGCTGGTCCCGAAGAGCGAGCAGAAACGCGGCGGCGGCGCCGGTGGCGAGGGTGAGGGCGGCGGCGAGAGCCATGGCAAGGCGCCGCCCAAGGGCTCGGGCGGCGACAAGTTCGCGTCCAATTATTATGCGTTGGAAAAGGAGTTCACCTCCAACCTCCAGGACAGCGTGCATTTCGTCCAGGTCGGCATCGCCATCTCCACGCCCTATGACGACACGGTCATCGACAATCTGAAAACCAACGAGATCGCGGTGCGCTCCGCGATCCTGATGACGCTTGGCGATACGTCGGAGGAGCAGGTCTTCTCGGTCGAGGGCAAGACGCAATTGCAGCGCCGGCTGGCCAAGGCGATCAACGACACGCTTAAGGAAAAAGAAGGTTTTGGCGGCGTTGGTAACGTCTACTTTACCAATTTTGTTGTTCAGTGAACGTCGATGGTTAACGACGCTTCACCAAACACGACGGATCGGCGGGAACGACCCCGGCAGCAGGCGGATCACGCCACGCTCGGGGTCGCAAACATCAATCCGTTCGGCGACCTGCACACGCTGCAGCATCTGTCCGCGCGTCTTGCGCGGTCGCTGCGCGGCGTGTTCGAGCCGCTGCTGCGTCGTGAAGTGCGTGTCTTTGCCGAACCTTTGGTGGTGCAGCGCTTCGCCGATTACCGCACCGAACGCCCCGACGGGCTGACCGCCTGGTTGCCGCTCGCTATGGTGCCCGCTGGCGCGCCCGCCACCGGCAACATGCTCGCGGTGTTCGACGGGCGCTTCGTGATGGAATTGCTCGACCTGTTCTTCGGCGGCACCGGTGCGGTGCATGAGATGCCCGCCGAGTTCACGCCCGCCGCCGAGGCGATGATCGGGCGGCTCGGCACGATGCTCGCAGCCCCGCTGCGGAGTGCCTGGGAGCCACTCACACGGATCGAGTTCGTGCCCGCGCATGTCGAGGCGAACCCGGCGCTGATCCAGGGACTGGACGGCGAGGATCCGGTTGTCGTGACCCGGTTCGGCATCGGATCGGGCAATGCCAAACCGGTATTCCTCGACCTGGTCTATCCGGTCACGGCGCTGAAGCCGCATACCCCGTCATTGACCGGCAAGGTCCACGCCAAGACCGCCGCCCCCGATCCGGCCTGGCGTACCAGCCTGACGCGCGCGGTGATGGGCGTGAAATTCCCGGTCCGCTCGGTCCTGGCCGAGCCGATCGTCTCGCTCAATCTGCTGATGGATCTGAAGCCCGGCGACGTCATCCCGATCAGCTTCGGCGCCGAAGTGCCGGTGATGGTCGGCGGCGACCGGCTCGGCTTCGGCACCGTCGGCACGTCGAACGGCAAGGCCGCAATCAAGCTCAATTCGATCACCCGTGAACTCGAGGATTTCCAATGAACGACATGACCGGTGGACATCCGGTCGACGCCTCGCTCGCTGCCAATTTCCGGCTGCTGCAGGATGTCGACGTCAAGCTGACCGTGGAGATCGGCTCGACTCAGCTGACCTTGCGCGAGCTGCTTGCGCTTGGCGAATCGAGCGTCATCGAGCTCGACCGCCAAGCCAATGAGCTGCTCGACGTGCTGGTCAACGGCACGCTGATCGGTCGCGGCGAAGTGGTCACGGTCGGCGACCGTTTCGGCGTGCGCATGACCGAGCTGGTCTCGCCTGAGAAGCGGGCCTGACCGGTCATGATGTGGTCCTATATCCTGAAGCTGGTCGTGCTGCTGCCGCTAGTCTGCGGCCTGATGATCGGCTGCCTCTATCTGTGGCGCAAGCTTGAGTCGCGCCTGCCGGGCCAGCCCGCCAACCGCATGCTCAAGGTGCAGGAGACGATGATGATCTCCCCCGGCCTGCGCATGGCGGTGCTTGAGTTCGAGGGGCGCAAGCTGCTCGTCTCGGTCGGCCGCGGCGGCGTCAACCTGATCGACAAGATCGAACCAAAATGAGTGGCCCCGTGATCCGCCGCATCCGCCAGGATGGCCCGACGCTGTTCCGTGGCGAACAGCCGAAGCGCGTGAGCCTGAGCGGCAAGATCCTGCTCGTCCTGCTCGGCATCGTCTTCGCCCTGCTCATCGCGCACCCGGCACTGGCGCAGGCCGTGCCGGCGGTGACGCCGCCCGCCGCGCCGGGAACCGGCGATGCGATCGACCGCGCGCTTGGCGATCTCGGCGGCGGCGACGCGCCGATGGCGCTCAGCCTGCAAGTCCTCATCATCATGGGGCTGTTGTCGATCCTGCCCGGCATCCTGCTGATGATGACCAGCTTTACGCGGATCATCATCGTGCTGGCGATCCTGCGCCAGGCGCTCGGCCTGCAGCAGACGCCGCCCAACCAGGTGCTGATCGGCCTGTCGCTGTTCCTCAGCTTCTTCATCATGGCGCCGGTGATCAACACCATGAACACCACCGCGATCCAGCCCTATGCCGAAGGCAAGATCGGCGCGACCGAGATGATCAAGACCGCCGGCGTCCCGCTGCACGACTTCATGGTCAAGCAGACCCGGGTCAAGGACATCACCATGTTCTCCGGCATCGCCAAGACCGGCCCCTATGCCAAACCAGCCGACATTCCCTTTTCGGTCCTGCTGCCGTCTTTCGTGACCAGCGAGCTGAAGACCGCGTTCCAGATCGGCTTCCTGATCTTCCTGCCGTTCATCGTCATCGACCTGGTCGTGGCGACCGTCCTGATGTCGCTCGGCATGATGATGCTCTCGCCGACGATCATCTCCTTACCCTTCAAACTGCTGCTGTTCGTGCTCGTCGATGGATGGGCGCTGACGATGGGATCGCTCGCCAACAGTTTCGTGAGTTAGCGGGGCTGTGGACGCGCAATATTTCCTCACCGTCGCGAACGAGACGATGTGGGTGCTGGCGCTTGCCGCCGCACCGATCCTGATTCCGGCTTTGCTCGCCGGCCTGATCCTCGGCATGATCCAGGCGGCGACGTCGATCAACGAACAGACCTTGTCGTTCGTGCCCAAGCTGATCGTCGTCGCGATCTCGATCCTGGTGTTCGGCAGCCTGATCCTCGGGCTGCTGAGCGATTTCACGATCAGCATCTTCGAGCGGATTCCCGACCTCGTGCGATGAGCGTCTTGGGTTTCGGCCTCTCGATCGAGCCGCAGCTCTGGGCTCTGGTCTTCGTCATGGTGCGGATCGGCGCGGCGTTCATCGCCGCGCCGGTGTTCGGCGCCGTGTCGGTGCCGGTGATGGTGCGCGTGACATTGTCGGCGGCGATTGGCTTCCTCGTGCTTGGCACGCACCAGGTGGCGCCGCCCGCCCAGGTCTTTTCCGCCGCAACGATCCTCGCCATCGCCGCCGAGGCTTTGGTCGGCCTGGCAATGGGCTTTGTGCTGCAGATTGCCTTTGCCGCGCCAATGCTGGCGAGCGAAGCGATCGGCATTTCGATGGGCATCGGCTTCGCCAATGCAATCGACCCGCAGAACGGCCGGTCGAGCCCCGCGCTCGGCCAGTTCTTCTCGATCATGCTCACCTTGCTGTTCCTGTCGGTCAACGGGCACCTCGTGCTGGTCGAGATGATCGTCAAAAGCTATGACGTGATGCCGGTCGGCGCGGCATGGATGGGCGCCGAACAGTTGAAGGGCATCGCCTTTTTCGGCGGCTATACTTTCCTTGCCGGGTTGCTGCTCGCGCTGCCGGTCGGCTTTCTGCTGCTGTGCCTCAACCTGGTGGTCGGCATGCTGTCGCGCTCCGCACCCGCGCTCAACCTGTTCGCGGTCGGCCTGCCCGCCAGCCTCGCGGTCGGCGTGATTGCGCTGGCCATGGCCTTCCCGGCAATGGGCGATTACATGCTCGTCATCATCCGCGAAGCGCTTGCCGCGACGCAGAACCTGGTGCTCGGCTGATGGCTGAGGAATTCGGCGACAAGACAGAAGCACCAACCGCCAAGCGCAAACGCGACGCGGCCGAACAGGGCGATATCCTCCGCTCGCGCGAATTCGCGACCGCGCTGGTGGTGATGGCCGGCTGCGCCTGGCTCGCTTTGTTCGGCCCCTCGCTGGTCACCGCGTGCAAGGCCGTGATGACATCCAGCTTTCAGTTCGGCCGCGGCGATGTCGACGATTTCGAGCCGTTCCGCCCGATCATGGCATCAGGCTGGAAGCTTGCGCCGTCGCTGATCTCGCTGTTCGTCATCACGCTGGGCGCCGCGATCCTCAGCCAGCTCGGGCTCGGCTCGCTCAGCTTCAACGGCAAGCTGCTCGCGCCCAAGGCAGGGCGGATCAATCCGGCATCGGGCCTGAAGCGCATTTTCGGCCCGCAGGGTTGGATCGAGCTCGGCAAGTCGCTGCTCAAGATTCTCCTGCTCGGCTCGATCGGCAGCTATATGCTGTGGTCATCGTCGAAGATGATGATCGGGCTGGTCTCGTCCGATATCGAGGCGGCGACCAGCACGCTCGGCGGCACATTGATGGGCATATTGTTCGCCATGGCGGCCGGGTTGCTGATCATCGCCGGGATCGATGTGCCGATCCAGCTGATCCGCCTGCTCAACAAATTGCGCATGACCAAGCAGGCAGTGAAGGACGAACATAAGGAAAGCGAAGGATCGCCCGAAGCCAAAGGCGCGATCCGCCAGCGCCAGCGCGAGATGATGCGGCGCGGCACGCGCAAGGCCGTGGCCGAGGCGCATGTCGTACTGACCAACCCGACCCATTTCGCGGTCGCGCTGCGTTACGACCGCGAGAACGACCAGGTGCCGGTGGTGGTCGCCAAGGGACGTGGTGCGATGGCGATGGCGATCCGCGAGATCGCCGCTGAGAACAAGGTGCCGGTACTCGAATATCCAGCGATCGCGCGTGCCGTCTATTACACCAGCCGCGAAGGGCAGGAGGTGCGCGACGATCTGTATCTGGCGATCGCGACGATCCTGGCCTTTGTGTTCGGCGTCAATGTTGCCGCGGGCGGCAGCGCGCCGCCGGTCGCCCCTCCTGTCGCGGTGCCGCCGACCGCGCGATTCGACGAAAACGGGGTCAAGCAGAGCTAAAGAATCGCCGGCATCGGTCGTTGATACAGAAGAGCGGAGGGAACATCATGGCCACCACATCGATCACGTCCGCACTCGGTGCCGGTTCGGGCATCGACGTCAAGGAACTGGTAGCGTCGCTGGTCGATGCGCAATTCGCCAACAAGACCAAGCAGCTGACCGCCAAATCCGACGCGCTGACCAAGCAGATTTCCGGCGTCTCGACGCTGAAGAGCGGCATTTCCGGTTTTGCCGGCGCGCTTGCCGCGCTGAGCAAGGGCGGCACGCTGGCGACTGCGCCGACCAGTTCGAACAGCAGCATCCTGAAGGTCAGCGGCCTGTCCGGCGCGAAGCTCGCCGGCCTGTCGGCCTCTGTCGAGGTGCGCCAGCTCGCAGCACCGCAGGTCGCGACCAGCCCCGCCATTGCCGATCCGGTCGCATCGGTCGGCCTGGGCAGCTTCACCCTGACCTTCGGCAAGGCGACCGTCACTGACGGTGCGATGACTGGCTTCACCGCCGGCGCCGGCACGCCGATCACGATTCCGATCACTGCCGGCAATTCGGGGCTGAGCGGCATTGCGCGGTCGATCAACGCCGCCAATGCCGGCGTCACCGCGACCGTGCTGACTGACGCCAATGGCTCGCGGCTGAGCATCAAGAGCGCGACCGGTGAGGCCAAAGCCTTCACCCTGACCGCGAACGAGGACCCGGCGGCGCCCGGCCTGTCCTCGCTCAACATCGGCCCCGGCGCGACCGGCACGACGATCGGCTCGGTCGCCAAGGACGCGATCGTCGCGGTCGACGGCGTCGCGTTGCAGCGGCCGACCAACAGCATCACTGACCTGATCCCAGGCGTGAAGCTCGATCTGATGAGCGCCGCTGTCGGCACCAATGTGACGCTCGGCACCACCGCGCCGACCGCCGCACTGTCCCAGGCGGTCAATGATTTCGTCGAGACGTTCAACCAGCTCGGTGCCGCCATCAAGGAACAGACCGACCCGGTCACCGGCCTGCTGAAAAGCGATTCCGCCACCGCGACACTGGCGCGGTCGATGCGCCAGCTGACCCTCACCCCATTGCTGACCGACGCGCCCAATGGCGTACCGGTGACGCTGGCCGAGATCGGCGTGCAGACCAATCGCGACGGCACATTGTCGGTCAATACGGCGCGGCTGACCGAGGCGCTGACCAAATGGCCCGACGCGGTCGAGGCGATGTTCGCCGATGGCAGCGGCGCATCGGGAAAAGGCCTGCCGGCGGCGCTGACCGCCATCTCAAACACCGCGGTCGACACTAAGGTCGGCCTTGGTGCGAGCGCGACGCGCTACACCAAGGCGCAGGCCGACCTGGCCGATGACCAGAGCGATCTGGCCGATGCCGAAGATGTGATGACCAAAAGGCTGACCCAGCAATATGGCGCGATGGACGCGCGCGTCGCAGCGTATAAATCCACACTCACCTTCCTGCAGCAACAGGTCGATGCCTGGAACAGTAGCGATTGATGTACGCGACCGTACTGGGTCGTGACCCGGAATCCACCTATCGCCAGATCGACATTGCAGGACGCACGGCGGAAGCCGACGGGCCGGCGCTGGTGCAATTGCTCTATGAGGAACTGATCCGCGCGCTTGGTGCGGCCGCCTGGGCGGCGGAGAACCGCCAGTTCCGCATCAAGAGCGAAAAAGTGACGCGCGCCACCGCGATCCTGTTCGCGCTCGAAGCGGGGCTCGATTTCGAGGCTGGCGGCACCGTCGCGACCGCGCTTGCGCAGCTGTATGGCAGCGCGCGTCGCACCGTGGTCGATGCCAGTATCGGCCATGATCCGGCGCCATTCCGCGAGATCGCCGCCAGCCTGACCGAGATCGCCCAGGCCTGGCGCGAGGCGCGCGCCGCCTGATCGTTTTGCTGAGATCGTTTCGGTTCGTTAACCAAAAAATGACCGGCCCGGACTAGCGTCGCCCCATCATTCAGTGGGACCAACTGATCATGGAGCTTTTCGAACATCGGGACGTGCCATTACGGCCCGGGCCGGTACGCACGATCCTCGCAGTCGATGACAGCCGCACCAATCTCGGCGTAATTGGCCGGCGGCTTGCCCATCTCGGCTTTCTGACTGCGCTTAGCGACAATGGCGCCGAGGCGCTCGACCTGATCGCTGCGCGAGGATTCGACCTGGTGCTGCTCGATATGATCATGCCGCGCATGTCGGGCGTCGCGGTGCTGCATGAGATCCGCAGCAACCCGGAAACCCGCGACCTGCCGGTGATCATGCTGACGGGGCGCAGCGACCCGGCCGCTGCGGTCGAGGCACTGGCCGCCGGCGCCGACGACCATGTCGCCAAGCCCTTCGCGTTCGAAGTCCTTGCCGCGCGGATCGAGCGCACGCTTGCCCGGGCACGGCGAATCAACGAGCTCAAGCGTTCGAATGCGGCGCTTGACGCGCGCATCGCCGCGCGGGCGATGGAACTAGGCGAGATGCGGTCCGAATTGGCCGAAACGCGCGCCGACCGGATGCGGCTGATCGCCTCGATCCAGGCGCTCAACGACCAAGTCGAACGGTTGAACCTGAACGGCTAGGGGGCGAGCCGCTTAGCCCGCCGATGCCCCCGGGTTTCGTCCTGTTATCTCCTGTTTTCGGCCATTATTTTTTGCTCCTATTATAGAAAACAGGACGGCACAGGAGCCATAACAGGGGCCGTTTTGATCGAAACAGGAGCCGATGCCCAACGCTTCGTGGCCATGAGAAAGAGCGGAGATAAAAGCGCCTGACGGCGTCTCGTCCAGCCATCGCATTGCCACATCCCGCGGCTTGGTTGAATCGCCGCCTGCACAAGGCGCTCAGGACTGACGCTGACGGACGAGAGGCTTCGCCAATGTCATCCCCGCGAATGCAGGGATGACGGCAGGGATTCGGGTGAATGTTACCGACTTCCGGAGCGGACAGGTGGGTAGTGAACCCGCCCGGCATAAGGCGCACTAACCGAGCGTCAGGTCGACCGACAGCCCGTCACCGGGATCGTCCGGTGGCGCGGCGCATTCGATCCGAGCCGCGTCCGCCCGTGCCCGATCGAGGATCGCCGCCGGCACATCGGCACGGTGAAAGATGCGATCGGCGAGCGCCAGCGTGCGCGCCTGGCGTAAGGTGAGATCATCAACATCGGCCGATGTCAGCACGATTTCGACCAGTTTGGGCCGGCTCGGATCCGACCCGGCCGCGATCCAGGCCGCGACATCACCCTTGTCCGCCCGCAACGGATCGAGCGCAGCACCCTCGGCCAGGGCATTGCCCAATGCCCGGCGGCGATCGCCCTGATCGGGATAAGCGCGCCGGATCGCCTCGCGGCCAGCAAACAGCGCTGTCGCCACCGCACCGAGACTGGCCGGAAGCAGCGCCTCCAGCCGCTGGCGCAGCGCTGCTGCCAGCCCAGCCGACGCACCGCCGGTGCCGATCGCGACCAGCACCGGATCGCGGTCGATGATTGCCGGCAAGGTGAAATCGCACCAGTCGGGCCGGTCGACCGCATTGACTAGAATGCCGCGCACGCGCAGCCGCTCGACCGCCGCGCGGGCACCCTCCTCATCGGCGATCGCGACGATCGCCAGTACCGCCGCGCTCTCCTCATCGCCGATCACGGCACCCGCGCGCTCGAGCAAGCGCCGCTTGGCCTCCGCCGCCTCGCCGTCGCCCAGCAGGATCACTGGCCGGCCCGCCAGCCGCACGAACAGCGGCAGGCTGTGCCAGCTCATCCCTTCAGCCAGTCGGGCAGGCGCTCCGCTGCCAGGATCGTCTCGGGCTGGATGCGGTCGGCGACCACCGCGAACCGGTCGCCATCGACCAGTACCTCGGGCACCAGCGCCCGGCTGTTATAGGTGCTCGCCATCGTCGCGCCATAGGCACCGGCGCCGCGGAACACGGCTAGGTCGCCCGAATGGACCGCGTCGATCTCGCGCCCCATCGCGAAGGTATCGCCGCTTTCGCACACTGGTCCCGCGATATTGGCGGTCATGCGCTCGCCGTTCGGCCGCACCGCCACGAAATCATGCCAGGCGTCGTACAGCGCGGGACGGGCCAGATCGTTCATCGCCGCATCGACGATGACATAGGGATTGATAACCCCTGGCTTGACCCAGATCACCTTGGTCAGCAGCACGCCGGCATTGGCGGCGATCAGCCGGCCGGGTTCGAACATCAGCTCGACGTCCCAATCCTTCGTCACGCGCGCGACCATTGCGCCATAGTCGGCCGCACTCGGCGGTACGTCGCCTGCCTTGTAGATCACGCCGAGCCCGCCGCCGAGATCGACGCGAGTGATGAAATGGCCGAATTTGCGCAACTCCGCGATCAGCTTACCGATCCGCGTATAGGCGGCCTCGAGCGGCGCAAGGTCGAGCAGCTGACTGCCGATATGAATCGCGATGCCGTGGAGTGCGAGCCCGTCGAGTTCGGCAAGCCGGCCATACATCTCAACCGCCTGATCGATCGGCACGCCGAACTTGTTCTCCTTGCGCCCAGTCGAGATTTTCGCGTGCGTGCCGGCATCGACGTCCGGATTGACGCGTAGCGTCGCCGGCGCGCGGACACCGCGCGCATGAGCGAGCGCCGCAAGCACTTCGCCTTCTTCCTCCAGCTCAAGATTGAACTGGCCGATCCCGGCATCAAGCGCGGCGTTCAACTCCTCGCGAGTCTTGCCGACGCCCGAGAACACGATGTCTTTGGCCGGGACGCCCCCGGCCAGCGCGCGCACCATCTCACCGCCGGAGACGACGTCGGCGCCATAGCCTTCATTGGCGAGCACGCGCAGCACCGCCAGGTTGGGATTGGCCTTGATCGCATAAGCGAGATGGATGCGGGTCACGCCCGCCCCGGTCAGTCCCTCGCGAAAGGCGCGCGCATGGCGCTGAAACGCGGCGGTCGAATAGACGTAGACCGGCGTGCCGACAGTGTCGGCGATGGTCGAGAGCGACACGCCCTCGGCATGGAGCGCGCCGTCAACCGGCGTAAAATTATCCATCAGTGGCGTGCCATTAATTTGAGGGAGGGAGATTGAACTCGTCGCTGCGCCGCTGATCCGAGCTTTTAAGCAATTCATCGCTGCGTTCGGGGCGGGACTGGTTGCCCGGTTTGAGCAGCTCCTTGGCCGTCGGGGGCGATTTCGCGCCATAGGGCGCAACCGGCAGCGTCTTGCCCGGTGCGGGTTGCAGGCCGCGGGACGCACCGCAGCCGGCCAGCAGCAGCGCAAGCAATGAAATCGCAAACCTCATCGTCCGTCTCCCTCTCGCGCCGCCGCGATCGCCGCACGCACCCGGGCGGGCGCGGTGCCGCCAAAGCTGGTCCGGCTGGCGACCGATGCGTCGATGCTCAGCACATCATAGACCCGTGCGTCGATCCGCGCATCGATTGCTTGCAGGTCAGCGATCGGCAACTTGTCGAGCGCGATACCCAGCTCTTCCGCGCGCTTCACCGCGCTGCCGGTGATATGATGCGCCTCGCGGAATGGAATGCCCCCCTCGCGCACCAGCCAGTCGGCCAGGTCGGTCGCGGTCGAGAAGCCGGCTTCGGCCGCTTGGCGCATGCGGTCAGTGCGGAAGGTCGCGCTTTCGACCATGCCGGTCATCGCCGCGATCGACAGGCCAAGCAGGTCATGCGCCTCGAACACCGGCGGCTTGTCGTCCTGCATATCCTTTGAATAAGCGAGCGGCAGGCCCTTCATGGTGATCATCAGCGCGGTCAGGCAACCGATGATCCGCCCCGAATGGCCGCGCACCAGTTCCGCCGCATCGGGATTGCGCTTCTGCGGCATGATCGACGAGCCGGTCGACCATTGATCGCTGAGCGACACGAAGCCGAACGGCTGCGATGCCCACAGGATGAACTCCTCGGCCAGCCGCGACAGATGCAGCGCGCACTGCGCGGCGGCGGTGAGATACTCGATCGCGAAATCGCGGTCGCTGACCCCGTCGAGCGAATTGCGCGTCGGGCCGTCGAAACCGAGTGCCGCCGCGGTCGCGTCGCGATCGATCGGGAAGCCGGTCCCGGCCAGCGCGGCCGAGCCGAGCGGGCTGCGGTTGAGCCGGGCGCGCGCATCGGCGAAACGGCCGCGGTCGCGCGCGATCATTTCGTGATAGGCCATCAGATGATGGCCGAGCGTCACGGGCTGCGCGCTCTGCAAATGCGTGAAACCGGGCATGACGCTGCCGGCATGTTCCTCGGCGCGAGTCAGCAAAGCGTGCTGGAAGCCGGCCAGCGCCGTCCCGACCTGGTCGATCGAATCGCGCACCCAGAGCCGAAAATCGGTCGCCACCTGGTCATTGCGCGAGCGTGCAGTGTGCAACCGGCCGGCGACCGGCCCGATCAGCGCAGCAAGCTTGGCTTCGGTCTGCATATGAATGTCTTCGAGCGCCAGATCCTCGGCCACGCCGTTCGCGTCGTAATCCGCCGCGACCTGGTCGAGGCCGGCCGAAATCGTCGCCGCGTCCTCGGCCGAGACGATGCCCTGCTTGCCCAGCATGGCGACATGCGCCCTGGACCCGGCGACATCTTGACGCCACAGCCGCTTGTCGAACGGGATCGACGCATTTATCTCGCGCATCACCGCCGCGGGGCCCTCGGCAAAACGCCCGCCCCACATTGCATTGGAACCTGTCATGTCGCTGCGCTCGACGATCATCTGTCTCCTGGGAGCCGGCCTGTTGGTCGGCGGTTGCGATAGGCAAGACTCGGGCGCGGAGCAAGCGAACGCCGCAACCGCAACGAATGGGACGGCAAATGCGGCGAACGTTGCGGTCGCGGCGACCCCAGCGCCAGGTGCGCCCAAAGAGGGCGAAAAGGTACTCGTCGATACGATCGGCACGCTCGATCGCAGTCACAAGGGCGAGAAAGCGCCGGGCGTGCCGTTCCAGGCACCAGGCGGCGCCACGACCTCGATCGCCGATTTCGCGGGCAAGCCGGTGCTGCTCAACCTGTGGGCGACCTGGTGCGGCCCCTGCGTTACCGAGATGCCGACGCTCGACGCGGTCGCCGGGCGCATGACGGTGGTCGCGGTAAGCCAGGATCTCGAGGGCGCAGCCAAGGTCACGCCGTTCTTCGCCCGGACCGGGGTGAAAAACCTCAAACCCTATCTCGACCCCAATGTCGCGCTCAGCACTGCCTATCAGGTGAGCCTGCCGACCAGCATATTATATGATTCGTCGGGCAAGGAAGTGTGGCGGATGACCGGCGGGATGGACTGGACGTCCGAGACCGCGAAGCAATTGCTGGCCGAAGCGGCTTAGAGTGATCCAGCTGCCCTGAAGCACCGCACCGGCCCGATCGCCTTAGCGACCGGCCAGCTCACCGCGCTGAAGATGGGCGCGGAGTGCCGCATAATAATCCGACAGGAAGCCAGCATCATCACCGTCACCGGGCAAGCCGGTCTTGAGTTGGATCGTTTCGGCGACGCTGGCCACCTGCTCCGGGCTGCCGCGGCGCAGCACGCCTTCGAGTGTTTCCAACTGATGGGCACCATAGATGTTGAGCGACGCCGCGCTGAACACGCGGCGCGCCCGACTGCCGGTGCTGGTGAGGATATCCGTCTTGCTGTCGCGCCGGCGGCCGACCATCAGGCCGCGTTCGAGATGCGCGCAGAGTGCCGCATAATAATCCGATAGAAAGGCGTAATCGTCGCCGTCGCGGGGCAGGCCGGCCTTGCGCCGGATGGTTTCGGCAACGGTGGCCACCGCATCTTCGCGGTCACGACGCAGCACGTCCTCAAGCGTCTGCAGTTCATAGACGCCGTAGAGATTGAGTGCCGCCGCGCTGAACGTCCGGCGCGGCTGAGTGCTTCCGTGCGCAACGAGATCATGGCCGAGCTTCTGCCGCGCCACGCGCACCACCCAAGTGCCGGCAAGCATGTCGCCGATCCGGAGCCGGTCGCGATTCATCAGCGGGAAGAACAGGAAGATGCCGCTCCACAGCAGCGCGAAGATCACCAGAAAAGCATCGGCCGCCCCCTCCGCGGTCTGATAGCCGAGGAAAGACAAAGGCAGGAACACCTCGATCTCGCGCATCGCGTTGCGCGCGATCACGGCACCGCCGGTCAGCTGCGCACCATCACGCGCCACCACACGCAATCCCATCACGCGCTTGCCCGGCGTGGCGCCGCGCCCGCCCATCTCGAACATGACGAACCAGCCGAAACGCAGCACGAAGAAGCCGATCAGCCACAGGATGGCGAGGATTTCCGTTGCGCCCGAGCGCAATAGAAACAGGATCCCGATCGTCATCACGATCAGCGTGCCGACCACCATCAACGCGTCGAGCAGAAAGGCGCCCGCACGCGTCCCCGCGCTGCCGAGTTCGAGCTTCAGATCGACGCCCTCGGGCGTGATGAAACGCCGGCGCAGGGGATCGGTCATTTTCAGCTTAGTCATCGGCGCTCTCGCGGCGCGGCAGATAGAAATAGGCCGTCCAGCCGACCAGCATCGCCAGCCCGATGCCGTAGCGCGTCAGATCGTTATTGATGGTCTGGCGTCCGATCCCCTCGAGCAGCCCGGCAACCATCAGCATGATCACCGCACCGCCCATCACCAGAGCACCGGTGCGCCCGGCATCGATTGCTGAATCAGCGCGTGACCGGCGCCCGGGAAAGGCGATCGCGGTCCCGATCCTGAAGCCCGCCGCACCGGCCAGGATGATCGCGAAAAACTCCGTCGTGCCGTGAATGATCAGCCAGCCGCCCAGTGCATAGCCCAGCCCCTTGGCGGCATAGAGCGCGATAAAGGCGCCGAGCATCAGCCCGTTATAGAGGATCAGCAGCACGGTCGGGACGGCAAAGGCGAAGCCGAGCGCGAAGGAGAAGACCGCGATCTGCGCATTGTGCGTGAACAGGAAGGTCGCGAACACCGCCAGCGCGTCCTTCTGCTCGGCATAGAGCACTGCCTTCAGCGTCTCAGCCGAGGCCGATGGATCACGCCCGCCGGCGAGGCTGTTTGGAATGATGCCGTAGAACCAGGTCGGATCGTTCTTGACCAGCAGATAGCCGACCACCGTGCCCGCGAGAGTGAGCAGCAGGCTGACCAATGTCTCACGCCACAGCGATTGCACCGCGCGCGGCCAGCCGCGTGCGAAGAACTGGCCGAGTTGCCGCCAGGCCGAGGTTGGCACACCGTAGAGCTGGAAATAGGCGCGGGTGCACAATTGTTCGAGATAGACAATCAGCGAATTGTCGAGCGAGGTTTCGCGCGCCACCGACAGCGACGAGAGCGTCGCGCGGTACAGCAACGGCAAGGCGAGCAGCTCGTCGTCGCTGAGCCGGCCCAGCGAGCGTTTCTCGATGCGAGTGACCAGCGTATCGAGCTGTTCCCATTCGCCTTCATGGGCGGCGCGAAAACGGCTCGCATTGACCAGTATGGGCTGGGCGTCGATGACCGCGCTCATAGCAAGTTGCGCCGCTTGAGATCGATATAGCCGCTCACCAGCCGGTCTCCCACACGGTCATATTCGCTTTCGATGACGTGCACGCCGAGATGCCGCAAGCGAGTCAGCACGAGCAGCCGGTCGCGCAGCAGCGCCGCCGCCGTGACCGCGCGGGTCACGTCGGCCGGGGTCTGCGGCCGTGCCCCGGTGAGCGCTTCCAGTTCCTCGTCGCGCAGCACCACGACCATCAGCAAATGCTTCTCGACCAGGCGCGCCGCGGCGCGGACCATGAATTCGGCCGAGGTCAGGTCGGTGAATTCGGTGAACAGCACGACCATCGAGCGCCGCGTCAGGCGCTGCGCGAGCGTGATCAACGCGAAGGTGTAATTGGTCTCGTCGTCGGAATAGTCGATTCCCGCGGCGAGCCGCTGCAGTTCGCTGAACCCGGCCGCCCCCGAGATCAGGCCGCTGGCGATGCGGGGGCGCGAATCGAAGGCATGCAGTGCAACACGGTCGCCGAGCTTCAGCGCCACCCAGGATGTGAGCAGCATTGCCGCGACCGCGCGATCGACCCGCGGCAGCCCCGCGACCGGCTCCGACATCTGCCGCCCGGCATCGACAGCGAAGACGATCTGATTGTTGCGTTCAGTGCGGAACTCCTTGGCATGAAGCTTCTGATGCCGCGCCGATTGTTTCCAGTCGATCGCGCGGTGATCCATGCCGGAGTGGAATTCGACCAGGGATTCAAACTCCGCACCGTCGCCGCGATCGATCTGCGCGATCAGGCCCTGCAGCGCATGGCGCTGGAAAATCTGCGCACCGCGTTCGCGCACCGGGCGCACATCGGGCAGGATGCGCATCGTGGCGCTCTGCGCGATGCGGCGTTGCTTCCAGACCAGCCCGAGACCGCCCTTCCAGCGCAGCCACAGCGTATCGAGTCGCGCGGTGCCGCGTCGGATCGTGGTGAGCGGGATCCGCGCCGAGCCGGTCGCCCCCGCGGTGTTGATGAGCAGCCGGTCGTCCTCCACCGGCACTAGCAGCGGATCATTGCCGATCGCCACTTCGACGCGAGCGGGCGCCCGCCCTGTAAACATCACGCGGATCGTCGCATCGATCGTCGCCCCGACACTGGCCGATTTCGGCAGATCGAGCGTCGCATTGCCCTGTACCGGCCGGAGTCCCGAAAGCGCATCGAGTGCGGCGAGCAGCAGCACCGCGCCGGGCCAGACCAGGCCGGCATACCAGCTGCCCGGGAGAAACACGGCGACAAGCAACGCGAACGGCGCACCGGCCGCTGCGAGCAGGATCGCCGAGCGCGTCGGATAGATCAACGCGGCGCCTCGATCGCGTCGATGATGCCGGCCACCACATCCTCGATCGCGCGCCCGTCAATCTCGGCGGCGGGCGACAGGATCAGGCGGTGGCGCAGCAGCGGCGGTGCGAGACTCTTGACGTCGTCGGGGATCACGAAATCGCGCCCGTCGAGCGCCGCACGGGCGCGCGCCGCGCCCGCTAGCATCGCGCCGGCGCGCGGCGAGGCGCCGCTTTCCAGGTCAGCCACGTCGCGCGTGGCGCGGATCAGCGCCGCGATATAGTCGATCACTTCATCGACCAGCTTCACGCCGGCAACCGCCTGGATCGCCGCCTGGATCGCCTTCGCATCGCCTTTGGCCTCGACGCCCCAATTCTCCGGCGACATCGCCGACGGGCGGGCGCCGTGTGTGGCGATGATGCGGCGTTCCTCCCCGGCGCTGGGATAATCGACCGTCTGCTTGAACAGGAAGCGGTCGAGCTGCGCTTCGGGCAGCGGATAGACGCCCTGCTGTTCGATCGGATTCTGCGTCGCGACGACCATGAAATGATCGCCGAGCGAAAGGCTCTCGCCGTCGATCGTCACGGTGCGTTCCTGCATCGCCTCAAGCAGCGCCGCCTGGGTCTTGGGCGGCGTGCGGTTGATCTCGTCAGCGAGCAGCAGATCGGTGAAGATCGGGCCGCGCGTCAGCGTGAAGGTCGAGGTCTGGAAGTTGAACAGGTTCGCGCCGATGATATCGCCCGGCATCAGGTCGGGGGTGAACTGGATCCGGCCGAAATTCAGCCCGACCGCACGCGCGAAGCTGTGCGCAAGCAGGGTTTTGGCGGTGCCCGGCGGTCCCTCCAGCAGGACATGCCCGCCGGCGAACAGCGCGACCAGCATCAGTTCGACCGTCGCCTCCTGCCCGATAACGGCCTTGCCGACTTCAGCGCGAATCTGTGCGGCCAATGCCTGCACGTCTTCCATCGTCACCCGTTCTTCTCCCCTTGCCAGTCATGGAGTGTCTGCGCGGCGGCAAGCAGCGCGCGTCGGTCGTCAGCGGCTTCGGCGGCGCGCGCAAGGTCGCTGAACCTGCCGCGCCCGCCAAGTTTGTCGAGATAGGCGTCGAGCGCCGCATCGCGCAATCGCGCCGGCACGCCAAAGGCAGCGACGGCGCGCTCGCGGACGACCTGCGCATAGCGCCCGCCGAGCATCGCCTCGCGCCGGGCCTTGCGCACCAGGGCCGCCGTATTGTCGACCAGCGCCGCCTTGCCGAACGCGATCGCGCGCGGGCGGCGCTGCGGCGGGCCGAACCGGCCAAGCGCATAGAGGCCGGCGAGCAACAAGGCGGCGGCAATTGCCAGCGTCATGGCGAGGAAGGGCGGCGCAAAGGCCAGTTTGAGCGGGCTGGGGCTATGG
Source organism: Sphingomonas sp. (assembly GCF_050725575.1). Lineage (GTDB taxonomy): Bacteria > Pseudomonadota > Alphaproteobacteria > Sphingomonadales > Sphingomonadaceae > Sphingomonas. Next base: position 66,811 of record NZ_JBOHHW010000013.1, on the reverse strand, counting down.
CCAAGACCATTGAGCGTCACGTCGAACGCAATGCCCTCGGCGCCGGTGTCGCTGAGATAATCAAGCAGGGCGAGCGCGGCCTGTGCCTGGTTCGCATTCTTCATGCCGCGGTTCGACAGCAGATCGGGGTCGGCCAGCACGTACAGGTCAGTGCCGATCTGGCCGAGCACGATGCGCCCCTCACGATCGGTGATCACCGGCTGCAGCCCCGCACCCGCGATGGTCTGTAACGGCCGCGGTGCGGTGAAACGGGCGGGAGCGCCGGTCTGTGCATCGACCATCGTTTCCGGGACGATCAGCGCCGCGCCGCCGCTGGCGCGGCGGGTGACGGTCAGCTTAGTCCCCGGGGCAAGCACGCCTTCGGGCACGTCACGCGAATAGAGCCCGACATAGCGTACCCAGCCGGTCACGGTGGGGTCGGCCTGGACGTTCCATTTGGGCAGGATCATCAGCGTGGGCTTGTCGGTCCGGCTTTGCACCGGGAGGGTGACATTGGTCGTCCCATCGGGCGGTGACAGAATGACGAGATCCTCGGTCTCGAGCTCATGGTCGTTGCGGATGATGCGCGGATGACGCCCGGTCGCCTCAACCAGCCGGTACAGGCCGCTAAAGCCGACGACCGCGCGCGACAATGCGTGCGTTCCGCCATTATTGCCCCGCCGGAGATCCGGCGCATAGGCGCCAAGCACCAGCATTGCGACGAATGCCAGGATGCCGACGATCAGCATCAGCGCGACAGTCTGTGGGCGAAATGCGGAATCGCCGCCGCCGATGCGTCGACCAGTGCCCCCGCTTGCCGCGTCGCTCATTTCCACACCTTGGGCAGGGCGAAATCGGCATAAGCGGTGCGCGCTTCCGACCAGTCGGTCGCACCGACCGCCCGGCCGCCGAACAGGCTGCGTTCGACGATGCGCGCGATCCCGGCAAAGATATCGCGCGCGGTCGACGGAATCGCATCGGCGGCGGCGATATCGCGGCTGGTCAGTGCCGGGCGGATCAGGCGCGGCCGCCGGCGCCCGATATCCTCGATGCTGCGGATCAGCAGGTGGTGCACCGCATCGGCATAATGCCCCTCGGCCGCGAGCGCATCGGCCTCGCGCAGCCAGGCCCGTGCCGGCGCGGCCTCCGGCGTCCATTGCGGGTCGTCCTCGGGCACCGCGTCGGCAACCGCACGGCGCCGCCAGCGCGGCCAGCGCCAATGGCCATTGCGAACCCGGTCGACGATCACCCAGAGCAACAGCAGCGCCGCAAGGGCGAGAACGCCCCAGAGCAGGATGCTCGCATAAGGCGCATTGGGGAGAAGGTTGAACAGCCAGGCGATCCCGCGTCCGACCGGGCGCAGCACCGAAGTGACCCATTCGCCGAGCTGATGGACCCATTCGGGCGGCTTGGGTGGCGGCGGCGCGGCGCGGAGATCAAATTGCACTGATGTGTCGGCACGCAACGCGTCATGCGCGGCAGTGAAGCGGCGCGCCGCGGCTGCCGCCGCTTCTTGCGATGATGCCGATGTCACGAAATGTCCCCCGGACCGCGATGAACCGCTTTCCCGAACTTATCCAAAGAGATCGCGCATGCAATGAAGAAGTTCGCAACCTTCGCGGTGGACAGGACCCACAGGCTGAGTCAGATTACCCGACGCGGGCCGGAAGCAGGGCCGCTGCGGGCAACGGGGTGGATCGATATGGCGACACGCATCGCACCGGCATCGGCCGAGCCGGTTTCGGTCGGACGAATCATGAATCGCAGCTTTGCCGCGATCGCCGCCAACCCGGTGGTCATGCTCAGCATCGCTTTTCTGTTCGGCGCGCTGCCCAGCATCATCATGGGGTATTTCAGCCAACGCCTGCAAATAGCACTGGAGGGACAACCCAATGGCATCCGCGACAGCCTGATCATCAGCCTGGGATCGATGATCATCGGGCTGATCCTGTCGATGATCGTGCAAGGCGCGCTGGTGCGCGCGACGGTGGCGCATAGCCAAGGGCGGCGCGCATCCTTCGGCGAAAGCGTCGTGGCCGGCCTGCGCGTGGCATTCCCGCTGATCGGCCTGGCACTGATCGTCGGCCTTGGCGTCAGCCTGGGCCTGGTGTTGCTGTTCGTCCCCGGAATCATACTGTACCTGCTTTGGGCGGTCGCCGCTCCTGTTCTGGTCGAGGAGCGCAGCGGCCTGTTCGGCGCACTCGGCCGCAGCGCCCGTCTGACCAAGGGCGCGCGCTGGAAGGTGCTGGGGCTGACGCTGATCATCCTGCTCTTCTACTCGCTGATCACATCAATGCTCGGCGCCGCGCTGATCATCACCGGCGGCGGGGTGCAGGCCATGGCGCAACTGGGGAAGGACGGCCTGCCGATCAGCTGGTTGATCGGCAATGGCATCGGCGCCACGCTGATCAGCACCTTCTGGAGCACCGCACAGACATCGCTCTATGTCGAGTTGCGCGACTGGAAGGACGGGCCGCAGGCACAGCAGCTGGAAGATGTTTTTGCATAGCCTGAGGTGGCAAACACCGCAGGCAGGAATGTGCCGCAAGCCAAATATCGCATTTTTTCAGCGGAGATTAGGCGGAAATTAAACAGCGCTGAGCGAAAATTACGGGATGGACCAAGTAGAAGCCTTCGCCCTGGCCGCCCTTCGCGACTATACCTCATGGTCGCTTATCTTCGTGATCCTGACGCTGATCGAGCGGATATCCGCGAAACAGCCGACCTCACTTGCCGGGCGGGTTGCCGGGCTGATGTTCTGGGCGGTGTGGATTCCGGTGTCACTCGCGATCACCACGGCATTGTCCGCGCTCTGGGCATGGTTGGGAATCGCGCCGTTGCTGACGCTCGATATCGTGCAGGCATTGGGTTGGGCCGGTCCTTTCGCCGTTGCCGGCGCCGTGCTGCTCGGATTGGTGGTCGGCGACTTCTTCGCCTATTGGTTCCACCGGGCGCAGCACGCATGGCTGTGGCGCTTCCATGCCGTCCATCATTCGATCACCGACCTGAACGCGGTAAATTCATATCATCATGCGAGTGAAGCGTTCTTCAACACGATCATCGTGGCGCTTCCGATTAGTCTGGTGATGGTTAACTATGGCCCGACGATACCACTGATCGGAATGATTATCTGGTTTCAGGTGGTGTTCCTGCACTCGCCCACCAACGTCAATTTCGGTTTCCTCCGGGTGATTGTCGCGGACAACCGCTTTCATCGCATTCACCACTCGATGGAGCGGCACCATTTCGACAAGAATTTTGGGATCACCTTCAGCTTCTGGGACCGGTTGTTCGGGACGGCCTATTACCCGAAACAGGACGAGTGGCCGGCGGTTGGCCTGGCTGAAATCGCTCAGCCGCAAAGCGTGCGGGAATGGATCGACCTGCCTTTCCGCTATCGAGCCGAGGCTGCGGTTGACAAGGACATGGCGGCAAAGGGCGCGCCAGCCTGAGTCGGCCATTGCGCCTGATATCGGGAAAAGCTGGATGCCCCGTGAGGATTCGAACCTCAATTAACGGAGTCAGAGTCCGTAGTCTTACCTTTAGACGACGGGGCAACAGCGGGCCGCGAGATAGGCGGCAGGTCGGGCAGTGTCAACCGACACTGGCCACCCGCCCCAACCCATGAGCCAGCCGGTCGCTTGCCGCTACCGTCATGCTGCGCTAGCATCACCGTCAACCACCGAACGGGAGCATCTTGCGCCCGCGACGGGCAGAACAGAATGGTGAGTGTGAACGGCATGGGGGATCAGTCGCCCAAAATGCCGTACCGGCAGGGGAATCCTGCCCGTCCGGCGCCGGCCCCTGGCAAGGGTCAGGCCGCGCCGCGTGCGCGCTGGCCGGAGGCGCGGCATTATGCCGCGCTGGATCTCGGCACCAATAATTGCCGCCTGCTGATCGCACGACCGCAGGGCGACGGCTTTGCGGTGGTCGATGCCTTTTCGCGCATCGTGCGTCTCGGCGAAGGCCTCGCCGCGACCGGGCGGCTGAGCGACGCGGCGATCGACCGCACCTTGTCGGCGCTGAAGGTCTGCGCCGACAAGCTGAAGCGCCGCAACGTCACTTTGGCGCGATCGGTCGCGACCGAAGCGTGCCGCCGTGCCGAGAATGGCCCGGCCTTCATCGCCCGCGCCTATGCCGAAACCGGCATCCATCTCGACATCATCTCGGCCGAAGAAGAAGCGCGGCTCGCCGTGCTCGGTTGCCATGTCCTGATCGAACCGGGCGACGACCCTGCGCTGATCTTCGATATCGGCGGCGGGTCGACCGAGCTGGTGCTGGTCGACACGCGGCCGACCGTGCCGACCGTGCTCGACTGGCACAGTGCCCCCTGGGGCGTGGTGTCGCTGACCGAACATGCCGGGAATGCCGAGGGCGCGGAGGGGCGGCTCGCGCTTTACAACCGGATGCGCAGCCTGGTCGCGGAGAGCTTTGCCGGATTCGCCAGCCGCCTGCCGCGCGGAATCGACCGGCCGCGGCTGCTCGGCACATCCGGCACGGTGACCACGCTGGCCAGCGTGCATCTCGGCCTATCGCATTACGATCGCTCGCAGGTCGACGGGCTGATCGTGCCGGCGGCATCGATGCGCAAGATCAGCGCCGACCTGTCGCGGATGGATCTGAGCGAGCGCGCCACCCTGCCCTGCATCGGCACTGAGCGCGCCGATCTGGTCGTGGCGGGATGCGCGATCCTCGAGACGATCATGGATCTATGGCCGGCCGAGCGGCTCGGCGTGGCCGATCGCGGCATTCGCGAGGGCATTTTGCGCCGGCTGATGCGCGGAGACAAATTGTGAGCAAGGGCGCCTTATGAGCAAGGATGGGGGCGGCCTGCGCGTCCGGGTCAAGACCGCGCGCAAGCGCACGCCGCAATCGACGCGCTGGCTCGAGCGGCAGCTCAACGACCCCTATGTCAAACGCGCCAAGGCCGATGGCTATCGCAGCCGCGCGGCGTACAAGCTGATCGAGCTCGACGAGCGATTCGGCTTTGTGAAGGGCAAGAAGCGCGTCGTCGATCTCGGCATCGCCCCGGGCGGCTGGAGCCAGGTGGTCGGGCGGCAGAATCCCAAGGCGGCGATCGTCGGCATCGACCTGTTGCCGGTCGATCCAATCGACAATGTCGTGATCCTGCAGATGGACTTCATGGCCGATGCCGCCCCGACACGGCTGATCGAGGAGTTGGGCGGCGCGCCCGACCTGGTGCTGTCCGACATGGCGGCAAACACCGTCGGCCATCCGCAGACCGATGCGCTGCGCACCATGGCGCTGGTCGAGGCGGGCCTCGCCTTTGCGATCGAGACACTGGAACCTGGCGGCGTGTTCATCGGCAAGGTGTTCGCCGGCGGTGCCGATGCGGCTCTGGTTGCCGAGATGAAGCGCAATTTCGCCACCGTGAAGCACGCCAAGCCGCCGGCCAGCCGCAAGGGATCGTCCGAATGGTATGTCGTGGCGCAGGGCTTCAAGGGCCGGCGCGCGGTTGAAGAAGAGCGCTAGCGCGAACTCCCTGTTCTCCCTGATACTCCCTGTTTTTCGCGCCAGGATTTTTTCTGGCGCTATTCTCCCTGTTAATTGTTCCACCGCCCCTAGAATCAAGGTTTGTTTTCAGAGGCTTGCACACGATCTCCCTGTTATTTGAATAACAGGGAGATCAGGCGCGATAACAGGGAGTGGATGCTCCCTGTTAGGCCCGGAAACAGGGAGAGCCCGGCGGGTCGTAGTTCGTCATGAGAAAGAGCGCGCCGGAACCGCATAGCGATCCGACTGATGCGATGCTGCCATGAGCCAGGTCGATATTGAATCGGAGTGAAATCTAGACCCGCTCGACCGCGCTGACCGCGTCGGCGGCGCGCAGTGCCGCGATCACGCGCATCAGGTGCTGGACGTCATGCACTTCGACATCGATCGTGTTGGTGTGGAAGCCGGTATCGCGATTATCGAGCCGCAGATTGACGATATTGGCTTTCTGCGCGCCGATGATCGTCGCGATCGTGCCGAGCGCGCCGGGCTCGTTCTTGACCTCGACCAGGATGCGCCCGGTCGCCCCTTCGGTCTTGTCGCCCCAGGCGAGATCGACCCAGTCGGCATCGTCGCCCGAGACCAGATTCTCGCAATCGATCGCATGGACCTCGATCCCCTTGTCGGGGCGGCGCAAGCCGACGATGCGGTCGCCGGGCACCGGATGGCAGCATTCGGCTAGGTCGAACGCGACACCCGGCGTCAGGCCGCGGATAGAGATCGCGCTTGATTGCGGCGGCAGCTCACGCATCGAATCCGCGCCCGCCGACCCGGGCATCAGCGCCTCCATCACTTCGGCATCGGTGATACGACGGCGCGCGATCGCCTCCATCAAGGCAGCATTGTCGGCAAGCTTCAGCCGCTTGAGCGCCGCCGCCAGCGCATCGCCGGCAATCTGTGCCGGCAAGCGCTGGACGATCTCGTCATAAATCTTGTGGCCAAGCGCCTGGGTTTCCTCGCGCTCCTTGTGGCGCAGATGGCGTCGGATCGCGGCGCGCGCCTTGCCGGTGATGGCGAAATTCATCCAGTTGGCCTGCGGCTCCTGCGCCTTGGAGCGGAGGATCTGGACCTGGTCGCCATTCTCGATCTGGGTGCGCAGCGGCACGACGCGGCCATTGATCTTCGCACCGACCGCCTGGTCGCCGAGATCGGTGTGCACCGCATAGGCAAAATCGATCGGCGTCGCGCCCTTGGGCAGCTGATGCAGTTCGCCCTTTGGCGTGAAGGCGAAGATGCGATCCTGATACATCGCCATGCGGGTATGTTCGAGCAGCTCCTCGGGAGATTCGGCGGTGTCGAGGATTTCGATCAGGTCGCGGATCCAGCTGACCTGGGTCTCCGGCTTCACCTTGTCCTGCTTGTATGCCCAGTGCGCGGCGAGGCCGAGTTCGGCCTCTTCATGCATTTCCTCAGTGCGGATCTGGATCTCGACCCGGGTATTGTCGGCATGGATCACCGAGGTGTGGAGCGAGCGATAGCCGTTGCGCTTCGGGGTCGAGATATAATCCTTGAAGCGCCCCGGCACCATTTGCCAGCGGCGATGGATCACACCGAGCGCCTCGTAACAGGCCTCCACGCTCGGCACGATCGCGCGGAACGCCATGATGTCAGACAGCTGTTCGAAGCTGATGTGCCGCTCGGCCATCTTCTTCCAGATCGAATAGGGATGCTTTTCGCGCCCCGAGACATCGGCCTCGACCCCGTGGCGCGACAGCAGCAGCTTCAGCCCCGAGCCGATCTTGGCGATGCGGTCCCCACCACCTTCCTTCAATTGCGACAGGCGGCGGTCGATCGATTCATAGGCTTCGGGTTCGAGCTGGGCGAAGGCGAGCGTCTGCATCTCCTTCATGAATTCATACATGCCGATCCGCTCGGCGAGCGGGGCATAGATATCCATCGTCTCCTTCGCGATCCGGCGGCGCTTGTCCGGATTGGCGATGTGATGGAGCGTGCGCATATTGTGCAGCCGGTCGGCAAGCTTGACCAGCAGCACGCGGATATCGTCCGACATGGCGAGCAGGAATTTGCGCAGATTCTCCGCCGCGCGCTCATTCTCGGTCTGCGCCTCGATCTTGGACAGCTTGGTGACGCCGTCGACCAGCCGCGCGACCGAGGGGCCGAAGATCTTGGTGATCTCCTCGATCGTCGCGACGGTATCCTCGACCGTGTCATGCAGGATCGCCGTGGCGATCGTCTCATCATCGAGATGGAGTTCGGTCAGGATGCCCGCCACCTCGATCGGATGGCTGAAATAGGGGTCGCCCGAGGCCCGCTTCTGCGTGCCGTGCGCATTGACCGAAAACACATAGGCGCGGTTGAGCAATGCCTCATCGGCATCGGGATCGTAGTTCAGGACGCGATCGATGAGTTCATATTGCCGCAGCACCCGACCAAGATGGGGCCGGGTGCTGCTGCTTTGCAACAAATTCTAGGCTCGCCGCTGATTATTTGGCGCGGGAGTTGCATTTAGCCAACGCATCGGCGTCGAATGCCGCGCCATTGGCAGTAAAGGTGGTGAGCGCACCGACGCGCTTGACGACCAGTTCGCACACGATGCTGTCGCGTGCCGAACCCTTGGGAGCCGTGCAGGTCGTCTCGCCGCACTTCCACATCATGCCGTTGGTGATGACGTTGGGCTTGGCAGGTGCCGTCACCGGCGTCGCATTGTAATAGCCGGCGCCCTGCGCGCTGGCCGCCGTCGCGGGCAGAAGCAGCGTGGTGGACGCAAGAGCGATGGCAAGCGAAACAAAGCGGGACATTTTTTCCTCCGGGGATGAAGCAGCAACTAGGTTGCTAATCGCCACTTAGTAGATTAAGTTTCTGGTTGCAACTGAAAACGGATAATCCATTCCCATGGATAATTCGTTCGCATGGTAGGGAAAATGAGTTAGGCTGGCCGATCATGAAGCAAAAACTGCGTGAACCACTTCGCGATCTCGCCGAATGCAGCCTTCCCGCCGCACTCGAAGCGATGGGCGAACGCTGGTCGTTCCTCATCCTGCGCGCGGCCTTTAACGGCCTGTATCATTTCGAGGAATTCCAGTCTGAGCTGGGTATCGCCCGCAATATCCTCGCCAACAGGCTGGCGCGACTCGTCGAGCACGGCATCCTGAAGCGCGACGCCCTACCCGAGGATCGCCGCAAGATCGAGTATCGATTGACCGACAAGGGGTCGGCGCTGCTGCCGACGATGATTGCGCTGAGGCAATGGGGCGAACGCTGGGAAACCGGCATGCCGGCAACGCCTGTGCTGGTCGATGAGCGCGACATGCGCCCGATCGCGCCAATCGAGGTGCGCGCCTGGGATGGGCGTGTGCTGACCAAGCAGGACCTGCTCTGGGCATTGCCCGAGGATGTCGTGACCGGCGACTCCGAGGCGCAGGCGGCGGAGTAGAATCTTGTTTGAAAATGCGCTGAAAGCGCATTTTCAAACAGCAGCGAGTTTTTCCAGGAAAGCGCGGATCTCCGGCGAAAATGGCACCGAGCGTCCCTGTTCCAGGTCGACATTCACGCTGACCATCAGGATCGCACAGTGCAGCTCGCCCGTCACCGCGTGACACAGATCGAACTTCTTGGTCAGGCTGGTGCCGCCAAGCCGGTCGAGCCGCACGAATATCTCCATCTCGTCGCCCCAGCGGAACGGCTTCAGATAATCGATTTCGGTATGGCGCACGTTGAACTCGGCGCTGTGCCATTCGGGCAGAGCATCGATGCCGGTCCAGTCCCAGAACTCGGTCACCGCGACATCGGCATATTCGAGATAGCGCGAGTTGAAGACGATCCTTTGCCCGTCAATCTCGGCATAGCGGATCTTGAGGCGGGTCGAGAACGCGAAACCGTCCCTCATGCCGCCGGCTGACCTGCGGCAAAGCGCGCGGCGATCCACGCCTCCGCCTCAATCCAGTCGTCGATCCGCGCATGCGCGGCGGGCGCCTTGGGCACATTGGGCGCCAGCGCCGGTTCGGAGATCATATGGAGGCGATGGACTTGCGGCGCATGGCGCGCGACCGAGTCATGATGGACGGCGAGATCGTCGACGAACACGGTGACCGGGTTACCATGTTCGGCAACCAGCTGCGCGACCGGGCCGCCCTTGCCGCCCTGGTTGCATTCGACCCGGTGATCGATCCCGAAGCGCGCCAGCTGCTCGATGCGCGGCTGGCGGCACTGATCCTGCAAATTGGTCAGGATGACGATGTCGGCGCTCCCCGATAGTGCCGCCAGGGCTTCGCGGGCATGTGGCACAAGCGTCTGGCGGTCCATCTCGGCGGGGAAGAACTGGTTGAGCATTGTCCACATTTCCTCGCGCGCCGGGGCCGGACTGCCGTCGCGGCGCGTCATCGAGGTAGAGAAATCACCCCCATTGGGCGTGAAGTCGATATCGTGCGTCTCGCCCAGCCACACGCCGAAGTGACGCACCATGTGCAGCAGCACTTCATCGCAATCGCAGATCAGCAGCGGCCTCATGCCTCAAGCCTCGCGCGCGCCTGGACCAGAGCGGCGGGCGGGACGCCCAGCCCGTCGGCACAGGCCAGCAGATCGGGTTCGTGATTTTCGAGAAAGCCGAGTGCCGCGGCCAGGACGGCGGGTTCGCTGGCCCGCGCGCGCAAGTCGGCGGGCTGCAATCCGGTCACGTCAAGCAGGCGAATCGCTCGCTCCGGCTCGGCCAGCGTCCATACCAGCGCGCGCAAGGCCAGTTCCTCGGCGTCTTCATTTGTCTCGGGCACGCGCATTGCCTATCAGTGGGAGGAGAATGGAAGGATGGGCGTCGCGTGGCAAAAAGGGTGCTCGTTGTCGAGGACAATGAACTCAATCTCAAGCTGTTCTGCGACCTGCTCCGCGCGCATGAGTTCGTCACCGAAGGCGTGCATGACGGCCGTGAAGCGGTCGCCCGGGCGCATGAATTCGCCCCCGACCTGATCGTGATGGACATTCAATTGCCGCATGTCAGCGGCTATGAGCTGATCGGCCAGCTGAAAGCCGATGAGGCGCTGAAGACGATCCCGATCATGGCCGTGACCGCCTATGCCGGTCGCGAGGACGAGGAGCGGATTCGCGCGGTCGGTGCCGATGCCTATGTGTCGAAGCCGATTTCGCTGGCGCGCTTCATCGACGAGGTCACTGCGCTGCTGTGACGTGAGTAGCGTTTGGGCGACAGGAGCCACGCCGGCGATCCCGTCTGGCCTCCAGCCGGCCTCATTCAGCGGATATCCTGTGCGAACATGTATCGTTTACTTCCCCGGCTAAGGCTAGGGAAGTAAAGGAGATAAAGAGCAATCGCCGAGGAATGGAGGCGTAACGTAGTGCGCGCTCACCAGCCGCGAACACGACAAGAGCCGCGGGGTCACCCCTGCGGCTCCGGACCCGGTCGATGCCGGGAGATATGACATTGCCGCGGCTAGACCGCAGCGCATGTCACTTGATCTTGGTTTCCTTGAACTCGACATGCTTGCGCACGACGGGATCGTACTTTTTGAAGCTGAGCTTCTCGGTCTTGGTACGCGGATTCTTCTTGGTGACATAGAAGAAACCCGTGTCAGCCGAGCTGAGCAGCTTGATCTTGACGGTTGTCGGCTTGGCCATGAGCCCGATTCCTGTACGATAAAAATGCAAAAGCGGCGGACGCGCCGCCGCTCACAGACGGGGGCGATTGGCCGAGCCTCGCGCGAATGTCAAGTCCGCAGCCTGTTTAACGCTCTGTTTACCATAAGTGGCGCAGGTCTGTTCCGAAGCAGGGAGCAAGACCATGGCACACGGATATCCGGCGTACGACCCGATAAAGGCAGAGCTGGCGGCGCGAATCGGCCTGATCGGCGCGCGCATACCGGGCTGCGAGCCGGCCGATCTGGCGCACGAGATCGATGCGATCCGCTCGATCGCCTATCGCAGCGGCATGCACCCGGCGGTCACCGTCGCCCAGGCGCTCGAATCGGCACTGGCGCGCGGCGAGCGCGGGCCATTGATCCATGACTGGCTGGCGATTCTCAGCGATGCGGTGGACAGTGAGGAAACTGACGGTGCGCCTGTTCGACCTATGCCGCCGCCTGTTCCGTTCGCCTGACCGGCTGAGCCGCCGCGATGGATGCGCTGATGGCCGCTTTCGTCGCGGCGCTGCTGGCGCAGGCGAGCGACCGGACACCGTGGTTGACCGCGATCCTCTCCACCCGATTCGCCAAACCGGGCACAATCATTCTCGCCACCGCCATCGCGCTGGCGGTGGGCAATGGCGTCGCCGCGATCGGCGGGATGCTGATCGGGCCGCATATGCCGCCCAATGCCCGCGACCTGTTCCTCGCGCTCGCCCTGCTCTCGGCCGGTGGATCGGCCCTGTTTCCGATCAAGCCGCCCGACCGGCTGTCGGGCTGGCGAATCGGCGCCTTCATGACCAGCCTGCTGGGCGTCGCGATCCTCGCCGCCGGCGACCGCACTCAGTTCATCACCCTTGCCATCTCGGCGCGCAGCCCGTCGCCGATCCTTGCCGCGGTCGGCGCGACGATCGGCGCGCTGGTGATCAACATCCCCGCGATCATGGCGGGCGAAGCGGCACGCAAGAAGCTCCCGCTGACCGCCGTTCGCCTCGCGGCCGGCGTGTTGTTCCTGATCACCGGTGCGATCCTCGGCCTGGGGGCGATCCGGCTGATCTGATCGCTCGATTGCTGTGATCGGTGAACTTCATCGTGCCGGCAGGGAGCGTTTCGGCTATCGAATCGTTGGCGCAACGACCCGACCGAAACAAAGGATATGAGCATGGCAACGCCCCCCGCACCGCTGAAGACCCCCACCGACATCAAGACCAATGCCGCGAAGTCGGTCGCCGAGGCGCTGAATGCCATCCTTGCCGACAGCTTCGCGCTATATCTGAAGACCAAGAATTTCCACTGGCACGTGTCGGGCCCGCATTTCCGCGATTATCATTTGATGCTCGACGACCAGGCAACGCAGATTCTCGGTACCACCGATGCAATCGCCGAGCGCGTGCGCAAGACCGGCAACACCACGCTGCGCTCGATCGGTGACATTGCGCGCCACCAGACGATCAAGGACAATGACGAGGCGTTCGTCGCCGCGGCCGACATGCTGACCGAGCTGCGCGAGGACAATCTGAAGCTGGTCGAGGCACTGCGCGAGGCGAAGGATATCGTCGATGCGGCGAAGGACAATGCCACCAGCGGTATCCTCGACGACTGGACCGATCAGGCCGAGGAGCGCGCCTGGTTCCTGTTCGAGGCAAGTCGGAACGCGTAGGGTTGTAAGTCGGCACCAGCCACTCCCCACCCGGCCACCCACAGAATATACCGAATGGGTGGCCGGGTGGGGGAGTGGGCCGGCACCGTCTTACAGACAAAAAAAACGGGAACCACGTGGCCCAGCGGGTCGTTTCGCCTCCAGACAATAGGAGACGTCACATGATCCGTTGGGCCATCACTTTCCTCGTCATCGGGCTTGTCCTCGCGCTGCTCGGCTTTGGCGGCTTGGGCGGCACGTTTATCGGTATTGCGAAGATCCTGTTCTTCGTCGCGATTGCGGTATTCGTGGTACTGTTGTTGATGGGCCTTGCCGCCGGCAAGGGCGTCAAGAACGCGCTCGACTAGAGTTTGATCCAGCTACGCTGGAGGACGGCACCGGCCAGTGCCGGCTTGCTAAATCAAACTCTAGACTATGACCGGGGCGCTGGGACCGCATCACGCGGGCCCAGCGTCACCAGCCACATGTCCGGCGGGGCCCCGATCCGCATCGGCAGGACGCTGGTGCCGACACCGCCGGTCACGAGTATGCGATCCGTGCCGCGCCATGACGGGCCGCAGAGATATTTCTCGCGCGAATCGATCACCGTCTTGATCGGGCCGAGCCAGGGCAGGACGATCTGCCCGCAATGCGTGTGTCCCGCAAAGACGATCTGAGGAGCGACCCGGGAAACGATCCGGGGGGCGGTCAGGGTATCGGCCTCGGTCAATCTCCGCAGCGCCCGCGCGACATCCGGGGTGTGGGCCAGGATGATCTTCGCGCCCGACAGCTTGTCCATGGCGGCAAGAGTCGCCGGAATATCGTCATGCCCGGAAAACTGATCGTCCACGCCGCCAATCACCAGCGGGCCGCGCCGGATCGCGCCATTCGACACGACGCTGATACTGGCGGCGGTCAGGGCGCGTTGCACGGTAACGGCATCGGTCCAGTGATCGTGATTGCCGAGTACCGCGACGACGCCAAGCGGCGCGTGTAGCCGTGCCAGTTCGGCGGCGAGCGGCGCGGCTGCCTGGTGCGCGGTCTCCGCATCGTGCCCGGCGACATAATCGCCCGCCAGCAGGATCAGATCGGGCTTCAGCGCCATCGCCTGGTCGACGATTCGCGCCAGTCGCGACGATCCCATCGTCGCATTGCCGAAATGAATATCGCTGATCAGCAGTGCGCGGACCGGCCTGGCCCCGCCCGGCCAGTCGTTGAGCGGCACCGCGGCATATCGGACCAGCGGGTCGCGCCGCGCGTCCACGAAGCCATACAAGGCAATGGCCAGCAAAAGCAGGACCAGGCCGGCAAGAAACAGGCATATTCGACGCATCGGCCCTGACTAGCGGGAGCATCCGCGATGCGCCATGCGTTGTCTTGTCATGCGTGCTTTCGCCGATCTTCTCGATTCGCTGATCTATACCCGATCGCGCAACGCGAAGCTGAAGCTGATCGGCGATTATCTGATCGCAACGCCCGACCCCGATCGCGGCTGGGCAATGGCGGCGCTGACCGGCGATCTCGACTTGCCAGCGGTCAAGCCGGCGGTGATCCGCGGCCTGATCGAAGCGCGGGTCGACCCAGTGCTCTATCGCATGAGCCGCGATTATGTCGGCGACAGTGCGGAGACAGTCGCCCTGCTCTGGCCGACGCCGCCAGTGCCGCCCGGAGAAAGCGGTCCGCTGACCATTTCCCAGGCGGTCGACACGCTCAATTCGCTGTCGCGGTCGGATGCGCCGGCCGCGCTCGCCGGGATGCTCGATCGGCTCGATGCCGAGGAACGCTTCGCCCTGCTCAAGATGGCGACTGGCGCGCTGCGCATCGGCGTGTCGGCACGGCTGGCCAAGACCGCGCTGGCGACCGCGTTCGGCATCGATGTCGAGGCGGTCGAGGAAGTGTGGCACGGCATTGCCCCGCCCTATGCATCGCTGTTCGACTGGGCCGAGGGACGCGGCGTTCAGCCGACCGCCGCCGATGTGCCGGTGTTCCGTCCCTTCATGCTGGCGCATCCGCTTGAGGATTTGCGCGTCAGCCTCGACGATTATGCCGCCGAGTGGAAATGGGACGGCATTCGCGTGCAGATCGTCCATGTCGCGGGCGCGACGCGGCTCTACAGCCGCGCAGGCGACGACATTACCGCGAGCTTCCCCGACGTGGCGCACGACTTCACCGGGATCGGCGTGGTCGATGGCGAATTGATGGTGAAAGGCGATGCGCAGGGTGGCGCACTGGAGGACGGCGGCGGTGCCGCGAGCTTCAACGCGCTGCAGCAACGGCTCGGGCGCAAAATCGTCTCCGCCAAGATGCTCACCGACTATCCGGCGTTCGTCCGCCTCTACGACATATTGTTCGACGGAGAGGCGGATCTGCGCGAGCGGCCCTGGACCGAGCGGCGCGCGCGCCTCGAGCGTTTCGCGAAAGCCCTCGATCCCGAGCGTTTCGATGTCAGCCAGTTGATTGCGGCGGAGGATTTCACCGCGCTGGAGGGTATTCGCGCCGGCGCACGCGACGCGGCGATCGAAGGGGTGATGCTCAAGCGGCGCGATTCGCCGTACGTCACCGGGCGACGCGTCGGGCTGTGGTATAAATGGAAGCGCGATCCGCTGACCGCCGATTGCGTGATGATGTACGCGCAGCGCGGATCGGGGCGGCGATCATCCTTCTACAGCGACTATACCTTTGGCTGCTGGACCGAGGAGGGCGAGTTGCTGCCGGTCGGCAAGGCCTATTCGGGCATCACCGACGAGGAGTTGAAGATGCTCGACAAGTTCGTGCGCGGCCATACGCTCAACCGCTTCGGCCCGGTGCGTGAAGTGGAAAAGAGCCTGGTGCTGGAGATCGCGTTCGATTCGATCCACGAATCGAAACGGCACAAATCGGGAGTCGCGATGCGCTTTCCGCGCATCTCGCGAATCCGCACTGACAAGCCGGCGGCCGAGGCGGATACGGTGGCGGGGTTGAAGCGGCTGATCGTCTGACCGCAGCAATCGGCTTGCGCTCGGCGCGGCATGACGCCACCGCCGGCTGATGCCACCTCTCGCTCTCGCCTCGATTCTGATGATCGTCTCCGGGTCGCTCCATGCCGTGGTCAATGCGATCGTCAAGGGCGGCAAGGACAAGGCCTCGGGCCGCGCGGTGACCGATGGGACCAGTGCGCTGGTGCTGCTGCCCGCGATCCTGTTCGTGCCGCTGCCGCATGGTGCGTGGCACTGGCTCGCGGCAAGCGCGGTGATCCATGCTTTCTATCTCTACTCTCTCGTCCGCGCCTATGCGATCGGCGATCTGTCGGCGGTCTATCCGGTGCTACGCGGCAGCGCGCCGCTGATCACGGCTGGCGTCACCATCGGCGTGCTCGGCGAACATGCGACGATTGCCCAGATTGCCGGGACGGCGGTGATCGGGATCGCCATGTTCGTGATGATCGCCGGCAAGCATATTGGCCGCCAGGCACTGGGCTGGTCGCTGCTCACCGGGCTGTTCATCGCCGGCTATACCGTGGTCGATGCGCTGGGCGTGCGCGCCGCGCCCTCGCCGGCCAGCTATATTGTCTGGGTGTTCGTGCAGATGGGCGCGGTGGTGGTGGTGATGTTCGGCATAGTCACGCGCGGCGCGATCTTCGCAGCGGCACGGCGGCAATGGCGGCCGGGCGTGATCGCGGGCGTGCTCTGGATCCTGACTTACGGCATGGCGCTCTACGCGCTCGCGCTGGGCCCGACCGCGCCGCTCGCGGCGCTACGCGAGACCGGCATGGTGACCGCCCTGGTGATCTCGATCCTGGTCCTGCGCGAGCCGGTCAGCCGCGGCCGGGTGATCGGCGTGCTGGGCATATTGGCCGGCGCGGCACTGATCCTCGCCGGCTAGGATCCATACTCAAAGACCGCAATGGTCGTGATCGCCCGGAACATGCCGCTGGCGAGGAGCGCAGCGCAGACGCGTAGCTTGAGCTACGCGCAAGCAAGCGACGCTGCCCAGCGGCCTGTTCCGGGCGACCGCTTCGCGGCGGGCGGCTTTTGACGCACAACGGTGTCGCGCGTCGGTCACGATGGAATAGCCATCTCTCCCTCCTTGCTCCTAGCCGTGCGCCAAAAGCCGCTCCGTCACGGCCGTTGCGGTCTTTGAGTATGGATCCTTGGAAGCCTATTTCGTCCAGTTGGCCAGCCAGTCGGCCAGCCCTTGCGGCGTCATGCTGCGCGCATCCGCCAGCGCCGCGGTCTTGCCGGCATTGCGCAGACGGTCGGTGCGCGGATCGACGATCAGCAGGCTGGGCACGCCGGCGAGCCGGTCCTTCAGGCCGTAATGCGCCGGGATGGCGAGATTCTTGTCGAACCGGCCGACATCGACCGTGACCACCACATAATGGCGATCGATGAAGCTCCTGAGCTGCGGCGTGTCCATGACCCCGGCGAGGATGCGGCAGTCGAGGCACCAATTGCCGCCCAGGTCGATCAGCAGCAGCTTCCGGTTCGCCTTCGCCCGGACCTTGGCAGCGGCGACTTGCCGGGTCGCATCGGCCTGCTCGTCATAGGGCAGCGGCAAGGGCCGGGCGAGTTGCTCGAAGCTGGTGATGGTCAGATGTGGCGCCGTCGCCGCGGTCACGGGAGCAGCGACGGCAAGCGCGGCAAAGGCAGAAAGGGCGAAGATCGAACGCATGGCGGGCTCCTTTGCCGCCCATTCTATCGTTACGCCTTCGCGTCACCGCCCGAGTAAAGTTTTGCCCGCGCAAAGAAAAACCCGGCGGACCAGATGGTCCGCCGGGTCGTTTCTCTTGTCGCTTCGAGCCGCTTTACGCGATCGAGGTGAGATTCACCGCTGCGTACTTGCCGCGACGATCGACCTCGAGCTCGAATTCAAGCCGGTCGCCTTCGTTGAGGCTGGTCATGCCGCCGCGTTCGACCGCAGAGATGTGCACGAACGCATCGGGCTGTCCGTCGTCGCGCTGAATGAAGCCGAAGCCCTTCATCGCGTTGAAGAACTTGACCGTGCCGGTCGCCTTCTCTCCGGTCAGCTCGCGCTGCGGGCCACCGGCGCCACCGCGCGGTGCACCGCCCGGAGCCGCGTCACGATCGCGCGGCGGGCCGCGGTCGGTGACGGGGAGCGGTTCGCCCTCAATCTTGAGATCGGTCGCCGAGATGCGGCCGCCGCGATCGACCAAGGTGAAGCCGAGCGGCTGCCCCTCGGCCAGACCGGTCAGGCCAGCCTGCTCGACTGCGCTGATGTGCACGAACACATCCTCGCCGCCATCATCGCGAACGACGAAGCCGAAGCCCTTTTGACCATTGAAGAATTTGACGACGCCCGTGCCTTCGCCAACGACCTGGGGAGGCATGCCGCGGCCCGCGCCGCCGCCGGCACCACCGCCGAAGCCGCCACCGCCGCCGCTGCGGAAACCACCGCCGCCGCCACCGCCGCCACCACCGAAGCGATCGCCACCGCCGCCGCCAAAGCGGTCGCCGCCACCGCCGAAGCGGTCACCACCGCCAAAGCTGCTGCCGCCACCGAAATCGTCGCCGCCGAAACCATCACGCTTGTCGCGGCCACGCCCACCGCGATCCCCGCGGCGTCCTTTATCGAAACTCATGCCCTGTTCGTCTTCCCGGTCCGCCCAAATCGCCTATCAAGAACCGAACGCCGGACGAAAAGCGCAGGTCTTCGGACACCAAACCAATCGTGCCACCGAGTCGGTCTAGCCTAAAAAGACCCGTGCTGCGAATGAATTCGTCGGAATTACGGCACGGTAGGCACCGTCTGCTTGCGCATATGTGGCTGAAACGGCACAGCAGGACCATGCCGATCATGCAACTCCTGTCCGATCCGGCCGTATGGGCGGCCCTCGCCACGCTGATCGTGCTGGAGGTCGTGCTCGGCATCGACAATCTGATCTTCATTTCGATCCTGTCGAACAAGCTGCCCGAACATCAGCAGGCCAGGGCACGGCGGCTCGGCATCGGGCTGGCGCTTGGCCTGCGCCTCGTGCTGCTGTCGATGATCGCGTGGATTGCCGGATTGACCCAGACGGTCGTCGACCTGGGGCTGACCGGGCCGCCCGGCGCACATGGCGAGCCGAGCTTCGAGACCGCCTTTTCATGGCGCGACCTGATCCTGATCGCCGGCGGCATCTTCCTGCTGTGGAAGGCGACCAAGGAAATCCATCACAGCGTCGATCCCGAGGCGACAGGCGAACAGCTCGACAAGAAGGGCAAGGTCGCGCTGAGCTTCGGATCGGCGATCGCGCAGATACTTGCGCTCGACCTGGTCTTTTCAATCGATTCGATCCTCACCGCGATCGGCATGACCGATCATCTGCCGGTGATGGTGGTGGCAGTGATCGTCGCGGTCGGTGTGATGATGTTCGCCGCCACCCCGCTGGCCAATTTCATCGCCCGCAACCCGACCGTGGTGATGCTCGCGCTCGGCTTCCTGCTGATGATCGGCGCGGTGCTGATCGCCGAAGGCTTTGGCGTGCATGTTCCCAAGGGCTATATCTACACCGCAATGGCCTTTTCCGCCGGGGTCGAAACGCTCAATATCCTGGCGCGCCGCCGCCGCGAAAAACGCGCCACGGCCGGCACATCGACGGCGCCGGGCCATTGAGCGACCCATTGAGCGATGGGGCAATCGCCGCTAGGCGATTCGCATGACCGTATATTTCCACGAAGAAGACATTCCCTCCGGCCTGTTCGCGCCCGGCGCCGACATCGCCGTCGATACCGAGACGATGGGCCTGATCACGCCGCGCGACCGGTTGTGCGTGGTGCAATTGTCCGATGGCGGCCCCGACGAGCATCTCGTGCGCTTCGCCCCCGGCAGCGACTACGCCGCGCCCAATCTGCGCGCGCTGCTTGCCGATCCGGAACGCGTGAAGCTCTATCATTTCGCGCGCTTCGATCTCGCCGCGATCAGCCATTATCTGAAAGTGACCGCAGCGCCGGTCTATTGCACCAAGATAGCCTCGCGGCTGGTGCGCACCTATACCGACCGGCACGGCCTGAAGGAGCTGGTGCGCGAACTGCTTGGCCAGGACATCTCCAAACAGCAGCAATCGTCCGACTGGGGCGGCCCGGTGCTGAGCGACGCGCAAAAGGATTATGCCGCGTCCGATGTGCGTTTCCTGCATGCGATGCGCGAGGAACTGAATACGCGGCTGGTGCGCGAAGGCCGCATGCACCTTGCCCAGTCCTGCTTCGACTTCCTGCCGGCGCGCGCCGAGCTCGACCTCGCCGGCTGGCCCGAAATCGATATCTTCGCTCATGTTTGACGCTCCGCGTTCACGGTGCCGCCTTTCCGAAGGAAACAACCATGTCTGAGGTCGCGGTCCGCGTCCGATCGGAACGGCAGGTCTGGGCGGCGCCCGGCAGCAGCCATGACCGTGTCGTCGCGGCATCGAAGATCATTCTGCCGGTAGGAATCGGCGTGCTGGCCGGCTTTCTGGTCATGGCGCCGCTGACGACCACTGGCGATGTCAGCTTCTTGCTCGACAAGAACAAGGTGGAGGTCGCCAAGGAGCGATTGCGCATCCAGAAGGCGCTATACCGCGGCGAGGATGGCAAGGGTCAGCCCTTTGCGTTGACCGCCGGTTCCGCCGTGCAGCAAAGTTCGCGCGAGCCGATCGTTCAGCTCAACGTCCTGACAGCGGCAATCAGCCTGCCCGATGGCCCCGCGACCCTGGTGGCCGACAAGGGCCATTACAACATGAATACCGAACAGGTCGCGGTCGACGGCCCGATCGAGTTCAAGGCGGCGAACGGCTACAAGCTCAATACCAACGATGCGGTCGTCGATCTGAAGACGCGCAAGCTGCAGAGCGGCAGCGCGGTAACCGGCACAGTGCCGCAAGGCACGTTCAGCGCCAATGGCATGAAGGCCGATCTCGAAACGCATGTCGTGACGCTCGACGGCAACGCGCGCTTGCGGATCGTGCCTGGAAAGAACAAATAGGCGCTCATGATCACGTCCGCTCGCCTCTTGGCCGTAATGGCGCCGGCACTCGCGCTTGCCGCTACGGCAGCGGATGCGCAAACGCGTCACAATTCGAACGCGCCGATCGATTTCGGGGCCGACCATATCGAATTGCAGGACAAGGCCAACCGCGCGATCCTGTCGGGCAGCGTGTCGGTCAAGCAGGCCGAGATGACGCTCAATTCGGCGCGCATGACGGTGTCCTATACCGGGCAGGTAATCGACGGCAGCCCGCAGGTATCGCGGCTCGATGCGTCGGGTAATGTGGTGGTGACTCGCCCGGACCAGAGTGCGCGCGGGCAGTTCGCGATCTATGACCTCAACCGCCGCGTCATCACCATGCTCGGCGCGGTCACGCTGGTGCAGGCCGGCAACACCGTCAATGGCGGGCGGCTGACGATCAATCTCGATACCGGCCGCGCGGTGATCGACGGATCATCGGTCGGCGGGTCACGCCCCGGCCCCGATGGCAGCACGACCACGGCACCGGGCGGACGTGTGACCGGCCGGTTCTCCGTACCGAAGCGGAACTGAGTTTGGTGTGATCAGACGGTTCCGGCCAGTGTTGTCTGCCCTCGGGTCGATCATGCCCCCGGCATGATCTGCAGGATGCTGGGGGCATCCTGCACCCGATGGCATCCCAACACTGGCCGGAACCGTCTCTAACCAAATCACCGTCGCGTGTTTTTACGGCGTTTCGCCGCGCCGCTCTTCCCTAAATCGCCAGCCTGCTGCAAAGGAGTCATGCACGAAGCTTGCCAAGTCTCGATTTGGCAAGGTTTTGCTAACCCTTTGATGCGAGCACGGACGCGCCGATGACCGATACCGCAACCCTCGAGACGATCTCGCCGATCCACGAAGCGCCCGCGATGACTGGCCTGTCCGTGGTGTCGATCGCCAAGTCATACGACAAGCGCGTGGTACTGTCCGACGTCTCGGTCACGGTCGGCCGCGGTGAGGTGATCGGGCTGCTCGGGCCGAATGGTGCTGGCAAGACGACCTGTTTCTATTCGGTGATGGGGCTGGTGAAACCCGATTCGGGCCGCATCATGCTCGACGGCGACGATATTACCGGCCTGCCAATGTATCGCCGCGCGATCCTCGGCCTCGGTTATCTGCCGCAGGAAACCTCGATCTTTCGCGGCCTGTCGGTCGAAAAGAACATCCTGACCGTGCTCGAACTGGCTGAACCCGACAAGGCGGCACGCGCCGAGCGGCTGGAGAAGCTGCTTGACGATTTCGGCCTGAAGCGGCTGCGCGACGCGCCGGCAATGGCGCTGTCCGGCGGTGAGCGACGCCGCGCCGAGATCGCACGCGCGCTGGCCGCCGACCCCTCGATCATGCTGCTCGACGAGCCCTTTGCGGGGATCGATCCGATCTCGATCGCCGATATCCGCGACCTGGTGTGCCAGTTGAAGGAACGCGGCATCGGCGTTCTGATCACTGATCACAATGTTCGCGAGACGCTCGACATCGTCGACCGCGCCTACATCATCTATGACGGCCGCGTGCTGTTCACCGGCTCGCCCGCCGAACTGGTTGCCGATGCGAATGTGCGGCGCCTGTATCTGGGCGAGGGTTTCTCGCTCTAGGGCCATGACAGGTACCGGGAACACCGTTCGTGCTGAGCCTGTCGAAGCACCGTTCTCCGCTAGCGAGCGCTGCGTTCTGGGCAGGCGCCCTTCGACAGGCTCGGGGCGAACGGTGGTAGCGCTCATCCCATGAGTCTCGCCCCCCGCCTCGATCTGCGCCAGTCGCAATCGCTGGTGATGACGCCGCAGCTGCAGCAGGCGATCCGCCTGCTTGCGCTGTCGAATCTCGAGGTCGAGGGTTTCATCGCCGAGGAGATCGAGAAGAACCCGCTGCTTGAGAGTGGCGCAGCGGACGATGACGGCCCGGCACAGGAACGCGACGCCCCGCTGGATGAATTCGCCGCCCCCCGCGACGAACCGGCCAGCGCCGACGAATTGCTGATGGGTGGCGATACGACTGGTGAAGCCTCGCTGGACGTCGATTTCACCGCCGAAAGCTTCCACCATGACAGCGTCTCCGATCAGGCGGGCGGTGCCGGCATGGACGGCGCGCTCGGGCTGACCGGCGGAAGCGCCGGCGGCGGAAGCGAGGATGGTCCCGATTTCGACAGCTTCGCCGATACCGGCCTGAGCCTGGCCGATCATCTCCTCGCCCAGGCCGGGCCGGTGGTGAGCGGCCCCGACATGTTCATCGCCGCGCATCTGATCGACCAGATCGACGAGTGCGGTTACCTGACCGTGCCGCTGCTCGAAATCGCCAACCGCCTGGGCGTCGCACTGGCGCGGGTCGAGGCGGTGCTGATGACGATCCAGACCTTCGATCCGACCGGGGTCGGCGCGCGTGACCTGGCCGAATGCCTCGCCCTGCAGGCAAAGGAAGCGGACCGTTACGATCCCTGCATGGCGCGGCTGATCGACAATCTCGACTTGCTCGCACGCGGCGATCTCGCGCGGCTGAAGCGGATGTGCGGCGTCGACGACGAGGACATGGCGGACATGATCCGCGAGCTGCGCGGCTATGATCCGAAACCCGGCTGCCGCTTCGGCGGCGAACCGGCCCAGGCGGTGACGCCCGACATCTTCGTCGCGCGGCGCAAGGATGGCTGGGGGATCGAGATCAACGCCGCGACTCTGCCGCGCCTGCTGGTCAATCGCAGCTATTATGTCGAGCTGTCGGGCGGGCATCAGGACAAGGCGTCCAAGGCCTGGCTCAGCGACATGCTGGCCAGCGCCAACTGGCTGGTCAAGGCGCTTGACCAGCGCCAGCGCACCATCGTCAAGGTGGCGACCGAGATCGTCAAGCAACAGGAAGCCTTCTTCCTGCACGGCGTCGCGCATCTGAAGCCGATGACCCTGCGCCAAGTCGCCGATGCGATCGAAATGCATGAATCGACCGTCAGCCGGGTGACGAGCAACAAATATATGAGCTGCGCGCGCGGCCTGTATGAGCTCAAATATTTCTTCACCTCGGCGATCCAGTCGTCCGACGGAGGCGACGCGGTTTCGGCCCAGGCGGTCAAGAGCGCGATCCGCGCGCTGATCGGCGCGGAGGGCAACAAGATCCTGTCCGATGACACATTGGTCGAGCTGCTCAACGCCAAGGGCTTCGATATCGCGCGGCGCACGGTCGCCAAATATCGCGAGGCGCTGGGCATCGGCAGTTCGGTGCAGCGGCGCCGGGCCAAGGCGCTGGAAGGTGCGGCATGAGCGTTGCGCGCTGGTGGCTCGCGCTGCCGTTGCTGGCCATCGGCTCGATTGCCACGGCCCAGGCCGACTATGCGGCGGATGCCGCCGCCATGTCGAAGCTGTCGCTGGCCAAGGTCGGTGCGGGTGCGAAAACCTATCTCCTTCATGGCAAGGACCGGCCGGGATGTCCGGCGAATAGCGCGCGGTGCCGGCGCGCCGCCTATCTCGTGGCCGGCGATCCGGTGCTGATCGACGAGGTGGCGGGCGCATTCGTGTCGGTCGATTATGTCAGTGCGAACGGCACATTGACCCAGGGATGGCTGCCATCCACCGCGATCACGCGCACCGCGTCGCCTGCCCCCGCCGCCACCTGGCAGGGCAATTGGCAGCGTGACGAGGCATCGATCGATATCAAGCCCGCCAAGGGTCCCGGCCGCCTGAGCATCGACGGCACGGCAAGCTGGGGCACGCATGATCCCGATCGTGTCGCGCGAGGCGGGATCAATATGGGCGAGTTGAGCGGCGACGCGGTGCCGGTCGGCGACCGCCTCTCCATTTCCGATGGCGCGGAGGGATGCACAGCCTGGCTCAGGCTGGTCGGCCCCTATCTGGTCGTGACCGACAATCTGCAATGCGGTGGCATGAACGTGTCTTTCACGGGCATTTATCGGCGATCGCGCTGATCCCGAACGAGACGATCGGGAAGGCCTGAGTCATGCACTATATTTCAGGACTCATCGCGCAATCAGCCTTGCTCACCCGCATTGCGGCGTCACTCGATCTATTGTCCCCGACGACTCTGCCAGAAGATCTTGCTTTCCTGCCGATCGACACAAGGGACATTATCAGGCTCGCGGGCGAGAGCAGGCCTGTGCTGATCGGCGACGACTATCAGGCGCTGGATGCGGCATTCTTCCCGATGGTTCAGTCACTTTCGGTCGATGGCCGCATCGCCTATGTGCAAACCGAGTATTTTGGCGGCGGCGGCGGACAAGCCGCACTGGTCGCGGACCAGGGAGAGATCCTCTTTGGTCCGACCCATGACAAGACGAGTGGGCCGATAAACGACGCGCTCAGGCTGCTTGGCGTGCAGGGTGGCGATGATATCGATCCGTTTCAGGCGATCGGATTGGCCAGCCATCGCAGCAACGATGGCTGGCGCAAGGCGGCAGGAGGAAAAGCATGATCATCGTCACCGGCAGCGTCACCGCTCATCCCGACAGCTTCGACGCCCTGCGCCAGGCGAGCCTCGATCATGTCCATCGCTCGCGCACCGAGGACGGGTGCATCAGTCATTCAGTGCAGGTCGATTGCGAAAATCCGCTGCGGCTGTTCTTCTACGAACGCTGGCGCGACATGGTAGCGCTGAAGACCCATTTCGTGCAGCCCGGATCGGTCGACTTCATCGCCGCGGTACGCACGCTGGCGGCCGAGAGCGAAGCGATCACGATGTACGAGGCAGCGCCCGTCTCATAGCGCCGCAACGCATCACCCCGCGCCCCGGTCGATCGCCGCCGCGATGACGGTGACATGCGCCGCAATCAGCCGGCGCATGTCCGCGCCGCTCTGCGCCGTGTCCTTGAAGCCCTTGATGCTGAACAGGATGATGCGGGCGAGTTCTTCGGCCGTGATCTCGAATCCGGCGTGGCGGAGCGGCTCTGCCAGGATGTCGACCAGGATCGCCTGGAACCCGGCGTAGCTGTCCTGCACCGGCTCGAAGCACAGGTCGAACATATCCTTGGCATCGGGATTGGCCAGGACCATTTCCAGGCCACCGACGCCCCAACTTTCGCAGGCGAAGCGAAGTTTCGCTTCGAGCCCGATATGGTCGGGCAGCCCGGCGCGAATCGCCGCGAACATGTCCGCCGACATCGTATCGAGCACGGCGCGGAACACCTGCTCCTTATCCGGGAAGGTCAAATAGAGCGTCGGCCGGGTCAGGGCCGCCGCCTGAGCGATGTCACTCATCGTCGTGCGCGCATAGCCATAGCGCAGGAACACGCCGATCGCGGCCTGAATCACCTGTTCCCGGCGTTTTTGCGCGGCGGTCGTCGCACCAGTCATGGCTCCGTTTTTACACCTTGACGATAAATGTCAACGTTCCTATCTGACGGATTGACTAAAAGTGTCAGTTCGTAAATGTGGAGTCGTTGCCATGCCCAATGAGAAAATCTGGTTCGTGACCGGCGCGTCGCGCGGCTTCGGCCGTTTGTGGACCGAGGCGGCGCTGAAGCGCGGCGACCGGGTTGCCGCCACCGCGCGCGATGTGTCGGCGCTTGACGATCTTGTCGGCCGGTACGGCAACAGCGTGCTGCCGCTGCGTGTCGATGTCACCGATCACGACGCCGTCGTCGCTGCGGTCAACCACGCCCATCAGCACTTCGGGCGTCTCGATATTGTCCTGAGCAATGCCGGCTATGGCGTGAGCGGTGCAGTCGAAGAAGTGAGCCTGGATGAGGCCCGCGCCAATCTCGACACCAATGTACTCGGCACCCTGTCGGTGGCAAAGGCGGCGCTCCCGCTGCTGCGCGAACAGAAAAGCGGCCATATCATCGCGGTTTCGAGCGTTGCCGGGCTGGCGACCTTTCCGCTTGGCGGCATTTATCACGCGTCAAAATTCGCGGTCGAGGGGCTGATCGGTGCGCTCGCCAAGGAAGTCGCCGGTTTCGGGATCAGGGTGACGCTGATCGAGCCCGGGCCATTCGCCACCGATTTCATGTCCGAAACCTCAATGACGCGTGCCGCGCCGATTGCGGCCTATGATCCGATGCGCGAGCAGCTCGCAGCGGTGTTCACGCCGGAGATGTTCGGCGATCCGGCAACCACGATCGACGCCGTGTTCAAGATCGTCGATGCGCCCGAACCGCCGCTCCATATCATCTTCGGCCCGCTGCTCCCGCTGGTCCGGCAGGGCCATCAGGCGCGGCTGCAGATCCTGGAAGAGTGGGAGGCGGTGGGTAATCCGCCGACACCTGCCGGCTAGTCGTCTTCATCCTCATAGCCGACCAGCGCCAGCGCGCGCGCCTTGATCTGGCGCGTCTGGCACCAATGAACCAGCGCATCCTCCCGGCCATGGGTGACCCATACTTCCTTCGGGGCGATCTCGGTCAGCGTTTCGGTCAGTTCGTCCCAATCGGCATGATCGGAGAGGATCAGCGGCAGCTCGACATTGCGTTGCACCGCGCGCTGGCGGACGCGCATCCAGCCGCTGGCCATCGCGGTGATCGGGTCGGGCAGGCGACGTGACCAGCGATCGTTGAGCGCGGATGGCGGGGCAATGACGATATGCCCCTTGATTGCCGCCTTGGGCACGCCGGTCGCGGGGATCAGCTCGCCAAGATCGACGCCCAGTTCGACATAGAGATCGCACAGCCGCTGCACCGCGCCGTGAAGATAGATCGGCGCGGCATGGCCGCGGTCGCGCAGCTCGCGGATCACGCGTTGCGCCTTACCCAGTGCATAGGCGCCAACCAGTACGCAACGCTCGGGATTGGCGTGCAGCGCGGCGAGCAGCTTGTCGATCTCGTCGCCGGTCTCGGGGTGGCGGAACACCGGCAGGCCGAAGGTCGCCTCAGTGATGAACACATCGCATCTGACCGGTTCGAACGGCGCGCAGGTCGGGTCGGCGCGGCGCTTGTAATCGCCCGACACGACGATCCGCTCGCCGCGATGCTCAAGCAGGATCTGCGCCGAGCCGAGGACATGGCCGGCGGGCACGAAGCTGACCTGCACATCGCCCATCGCCAGCGTTTCGCCATAAGCGACCGGATGGCCCGCCTGGGGTCCATAGCGCGTCTCCATGATCGCGAGCGTCTCGCGCGTCGCCCACACCGTGCCGTGCCCGCCGCGCGCATGATCGGCATGGCCATGCGTGACCAGCGCGCGCGGGCTCGGGCGTGCGGGATCGACCCAGATATCGGCGGGCTTCACATAGATGCCGTGCGGTTGCGGATCGATCCAGTCGCCGAGCTTTGCCATCATGCCTATATGGTCGGGATGCCACCGCGGTTCCACCGGCGCGCAAGGGAGAGTTTGATGATGGTCGATTCGGATACGCGCCTCGAACGGCTCGAGCGGCAGGTGCGGCATCAGCGGATCGCGCTGCTGGCGATGGGATTGACCGTCATGGGCGTCGCGCTCTCCGCTTTCACGACCGGCACGCCGAAGACGATCGAAGCGCAGGGGATCCGCATCGTCGATGCAACGGGCAAGCCACGTATCCTGATCGGTGCGCCACCGCCGACCGAAGGGCGCAAGCGCACCGACGGGCAGACTGCCTCGATCGTCGTGCTTGGCCCCGATGGCGAGGACCGGGTGGTGGTCGGCGAGGAGCCACTACCGCGGCTCGATGGGAAGACTTATCCACGCGTCGCGGCCGGCTATGGCCTGGTGCTGCACGACCGGAACGGCTCCGAACGCGGCGCCATGTCCTATCTCGACAATGGCCGCGGCGTGGTCGCGCTTGACCGGCCGGGCGGCGATGCCGTGTCGATGATCGTCAACGAGCAGAGCGGCTTTGCCGGCGTCACCGTCAACTACGCCAATCGGGTCGGCCAATATGCCGAAGCCTGGCGAATCGGCACCAAGGGTGACGAGGCCTGGCTGTCGCTGCAGGATCGGCCCCAGGCCGAACGCGCCCGACTGTCGACAAAGGGCGAGGCAGCGCCGACGCTGATCACCCGCCCGGCCGGATCGCCGCCGGCGCCTTGACCGCCCTGCCTGCTCCCCTGGCCGACTGGTTCGCCGCGCGGGGCTGGGCGCCGCGCCGGCACCAGCTCGACATGCTCGAGGTCGGACGCGCCGGGCGGCATGGGCTGCTCGTCGCGGCGACCGGCGCGGGCAAGACGCTGGCCGGGTTCCTGCCGACCCTGACCGAGCTGATCGAAGCGCCGACGTCCGGGCTGCACACGCTCTATGTCTCGCCGCTGAAGGCGCTGGCGGTCGATGTGCAGCGCAACCTGCTCACCCCGATCGAGGAGATGGGGCTCGATATCCGGGTCGAGACGCGCACTGGCGACACGCCCTCGGACCGCAAGGCCCGGCAGCGCATCCGGCCGCCGCAGATCCTGCTCACCACGCCCGAATCGCTCAGCCTGTTGCTGAGCTATCCCGACAGTTTCCTGATGTTCGAGGAGCTGAGGACGATCGTCGTCGATGAGGTCCATGCCTTTGCCACCGGCAAGCGCGGCGACCTGTTGTCGCTGTGCATGGCGCGGCTGCAGGCGATCGCGCCGGGCCTGCGCCGCGTCGCGCTGTCGGCAACGGTCGCCGACCCCGATGGCTATCGCGCCTGGATCGCGCCCGATGGCGATATCGACCAGGTCGCGCTGGTCGAGGGCGAGCCGGGCGCCGATCCGAACATCACCATCCTGCTTCCCGAGGGTCGCGTACCGTGGTCGGGCCATTCCGGGCGCTACGCCGCCGAACAGGTGATGGCGGAGATCGAGCTGCACAAGACATCGATCATCTTCTGCAACACGCGCAGCCTGGCCGAGCTGATCTTCCAGGACCTGTGGAAGGTCAATGCGATGGGGCTACCGATCGGCATCCATCACGGCTCGCTCAGCCTGGAGGCGCGGCGCAAGGTCGAGGGCGCAATGGCGGCGGGGAAGCTGCGCGGGCTGGTCGCGACCGCCAGTCTCGACCTGGGAGTCGATTGGGGCGATGTCGATTGCGTGGTGCAGATGGGCGCACCCAAGGGATCGTCGCGGCTGTTGCAGCGCATCGGGCGATCGAATCATCGGCTCGACGAACCGTCCGAGGCGGTGCTCGTCCCGGGCAACCGCTTCGAATATCTCGAGGCGCGCGCAGCGCTCGATGCTGTCGAGGCGGGCGAGCTCGATCCGGATGTCTTCCGGCCTGGCGGGCTCGACGTGCTGGCGCAGCATATCATGGCCTGCGCCTGCGCCGCGCCGTTCACGCAAGGCGCGATGCTCGACGAGATCCGCTCCGCGCTGCCCTATTCGGCGCTGACCGATGAAACCTTCTCGCGCGTGCTCGGCTTCATCCGCGACGGCGGTTATGCGTTGAAGGCCTATGACAAGTTCAAGCGGCTGACCCAGGATCCCGACGGCAGCTGGCGAGTCAGCCATCCGCGCTTCGTCGCGCAGCACCGGCTAAACGCCGGGATTATCGTCGAGGCGACGATGCTCACGGTGCGGTTCAAGAATGGCCGAAGTCTCGGCAAGGTCGAAGAGGGGTTTGCCGCCACCCTATCGCCGGGCGACACTTTCTTCTTCGCCGGCATGAGCCTTGAGGTGATGGGGGTCGATACCGAGGATCTGCTGGTGCGCGCGACGGCGCGGCCGGCGCGCATCCCGACCTATGGCGGCGCGCGCATGCCGCTGTCGACCAACCTCGCCGACCGGGTGCGCGGTTTCCTGTGGGACCGCAGCGAATGGGCGCGCTTCCCGAATGACGTGCGCGAATGGCTCGAGATCCAGGCACTGCGTTCGCGCCTGCCCGAGCCGGGGCAATTGCTGGTCGAGACCTTTCCGCGCGAAGGCCGGCATTACATGGTGATCTACAGTTTCGAGGGGTGGAACGCGCATCAGTCGCTCGGCATGTTGATCACGCGGCGGATGGAGACGCAGGGGCTGAAGCCGCTCGGCTTCGTGTCGAACGACTATGCGCTGGCCTGTTATGCGCTTGATCCCATCACCGACCCGGCGAGCCTGTTGTCGCACGATATTCTCGAGGACGAGTTCGTCGACTGGGTGCAGACCTCGGCATTGCTCAAGCGCGCCTTTCGCGAGGTTGCGGTGATTGGCGGACTGGTCGAGCGCCAGCATCCGGGCAAGCGCAAGACCGGCAAGCAGGTCACCTTCTCGACTGACCTGATCTATGACGTGCTGCGCAAATATGAACCGGGCCATTTGCTGCTCCAGGCGGCCTGGGCGGACGCGCGGGCGCGAATGACCGATGTCGGACGGCTGGCGAGCCTGCTCGATCGTGCTGCCGAGACGATGGTGCATGTCGACCTGCCGCGCCTGTCGCCGCTGGCGGTGCCCGTGTTGACTCTGATCGGGCGCGAGCGAGTCGCGACGGGCCTGGCCGACGACGCGTTGCTGGTCGAGGCGGAAGTGCTGGCGGCGGAGGCGATGCGGCTCGATTGAGCGGGCAAAATGCAGTCTGGCCCGGGCTTGGCAAAGGTCCGGATCGGGCGTAGCCTGCCTCATTCGCCTGTTCCGTGCCTTGATCCTTGCGGCGCTTGCCTTGCCGCTGACCGGCCAGACCCCCGTGCCTGTGTCCACCGGCGAGCTGGCCATGAGCATGACGGACCAGCGCATGACGGTGCCCGTCACGATCGGCGGCGCGGGGCCATTTGCCTTCATCATCGACACCGGGGCGGAGCGCACCGTCATCACCCGCGAGCTTGCCACGACGCTCGGCCTGGTGAGCGGGCGCACCGTCAGGGTGACCGCGATGACCGGCACCAGCAGTGTCGGCACCGTGACGATTCCGTCGCTGAACGTCAGCACGATCACCAGCCCTCCGATCGAGGCGCCTGCGCTGGAGGCGGTCAATCTCGGCGCACCGGGGATGCTCGGCATCGACACCTTGCGCGGTCATTCGCTGGCGATCGATTTCGAAACCGACCGGATGACGCTGACTCCGTCGACCAAGCGCTCGCGGCGCGACGGCGGACGCGGCGACGACATCGTGGTGCGCGCCAAAAGCTATCTCGGCCAGCTGATCGTCACCGACGCGCATTATCGCGGCGGACGCATTCGCGTGATCCTCGACACCGGCTCCTCGGTCAGCCTGGGCAATGCCGCACTGCGCAAGCGCATCCGCAAGAAGGGGCCGCCGCAGCAGATCAGCTTGCGCAGCGTGACTGGCGGCATATTGTGGCCGATTACATGCAGGTCGAGCGGATCGAGGTTGGCGGCGTCGGGTTCGAAAATCTTCCCGTCGCCTTTGCCGATGCCGCGCCCTTTCGCCGCTTCGGGCTGAACGACAAGCCCGCCTTGTTGCTCGGCATGGATGCGATGAAATTGTTTCGCCGGGTCGAGATCGATTTCGCCAATCGCGAAGTGCGTTTTTCCCGGCCGCTCGCGGAGGATCGACGGGCCTTGGCAAAGGACCGCAACGGGCGTAGCCTGTCCTGATGCAGATGTCGGTCGCCTTCGCGCTGATCGCTCTTGCCGGTGCAGCACCGCTGACCGGACAGGTCAGCCCGTCGCCGTCCGAAGCACCCCCGCCGCCACCCGCCTCGACCGACCTCAGCATCGGGCTCGATATCGATAGCGGACGCATGACCGTGCCGGTATCGATCGGCGCCAGCGGACCGTATAAATTCGTCATCGACACGGGTGCCGAACGCTCGGTCATCTCACGCGAGCTGGCGACCTCGCTCGCGCTCACCGCCGGCAAGCCGGTGCGGCTGATCGGGCTGGCCGGCACCGCGACGGTCGAAACAGTGCATGTCCCCGAATTGTCGATCAGCACGCTCGGGGCCAGAAATGTCGAGGCGCCGGCACTGGCGACGGGTAATATCGGCGCGCGCGGCATGCTCGGCATCGACGCGCTGCAGGGACATCGCATCATGATCGACTTCGATCGGCGCGCCATGAAAGTCACCCCGTCCGGCCGGCGGATACGCAGCGCAAGCGCCCCCGGCGACATATTGGTGAGCGCCAAGAATCTGTACGGCCAGCTGATCGTGACCGACGCGCGCTACCATGGCGAGCGCATCTCGGTGATCATCGACACCGGATCGCCGATCTCGATCGGCAATCTCGCCATGCTGAACCTGGCGCGGCGCTCGGCCAAGTCGCTTGGCGCGATTTCAGTCACCTCGGTCACCGGACAGAAGCTCGACACCAGCTATGTGATGATCAACGACCTGCACATCGCCGGCATAGAGTTCGACCACGTCCCGATGGC
Source organism: Sphingomonas sp. (assembly GCF_050725575.1). GTDB lineage: Bacteria > Pseudomonadota > Alphaproteobacteria > Sphingomonadales > Sphingomonadaceae > Sphingomonas. The sequence continues at coordinate 34,031 of NZ_JBOHHW010000013.1, read as the reverse complement.
GGTGGCCGACGTTCCGCCGTTCAAGCGCTTCGGACTGGAGGATAGCCCTGCGCTGATCCTCGGCATGGATACGATGCGTTTGTTCCGACGCGTCAATATCGACTTTGCCAATCGTCAGATTTTGTTTTCCCTGCCCGCCCCGCGAATGGCCACAAGGGGTTGCTCTGCCGGAACCTCCTGTTCAAGTTACAACTAGGTCCGCACATCGCGGACCGTTGTTTTTCGGGGACAGGGCATGAAGGCATTGGCGCGTATCGGCGGCATCGGCATGGCGGCGGCATTGATGCTGCAGCCCGGCATGGCAAACGCGCAGGGGCCAGCGCTGACCCCGGACCAGCAACGCTTTTTCGAACTCTACAAGGAGCTGGTCGAAACCAATACGGCCCTGTCGACCGGCAGCTGCACCCAGGCATCGGCGCAGATTGCGACGCGGCTGAAGGCGGCGGGCTATAGCGATGCCGACATCACCCTGTTCTCGGTCCCGGACCATCCCAAGGACGGCGGCATCGTCGCCATCCTGCCCGGCAGCGACAAGAAGCTGAAGCCGATGCTGCTGCTCGGCCATCTCGATGTGGTCGAGGCCAAGCGCGCGGACTGGGTGCGCGACCCGTTCAAGCTGTCCGAAGAGGATGGCTATTATTATGCCCGCGGCACGGTCGACGACAAGGGCATGTCGGCGATCTGGGCGGACAGCATGATCCGCTTCAAGACCAGCGGCTACAAGCCGAAGCGCACGATCAAGCTGGCGCTGACCTGTGGCGAGGAAACCACCTTCGCCTGGAACGGCGCGCAGTGGCTGGCCAAGAACAAGCCCGACCTGATCGCGGCCGAATTCGTCCTCAACGAAGGCGGCGGCGGACGATCCGGCGCCGATGGCACGCCGCAGGTCCTGGCGATCCAGGTCGGCGAGAAGGCGGCGCAGAATTATACCTTCGAGACGACCAATCCCGGCGGCCACAGCTCGCAGCCGGTGCCCGACAATGCGATCTACGAACTGGCCGACGCGATCGAAGCGGTGCGCGGCTATGAATTCCCGATCAAGTTCACCGACACCACCCGCGCTTTCTTCACCGCGACCGCGCAATCCATGCCGGGCCCGGTCGGCGATGCGATCAACCGGCTGCTCGCCAACCCGAACGATGCCGAAGCCGACAAGCTCGTCAGCCGCGACAAGACGATGCATTCGACGCTGCGTACGACCTGCGTCGCGACGTTGCTCGCCGCGGGCCATGCCGAGAACGCCCTGCCGCAACGCGCGACCGCGAACATCAATTGCCGCGTCTTCCCCGGCGAAACGGTCGAGGCCACGCTGGCCAAGCTGACCGAGCTGGCCGGGCCGAAGGTCAAGGTGACGATGAACATGCCGGTCCGCCCGACCGCCGTGCCGCCGCCGCTCGACCCGAAGATCGTCGGCCCGGCCAAGGCAGTCGCCGCGAAGCATTTCCCCGGCGTGCCGATGCTGCCGCTGATGTCGACCGGCGCGACCGACGGCATCTTCTTCCAGGCGATCGGCATTCCGGCGTACGGCGTGCCGGGGATCTTCGTCGATCCCGATTTCAACGGCATTCACGGCCTGAACGAACGGATTCGCGTCAAGTCGCTCTATGACGGCCGCGCCTATCTCTACGACCTGGTCAAGGTGTACGCCGGATAGGCGATTGCTGGCTGTTCCTGGCTGTTATTGCGGAAAATGTTTTTGCTGGCTGTTAAGTTGGATTTCAGGAGCAGATTTACGCCTGTTTTTCAACTGGATGGCCCCATAATGGCGGCCATCCGATAACAGCCAGCGAACAGCCAGCGGAACAGCCAGTAACAGCGAACGCCGCTGGCTGTTCTGTCGCAATAACAGCCAGCGGCTTCCCATAATCTTCAAGCTGAGAAAGAGCGGGAACGGACACACCGGCAGCGTTCCGTTCGGCGCCGTATTGCCATGATTGATCGTCGCGTTGAATCAGGCGGACTTCATCGCCTGTCGCCTGTCTTGTCGCCGCCGAGTGCTTCCAACAAATCGACGCATGAACAGGCCATTTAAATCCGGGGCTATGCTGGTGCCGTTGCGTCCAGATTTTCTTCCCGAACCTGTAGGATGCGATCGACCAAACCCCATTCCAGCGATTCCTCCGCGGTCATGAAGCGGTCGCGATCCATCGCGCGTTCAAATTCCTCATAGCTGCGTCCGCAATGCTCGGCATAAAGGCGCGTTATTCGGTGCTTGGTCCGTTTGATTTCCTCGGCATGGATGAGCATGTCCGATGCCTGCCCCTGAAAGCCGCCGGATGGCTGATGGACGAGGATGCTCGCATTGGGCAGTGCCGCCCGCTGTCCGGGTTCACCCGCCATCAGCAGGAACGATCCCATCGAGCGGGCTGTCCCCATGCAGAGCGTATGTACCGGAGCGCGGATGTAACGCATGGTGTCATACATCGCGAGGCCGCTCGTCACCATGCCGCCGGGGGAATTGATATAGAGGCTGATTGGCTTCCTGGGATTTTCTGCTTCGAGGAACAACAATTGCGCGCAGACCAGCGCAGACACTGTGTCGTTCACCTCGCCGTTGAGGAAGATGATCCTTTCACGAAGAAGGCGGGAATAGATGTCGAATGATCGCTCCCCTCTGCTTGATTGCTCTACGACCATAGGGACGAGTTGCATCGCTTCGCGCATCGGCGAACTCCAATCTTCCAGAATTTAAAGGGAGGCTCGCCGCGTCAGGCGGCGAGCATGAGAGGCAGGCTGTTGTTGTTTGCGGCGGCGCGGGTCATCCGACCGAACCTCACGTCCGCAAGTTGGTGAATGATCCGCAGACTGGTTCCGCCCGTGGCGTTGGGGGCGATCCGAAAGGTGACCACGCTTTCCAGAAATGGCGGATCGCTTTCGCGCATCCGGTAGCGGACCTCGTGCCCCGGCGTGAGAGAGGTAGCCTCCGGATCGGCCAACGCCTCTTTCGGCAGCCAGTTCTCTCGGAACTCCGGAATGCTTATCGCGCGCCAGACCTTATGTGGCGGCTCATCGATTTCATACTCAAGCTCAATGCCCTTGTCATGGTCGTCGGTCTTTCTGTCGGTCATTGATCCATATCCTTCAGCAGGGCTTTGAGAGCGTCGATGCGCGCGGGCCAGTAGGCGCGATACTTCGCCAGCCATCCGGCTATGAGCGCCAAGCCTTCTGGATTGATCTCGTAGTTCACAAAGCGCCCCTGTCGTTCCTCCCGCACCAGTCTCGCGCTCCGCAGAACCGAGAGGTGCTGGGACATGGCAGGCTGACTGATCTTCATGCCGTCGCGCAAAGCGCTGGCGTTCATGCTGCCGGTCGCCAGCTTCTCGAAGATCGCGCAGCGGGTGGGGTCAGCCAGAGCCTTGAATATGTCATTCTCTATCATGCCAATACATAAGCACACACTTATGCGATTCGCAAGGCGCCCCCGCCCGTTCACGGCTGAAAGTGCCGCCCGAAACGTGGCGACTGCGGGGCTTGCGGCAACCGACGGCATCAAGGTGCCAGGATGACGGTGCCGTCCTAAACGGTGTGCAAGCAAGGGCTTGCCCTGAAATCGGCCCCCCAGGGTGCCGGTTTCTTTTATCTTGCCCTCCTAAACTCCCACCCTTCACGCCCGAAATGCCGAATTCCGCGGTCCCGCCGGTCCGATCAACTTGCCGCATAGCTGAGAGCAAATCCGCGCGCTGGCGGCCGATGCAAACACGCTGCCGCCAAAGCGCAGCCGACGCCGATCCCTGCCGCCGATCATGCTGGCATCGTTCCGTTTGCGGTGGATGCACCGCCCGCCCGCCTCAATGCAGGTCCGGGCGATGCTCCCGCCGCCTGTTCGAATATCCGCCGGCAGCCGATCCTGGTCGTCCCTTCGACAAGCTCAGGGCGAACGGAAGAGGGTGGATCAACTCGACTCGAAACCGACCTAGACCGTGACCTGCTCGCCCAGTTCCAACACCTTGCCCGGGGGGATCTTGAAGAAGTCGGTCGGGTCGCTGGCGTTGCGCTGCAGGAACATGAAGATGCGGTCCTGCCACAGCGGCATGCCCTGTTTCGCGGCGGGCTTGATGGTGTTGCGGCCAATGAAGTAGCTCGTCTTGGCCGGGTTCATCGGCATGCGCACGCCCGACGGCGCAAAGCCGAGATCGTTCGGCACATTGGGCGAATCCATGAATCCATAGGTCAGAATCACGGTCGCGAAATTGGCATCGACCTCAGTCGTCGCCACGCGTTCCTCATCGGGCACGTGCGGGCGATCGGCGGTGCGGATGCTGACCACCAGGTTGCGCTCGTGCAGCACCTTGTTGTGCTTCAGATTGTGCAGCAATGCGCCCGGCGCGCTGTTCGGATTGGCGGTGAGGAACACCGCCGTCCCCTCGACCCGCTCAGGCGGGCGGCGCGACAGGGCGGCGGCCAGATCGGCCAGCGGCACGCTCTGGCGCTGTTCGAAGGTCCGCACGATGCCACGCCCGCGCACCCAGGTGTAGATCAGCAGCGCAATGATCCCCGCGACCACCAGCGGCACCCAGCCGCCCTCGACCACGCGCAGGATGTTCGCACCGAAGAAGATCAGGTCGAGGGCAAGGAACGGCGTGACGACCAGGATCGCGGTAGGGCGCGGCCAGTTCCAGCGGTGCCGCACCACGATATAGGCAAGGCAGGTGGTGACGACCATCGTCCCGGTCACCGCGATGCCATAGGCGGCCGCCATCGCCGAGGAGCTGCGGAACTGGGTGACCAGCACTAGCACGCCGACCAGCAGCAGCCAGTTGATCGAGGGCAGGTAGATCTGTCCCGAATGCCGCGCCGAGGTCTGGCGCACGCGCAAGCGCGGCAGCAGGCCGAGCTGGATCGCTTGCTGAGTCAGCGAATAGGCGCCGGTGATCACCGCCTGGCTGGCGATGATCGTCGCCAGCATCGACAGCGCGACCAGCCAGGGCCGGAACTGGCCCGGGGCCATCAGGAAGAACCAGTCCTGATTGGTGAACGGCGTGCCCGCCGCTTGTGCCGCCTCCAGCGCGTTCAGCGCGAACGCGCCTTGCCCCAGATAGTTGAGCATCAGCGCGGGGAAGACGAGCATGAACCAGCCAAGCTGGATCGGCAGCCGGCCGAAATGGCCCATATCGGCGGTCAGCGCCTCCGCACCGGTCACGGTGAGGAAGACGGCACCGAGCACGAACAGGCCGGTGACACCGTGATTGGCGAGGAAGACCGCGGCATAATGCGGCGAGATCACGCGCAGGATCGAGGGTTCGTCGGCAATATGCCACAGTCCGAGCCCGCCGATCGCCAGGAACCACAAGATGCAGACCGGGCCGAACAGGTTCGACACGCTGGCCGTGCCGCGCGACTGGATGACGAACAAGGCGACGAGAATCACGATGGTCAACGTCAGGATCAGCCGTTCATCGACCATCGCGCCGATACCGGGCAGCGTGCGCAACCCCTCGACCGCCGAGAGCACCGACAGAGCGGGCGTGATGATCGCATCGCCGTAGAAGAGCGATGCGCCGGCCGCGCCGAGCACCAGCGCGATCCGCGAGCGCCGGCCCAGCGCGCGACGCGCCAGCGCGGTCAGGGCCAGCACACCGCCCTCGCCCTGATTGTCGGCGCGGGTGAGGAAAAGGACATATTTGACCGTGACGACGAGGATCAGCGACCACAAGGCAAGGCTGAGCACGCCGAGAATCTCGCTGGCGTCGATCCCGTCGCGCGCCGATTGCGTCAGCGCCTCGCGAAAGGCGTAGAGCGGGCTGGTGCCGATATCGCCGAACACCACGCCGATCGCACCGACCGCCAGCGCGATCGTTGTCGGTCGGGAAATGTCGAGCCGGGAAAGAGGGGAATGCCCGGAAGTGTCTGTACCGGAGGACATCTTTTGGCCTGTCGTTGGGACGGCGCGCTCTACGCCTGTTGCACTGCAGCGCAAGCGATTTCAAGCAACCCGTTGATCGCCAAGTTGAACATTGGGAGAAGTCACGGCATAGCAAGGCCATGGTTCCCTTTTCGTTCGCCGATCATGATCTCTGCGCCTTGCCGCAAGGTGCGCTGTTCTGGCCCGCACGGCGCGCGCTGCTGGTCGCCGATCTGCATTTCGAGAAAGCGAGCTGGTTCGCGGCGCGCGGGCAAATGCTGCCGCCCTATGATTCGCTCGCGACGCTGACCGAATTGACGGCAGTGGCCGATGAGACAAAGGCGGCGGAAATCTGGTGCCTGGGCGACAGCTTCCATGATTCGGCCGGATGCGACCGGCTGCCCGACAGTGCCGCGACGATGCTGCGCGCGCTGACCGCGACGCGGCGCTGGACCTGGATCACCGGCAATCACGATGCCGCATTGATCGATCGCTGCGGCGGCGAGGTGGTCGACGAAGCCGTGATCGACGGGCTGGTGCTGCGCCACGAAGCCGAGCGGGGCGAGACGCGGCCCGAACTGTCAGGGCATTTTCATCCGAAATTCCGCGTCACCGTGCGCGGGCGCCATGTGTCGCGCCGCTGTTTCGTCGCGACCGCGACCAAGTTGATCCTGCCCGCCTTCGGCTCGCTGACCGGCGGCCTCGACGCCGATCATCCGGAAATCGTGCGCGCGATCGGCACGGGGGCCGAGGCGATGCTGCCGGTCGACAACCGGATGCTGCGCTTTCCACTGGCGGCGTGAACGGTCACGGAAGGTTTTTCGGGTTGAGCTTATCTACCACTTTCGTTCGGGCTGAGCTTGTCGAAGCCCCGTTCTTTCTTGCCGCAGAAGAACAAGAAGAACGGCCCTTCGGCAAGCTCAGGACGAACGGGAGAGGGAATGTAGCTCTTACCTGGCGAGTGAGGGAAATCCGGCCCTGAACGCGGCAAGCTTGGGCTTGTCGATATTGACGATGTACGGGTGAGTCGGATTCCGGTCGAAGAAATTCTGGTGATAGGCCTCGGCCGGGAAGAAGCCGCCGCCCTCCAATTTGGTCACGATCGGTTTCGGGAACACCTTCGCCGCGCCGAGCTGCGCGATATAGGCGGCCGCGATCGATTTCTGCGCGGCGTTTTGCGGGAAGATCGCCGAGCGATAGCTGAGGCCGGTATCCGGGCCCTGCCGGTTGAGCTCGGTCGGGTTGTGCGCGATCGAGAAATAGACCCGCAACAAGGTACCATAGCTGATCTGCGCCGGATCATAGACGATCTTCACCGCCTCGGCATGGCGAGTCGTCTCGGTCGAAACCTGGTCATAGGTCGCGGTCGCCGCAGTGCCGCCAGCATAGCCGGCGGTGACGTTGCGAACGCCCTTCACATGTTCGAACACCGCCTCCATGCCCCAGAAGCAGCCGCCAGCGAGCACGGCGGTCTGCAGCCCATTGGCCTTTGGCACATCCTGCACCGCCGCCGGAATCGGCACGGCACGCTCGGCATTGGCGACGCCGCACGCACTGAGCGTGACGGCAAGTGCGGCTGCGATGGTCAATCTGTTCATGAAATCCGCCTCGTGAAGAGCGCCGATACACGCGCTCTTACCTCATATACGGATCTGAATGCGGTCCGGTTACATCAGCGACGGATAGGGCGGCGGCCCGGATGCCCGCCAATCGGGATCAGCGCGTCGCCGGCGCCGTCGCCACGACGGGGGTCGCCGGCGTGTCGGTCGCAGCAGGCTTCAGCGTGAACACGCCGACCGCGCCCAGCGCGAAGCCGCCGACGAACTGCCACAGGAAACCCGATTTCAGGATGCTACGCATAAACTACCTCATGGACCCGCGTCGCACCGCGCAGGCCGAAAATTCCGTATCGGACCCGAAAAGCCGGTCCGTCGACGATGCGCAGGTCGGGATTGTCCCGCGCCGTTGCAAGGGTGGCTTTGCGAAACCCAGCGTTAACGTCCGCTGACTGATCCGTTCATCCGCACTTGTTCAACAAGACGGAACCGACGCCCGATTGCCGTAGGGGCGATTGCCGTAGGGGCGATTATCGTAGAGCGGCGCAGGCCGTCTGGATGCGCTCGCACGCCTCGCGCAGGAGATCTTCCGATGTCGCATAGGAAATCCGCATCGCCGGCGAGAGGCCGAATGCCGCCCCCTGCACCGCCGCGACCTTCGCATCGTCGAGCAGATAGGCGACGAAGGCCTCGTCGGTGTCGATCAGCTTGCCGCTGGGCGTGGTCTTGCCGATCAGCGCGGAGAATTCCGGATAGACATAGAAGGCGCCCTCGGGCCGCGGGCAGGTGATGCCGCTGGCCTGGTTGAGCATCGACACGACCAGGTCGCGACGCGACTGGAACTTCGCGGCATTGTCCTTGAGGAACGCCTGGTCGCCGGTCAGCGCCGCGACCGAGGCGGCCTGCGCGATCGAGCACGGGTTGGAGGTCGATTGCGACTGCAGCTTGGCCATCGCCTTGATCAGCCAGGGCGCGCCGCCGGCAAAGCCGATCCGCCAGCCGGTCATCGCATAGGCCTTTGAACAGCCGTTGGCGGTCAGCGTGCGGTCGTACAGCGACGGGCAGACCTCGGCGATGGTGGCGAATTCGAAGCCGTCATAGATGATATGCTCATACATATCATCGGCGAAGATCCACACCTGCGGATGGCGTTCGAGCACCTCGCCCAGCGCCTTCAGCTCAGCGCGCGAATAGGCGGCGCCGGTCGGGTTGGACGGCGAGTTGAGGATCACCCACTTCGTCCGCGGCGTGATCGCTGCTTCGAGCTGTTCCGGGGTCAGCTTGTAGCTCTGCTGCGGGCCCGCCTCGACGAACACCGGCGTGCCGTTCGCGAACAGCACGACATCGGGATAGCTGACCCAATAGGGCGCCGGAATGATCACTTCGTCGCCCGGATCGATCGTCGCGACCATGGCATTGAACAGCGTATGCTTGCCGCCGGCATTGATCGTGATCTGGTCGCGCGCATAGGTCAGGCCGTTGTCGCGCTTGAATTTGAAGATCACCGCGTCCTTCAGCTCGGGCGTGCCGTCGACATTGGTGTATTTGGTCTTGCCGTCGCGGATCGCCTTGATTCCGGCTTCCTTGATGAAGTCGGGCGTGTCGAAATCGGGCTCGCCGGCGCCGAGGCCAATCACATCGACGCCCTCGCGCTGCAGTTCCTGGACGCGCGAGGTGATCGCGAGCGTCGGTGAGGGCTTGATGCGGGCGAGCGCGGCGGATGGCTGCATGGAAATGAACCTCGCTGGAGAAGCCGCCCTGCGCGAGCGGCGGCGCGGCTATAGACCGTCCGCGTTCGATTTCGCAACTGCAACAATGGCAGAAAACAGCCCGCGCAGTGCATTACCGAGCAGAAAGCCGCCGGCCAGGTCGGCGGGACTCAAGTCGCCCTCGATCGCGCGGCCGCTGGCGATGAGATCGGCGCGCAGCACACCGGGCAGCAACCCGCGCGAAAGCGGCGGCGTGACCAGCATGCCGTCGCGCTCGACGAAGATCGAGGTGAAGCTGCCCTCAGTCAGGAAACCCGCCGGATCGGTGAAGACCACCTCATCCGCGTCGGACCGCCGCCGCGTCGCGTCGTGGAAGCCCCGGTCGCTGGTCTTGTGGCGCAGGCGGAAGTCGTGCGGCGCGACCGGCAGCGGTACGATCGCGACCTGCATCGGCGTGGTACGAAGCTCGGGCATCGCAGACACCTCGATCGCGACCGCCCCGCTTTTCGCCAGCATCAGCCTCACCCGGCGCGCGGTGCGCAAGCGGAAGGTCGCGGCCTGCAGCTCGTTGCGCGCCGCATGGCGATCGAAGGTGAAGCCGAACAGGGTCGCACTGGCCTTCATCCGCTCCAGATGCCCCTCAAGCCGCGGCAGTCCGATCTCGGGATCGAACGCCATGGTCTCGATCAGGTCGAAGCCGCGCTGCCCGGCGGTCACGAACGCCCCCTTGGCGAGGCATTCGTCCCATTCCTCGTCAGGGCGCGAATCGGCGACGATGCCCGAACCCAGCCCGATCGTCGCCCCAATCGCCCCCGAGCTCTCGACCGGGGCGAGCCGAAGTGTGCGGATCGCGACGTTGAACGCCGCATCGCCGTTCGCGCCGATCCAGCCGATCGATCCAGTATAGGCGCCCCGCGCATCGGCCTCGACCGCATCGATTACCTCCATCGCCCGAATTTTCGGGGCGCCGGTAATCGAACCGCAGGGAAAAGTCGCGCCAAGAACGTCGATGGCATCAAGGCCGGATTGCAATCGCGCGGTAACCGTCGATGTCATCTGGTGGACGGTGGGATAGCCCTCGACCGCGAACAATTCGGGCACCGCGACGCTGCCCGGTTCAGCCACGCGGGTGAGGTCGTTGCGCATCAGGTCGACGATCATCAGGTTTTCGGCACGCTGCTTGGCATCGCCCTGCAAGGTCGCGGCCAGCGCACGATCCTCCTCCGGCGTAGCGCCGCGCCGCGCCGTGCCCTTCATCGGTTTGGCGGTCAGCGCGCCTCCCTTGAGCGAGAAGAACAGTTCCGGCGAAAAGGACAGCAGCCATTCCTCACCGGTCCACACCACCCCGCCATAGCCAGCGCGCGCGCGCGACCGGATCGCGGCGTAGAGCGCAAGCGGATGGCCGGCGGCCGGAACGCGCGCGCGAAAGGTCAGATTGGCCTGATAGATATCCCCTGCCCCGATCAGGCCAAGCACCTGCGCGATCGCCGCATCATAGGCGGCCCGATCGATGCGCGGTTCGGGTGCGCCGAGCCACGCACCAGCCGGATCGGGCAGCAGCGACGTCACCGCGTCACCATCGACCCGCTCGCCCGCACCGAAGATACCGAACCACAGCAGCGGCGCCTGCCCCGCTTCGCGCACCAACCCCGCAAGCCTTGGTTCCAGCGCCGCGCCAGCGCCATAAGCCATGAACCCGGCGGCATCGCGTCCTGCCGCGCTGGCCGCCCTGAGCTCGGCCAGCGCCGCCGGCACGTCCGCCGTACGATCGGCACGGACGACGCGCAGCGGCGCGCGGTACAGCCGCGCGGGCGCGCCGCCGTCGCGGGCATCGTCGAGCAGGACAAAGGGAGTATCGTCGATCGGCATCGCCGCCGCCATGTAGAGCGAAATCGTGGCTTTATGCCAGCGATGGATGATCGACCGGCAATTGACGCTCAACGATTGACGCTCAACGATTGACGGGGGCGGAAGGCGCGACCATTTCAGGGCCATGCCCAATCCTCCGATGCGCGCCACCATCATCCCCGTCACCCCGCTGCAGCAGAATTGCACCCTGTTGTGGTGTACCGAGACGATGAAGGGCGCCTTTGTCGATCCCGGCGGCGACCTGCCCAAGCTGAAGGCGGCGGCGGCGCATCACGGCGTGACGGTCGAGAAGATCATCCTGACGCACGGTCATTTCGATCATTGCGGCGAGGCCAAACCGCTCGCCGAGGAACTGGGCGTGCCGATCGAGGGGCCGCACCACGAGGATCTGTTCCTGCTCGAGACGCTGGCCGAGGACGGCGCCAAATATGGCATCATGGGCGGCAAGGCGTTCGTGCCGGATCGCTGGCTGGTCGAGGGCGACACGGTCACCGTCGGCAAGCTGACCTTCCATGTCTATGAAACCCCCGGCCACACGCCGGGGCATGTCATCTTCCACCATCCCGAATCGAAGCTCGCGCTGGTCGGCGACGTGCTGTTCCAGGGGTCGGTCGGCCGTACCGATTTCCCGCGCGGCAACCATGCCGAGCTGCTCAAGTCGATCGCGACCAAGCTCTGGCCGCTGGGCGACGACACCGCGTTCATTCCGGGACACGGGCCGATGAGCAATTTCGCTCATGAGCGGGCGCATAATCCGTTCGTCAGCGATGCCGCGCTCGCGGAATAGCGGTAGCTGTTTGAAAATGCGCTGACGGCGCATTTTGGCGGTGCCAGCCAGTGTTGGAATGCCGTCGGGTGCAGGATACCCCCGGCATCCTGCAGATCATGCCGGGGGCATGATCGACCCGAGGGCAGAACAACACTCCCCCTCCCGGCCACCCACAGCGTATCCTGAATGGGTGGCCGGGAGGGGGAGCGGGCGGAGCAGCCCAAGGTTCCGGCGATGCGAAGCATCGATGGAAAGGCTGCGGAGGGTGGTGCCGCTTTTTGAAATTCGCCCTTTCGCGAATTTCAAACAAACTCAGCCCCCGCTGGGCACGACAGCCTCGACCGGATCGTTCACGGGCGCCTGCTCCATCGCGATCAGCGGCAGTGCGATGGCATAGCCGCCAAGACCAAGCAGCAGCAGGAAAGTCACCCCCGTGCCGGCCGACCGTGCATATTTCAGCCCGTCCATACCGAGCGGATGGACGATTCGCGCCAGCAGGAACAGCGCGCTTGCGACCCATAACCAGGTCGAGGTGCCGGCGGTGAATTCGATCAGCGCGATCAGGATGATGATGAACGGCGCATATTCGACGAAATTGGCCTGGGCGCGCATCCGGCAGATCAGCCCTTGGTCACCGCCGTCACCGATGAAGATCTTCGCCTTGGTACGTGCCTGACCGACGCGAATCGCCAGCCACAGCGCGATCAGCGCCGCCCCGCCCGCGGTCACCAAAGCGACCGGTAACATGACCATTTCCATCGGCATTCTCCCCCTGCTCTTATGAGGGCGGACCCTGCCAGTCCGCGCACAAGCTTGCAACGCCGCGTGGAATCGCTATAGGCGCAACGCTTCGCGACGTGTCCGGCCGCCGGTGCCACCTGCGGTCGACCTTATCCGTCGGTTGCGCGGTGCCTGTTACGGGCTTATCGCAGTTTTGATCCAGACAAAGGTTTCGCCGAAATGGCCGTCCCCAAGAGAAAAACCACGCCGTCGAAGCGCGGCATGCGCCGCAGCCATGATTCGCTGCCGATCGAATCATATCAGGAATGCCCGAATTGCGGCGAACTGAAGCGTCCGCACAATCTGTGCGGGTCGTGTGGCCATTATAATGGCCGCGAGATCGTTTCGGTCGAAGGCTGACCCAGGCTTCACGAGAGGGAGCAAGCGACGTGTCGAACAGCTCCCGGATCGCCGTCGATGCGATGGGCGGTGACAAGGGACTGGCAGTGATGCTGGCCGGGGTCGCCGTAGCGCGCCGGCGTTTCCCGGACATGCAGTTCATTCTGGTGGGTGACGAGACGGCGATCCGTGACGGATTGCTCAGTCATCCCAATCTGACTGCGCATTCCGAGATCGTCCATGCCCCGGAAGTCGTCGGGTCGAGCGACAAGCCCGGCCAGGCGCTGCGTCGCGCCAAGACGACCTCGATGGGCATCGCCATCGACATGGTGAAGCAGGGCCGCGCCGCCGCCTGCGTCTCGTCGGGCAATACCGGTGCGCTGATGGCGATGGCGAAGGTATCGCTGCGCATGATTCCCGGCATCGACCGCCCTGCGCTTGCCGCCCTGCTGCCGACGCTCGGCGACAATGACGTGGTCGTGCTCGACCTGGGCGCCAATACCGAGTGCGATGCACGCAACCTGGTGCAGTTCGCGGTGATGGGCGCCGCCTATGCGCGCACCACGCTCGACCTCGCGTCCCCACGCGTCGCGCTGCTCAACATCGGCAGCGAGGACCAGAAGGGCACTGAAGAGATCCGCGATGCCGCGCGCGACCTGAAGGCCGCGACTCACCTGCCGATGACCTTTGCCGGTTTCGTCGAGGGCGACCAATTGTCGCACGGCGATGTCGATGTGATCGTGTGCGACGGTTTTTCGGGTAATATTGCGCTCAAGACGGCTGAGGGTACGGCGCGCTTCGTCGCCGACCTGCTCAAGCGCGCGTTCCGCAGCTCGATCCGCTCGAAGATCGGCTTCCTGATCTCGCGGCCGGCGACCGAGTTGCTGCGCCACCATCTCGATCCCAACAATCACAATGGCGCGGTGTTTCTCGGGCTCAACGGGCTGGTGGTGAAGAGCCATGGCGGCGCCAATGAAGTGGGCGTGGCGACCGCGATCGCCGCGGCGGCCAAGATGGTGCGCGACGATCTGACCCGCCGCATCGCCGAGGACCTCGGCAATTTCGAGGCTAAAGCGGCATGATTCGCAGCATCATTACCGGTACCGGATCGGCCCTGCCGGTGCGGCGCGTGTCGAATGCCGAACTGGCCGAGACCGTCGACACGACCGACGAATGGATCGTCGAGCGCACCGGTATCCGCTTCCGCCACATCGCCGGCCCCGACGAAACCACTGCGACGCTGGCGGCGGATGCCTGCCGTGCCGCGCTCTCCGCCGCCGGCCGGTCGGCACAGGATATCGACCTGATCGTGCTGGCGACCGCCACGCCCGACCAGACCTTCCCGGCCAGCGCGACCAAGGTGCAGGCGATGCTCGGCATCGACGATTGCGTTGCGTTCGATGTCGCCGCGGTCTGTTCCGGCTTTCTCTACGCCGTGCAGGTGGTCGACAGCATGATTCGCGCCGGCGTGCACAAATGCGCGCTGGTGATCGGCGCCGAGACGTTCAGCCGCATCCTCGACTGGGAGGACCGCACGACCTGTGTCCTGTTTGGGGACGGTGCCGGGGCGATCGTGCTCGAGGCGGAAGAGAGCACCGGACGAGTCGGGGGCGAACGCGGCATCCTCGCCACCAAGCTCCATGCCGATGGCCGGCACAACGAACTGCTCTATGTCGATGGCGGCCCCTCGACCACCGGCACGGTCGGCAAGGTCCGCATGAAGGGCCGTGAAGTGTTCCGTCACGCGGTGGTCAATCTCGCCACGGTCATGGGCGAATCGCTTGCCGCCGCCGGCCTGTCCGCCGACGATGTCGACTGGGTCGTGCCGCACCAAGCCAATGCCCGGATCCTCGACGCGACTGCGCGCAAGCTCGGCCTGGCGTCGGAAAAGGTCGTGGTGACGGTCGATCAGCACGCCAATACATCGGCGGCATCAGTGCCGCTCGCGCTCGACACAGCGGTGCGCGACGGGCGGATCAAGCCGGGCCAGCTGATCGTGCTTGAGGCGATGGGCGGCGGCTTCACCTGGGGGGCAGCGGTCGTCCGGCTTTAACGGACACTTATGTCCATTGAAACGCTAGCGTCACAAACCCCTTTCGGTGTGTTCCCTCATTGTGTTAGGCAGGGTTTCTGCCACGCTATGGGGAGGGAAGTCGCATGGCGCCTGCGGGTACATTGACAAGGGCTGATCTGGCCGAATCGCTGCATCATCAAGTGGGGTTGTCGCGCGCCGACTCGGCCAAGCTGGTCGAACAGATTCTCGGACATATGTGCGAAGCCTTGTCCAAGGGTGAGAATGTGAAGATCTCGGGCTTCGGCACCTTCGTGCTGCGCGACAAGGGCGAGCGCGTCGGGCGGAATCCCAAGACCGGGGTCGAGGTGCCGATCGCACCGCGCCGCGTCCTCACCTTCCGCGCCAGCCAGATGATGCGTGACCGTATCGTCAGCGGCAGCTGATCGACTCATGGCGGTCGTCTCCGACAAGGCGGCGGGCGCGTTCCGGACGATCGGCGAGCTGTCCCGCGAGGCGGGCATCCCGCAGCATATATTGCGCTATTGGGAAACGCGTTTCCCCCAATTGCGCCCACTGCAACGGGCGGGACGGCGACGCTATTATCGGCCCGAGGACGTGGCGCTGGTGCTGCGCATCAGCGGCCTGCTCGATCAGCAAGGCTATACCATCCGCGGCGTGCAGAAGCTGCTGTCGGCGGAGGGCAAGCGAGCGAGCGGCGGTCCTGCCAGCAGTGGCGGCGGCGCGGATACGCGCGCTGTGAAGGCGGTGCGCGATATACTGGTCAAGGCCTTGCGGGACGATCGGCCCTAAACCAACCCTGAACTGCTCGACCCCGAATCCGTTTACCGTGGCGCGATTCCGGTCGCGAGCATGTCGCCGATCGTCTCCGCCACCGCCTCGGGCGAGACATCTTCTTTCCAGACGCCGTAGCGCAGGCCCAGGAACACGTTCATCCCCATGATCGCCCAGGCATGGACCTCGGACACGTCGCCGCGCACCTCGCCGCGCGCCGCCGCCGCCTGAAGCCGCCTGGCGATTCGCTCGGCGGTGGTGGCGTAGTGAAGGCGAAAGCTTTCCGGATCGACGAATTCCGCCTCGTCGATGATGCGGTACAATTCCTTGTGGCCGCGCACGAACTCGATGAAATGCAGCAGGCCGGCACGTTCGGCGGCAAGCTGGTCGGGGGCGGCGCGAATCAGCGGCGCGACATGGTCGCGGACCTGATCGGACATGTCGCGGACCAGCGCGCGGAACACCGCATCCTTCGAATCGAAATAGGTATAGAAACTGCCCAGCGCGACGCCGGCGCGGCGCGTGATGCCGCTGATCGACGCCTCATGAAAACCGCGCTCGCCGAATTCCAATGCGGCGGCATCGAGGATCGCGCGCATCGTCCGGCGCCCGCGTTCGGTACGCGGCGCTTTGCCCGCGCTCGCCGCGCTGGCATCACGGTCATGCGCGCCCTGCTCGGCTCCACCCTGTCCGGGTCCGTCCTGCCCGACCTCATCCTGCGTTGCCATTTCGACACGCTCGCTCGCCATCTTCAACGCCCCTTCACGTCTAAGTTGAAACCTGGTTCATGTTTCAGTATAGCGTCGGCGAACGGCGCACAACCCGGATGATACCGGCCGCATCTTTGCGAAGCGCATCAGGAGGGGAAGACGACATGTCACGCCATAGATCTGCACATATCCTGCTCAACGCCGGTGTGGCGCTCGCCGCTTTTGCCGCCATGCCCGCATTTGCGCAGGCCAGCCAGGCGGCCGATCCACAGCGTGCCGAGCCACAAATGTCGGAAGAAGAGGCAGGCGATATCGTCGTCATTGCGCGCAAGCGCGAAGAGCGGCTGGTCGATGTGCCGATCGCGGTGAGCGCGATTTCCGCCGAGCAGCTCGGCAAGATGCAGGCGACCGACCTGTCCGGGATCCAGGGATCAGTGCCCAACGTCAATCTGGTGCAGGGCCGCGGCACATCGACCAATGCGAACATCTTCATCCGCGGCATCGGCCAGCCCGATGCGCTGCAGACCTTCGACCCGGCGGTCGGCATCTATGTCGACGGCGTCTATATCAGCCGCATCCAGGGCGCGTTGTTCAATCTGTTCGATGTCGAGCGGGTCGAGGTGTTGCGCGGGCCGCAAGGTACGCTCTACGGCAAGAACACGATCGGCGGCGCCGTCAATGTGGTCAGCCGCAAGCCCAACCTGTCGGAGGTCAAGGCAGCCGGCAGCGTCACCTATGGCAGCTATAATCAATGGCTGGTGAACGGCTATGCCTCCGCGCCTCTGGTCGGCGACAAGGTCGCGCTCAGCCTTGCCGCTGTCTATGACAAGCGCGACGGGCTGGTCACCGATCCGACCACCGGGCGCAAATATAATGACCGCGACACGCTCGCCGGGCGCGGCATCCTGCGCATCGCGCCGACCGACGGTGTCGAATTCCTGATCAACGCCGATTACACCCGGATGAAGACCGCACCAACGCTTGGCTATGCCACCGCGCCGCTGATCGCGACCAGCTTCACCGCCGGCACGCGCGTGCTCAGCCCGGCCAATCCGCTTGGGCCCTATGACTACAAGGCGCGCACCTCGCTCGCACCCGGCCAGGGCCAGGACCTCGATCACTGGGGCGTGTCGCTGACCGCCAATATCGACCTTGGTGGACCCTTCTCGCTGACCTCGATCTCGGCCTATCGCAAGCTCAAGACCGACGCCTTCATCGACATCGACGCCACCCAGTTCGAGCTTGGCGACGTGTTCGTCGGCGTGCGCCAGCATCAGCTCAGCCAGGAACTGCAGCTCAAATATTCGTCCGACCGGCTCAACGGCGTGTTCGGGCTCTATTATCTGTACGAAAAGGTGACCTCGCATCAGGAAGCCTATGCCGACGATCTGTTCGAACTGACACCGGCAACGCATTATACCTTCACGCGCTTCATCGACGACGACCAGCGGCTGAAAAGCTATGCCGCTTTCGGCCAGCTCACCTATGAGCTGACCGACCGGCTCTCGCTCACCGGCGGCCTGCGCTACACGCGCGAGGAGAAGCAGTATAACCGCTTCACCACCACCGTATCGAACCTGGGTGCGCTGAACGGCCTTGTCTTCCGCTTCCCGGACAATCTCCCCGCGCCGTTCAATGCCCGCAACGAAGTGACGTTCGACGCCTGGACGCCGTCAGCGACATTGTCGTTCAAGCCGACGCGCGATACCCTGCTTTACGCATCGGCATCGCGCGGCTTCAAATCGGGCGGCTTCAACGGCCGCGTCAACAGCCTTAACGACGTCACCGAGGTCGTAAACGGCGTCGCCACGATCCGCCCCTATTTCAAGCCGGAGTCGGTGTGGAGCTACGAGGCCGGCGCCAAGGGCAATTTTCTCGGCGGGCGCGTCAGCCTTGCCGCCAATGCCTTCTACACCGATTATAAGGACTTCCAGGCACGGGTCGGCGCCGGCAACAATACCGGCCTGGGCGGGGCGCTGCCGGTGCTCAACGCCGGCAAGCTGCGCATCTGGGGGATCGAGGCGGAAGCCACGGTCCGGCCGACCACGCATTGGACGCTGCGGTCGACCTTTGGCTATCTCAACGCCAAATATCTCGAATTCAACGATGCGCGCCGCGCGCCGGCCGCCGCCTTCTCGTGCAATCCGACCGGCAGCAAGATCGTCTGCCAGCCGGCCTTTGCCCCGCCGCTGACTTTCTCGGCCTCAACCGATTATGTCGTGCCGCTGGGCGGCGCCGGCACACTGACCTTCGGCGCCGACGGGCGTTTCGTCGACAAGCATTTCCTGTCGGTCGACAATCGCCCCGGCCTGACCGAGCGGGGCTACTGGCTGCTCAACGGCTTCGTCCAGTATGACGCACCGGGCGGCAAATATTATGTCCGTGGCGGTGTGAAGAATCTGACCCAGTCGCTCTACAAGACCGACGGCCAGGAATTCTCCTCGATCGGCAATATCCAGACCGCCTATTATGGCGATCCGCGCACCTGGAGCGTGACGGCCGGCTTCCGCTTCTGACCGATCGGACGACAGCCACAAAAGAACACTGGACCGGACGCCCGAAAAACCCGAGCGTCCGGTCCTCTCGTTTCAGGGACAGATGATGCCGACAGCCCCCGCACCTGCCTATAGCCGCTATCCCGCCATCGTGCTGGCGATGCTGCTGCTCGTCTATACCTTCAATTTTCTCGACCGGCAGATCCTCGGCATCCTGGTGCAGCCGATCAAGGCCGAGCTCAAGCTGACCGATACGCAAATGGGCCTGCTCGGCGGTCCGGCCTTCGCCATTCTCTATTCGACCCTGGCGATCCCGCTCGCGCTGATTGCCGACCGCACCAGCCGCAGCTGGGTGATCACCGTCAGCCTGACGGTGTGGAGCCTGTTCACCGCCCTGTGCGGCGTGGCGACCAGTTTCTGGCAGCTGTTCGCCTTTCGCGTCGGCGTCGGCGTCGGCGAGGCCGGCGGCGTCGCACCGTCCTATGCGCTGATCGCCGATTATTTCCCGCCCGAACGCCGCGCACGTGCTCTCGGCATCTATTCGATGGGTATCCCGATCGGCCTTGCCGGCGGGACGTTGATCGGCGCCTTCATCGCCGCCTATGTCGACTGGCGTGCCGCCTTTATCACGGTCGGCATTGCCGGCGTGGTCATCGCCCCGATCTTCCGCTGGGTGGTGAAGGAGCCGAAGCGTGCCGCACCGGTCGCGGGCCGCGCGCCGGTCAGCGCGGTCTTTGCGATCCTCGCGCGCAAGCCGAGCTTCTGGCTGATGGCGTTCGCCGCCGCGATGAGCAGCCTGGCCGGCTATGGCCTCGCCTTCTGGGTGCCGTCGCTGCTGATCCGCAGCTATCATTTCGACCTGCAGACCACTGCGCTCTATTTCGCCTCGCTGCTGCTGATCGGCGGCGCATCGGGCGTGTACCTCGGCGGGCTGCTCGCCGACCGGCTCGGCCGCGCCGATCGTGGCGCCTATGCCAAGCTGCCGGCGATCGCCTGGCTGATCACCGCTCCTTTGTTCGTCGCCGGCTTCCTCTCGCCCTCGCCAGTGATCGCCTGGTGCTTCTTCCTCATCCCCAATGCGCTCAATATCCTGTGGCTCGGGCCGATCACGACTGCGGTCCAGCATCTCGTGCCGCCGCATATGCGCGCGACCGCGTCGGCCAGCTTCCTGCTGATCAACAATCTGATCGGCCTCGGTGTCGGCTCGGTCGCGATCGGCGCACTGTCCGACGGCCTGACCGCGCGCTTCGGCGCAGAGGCGCTGCGCTATTCGGCGGTCATCGTCGCGTGCTTCTATCTGATCGCAACGGTCCTCGCCTTTGTGGCGGTCAAGCCGCTGCGCAAGGACTGGGTGGACGAGCCGGCGGCCTGAAGCGGGACAGATCTTGGTTGGGCCACTTAAAGCCTACTTAACGTAAATACTTGATATATATCGCTATTATTTCAATCTCACTGAGGCGGCGGCGGAACAAACATATGACACAACCGGTGTCCCATATCTCCCGCCGCCCGTCCCTTCAGCCCCACCCCCTCAGCCCTGTCTCCGCAATCCTCTTACCGGCGACGATTCAACCATCACACTGGACCGGGCATGACATCCCCTGCCGGATTAAGGCCCGGTGCGCTCTTTCTTAGTGTTGAAAAAGCAGCATTGCTGCAGCGCCACCAGCGCGAAGAACAGCCTCGTCACGCCGAGCCCGTGGCCGGATGGAAGGTTGTTCGCGCAGAGACGCAGAGAGCGCGGAGATATGGTTTCCGCCGCTCGGCCAACACGCCTCTCTGCGTCCTTCGCGCCTCTGCGCGAACAAGCCTTCTTACCGTTCGCGTGTCGCGGCGAATTTCACCTTGGGATAGCGGTCGGAAACATAACCGACGTCCCAGGCCGTCTTGGCGAGATAGACCGGGTTGCCGTCACGGTCCTTGGCCATTGCGTTGCGGTTGACGTCCATGAATGCCTTGAGGTCGGCCGGGTTTTCCGCCGAGACCCAGCGCGCCGTGTCGAACGGCGCCATTTCCAGCCCGGCATCGACCTTATATTCGGCCTCGAGCCGGCTGAGCAGCACTTCGAACTGGAGCTGGCCGACCACGCCGATGATCCAGTTGGAGCCGATCTCGGGATAGAAGACCTGCGTCACGCCCTCCTCGGCCATATCATCGAGTGCCTTGCGCAGCTGCTTGGTCTTGGTTGGGTCCTTCAGCGCGACGCGGCGCAGGATTTCCGGTGCGAAATTGGGCAGGCCGGTGAAGCGCACATCCGCCCGCTCGCTCATCGTGTCGCCGACCCTGAGCGTGCCATGGTTGGGAATGCCGATGATGTCGCCCGGAAACGCCTCGTCCGCCAGCTCGCGATTCTGCGCGAAGAACAGGATCGGCGAATGCACCGCGATCGGCTTGCCATGCCCGGTCGGGGTCAACTTCATGCCACGCTTGAACGTGCCCGAGCACAGCCGCATGAACGCGATGCGGTCGCGGTGATTGGGGTCCATATTGGCCTGGACCTTGAAGATGAAGCCAGTGACGTCGGCGCGGCTCGGCAGAACCGGCTGCGGCTCGGCCGGCTGCGGGCGCGGCCCCGGCGCATGCGTGCCAAGCGCGGCGATCAGCTCGGCGACGCCGAAATCCTTCAGCGCAGAGCCGAAATAGACCGGGGTCAGGTCGCCGGCGCGGTACGCCTCGACATCGAACGCGCCGTAACCGCCCATTGCCAGCTCAGCCTCGTCGCGCAGTGTTGCGAGGCCGGCAGCGGAAATGACCTTCTCCAGCGCCGGATCGTCCATGCCGGTGAAGGATGACGCCTTGCCCATGAACTCGCGCGACGGCCCTTCAGGCTGGCTCAGCGTATTGGCATGGAGATCATACACGCCCTCGAAATCGCTACCCATGCCCACCGGCCAGCTCATCGGCGTGACGTCGAGCGCGAGCATATCGGCGATCTCGTCGAGCAGTTCGAACGGCGGACGGCCCTCGCGATCGACCTTGTTGACGAAGGTGATGATCGGCACCGACCGCAGCCGGCACACTTCGAACAGTTTGCGCGTCTGCGCCTCGATGCCGCGCGCCGCATCGATCACCATCACCGCGGAATCGACCGCGGTCAGCGTGCGATAGGTATCCTCGCTGAAATCCTCATGCCCCGGCGTATCGAGCAGGTTGAAGGTCAGCCCGTCCTTCTCGAAGGTCATCACCGACGAGGTGACCGAAATGCCGCGCTGCTGTTCAATCTTCATCCAGTCGGAACGCGCGCGCCGATTCTGGCCGCGCGCCTTGACCTCGCCGGCAAGATGGATCGCGCCGCCGAAATAAAGCAGTTTCTCGGTCAGCGTGGTCTTGCCGGCGTCGGGATGCGAGATGATCGCGAAGGTGCGCCGGTCGGAGATATGGTCGGAAGGGGTCGTCATCGCGACGCCCTACCCGCTCCACCGGCGTGAAGTCGAGAGATATGCCGAGCGGCTGGTTCAGGGCACCAGCGTCACGCGCATCACGATCTGGCGTTCTTCGCGCGGCGCCAGCTCGAATATGCCGGGCTTGGCGCGGAATTCGCCGTCATAGCTTTCAGGGTCGGCGATGCCGTGCCACGGCTCGACACAGACATAATGCGCGCCGGGCTTGGTCCAGATGCCGAGCATCGGCGTATCGGGAAACGCGATATCGAGCCGCGGCCCGGTTGATCCGCCATAGCTCAGCCGCTGCGAGCGAATCGGGCTCCACACCAGCGCATCATGCTCGAACAGCGCATCGCACAGGACAAGCGTGTCGCCTTCGACCGGCGACGGGCGCTCCTCCGCGGCTAGGAAACCGCCCTCGGTGATCTGCTTCAATGGCCCCGGCTCATCCTGTTCGAACCGGATACGATGATCGGCACGGTCAACGCCATAGGGCAGCGGCCAGGCAAAGGCCGGGTGCCAGCCGAAACTGGCCGGCATCGCGACATCGCCGGTATTGCCGATCCGCGCGGTCATGGTCAGCGTGCGTTCGACGATCGCGAAATCGATCTCGAGCAGGAAATGGAACGGATAATTATCCTGCGTGTCGCTGCTGTCGACCAGCCGGAAGGTCGCGCGCGACGCTTCCTGCCGCACCACGGCAAATTCGGTGCGCCGTGCAAAGCCGTGCTTGGGCATCGGATACTCAGCGCCATCGACCCGGATGACATCGTTGTTCACTCGCCCGACGATCGGAAACAGGATCGGCGCCCGCCCGGTCCAGAAGGCCGGATCCGCATCAGTCATCAGATCGCGCCCCGCGGCATCACGCAGCCAGGTCAGCTCCGCGCCATAGGGCTCGATCGCGGCGGAGAGGCCGTCGCCGGCGATCTGGATCAGCGGCAGATCAGGCATTGGATTTCACCTCCAGCTCGAACGTCGCAAGCAGCGGCCACATTTTCGATGCCATATCCTGATCAGTGCATTCCGCCGCATTTCGCACCAGATGATACTCCATCTCGCCCCGAATCCACCCGCGCTTGAGTATTGCCTTTAGCCGTCTGGAGAATTGCAGCCGAGCCTGGGACAAAGTCAGTGCATCTTGCGCGGACAGGCGAGCATCCAGTCGAGTGACCTCGTCGAGAGAGAAGTCCTCACTCATCTCGACCATATCGTTCACCGCCATACGCAAGCCCTTACGGGCATTTGACGGGCTTCGCTCTTCAATCGCCTGCAACACACGCAACGGATGGATGTCGCTATCCCGGGGGATGGCCATCACTTCGGTGGCGAAAAAGTCCATGAAGCGCTTCATGCGCTCATGGTCGAGATCGCCGGATTCAGCCACGCAAGCTCGCACCAAGCTTCGCCGCTGCCGCGACCACCTTGTCGGCGACCGCCTTCAGCTCCTCATCGGTGAAGCTCTTCGCGTTCGGCTGCAGCGTGATTTCGACCGCCAGGCTCTTCTTGCCGTCCTCGACGCCAGCGCCGGTGAAGACATCGAACAGCCGCGCCGTCGTGATCGCCGCCTTGTCGGCACCCTTCACCGCGCGGACCAGTGCGTCGGCGGCAAGGTCGGCGGGGACGAAGAAAGCGAAGTCACGCGTCACTGCCTGCAGCGCGGGTGGCGCATAGGCCGGGCGCATGAAGCCAGTCGCGCGCTTCGGCGGGATCGCGTCGAGATACAGCTCGACACCCGCCACCGCACCGTCGAGGTCGAAGGCCTTGAGCACGATCGGATGAACCATGCCGAACGCAGCCAGCACCGTTTTCGGCCCGAGCCGGAGCGTGCCGGACTGCCCGGGATGCCAGGCATCGCCGGCTTCCCCGAAGACCTGGAGATTGTCGACCGGCGCGCCCGCAGTCGTCAGCAGCGCCAGCGCCTCGGCCTTGGCATCGAACGCGTCGAAACCGGCCGCCCCTTTCGTAATTGGGCCGCCGCGCCAGCCGCGCGGACGGGCATTGCCGGCGAGGATCACGCCCAAAGTCGGTCGCTCGGCATCGGCAAGATAGCGCCGCCCGACCTCGAACAGGCGCACGCTCTGCTGCCCACGCTTGAGGTTGCGCGCCGCTGCCGACAACAGCCCGGCAAGCAGGGTCGGCCGCATCACCTTCAGGTCTTCGCTGATCGGATTGGCCAAGCTCCATGTGCCGCCACCGAATGGCGCGGCTTCGGCCTCGGACAGGAAGCTCCACGTCACCGCCTCATCAAGGCCACGCGCGGCGGCGGCGCGGCGGACGCGGCGCTCGAGCTTCTGCTCGGGCGTGGCGGTCGGCTTGGCCACGCCGGGCAGGCGCGCCAGCGGGGTCGAGGGGACAGTGTCGATACCCTCGATGCGGATCACTTCCTCGACCAGGTCGGGATAGCCCTCGACATCACGGCGCCAGCTCGGCACGCCGACCTGCCAGTCGGGCGAGACGGTGAAGCCAAGGCTTTCGAGGATCGCCTTTTGCCGCTCAGGCGCGACCGCAAGGCCACCGAGCGTTTCCGCGCGCGCCGGATCATAGGCGATGCTCCGCGCCTCAACCGGCGGCGTCCCGGCGCGCGTCACCTGGCTGGCGGTCCCGCCGCAAATCTCGGTGATGAGCCGCGCGGCGATGGCGATACCGTCATCGAGGAACGCCGGATCGACGCCGCGCTCGAAACGCTGCCGCGCATCGCTGGTCAAGCCGAGTTTCTGCCCGGTGCGCGCGATATGGTCGGGGTCGAAATAGGCGCATTCGATCAGCACCTCGGTCGTCGTGTCCGACGCGCCGCTATGCTCACCGCCCATGATGCCGCCAATGTCGTGCACCTGCGCGTCATCGGCGATCACCGTCATGGTCGCGTCGAGCGTATAGGTCTTGCCGTTGAGCGCCAGCACCTGCTCACCATCACGCGCCTTGCGCGCGACCAGCTTGCCGGTCAGCGTGGCGCGGTCATAGACGTGCAGCGGCCGACCGAGATCGATCATCACATAATTGGTGATGTCGACCAAAGCCGAGATCGGCTTCTGCCCGATCGCCTTCAGACGCGCCTGCATCCAGGCCGGCGCCGCGCCATTGGTGACGCCTGACACCGACTGACCGAAAAAGGCGGGGCAGCCGTCGGGATCGTCGGTGCCGGCCTGCGGCCCTTCGCCCGCGCCGGTCACTGCATCGACCTTCAACGGCTTGAGTGTGCCCAGGCCCGCCGCCGCGAGATCGCGCGCAATGCCGCGCACGCCCATGCAATCCTGCTTGTTGGGCGTGACGCTGACATCGATCACCGGGTCGTTGAGCCCGGCATAATCGGGATAGGGCGTGCCAACCGGCGCATCGGCGGGCAGCTCGATGATCCCGTCATGATCGTCGCCAAGTTCAAGCTCGCGGGTCGAGCACATCATGCCGTTCGACACCACGCCGCGAATCTCCGCGACCTTCAGCGTGATGTCGCTGCCCGGCACATAGGCGCCGGGCGCACCGAACACGCCGACCAGCCCGGCACGGGCATTGGGGGCGCCGCACACCACCTGCATCGGGCCGTCACCGGCATCGACCGACAGGACCTGGAGCTTGTCGGCCTGCGGATGACGCTCCGCGCTCAGCACTTTCGCGACCTTGAACGCGGCGAGCTTCTCGCCGGGATTCTCCACGCCTTCGACTTCAAGGCCGACGCGGGTCAGCGCCTCGACGATCGCGTCAAGCGAGGCATTGGTGTCGAGATGCTCGTGCAACCAGCTCAGGGTGAACTTCATGCGCCGACTCCCCCGCTCAGCGTGGGCACGTCCAGCGCCGAGAACCCATAATGTTTCAACCAGCGTGCATCGCCGTCGAAAAAGGCGCGCAGATCGTCCATGCCGTATTTGAGCATCGCCAGCCGATCGATGCCGCAGCCGAACGCGAAGCCCTGCCACTGATCGGGATCATAGCCGCCGGCCGCGATCACCTTGCGGTGGACCATGCCGCTGCCCAGCACTTCCATCCAGCCGTCCGAACCGCCGATCACGCGTTTGCCATTGACCAGGCTGTAACCGACATCGACCTCCGCCGAAGGTTCGGTGAAGGGAAAATAGCTCGGGCGCAGGCGAAGCACGACATCGTCGCGCTCGAAGAACGCCCGAAGGAAGGTTTCCAGCGTCCATTTGAGATGGCCGAGCGTGATGCCCTTGTCGATCACCAGCCCTTCGACCTGATGGAACATCGGCGTGTGCGTGGCGTCGCTGTCGGAGCGATAGGTGCGGCCAGGCGCAATGATGCGGATCGGCTTGTCGCCGCCCGCTGCCTGCATCGCGCGGATCTGTACCGGCGAGGTATGCGTGCGCAGCAACATCTTCTTCTCACCCTCACCGCCCTCGGGGAAGTAGAAGGTATCGTGCATCGCCCGCGCCGGATGCGTCTCGGGAATGTTGAGCGCGCTGAAATTATACCAGTCGTCCTCGATCTCCGGGCCGGTCGCGACCGCGAAGCCGAGATCAGCGAAGATTTCCGCCAGCTCGTCCATCACCTGGCTGACCGGATGGATCGTGCCCGCCGGCAGCGCATCGGCCGGCAAGGTCATGTCGACCGTCTCGCGCGCCAGCCGCGCGTCGAGCTCGGCGCGTTCGAGCAAAGCCTTGCGCTCCGCCAGCGCAGTGGTCACCGCCTCGCGCAGCCCCTGAATCCGCGGTCCCTGCACCAGCCGCTCGTCGGGCGACATACCGCCCAGGGTCTTGAGCAACGCCGTCACGGCGCCCTGCTTGCCGAGCGCGTTGACCCGCACCGATTCGAGCCCGTCCAGCCCGCCGGCGGCCTGGATCGCCGCCAGCAGGTCGTGTTGCAACTGGTCGAGGTCAGTCATGCGGGTCTTCCATTGCTGGTCAGGTCAATCGCCCAGGTGATGAGCGCGCCGTCTTCGGGATCGTCGCGCGTACCGGTTCGAACGAAGCCGTTCTTGTCGAGCACGCGTTGCGAGCCCGGATTGTCCACGCTGGTCTCGGCGGTCAAGCCGGAATGGCCATCGGCGCGCAGGATCGGCAACAATGCCGCGATCGCGCGCGTCATCACACCGCGCCCTTCATGCGCCGGCGCGACGCCGTAGCCGATCTCGTACCGGCCATCGCCGCCCTGTTTGGTGAAGCTGGTCATGCCGACCACCGTGTCGCCATCGGCGATCATCCACGCCACGGCGCGGTCAGTGGTCGCAGCGACGCCTTTGGTCACATCGCGCATCATCGCGGTCACCTCGACCGGCCCGATACCGCCGCCGCACTGGGTCAGCCCATCGGCACGCGCCGACGATTCGCCGAGCAGCCAGGCGAAATCACTGTCGGTCATGGCGTGAAGTGTGATCATGAACCTCGAATCCCAACGAAAAGGGCGCGGGAAGCATAGCCTCCCGCGCCCCATATCCGGTCGCTACAGGTCGCCTCAGGCGGCCTGGGGCAGAGCCGCCTTCGCCTGCGCGATGATGGCGCTAAACGCCGCACCTTCGTGCATCGCGATGTCGGCCAGGACCTTGCGGTCGAGATCGACGCCAGCGAGCTTCAGGCCGTGCATGAACGTGCCATAGGTCAGGCCTTCGACGCGGACGGCCGCGTTGATGCGCTGAATCCACAGCGCGCGGAACGAACGCTTCTTAACCTTGCGGTCGCGATAGGCGTATTGTCCGGCCTTTTCGACGGCCTGGCGGGCGATGCGGATCGTGTTCTTGCGACGGCCGTAAAAGCCCTTCGCCTGTTCAAGTACCCGCTTGTGCTTGGCGTGGGTGGTTACACCCCGTTTGACGCGTGCCATTGTCTAATTCCTTCCGCTCAACCGAGACCGTAAGGCGCCCAGGCCTTAACCGTTGCCGTATCGGCCTTGGACAGCACCTTGGTGCCGCGATTCTGGCGGATATATTTGCCGTTGTGATGCAGCAGGCGGTGACGCTTGCCGGCAACGCCGTGCTTCAACAAACCAGTAGCAGTGAGCTTGAAGCGCTTTTTGACGCCGCTCTTCGTCTTGAGTTTGGGCATTTTCGTCTCCTTATGAACGCGACGATTTATGAACAGCCACGGCAGCCCATACCGGCCGGGCAGTTCCTCTTACTCGCGAAAGGCGGGCGCATAACCGGGAGTCGCCGCAAATGCAACCATCGGGAACGATTCATGTCCGCCAATGATTGCATTGGGGATGGCCGACCCCGACAAACCCGTCACGAGCCCGTCCGCCAGTGAGGCGGAGCCCGTTACGGCGCCCGCGCCGGAAATCGCTGCAACGCCCGCGGCGAAGGATCCCGTCATGCCATGGTACCGGCGGCGATACCGCAAGCATACGCCGCTCGGCTGGATCGGGCGCATCCTGCTCGGCCTGCTCATCGCGATCATATTGGCCTGGGCAATCCTGTTCATCACCAAAGGCCGCTTTCTCAAGCACAGCTTCGAACGCATCGCGAGCCAGTCGACGCACCGGACAGTCAGGGTCGCGGGCGATTTTCAATTCTATTTCAACCCGATCAACCTGAAATTCGTTGCCGAGGAACTGAGCGTCTCCAATCCCGACTGGGCCGGTCCGCGCAATTTCTTCGAGGCGAAGCGGATCGATCTGCGCGGCGCGGTGGTGCCGTTTCTCTTTTCCGGCACGCGGCGAATCAACCGGCTCGAACTCGATGGCGCGCGCGTCGACATGGAGTGGGACAAAACGCGCCAGCACAACAGCTGGACCTTCGGTACGGGCAAGGGCAAGCCGCTCGAGCTGCCGCTGATCCGTGCCGCGACGGTGACCGGCACACAGGTCCGCTATCGCGACCCGCGCCAGCAACTGGCGGCCGACATCCTCATCGAGACCGCAAAGGCGACCGAGAGCCGCTTCGCCAGCGCGATCCGGCTGAACGGCACCGGCACGGCGCGCACCACGCCTTTCACGGTGGTGGGCGCCTTGCTGTCGCCCAACGCGACCATCGCCGGCGGCGAGAATCAGCTGATGCTGCATTTCGACGCCGCACGGACCAAGCTCGACGTTCTGGGGACGCTGCCCGGTGCGACCGCGCTGGAAGGATCGAAACTGCGCGTCACCGCGCGCGGCAGCAATCTGGCCGATCTGCTCGCGGTGATCGGTGTCGCGATCCCCGAAACGCGGACCTACAAGCTCAACGCGGCGCTGACCAAGGCGGGCAATGAATGGCGCTTCACCAGGCTGAACGGCTTTTTCGGCGACAGCGATATCGCCGGCACGCTGACCGTGGCGCTGAAGGAACCACGCCTGCTGCTCACCGCGACGCTCGCAACGCGCACGCTCGATATCATCGATGTCGCGCCGTTCATCGGCTACAACCCCGATCTTGTCGCTGCCAAGGGTGCGGCGGGGGCGATCACCCGGGTCGGCGGAACGCCGCGCTTGCTGCCCGACGCAAAGCTCCGGGTCGATGCGCTGCGCAATTTCGATGCCGATGTCCGCTATACGGTCCGCACCTTGCGCGCGCGCAGCCTGCCGGTCTCCAACATCGCGCTGACCCTCGGGCTCGACAATAGCCTGCTCACCTTGTCGCCACTGACCTTCGACATGGCACGTGGTCATGTCGCGTCGGACATCAGGATCAATGCACGGCGGCCGGCGGTGGTGACCGATTACGACATTCGCTTGTCGCCGACCCCGCTCGGCGTGCTGCTTGCGGGCTGGGGTGTCGAGGAATCGGGCACGACCGGCACGGTCAAGGCGCGGATCAAGCTGACCGGCATCGGCGACACGGTGCATGACTCGCTCAGCAACGCGAACGGGCGGATCGCGATCATCCTGCCCAAAGGGAGTTTCTGGACGCGCAACATCCAGCTTTCAGAGCTCGATCTCGGCACCTTCGTGTACAAATTGTTCCTGGGTAAATTGAAGGAGCCGGTGCAGATCAATTGCGGGCTGATCGGCTTCACCGTGCGCAACGGCATCGCCGCCGCCGATCCGATTCTGATCGACACGCAGAAGAATGTGATGATCGGGCGCGGCGGATTCAGCTTCCGGAACGAGGCGCTCGACATCGCCTTTCGCGCCGACGGCAAGAAGTTCAGCCTGATCTCCGCTCAGTCGCCGGTTGGCGTGGGCGGCTATTTCGCCGCTCCTGCGATCAACCCGATCAGCCCGCAGCTGGTCGAGCGCGCTGGGGTGGGGCTCGGATTGAGCCTGGTCGCGACGCCGCTGGTCGGCGTGCTCGCGTTTGTCGATGTCGGGGATGCGAAATCGGCCGCGTGCGGCCCGGTCCTGTCAGGGGCGACGGCCAAGGCGCAGACCACCACCAAGGGCAAGCCGCGCGACGATGTCGGCAAGGGCACCACCGCCAAGGCCGAGGACGGCAAGAGATCTGACGCGGAGAAAAAGGGCCAGAAGAAGAAGTTTCTGGGGATTTTCTGAATCCCCCTCGGGCTCAAATTAGCCGTGCCCGCGGCAGCCAAGCGCCTCGAGGATTTCCTCGACCCGCGCCGGATCGCCCGCAGCGATCACCTCGCCGATGCTGTCGGCAGTCAGCGGGTCGCCGGACCAGTCGCACATCCGCCCGCCGGCGCCCTCGACGATCGGCACCAGCGCAGCGAAATCATGCAGCTTCAGCCCCGCCTCGACCACCACATCGAGCCAGCCACTCGCGACGCCGCCATAATTATAGCAATCCCCGCCCAGCACCGTGCTCATCACGCCTGCCTCCAGATGCTCGAAGGCGTGAAGCTGGCCATCGTCGAACAGCGCAGGCGAGGTGGTCGCCAGCAACGCCTTGGCCAGATCGGGGCAGCGCCGCGTCTTTGCCGGCGTGCCGTTGAACAGAGTCGGCCGCCCGACCACCCCAAGCCAGCGTTCCTTGAGGATCGGCTGGTCAAGCACCCCCAGCACCGGCCAGCCGTCGGCGACCAACGCGATCAGCGTCCCGAAGATCGGCCGGCCGGAAATGAAGGCGCGCGTCCCGTCGATCGGGTCGAGCACCCAGGCACGGCCGCTGGTGCCTTCGCGCACGCCATATTCCTCGCCGATGATCGCATCGTCGGGATAGGCCTGTTCGATCATCTCGCGCATCGCGCGTTCGGCGGCGCGATCGGCCAAGGTCACCGGCGAGGCATCTTCCTTCGCCTCCAGGCCGTGGGGCTCGCGGAAATAGGGACGGATCGCCGTGCCCGCCGCATCGGCAAGACGGTCGGCAAAGGCGATATCGGATGGGGAGACGCGCATGGCCTCCGCCTAGCTTCCCTGCACGCCAACCGCCAGCCGCGAATCACGACTCGCATCCGTAACAAACGACTGGCATCACGCCGCGATGCGCACGCTCCTCCTCGCCGCGGCCTCGGCCGTGATCGTTGCCACGCCGGCCACCGCCCAGCTCCGCCCGCTTGTCGAGCCGCCGGCATCGGCGGCGGCGGCGCAGGACGGTGTCGAGGTCTTCTTGCTCAACGAGGGCAAGATCGCGGTACCGGCGACCGGACCCGACTCGATCGAAACGGTGGCGAAGGATGGCACCAGGCTGCGCCTGATCGCCGCGCCCGACGAGCCACTGACGGTGCAGCCCGGCGGCTTTGCCCGCCTGCATTATCGCCTCGCCGCCGCCGGAGCGGTCGCGGCCGCCCCGGTCGCCACACCGGCGCCTGTCATGGTCGCCGAATCGACTCCGCAGCTTGAGACGCTGGCGCGCAGTTCAAGCGGCACCTCGACCGCGCTGATCGATCGCATTCGGCCCTATGAACCGACCTATGCCGTCTGGGGGCCCGGCGACGCCGGCATCAAGATGCAGTTCAGCGCTGCGGTCCGGCTGATCGGCCGCGAAGACGGCTTCCGGATCAAGGGCGCCTATACTCAGACGATGTTCTGGGCGCTCAACGAGCCGTCGGGGCCGATCCGCCCGACCACCTATAGCCCCGAGCTGTTCGCCGAACTGCCGCTCGGCCGATCGACCACCCTCGGCCTTGGCTATCGCCACGATTCGAACGGCGAAGCGGGAACCAGGTCGATCGACGTCAATCGCATCTTCGTGCGCGCGAGCAGGACGTTCGACCTGGGCGACGACTGGCGTTTCGAACTGACGCCGCAGGCCTGGTTCTACACCAGCCGCCTCGGTCGCGGGACCAATATCGACCGGTACTGGGGCTATACGTCGCTGACCGCCTCGATCGCGCAGACCGATGGGCTGAAGATCGCGGGCACGCTGCGCGGCAACGTCGATACCGGCAAGGGTGCCGGCGAGCTGTTCATCTCCTATCCGCTGACCCGTTTCGGCCCGGCCGGCATCTACCTCTTCGGTCAGGCCTTTAGCGGCTATGGCGAAGCGCTCAGCAATTTCGATCGCAGCGACAGCCATGCGCGGATCGGAATCGCCTTCACGCGGTGATGTGGCGCGGCATCAAGTCGTTACGCTCGGTCATCGGTTATTAGCAGTTCGACCCTATCACCCTGACCGGAAGGGGAAGTCGTGCCGTGCTCCGGGAGCGCGACGCGAAGCGACAAGAGGTGAAGAACGGCAATGGCGGGCGCGAGTGCAAAACGGGTGGCGAACACCGGTGACGCGTCGGCTGAGCTGTTCTGGCGTATCGGCGAGTTCCTGCGTGACAACCATCTCAGCCCCGACCCGCTTCACTACGCCTTTGCCTATCGTGTGCTGACCGACATGCACGGCCCGCTGGCGCGGGCGGTGGCGCATCTGACCGATGGCGGCGTCCGTCTGTCACGGCGCGACATCGAGAATCTCGGCGGCGAAATCGGTGCGCTCGCGCCACCGCCGCCGACCGAGGAGGTGCTTCGCGGCAGGAGCGATGGCCTGGTCGCGCAGACTCAGATGCAAGTCGAGGATTTCACCGACATCGTACAGGCAATGCGCGCCGAGACCGAGGGTTTCGGTCGCGACCTCGCTGCCAGCGCGGATGCGATCCGGCATCGTCATGATGCTTTGGGGCCGGAAACACTGGGGGTCGATGAGGTGGTCCGCATCACCACCCGGATGCTCGACCGGGTGCGCTCGGCCGAAACCCGGCTCGAGGCGGCAACGCGTGAAGCGACCGAGCTGCGTGCGCGATTGGAAGAAGCGCGCGACAATGCGCGGCGCGACCCGCTGACAGACTTGCCCAACCGCCGCGCTTTCGAGGAAGCTTACGCCGCGCAGATGGCGACCGGCGCGCCGGTGTGTGTCGCGGTCTGCGACATCGACCATTTCAAGCGCGTCAACGACCAGTTCGGCCATATGGTCGGTGACCGCGTGTTGAAGGCGATTGGTGAAGCCCTGCGTCTGGGTTGCGAAGGGCATTTCGTCGCGCGTTATGGCGGCGAGGAGTTCGCGATCCTGTTTGCCGACACACCGCGCGACACGGCAATGGCGACGCTGGAGACAGCGCGCGAAACCGTTGCCGCGAAACGCTACCGCCTGCGTGAATCGGATGAACTGCTGGGGGCCGTCACGTTTTCGGCAGGGCTGACCGCGGCGGCCCCGGACGAGCCGTTCGGCGCGGTCTTCGCCCGGGCTGATGCGCTGCTTTATGCTGCCAAACATGCCGGCCGGAATCTTAGCCGGGCCGGCTAGGGATTCCGAATGCCAACTATTGGCAAAAAATACTGCGGAATTTGGCAATCGCCGCGCCGTTGGCGCGTAAGAAAATTACATATCGTGCGAATACAGTCACTTACAAAACTGGCACGCTCCATGCAATTCCCTGAGCATCGGTGACCGGATGGTCCGGATCGCCGAAAATCAGGGAATAGATACCATGTCCATCCGTTTCGAAGCCGCTCAGCGCGTTGCTTTCTCGCTCGTCGCATCGCTCTTCGTCGCCGCCGTGATGATCAGCGCAGCAGTCCCCGTCGT
>NZ_JBOHHW010000012.1:0-126793 GCF_050725575.1 Sphingomonas sp. | reverse complement strand
CCAGGTAGGAGAGTGCACACCCGACCTGCAGCGCCGCGCTGCAGAACGCCGCGCGCCGGTCGATCGGGCGTTCGAACAGCAGGTGAGCAAAGGTCCACAGCAGCCAGGGCGTCATTTGCGCCGAGAAGCGGACGATCAGCCACAGCGGCGCGTCGAGCGGCCGGAACAGCGGTGTTGCGGCCGCGAGGTAGGAGGCGATGCCGGTCAGCAGCAGCGCGGTCGCCACCCGGATCGCATGCGGTGCGCGGCCAAGGCCGATTACGATGATGATCAGCAGCAACTGGCCGATCGCCAGCATGCGGATCGCCATGTCGAGCAGGATAAGCCTAGTCATCGCTATAATATGACGTGCCCGCGTCGCGTCGTCCATCGCACAACATGGCCGCGGGAGATTTTCTCCAGAATGCGTTCGTCACGCCGATCCCGGCCACGGGATGGCGGCCTAGACCAGGACCGGGTCCGATACGATCTTGCTCCGCCCGGCCACCGCTTCGAACTTCTCGTGGTAGCGCGGATGCTCGGTGCCCATCATCCGGTCCCACCAGGTGAAATAGAGCCCGAAATTATACCGCCCCTCGCTGTGATGGAGGTCGTGGTGCGTGGTGGTGGTCAGCCATCCGGTCCAGCGGCTGCGCGTGAAGCCGCTCCATGCCAGTTCATGGCCGGAATGGCCGATCGCGTTGCGCAGGATCTGGTGGCCAAGGAAGATGAACACGGCGAGCGAATAGACCGGCATGATCGCCGACATGACGATCAGCAGGGCCGGGATGTAGATCGATTCGGTCACCGATTCGATCGGCGCGAAGGCATAGGACGCCCAGCTGGTCGGGGTGCGCGAGACATGATGCGCGGCATGCGCACGGCGGAACAGCGCGCGCAGGTGCAGTCCGCGATGCATCCAGTAGAAATAGGCGTCGTGCATGATGATCAGCACGATCAGTTGCGCTGTGAAAACGATCGGGGCGATCGGGCCTTTCTCGATTCTGATGAGTCCGGCGCGGATGGCGGCAAAGGCGATCAGCCCGACGAGCCCGAAAATGGCGACCGTCTGTACCGACAGGAACAGTTCGCGCCGCCGGTCAGCCATGGTTGCCTGGCGCTGCTGAATCCGCCGGGGTGCGGTCCAGCGCCGCGCCAGCCAATAGGTCAGCGCCACACCGGCCGCGCCGAACAGGTAACGGATCATCTCGACCTGGAAAATATGTGCCCAACGCAAGCCGAATATCGTCAGCGTTTCGATCATCATGCGACCCCATTCCCAGCTGTCTTTCCGGCCCACTCTAGCTCATCGCGGACAGGCTGGCTGTGCAAGGCTGAAAATCCCCGATCAATTTCGAAATTGCGAAACGTTTTTCAGCTGGATTTTCAGTTGGAAATGATCCCGGGGCGATGCGGCAGGGGGGATCGAAGCATGGGCCGGGTCGTATCGCTGGCGTTATGGCTTGCGTGGCGGATGACGTCCATCGCATCACCGGGTAGCCAGGGAGAGGTTTCGCGCGGGATGCGTTACCAGAGAATTCGATCGGGGGGCTTGCCTCTCCGGCAAATGGAGGCACCGGCTTTGTCATGACCAAGAAACTGATCATTCCCGCGATTCTGGCCTGTGCGCTCGCCGCCTGTAATGGCCCGGCCGCGCCGTCGAACGAGTCGGCTGACGCCAGCGACGGCATCACCGTCAAACCCGCCAAGCCGGTGAAGGAGACGACCGTTGCCGCCGGCAATACCGTCGATGTGCGGAAGCCGGCGCCGAAATCGCCAACGACATTCCCGGCCGCTTTTCAGGGCCGCTGGGGCATGACCGCGAATGATTGCGATCCGGCGCGGGACGATAACAAAGGCCTGCTGACGGTTTCCGCCGGGGGCCTCAAATTCTACGAATCGCGCGCGAAGGTCGTGACGATCGCGCCCATTTCGGACAATGGGCTGGCGGCTGATCTCACTTTCAGCGGTGAGGGGCAGACCTGGACCAGCAAGACCGTGTTCCAGCTTGTCGATGGCGGCAAGACTCTGCTCCGCACCGAAGAGGAGCCAGCATCCTCCTATCGCTACGCCAAATGCCCGGCGGCGTGATGCGCGTACCGCCTATCGCTGGCCTTGCGGTCCTGGCATTCACCCTCGCGGCCTGCTCGTCTGAGCCTTCCGACAATCAGGCCGCGGCCAGTATCGAGGCGACCGTCGCGGCGAACCAGTCCTCCGACGCCGCGCGCGGCTTGCCGAAAAGCGACGTGCCCAGCCCTGCCAAGGAAGCGAAGACCTTGCCGCCGGCCTTTCTCGGACGATGGGGCATCATGCCCGCCGATTGCGATTTCAGCCGCACCGATACCAAAGGGCTGGTGACGGTCTTCGCCGACAAATTGAGCTTCTACGCATCGACCGCGAAGGTCGATGCGCTGACGCGCCAATCGCAGTACAAGATGACCGCCGACCTGAATTTCACCGGCGAGGGGCGGAGTTGGCAAAAGCGCACCACGCTCGAACTGGTGACGGCGGGCACAGCATTGGTGCGGACCGAGCAATCGCCCGCCGCGACCTATCGGTACGAGCGCTGCTAGGGGATATCGCATGACGACCCGGCTCACCCTTTTCGGCGCGAGGTGCGAGATCGATGATCTCGCGGCCATCCGCGCGCCGTTCGGGTAAGCCGGTATGCGGATCGTTCTTATCCTCGCCGCATTGTTTATCGGTGTGCGCTCCTCGTCGGTGGCGATCAGTTCCATGCCGCCGGCGATGCCCGCCAAGATGATCGCGCTGAGTTTCGATGACGCGCCGCGCGGGCCGGGCGCCTTTCTGACGATCGATCAGCGCAATGCCATGCTGATCGCGGGCCTGAAGCAGGCGCGGGTCGATCAGGTGGCCTTTTTCGTCAATCCGGGCCGGATCAGCCGCGGCGACGGCGATGCGGAACGGATCGAGCGCTATGTCGCGGCGGGCCATGTCATTGCCGATCACAGCTATTCTCATCCAAGCCTCTCGAAGACATCGGCGCCGACCTATCTCGCGGATATCGACAAGGCCGAGGCCTGGCTGAAAGGCCGACCCGGCTATCGCCCCTGGTTTCGTTTCCCGGCACTCGATGAAGGCGGGCCCGACAAGGTGAAACGCGATGCGGTACGCGCCGGTTTGCGCGCGCGGCATCTGCGCAACGGCTTTGTCACCGTCGATGGATCGGACTGGTATCTCGAGGAGCTGTCGATTACCGCCAAAAAGGCGGGGCAGCCGGTCGACATGGCGGCGTTGCGCGCGCTCTATGTCGAGACGATGGTGCAGTCGGCCAACTTCTCCGACGCGCTGATGCGGCGCACGCTTGGCCGCTCGCCGGTGCATATGCTGCTGCTGCACGAAACCGATCTTGCCGCCCTGTTCCTGCCCGACCTGATCGAGGCATTGCGCAACGACGGGTGGGGGATCGTCACTGCCGACCGCGCCTATGCCGATCCGATCTATGATGCCGTGCCTGAAGTCGCCTGGGCCAATGGCACGCTTGCCGAGCAACTCGCCTGGCAGAACCACATTACCGGCCCGCGCTGGTATCAGCGCAATGATATAAGGGTTGCCAAAGCCCTGTTCACCGAGCGCGTGATCCACGCCACACCCGCTCCCGTTCCGGCATCGCCCGCCACAGCGATGCCCATCGTCACCCCAGCGACATGAGACCAGCATGACCAACCAGTTCGATCTTACCGACGACCAGCGCGAGATCCAGGATCTCGCACGGAAGTTCACCGCCGACCGCATCACACCGCACGCCGCGGCGTGGGACGAGAAGCATATCTTCCCCAAGGACACGATCAAGGCGGCGGCCGAGCTCGGCTTCGCCGCGATCTATGTCTCGGAGGAAAGCGGCGGGATCAATCTCGGCCGGCTCGAGTCCGCGATCATCATGGAAGCAATGGCCTATGGCTGTCCCGCGACCAGTGCGTTCATCAGCATCCATAATATGGCGTCATGGATGATCGACCGTTTCGGATCGCAGGCGGTGAAGGAGAAATATCTCCCCGATCTCGTCACCATGGAGCGCATGGCGAGCTATTGCCTGACCGAGCCGTCATCGGGCTCCGACGCCGCTGCACTGAAGACCAAGGCAGTGCGGGATGGCGACCATTATGTCGTGACCGGCACCAAGCAGTTCATCTCCGGCGCGGGCGAGAATGAGGTCTATGTCACGATGGTCCGCACCGGCGAGGAGGGGCCGAAGGGCATTTCCTGCATGGTGATCGAAAAGGACATGCCGGGCGTCAGCTTCGGCGCCAATGAGCGCAAGCTTGGCTGGCATGCGCAGCCGACGCGGCAGGTGATCTTCGATAGCGTGCGTGTGCCGGTGGAGAATCTTGTCGGTGGCGAGGGCGAGGGGTTCCGCATCGCGATGATGGGGCTCGACGGCGGCCGGCTCAATATCGGCGCCTGTTCGCTCGGCGGTGCGCAGCGCTGCCTCGACGAGGCGATCCAGTACACCAGGGACCGCAAGCAGTTTGGCACGGCGATCGCTGATTTCCAGAACACGCAATTCACTCTGGCCGATATGGCGACCGAGCTCGAGGCGGCGCGCGCTTTGCTCTACATGGCGGCCGCCAAGGTCAC
Source organism: Sphingomonas sp. (assembly GCF_050725575.1). GTDB lineage: Bacteria > Pseudomonadota > Alphaproteobacteria > Sphingomonadales > Sphingomonadaceae > Sphingomonas. The sequence goes on along the minus strand of NZ_JBOHHW010000012.1, from coordinate 122,215 downwards.
CGCCAATGCGCCCGACAAGACGCGCTTCGCGGCGATGGCCAAGCGGCTCGCGACCGACACGGGATCGTCAGTGGTCGACCGCGCGCTGCAGCTGCACGGCGGATACGGCTATCTGCAGGATTACCCGATCGAGCGCTTCTGGCGCGACTTGCGCGTCCATTCGATCCTTGAGGGGACCAACCAGGTGATGCGCATGATCGTCGGCCGCGAGCTGACCCGGCAATGAGCGAGACTCGGGGGACCAATCAGCCCAATCCGCCCAGCGTCACGCAATTATGGCAGGACGCACTCGCCAATGTGTCGAGTGCGCTCGGCAAGGTCGCGCGCGCGCCGGCGCCGACCGGGGCGAGCCAGCCCTATGATCCGCTCGCGCTGTTCCGCTCGATGTCGGGCTTCGCCATAGGGCTTGGCGCCAATCCGAAGCAATTGTTCGACGTACAATTGCAGGCGGCGCGCGAATGGGGCGAGTTCTGGACTCAGGCCTGGCTGCCGAAGGCGGATGCGGAGAAGCCGCGCGACCGGCGCTTCTCTGCGCCGGAGTGGGAGGAGCAGCCCTATTTTCGCGGCCTTCGTGATGCCTATCTGCTGGCCTCGAAGCAGTTGCGCGCCGTTGCCGATGTCGCTGACGGCCCGCATAGCCCCGATAAGGCAATGACCGCGTTCGTGCTTGATCAATATCTCAACGCGATCGCCCCGACCAATTTCGCGATGACCAATCCGGAGGTGATCCAGCGCACGGTCGAAACCGGCGGCGCCAATCTCGCCGCGGGCTTCGCGCATCTCCTCGAGGACGTGGCGTCAGGCAAGGGCATCGTCCGCCGCCGCAGCGACGAGGCCGCCTTTACCAAGGGCGGCAATATCGCCGCGACGCCGGGCAGCGTGGTGTTCCAGAACCATCTGTTCCAGCTGATCCAGTATGATCCCGCCACGCCCGACGTACATGCCGAGCCGATGCTCTACGTGCCGCCGCTGGTGAACAAATTCTACATGATCGACCTGCAGCCGCGATCGAGCATGGTGCGCTGGCTGGTCGAGCAGGGCAGGACCGTGTTCGTCGTCTCGTGGATCAATCCGGACGAGAGCCACCGTGACTGTGGCGTCGAACACTATGTCCTTGATGGCATCGTCACGGCGCTGGGCGAAGTGCGCAAAAAGACCGGCAAGGGGAAGGTGGATCTGTTCGCCTTCTGCCTTGGCGGTACGCTGGTCGCGATCACATTGGCCTATCTTGCGGCGAAGGGGCGTGCCGAAGAGATCGGCAGTGCGACGCTGATCGGATCGATGGTCGATTTCGCCGATATGCGCGACTGGTCTGCATTCGTGCATGAGGCGCATCTCGACGCGCTCGAGGCGCATCTAGAGAAGCGCGGCTTCATCGATTCGACAGAGCTACAGCAATTGTTCGCGGCGGTGCGGTCGAACGACCTGATCTGGTCGTCGGTGATCAACCATTATCTGCTCGACCGCGCCGCACCGCCGTCCGATCTGCTCTACTGGTTCGAGGATGGCGCGCGCATTCCGCAAGCGTTCCTCAAATCCTATAATCGCGGGCTGCTCTTCTCCAATGCGCTCAAGGAAGGGACCGGATTCGAGGTCGGCGGGGTCGCGATCGACCTGGCGACGGTGAAGACGCCGGTGCTGCTCGTCGCGCTGAAGGACGATCACGTCTCGGCCTGGAGTGCGGTCTATGATGGCGGCAAGCTGTTCGGCGGGCCGGTCACCTTCATCCTGGGCGGTTCCGGTCACAATGCCGGGGTGATCAATCCGCCCGCCGCCAACAAACATGGCTATTGGATCAGCGGCGCGATGCCCGACAGTGCCGAGGCGTGGCTTGCCGGCGCCGAGAAGCAGCCCGGATCCTGGTGGCCGGTATGGGACGGCTGGCTGAGTGCGGCCGGCTCCGGCAAGCGTGTCGCTGCGCGCAAGCCGGCCAATCCGATCGAGCCCGCGCCGGGCTCCTATGTCTCAATCACTCACTGAGTTTGCCTGTACCGATGAACGATATGTCCACCCCGACCGAAACGCTTGCCTGTCGCGAGGGCGGCGCCGGGCGCCTGCGCCTCAACCGTCCCAAGGCGCTGAATGCGCTCAACCTGCCGATGGTGCAGCAAATGACCCGTGCGCTGCTCGACTGGCGCGAGGATCGTGGCGTACGCCTGATCCTGATTGACCATGCCGAGGGGCGGGGTTTCTGTGCCGGGGGCGATGTCGTGACGATCGCACGCAGTGCGCAGGGGCACGACGCGGCGGGGCAGGCCTTCTTCTTCCAGGAATATCGCCTCAACCATTTGATGTACACTTACCCGAAGCCCGGGGTGGTGTTCATGGACGGGGTGACGATGGGCGGCGGGGTCGGCATTGCCTGCCCGTGCCGTTACCGCGTGGTCACCGAACGCACCCTATTCGCGATGCCGGAAACCGCGATCGGGCTGTTCCCCGATGTCGGCGGTGGCCGTTATCTGTCGCGGCTGCGCGGGCGGGCGGCGCAATATCTTGCGCTGACCGGCGCGCGGCTTGACGGGGCGGACTGTATCGCGCTCGGCCTCGCCAATTATTTCATCCCGTCCGAGAGGCTCGACACGCTCAAGGCCGAGCTTTGCGCGACGCCGGAAAAGGTCGAATCCATTCTCGCGGGTGCCGCGGTGGTTCCGCCGCCGGCGAAGATCGTCGAGCAGCTGCCCTTGATCGACCGGCTGTTCGCCTCGGACGATTATGAGGAAATCCTGGCCGCGCTTCAGGTCGATGGTTCCGACTGGGCGCTCAAGCAGCTCGAAACCCTGCGGACCAAATCGCCGACCGCATGCAAGGTGTCGCTGCGCATGCTGGTCGAAAGCCCGCGCCAGCCGCATTTCGTCGATGAGATGCGGATGGAATTCGGCATCGCCGCGCGTATGTTCCGCCATCCCGATTTCGGCGAAGGTGTCCGCGCCGTGCTGATCGACAAGGACAATGCGCCGGTCTGGAACCCCGCCACGCCCGAAGGCGTGACCGCGGCGATGGTCGACGGCTTCTTCCAGCCGCTGCCCGCCAGCCAGGCTTGGACCCCGCTTCCCGCCCCTACTTTCGACAATGCCGCCGGAGACTGACCCAATGGCCACTTACGAAACCCTGCTCGTCGAGCAGCGCGACGCCGTCACGCTGATCACGCTCAACCGTCCCCAGGCGCTCAATGCGCTCAACAACCAGGTGCTTGGCGAGCTGGTCGCGGCGATGACCGCTTATGATGCCGATGACAGCCAGCATTGCGCAGTGCTGACCGGCAGCGAAAAGGCCTTTGCCGCCGGCGCCGACATCAAGGAAATGGCCGGCCAGTCGTTCGCCGATATGTTCAGCGGCAATTATTTCGCCGGTTGGGAGCGTTTCACCGCGACGCGCAAGCCGATCATCGCCGCGGTCGCCGGCTTCGCGCTGGGCGGCGGGTGTGAGCTGGCGATGATGTGCGATTTCATCCTTGCCGCCGACACCGCGAAGTTCGGCCAGCCCGAGATCAAGCTTGGCGTTGGCCCCGGCATGGGCGGGTCGCAGCGGCTGACCCGTGCGATCGGCAAGGCCAAGGCAATGGAGATGTGCCTGACCGGCCGCATGATGGGCGCCGAGGAAGCCGAGCGCGCAGGGCTGGTCAGCCGGGTCATTCCCGCGGCCGAACTGCTCGACGAGGCGCTGAAGACCGCGGCGACGATCGCCGGCATGGCGCCGCTCGCAGCGCTCGCCAACAAGGAGATGGTCAACGCCGCATTCGAGACCGGCCTGGCGCAGGGGATCCAGTTCGAGCGCCGCCTGTTCCATGCCCTGTTCGGCACCGCCGACCAGAAAGAAGGCATGGCCGCGTTCGTCGAGAAGCGCCCGGGCAACTGGACCGGGAAATAATCGATCATGCGTCCCCGCGCAGGTGGGGACGCAGTTCCGAACGAAGAATCTGGACCCCCGCTTTTGGGGGAACAAGGAGCAAGACATGGCACGCGTCGCATTTATCGGTCTCGGCAATATGGGCGGCGGGATGGCCGCCAATCTGGCGAAGAAGGGACATGACGTCCGCGCCTTCGATCTATCGGCCGACGCGCTCGCCCGCGCCAAGGAAGCCGGCTGCCTGCCGGCCGCGACTGTCGAGGACGTGCTGGAGGGTGCTGAGGCGGTCATCACCATGCTGCCGGCGGGCAAGCATGTGGAGAGCGTCTATACCGACACCATTTTCGCCGCCGCGCCGCAAGCCGCGATGCTGATCGATTGCTCGACGATCGACGTTGCTACCGCGAAACGTGTCGCCGAAGCGGCGGCGGCCAAGGGCTATACGTCAGTCGATGCGCCCGTCTCGGGCGGGATCGCCGCCGCCAATGCCGGGACGCTGACCTTCATGGTCGGCGGCAGCGCCGAGGCGTTCGATCGCGCGCAGCCCTTCCTTGCCGATATGGGCAAGGCGGTGATTCATGCCGGTGCCAGCGGCACGGGCCAAGTCGCGAAGATCGCCAACAATATGCTCCTCGGCATCACCATGGTCGGGACGTGCGAAGCCTTCCTGCTGGCGCAGAAACTTGGCCTGGACGCGCAGAAATTCTTCGACATCGCCAGCGTTTCCTCAGGCCAGAGCTGGTCGATGACCAGCTATGCGCCGCTTCCCGGCGTCGGTCCGAAAACGCCCGCCGATAATGACTATCAGGGCGGCTTCGCCACGGCGCTGATGCTCAAGGATCTGCGTCTGGCGATGGAAGCGGCGGGCACTGCGCAGGCCGACACGCCGATGGGCGCGAAGGCGGCCGAACTGTACGAGAAGTTCTACGCCGAAGGCCAGGGCGGGCTGGATTTCTCGGCGATCATTCGGATGCTCGATCACGGCTGACGAGACAAATCAGCCAGGTCGATAATATCCTGACACTCGATGTCAGGATCGCGGGATTAGAGAGGGCGTCCATCAAGTGAGGGCGCCCGATGATCGACCGCCGCGATATGCTCAGCCTTGCGCTCCTGGCCGGCGCCGCCACTGCCGCACCCGCCGTCGCCAACACCCTTGCCGGCAATGACCATGCTGATGATTTCGATTTCCTGATCGGATCATGGCGCGTGAAGCATCGCCGCCTCAAGGAGCGGTTGGTCGGCAGCAACGAATGGCAGGATTTCGACGGCACTTGCGTCATGCAGCCGCTGATGGGCGGCGTCGGCAATGTCGACGACAATTGGCTCGATATCCCGAGCGGTGCCTATCGCGCGGTCGGGTTACGTTCCTATGATCCCAAGACCGGACTCTGGGCGATTTGGTGGCTCGACGGGCGCAGTCCGCACATGATCGACGTGCCGGTAAAGGGCAATTTCCAGGACGGCGTCGGCACCTTCATTGCCGACGACACGCACCGTGGAAAGCCCGTCAAGCTGCGCTTCCAATGGTCGGCGATCACCGCCAGCAGCGCGCAGTGGCGTCAGGCTCTGTCGGCCGATGGCGGCAAGACCTGGGAGACCAATTGGGTCATGCACTTCACCCGCACTCAATCGACATAATATCGCTCGGCCCGGCCGTTTCGCACAGTCGTGCGAACGATTGGTCCAATACGGACGCTTGCCGCTCCCGCCAATCCCGCTAAACCTCGGCGGGGATCAGGGGGAGAAGACGAACGTCATGACCATGACAGCCGATATCGCGTCACAGCCCGACATGACGTCCGAACCGTCGGTGAAGGACATCCGTCTGGTCATCACCGCGTCGTCGCTCGGTACCGTATTCGAATGGTACGACTTCTTCATCTACGGCACGCTCGCCGCATCGGGCATCATCGGCCGGACCTTTTTCCCGACCGGGAACGAGACGATGCAGACGCTGCTCGCCTGGGCTGGCTTTGCGGTCGGCTTCGGCTTCCGGCCGCTGGGTGCGGTCCTGTTCGGCTTTCTCGGTGACAAGCTCGGGCGCAAATATACCTTCCTGATCACCATCACCTTGATGGGCGTCGCGACCGCAGGCGTCGGCCTGATTCCGTCATTCGAAGCGATCGGATTCGCCGCGCCGATCATGGTTCTCGGCCTGCGCATCCTGCAGGGCCTGGCACTCGGCGGCGAATATGGCGGCGCGGCCATCTATGTCGCGGAGCATTCGCCCAAGGGAAAATCGGGCTATTACACCAGCTTCATCCAGGCGAGCGTGGTCGGCGGATTTATCCTCAGCCTCGTCGTCGTGCTCGCGACCAAGTGGGTGCTGCCGGCTGCCCTCTGGGAAAGCTGGGGCTGGCGTTTCCCCTTCCTCTTCTCGCTGCTGCTGCTCGCCGTGTCGTTGTGGATGCGCCTGAAATTGTCCGAAAGCCCGGTGTTCAAGAAGATGAAGGCCGAAGGCGAGATGGCGAAGAATCCCTTCGTCGAAAGCTTCACCTATCCCGGCAATCTCAAGCGGCTGTTCGTCGCCCTGTTCGGCATCGCCGCGGGGCTGACGGTGATCTGGTACACCGCGATGTTCAGCGTCCTGTCCTTCCTGCAGACGACGATGCGCGTTCAGGAAACCGCTGCACAGCTGACCATTGGTGCCGGCTGTATCATGGGGCTGTTCTGGTTCATCCTGTTCGGCAAATTGTCCGACCGGGTCGGGCGCAAGAAGCCGATCGTGATCGGCTATGTCCTGACCCTCGCCCTGCTTTTCCCGGTCTTCTGGGCGATCGGCAGCGCCGCCAATCCCGATCTTGCCCTGGCTGCAAAGCGCGCGCCGGTGATCGTTTCCGGCCCCGTTTGCGCCTATAGTCCGTTTGCGACGAAACAGACCGATCAATGCGGTATTCTGCTCGACTATTTCTCGAAAAAGGGCGTGCAATATACCAAGGCGCACAGCCCGGTGACGGTGGTGATGATCGGCGGACTGCCGATCCCGGATACCACGCCGGCCGGCCTCGATGCGGCGCTGGCCAAGGCGGGGTACAAGCTCGACAAGGTCGTGCCCGCGCCGCTCAATATTGCCGTCATCCTGTTCGCGATCCTCGTGCTCGGCGCACTTTCCGGTATCACTTACGGCCCGGTAGCAGCCCTGTTGTCGGAAATGTTTCCGCCGCGGATCCGCTACAGCTCGATGTCGATCCCTTACCATCTCGGCACAGGTTATTTCGGCGGCTTCCTGCCCTTTATCAGCCAGTATATCGTTGCCAAGACCGGCGATCCCTATGCCGGGCTGTGGTACACCATGGCCGTAGTCGCGATGGCATTGGCGGTGACGGTATGGGGATTGACGGAAACCCGGCCCGGCATGGCGAGCGCCGACTAGCGGAGACCTGCAAGCAAGGCTAACCGCTGGGGCATGACGAACGCGCCTTCACGCTTAAGCCTCGATTCCACCGCTTTGGTCAGCAACTGGCGCGCGCTCGCCACGCTGAGCGGCAGCGCAGCATGCGGTGCTGCGATCAAGGCCGACGGCTATGGCCTGGGTGCGGTCGAGGTAGCGAAACGGCTTGCCGATGCCGGGTGCCGCGACTTCTTCGTCGCTACATGGGCCGAGGTGGCGCCGCTTACTGCGCTTGGCGTGCAGGTATCGGTTTTCCACGGTGTCCGTGAAGAGGATATGGCGCTTGCCGGAGAAGGATACGCCCGGCCGGTGCTCAACACCCAGGGCCAGGTTGCGCGCTGGAAGCAGCGCAATGGCGGCCCATGCGATGTGATGGTCGACACCGGCATGAATCGCCTCGGCGTGTCGGTCGACGATGTTATGGCCGGCCTGCTGGATGGGCTGCAGGTCGAGACGTTGATGAGCCACCTGGCCTGCGCTGACGACGATCACGCGATGAACGAGCGGCAGCGTGCCTCGTTTGCCGGGCTGGCCGAGCGTATCGCTGCGCGGCGCATGAGCCTGGCCAATTCGGCCGGCATCGCGCTTGGCGCCAGTTATGCCTTCGATCTCACTCGCCCCGGCCTTGCGTTGTACGGCGGCATTCCTCGGCCCGAATTTGCCGGCGTGATCCGCCAGGTGGTTACGCCCGAGGCGCAGATCCTGCAGCGCCGCCGCGTGCCGGCTGGCGCATCGATCGGCTATAACGCGACCTTCACCACACCCACCGACCTGGAGGTCGCGATCCTCAATCTCGGCTATGCCGATGGCTATTTCCGCGGCTTTTCGAGCAGGGGTAGCGCATTGTCCATGGATGTGCGCCTGCCGGTGCTCGGCCGCGTGTCAATGGATCTCGTCGCGATCGATGTCTCGGCGCTGCCTGCCCTGACCGAGGGCGACTGGGTGGCACTCGATTACGCGCTGCCGCCAGCGGCCGCGGCGAGTGGCATGTCGCAATATGAATTGCTGACCGGACTGGGGAATCGCTACCAGCGGAGGTGGCAATAAGATCGATCACTTTCCGTAGTCTGTCCAGGGGTTGTAGCTTTTCTCGCGAATCCAGCGGGTGGCAATCCATTTGGTGCCGGCAGTCACGGGCAAACCCGCGTGGCGGCTCAGTTGTTCGGGGCGGCCAAGTGTATCGACGTTGTCGAATATCAGAAGATCACCGATATGCGGGGTAATGATGAGATCTAGCTGGGGGAAAATGGTCTGACCGCCAGTGAAACCATGATTGAGGTAGAGGATTGCAGTCGTAATCCGCTGATTGGTTGCCACCGGCAGCGCATCCATATGAAGCCGGTATTGCTGCCCGATTCCGTACCGCATCACTGACGTTGGTTCGCCTTGGAACACGGCGGTTCCGGTTGCGGCTGCAATCCGCCGATTGATCGCTTGAACAACCAGCGATTCCTCTGCCGGCCCAACAGTAGCGTAGTCGGCCGTCCGGATAGAATGGGCAATTTGCTTGCCGCTCACCGGATCAAGGACCGTCGCAGGCTCCAGGCTGCCCAGCACGATCGACACGATATGAGCCGCCTCGATCGGCGAGCAGAATCCGGGAATATGCCTGATCTTCGGATCGCTGTTCAGAAGTTGCCCGTCGGCAATCGCAAGTGGCGCGCCATGCTCATCGAGCGACATCGCAGTGAGCAGTTCCAGATGCTGTGCGGCGAGGGCATCTGATTTCGATGCGCTTTCGAGCAGAGAAACGGCCCCTTGCCAATCGATCGATCCACCGGTTCCGTTGGCGGTGAATGCTATGTCCATCAGCGCCGCATCGACATGCCCGATCTCGACAGCGCGTTTCAGCAGGCCTCTGGCCATTGGAAGATTGCGCGGCAATTTGTCGCCCGCGAGATACCAGCATGCAAACTCGAAAAGGGCGTCTGGATCACCGTGATTGCCGGCCGATCGAAGTAGCGCCTCCGCCTGGCTCGCTTCGCCTGCGGCCAGAGCATCATAGGCTGACTTCACGGCATCCGAGCTCACGGCGGAAAACCTTAAAAGAAAGGGGACGAGGGCAAGCCCTCATCCCCCAAGTTATCAACTAATATCGCGGTTTAGAAGCGGGCGCGGAACCCGGCGTAGAAGTTGCGTCCGCGGAAGTTGTAAATCGCGGTATTCGCGCCGGTCGCCGTGCTGCCGAAGGGTGGCTGCTTGTCCAGCATGTTATCGACGCCGAAGTAGAGATTCAGATTCTTGCCAGTGGAATCCTTGGCGACATCCACACTGAAGCGCAGGTCGTGATAGAAGACCGCTGGATAGGTATCGACATCGGCATAGTCGATATTCGCCGGCGGCAGACCGTTCAAGCTGTACAAATTCTCGTAAGTGTCGAGGTACATCGGACCGATATACCGCATGCGGTAGCCCAGCGTGAACGCTCCGATTTGTCCGTCCAGGTCCAACCGGAACTCATCCTTCGGATCGCCCAGTTCACCAAGGACGCGGTTCTCGAAGTTCGGGTTGATCGGGTCCTGGTAATTGCTGATCTTCAGGTTGTGGGTGTAGATCAGGTTCGCGTTGAGCTTCACCGGGCCCAGTTCGGTGCGGTAGGACAGATTGACGTCGATACCTTTCCGCTGGCGGCTTGCGAAGTTCACTGGAGCCGAGATCAGCGAATTGCCCAGGATGCGGCCCGGCGTTTCACCAGCAGGACCAGTGCCCGAACCGCGGAACCGCGTGAACTGTCCGCAGAACACGTTGTTGAGTGTCGCAGAGTCGTAGCAGTTGTTCACGATCGCCTGAGCGGTGAGCGACACGATAATGTTCTTAACTTTGATGTTATAATAATCGACGGACAGGTTGAAGCCGCGGAGAAAACGCGGCTGGAAAACCGCACCGAGTGTCAGCGAGTCCGACGTTTCCGCTTCAAGGTTCGGGTTGCTGCCACTCACGATCGCGAGCGACTGCGTGACATCATTCAGTTGAGTGAGGAGCGCCCCCAGATCCGCCGCACAATTGGCCGCGCGAACCCCCGCGCCGCGCGCTGAAGGGTTACAAGGATCCACGAAATTCGGTGCGAAGTTCGGCACAAGCGGGAAGCCGGTTTCCGACACGTTGGGTGCACGAACCGCGCGGCTGAAGTTGCCGCGGAATCGGACGTCGGGAATCGGTGCCCAATCAGCGCCGGCATTGTAGGAATAGACCGTGCCTACATCGCCCTGATACTTTGCAACGCGTCCCGCAGCGCTGATCGTCAGCTCATGGAAGAGGGGCTGATCCTTGATCAACGGGAGCTGGAGTTCGCCGTAAGCTTCCTTCACTTCGAAAGCTTTCGCTTTGAAAGAGGGAATGGAAACACCGTTCGTGAAACCGTCGGTCACGAATGGATCCTGAGTATAGGAGGCATTTTCCCGCCGATACTCGGCGCCCAATGCGAAGCGCACTGGGCCACCGGGCAGTTCGAAAAGCTGGCTCAGATCGCCGGACACGTATCCCGAAAGAACGAGCTGGTCGAGGCTGGAGCGGTTGGAGAATGTACGGCTGAAATAATTGATCGACGCGCTGTTATCGGGCGCACCAAAGGCATTATAGGGCACGCACGCCGCGATATCGGCCGCAAGGCGTGCCGCGTTACGAGCCGCGATCGCGTTGGAAACGTCATCGGTACGCTGAATCGGCAACGCGGAGGCGGGGTCATATTGCGACCGACACTGAATTTGCCCGGTAACAGGATTACGGCCGGCGTCGAGCGCGAGCATGAAACGCTGCCGGTCGATAAAGCCGGTCGTGGTAATATTTTCCTTGAACTTCCCGTAGTTCGCCGAGAGTTCGTAACTCCAATCATCATTGAATGTGCCGCGAAGACCGGCGACGAAGCGATAGGTATCGCGTTGGAAATGTTCATCGCGATTGCCGACATCGGTCAAGGACCGAGCGTTGACGAAACGATAGCTACCATTGTTGAGTGCGGTGACGTCCGCTGGCGTCAATGCCGTGCGCGCCAAAAGGTCGGTATTGAAACCCGATGTCAGAATCGCGTTGCGAAGCGTTGTGCTGTCCTGAGCGTTGAGAAACGGGTTATCGAGACGGAAGCGTTCGCGATAGTCGAACTGGCCGAACGTTCCCTGGATACCTGTCGGGCCAGCGTTGTTGCCGACCGCATTGACCCGGTTCCACTTTGCTTCGAGGAACACTTCGACCGCCGGGCTGAACTCATAATGAGTGAGCAGATTGAAGTTATAGCGTTCGGTGTACGGTAATACCGACAAAAGATTGCCTTCGCGACCGGTCTGACCATTGCCGCCGGCGATGCCACCAATGATGCCGGCACCGTAACGCTGCCCCGTCTGGGGAGTCAGGCGACCGGCATCGTTGAAGATGTAGGTACAGTTATAAGGTGTGCCAGTGTGGTTCGGACCGCCATTCGTTGCGGCGGTACCGATTCCGCAAAGAGCCCCGGCACCTCCCGGCTGAACGATCGGGACCAGGCCGTTATAGTGGATGGACGCACTGCGGATGTCGCGGATGAACGTGCGGTCGGGGAATCCGTCACCGCCGTTTACGATGCCCGCCCCGCCATCGGCGTCGACGACACCGAAAGCATCCTGACGACGAAACGCCGGAATGTCGGAGGCATAGACGCGGTCCGCGCGCGCATATTCGGCATGGAGCGTGATGTTGCCTTTGCCGCTGTCGAAATTCTTGCCGTACATCGCCGAAAGGTACTGGTTGCCGCCAAAGCCCTTTTCAGCGACGCCCGCCTGACCGCGAACCTGCAGCCCGTTATAGTCGCGGCGCAGTACGAAGTTGACGACGCCCGCAATGGCGTCCGATCCGTAAATGGCTGAACTGCCGCCGGTGACGATATCGACCCGCTCAATAAGGTCGTTCGGAATGGTATTGATGTCAGGCGACACCGCATTGTTCAGAATATCGGCGGCAACATGGCGGCGGCCATTGACCAGCACCAGTGTGCGCTGAGTACCCAGGCCGCGGAGATCGAGCAGGTTCAGACCGCCGATGCCGATACCAAGGCCAGGATTCTGCTGGGCAAAGGTGCTGCGGAGCTGAGGCAGGTCGTTCAGCGTATCGCCGATGTTGGTTTGACCCTGCTGAAAGAATTGTTCGCCGGAAATGGACGTGATTGGCACCGTCGATTCGAGATTCGGGCGCCGGATGCGTGATCCGGTAACGACGATCGCCTCTTCGCTTTCGGCCTGATCAGTCGCTGGTTCGCTGGCAATCTGTTCCGCGGGCGCGGTCTGCGCAAAAGCAGCATTTGGAAATACAAAGGCGCCGGCGGCGAGCGCCGTGGCGGCCAAAAGGCGAGTTTTCAACATATGATCGGAACCCCCGAAAAAAAAGCGCGAGCAGCAGCTTGCGCAGCATGATGCGATGTTTTGCCGAGGCCTTCACATCGCACAATGTTAATCAGCGGTTCAGGTAGCCATCCGTGTCTATTTCAACAGGCCTGTAGCGAAAATGCCACAACCCGTACATGTTCGAGACACAAACATTAACGCTCAATACACATGGCGATGCCCATCCCACCGCCGATGCAGAGTGTTGCCAGGCCCTTCTTCGCATCGCGCTTCTGCATTTCGTAGATCAGCGTCGTCAGCACGCGCGCGCCGCTTGCGCCAATCGGATGGCCGATCGCGATCGCGCCGCCATTGACGTTGACCTTGTCCGCGTCCCAGCCGAGCTCCTTGCCGACCGACAGCGCCTGGGCCGCGAACGCCTCGTTCGCCTCGATCAGGTCGAGGTCGCCAAGAGTCCAGCCGGCCTTTTCCAGTGCGCGGCGCGTTGCCGGGACCGGGCCGATACCCATGATCGACGGATCGACACCGGCCGACGCCCAGCTCCTGATCGTCGCCAGGATGGTCGAACCGCGCTTCTCGGCTTCCTCGCGGCTCATCAGCACCAGCGCCGCAGCGCCGTCGTTGAGACCGCTGGCATTTGCCGCGGTAACCGTACCATCCTTCTTGAACGCCGGCTTCACGCCCGACACGCTCTCCAGTGTCACGCCGCTGCGGATATATTCGTCGTCTGACACGATCGTATCGCCCTTGCGTCCCTTGACCGTGACGGGAGCGATCTCGTCGCGGAAGCGACCCGAGGAGCGCGCCGCATCGGCAAGGTTCTGCGAGCGGACCGAGAATTCGTCCTGCTGCCCGCGCGTCACCTGATATTGTTCGGCGAGATTCTCAGCGGTGATGCCCATGTGATAGCCGTTGAACACGTCGGTCAGCCCGTCCTTGACCATCGTGTCGACCAGGGCGAGGTCGCCCATCTTCTGTCCGCCACGCAGATTCTGCGCATGCGCGCTGAGCGACATGGATTCCTGGCCGCCGGCCACGACGATGGTCGCGTCGCCGGTCGCGATCGCCTGCGCCGCCAGCGCCACCGCACGCAGGCCCGATCCGCACACCTGGTTGACACCCCAGGCCGGGATTTCCTTCGGCACGCCGGCTGCCATCGATGCCTGGCGCGCCGGGTTCTGGCCCTGTGCAGCGGTCAGCACCTGGCCGAGAATCACTTCCGACACGTCAGCACCGTCGACGCCAGCCTGCTCCAGCGCCGCCTCGATCGCGATGCGGCCGAGCTCATGCGCCGGGACCGCCCCAAATGCGCCCAGGAAACTACCCACGGGAGTACGCTTTGCGGCGGTGATGACGATGTCGGTCATGGAGAACTCCTTCGGGCAAGTCAGATATTGTGGGCGCTATCTAGGCGCGGGCAGAGCAGTAATCCAGTCCGCCAGCGGCTCCCACAATTGCATCCGTGCGCCGCGTCCGACGATCATCCCGACATGGCCCGCACCGAGGTCGCGCCGGTCGGGCAGATCGGCGGCGCTGGCCGCCGGCACGATGCGGTCGCTTAGCGACACGAAATCGATCGCCGGGCAAGTGAGGCTTGCCGGATCGACCGTCAGGCCGCCGACGTGCCATTCGCCGCGCCCGGTCATATTGCCGCCGATGAACTGGTCGAACATCTGCTCGCCGGCCGCGAAGGGCAGGGGCGCGCCGGCATTGGCCCAATCCTCCATTGCGACGAATGTCCGCGCACCGGCACTGTCCGGGTCCATCGCTGCGAATGCTTCGTATTTTGCAATCGTGCGCGCTGGATCGAGCCGCCAGAAGCCGGCCTGCAGCACCTCCATCGGCACCAGCCCCATCGCATCGCAGGTCGGCCGCGCGGCTCGCCACAACTCGGCGATGTCGGCGCGTGCCCTTCCGCTGAATCCATCGAAGCGCCACGGTGCCGCGATCAGCGCAAGTCCTGCCACCGGTGCGGCACAGGCAGCGGCGAGCGCCATCGTCCCGCCCAGGCAATAGCCAATCAATACCGGCGGCTCGGCGAACTTTGCGATCAGCGGCAGCAACAATTGTTCGACATGTGCGGTCACGTTCATGTCGCGCGCTTCCGGCCCGGGCGATCCCCAGTCGAGGAGATAGGGATGAAAGCCCTGCGCGGCGAGCCAGCGCAGCAGCGAAATATCAGGCGCCAGGTCGAGGATGAAGGGCGGATTGATCAGTGATGGAATCACGACCACCGGGCGACCGCCGGCCTCTCGGCCTTGCCCCTTCGGCCCATAGTCGCGCAATCGCGCCCGGCCCTTGCGATAGCGCATGGGAGCCGCCTTGCGCCGCTTGCCGCGCTCGGCTGCCTGATAGGCGCGCAGTCCGGTCAGCGCCTGTTCACGCCGCTCGGGCGATGTTGCGGTTTCGCTGCGCAACATCTCCAGAAACAAGGGTAACGGCCGCGGGCCGTGTTGCGGTGCGGCATTAAAGGGTGTTACAGGTGAGCCAACCACTTGGGCGGGGACCTTTCCCATGAAGAAGCAGACACCGGGCGACGGCCCCGTCATCATCAAGAAATATGCGAACCGTCGTCTCTATAACACCGAGACCTCGTCTTACATCACGCTTGAGCACCTTGCCGCGATGACGCGCGAAGGTCGCGATTTCAAGGTCGTCGACGCTAAGACCGACGAAGACATCACGCACAACGTGCTGACCCAGATCATCATGGAAGAGGAATCGCGCGGCCAGACGATGTTGCCGGTCAATTTCCTGCGCCAGCTAATCGCGATGTACGGCGATTCGATGCAGGCAATGGTGCCGGGCTATCTGGAGGCGTCGATGGACAGCTTCCGCCGTAACCATGAACAGTTCAAGACTGCGGTTGAAGGCGCGTTCGCCAATTCGCCCTTTGCCGAAATCGCCAAACGCAACATGGCGATGTTCGAGGCCGCAACCGCCGCGTTCAAGCCTGGCTCGGCCGGCGCCAAGGCGGCTGCCGCTGCGGCCGAAACACCCGCTGCCGCGGCGGCGGCGAGCAAGGATGATGAGATTGCCGCGCTCAAGGCCGAGCTGACCCGGTTGAACGAGAAGATCGAAAAACTCGATCATTGATCTGACAATGGCATGGTTCGAATCGCCGGCGGCCCCCTTCTGGGGTGCCGCCATTGTTGCCGTGCTGGTGGCGCTTATCGCCGGACTGGGTGATCGCCGCCGCAAGCGCCGCGCCGATCTCGATCGTGTGGGGCTGCTCGATTGGCCGACGCTTCAAATGCTCGCGCTGATTGCGGCCGCAATCTTCGTCATTTTGGCGCTTCATGACTAACGGTCCCGCGTTTGTACGTCAGATCGCGGCGCAGATAGACCAACGTGCGATACTCGTCGCGGGGCGTGCTGAAGACGAGGCGGTAATCGGCGCGCAGCGCGGATTTGGCCGCGCTGAAGCTGGCCCGGTTCCAGATGTTCAGCGAGCGTGACGAGGTGACGATCACGGGCGGGTGTGTGGCGATGATGCGCCGGACCTCCGCCGCCTCGTCGATTCCGATCGCGCCCTGCTCGGTCGCGTAGAGCAGCAAATTGGGGAAGACATAGGCGGTCGGCAGGCAGGTATCGGCCAGACGATAGGTGATGGTATCGCCGATCGCGACCCACGGGCATTCGGTGCCGCTGTTCGCCTTGACGATCGCGGCGACTTCGCGTGCGCCTTCGGCATTGCGTGGCTGCATGGCCAGCCTGATCACGAACAACAGCATCGCCAGGCCCAGCGCGCCGACCATGATCCGGGGCGACCGTCCCAGCGCCGGGGCCGCGACCAGCGCGAGCGGCGCGATCAGCGGCAGGGCATAATGATCAAAATAGGCCCCGATCGCGCAAAAGCCGATCAGCGCGGCACCGAGCCAGCCCCAGGCGATGATCGCGCTTTCCCCGGCCAGGCCGAACCGCCGGCGCCAGCGCCAGGAGATTCCGGCGGCCACGATGAGCGGCGATAGCTGCGCGACGATGCCCAGCAGCCGCATCGCGATCTGATCGATCGGATAGCCGGGACGCAGTGCGATCGAGGTGATATTGGCGAACCAGAAGGCCCGCAGCGCGTCCGGCCCGATCCAGGCATAACCGCCGATCGCGAGCAGTGTCGGCAACAACCCCATGCTGATCCAGGCCAGACCGGCGCCGGCTATCACCGGCAGCCTGGCGCCGGCGCGGCGCAGGAACCATAAATGGGCCAGGCCGAAATACATGCCCTCAATCGCCGGCGTGTATTTCATCTGGATTGCGACCCCGCCCAGCAGGCAGGCGATCAATCCATTGCTCAGGATCGCACGCTGTGCACCCGCCTCGGCCAGGGCGGGAAGGCGCAGGGTGAGCAACGCCGCGATGGCGACGAACAGATTGTAGAATACCGGCGATTGCCCACCACGCCCGTTGAGCAGGGACAGCCAGATCAGATAGGCGATCGCCGCCGCCAGCGCGCCGGTCCGCGCAGCGCCGAGCCGCAACGCGCCCCGATCAACCACCCATGCCGTCGCCGCCGCGAATAGGGTCGCTACGATCTGATAGGCGAGAATACCGTCGCCCGGCAGCAGGCGGATCGCGGCGAACAGCAGGAACAGGCCGATCGGCTTGCGGTCCCAGATGTCGATATAGGGTATGTCGCCCTGCAGGATGCGGTCGCCGACCAGCAGGTAGAATTGCTCATCGACATGGATGATGGGATTGCCGAAATCCCATATGCGCAGCGCCAGCGCGACGAGCAACAGCAGCGCCGCCGTTTTCCAGCGCGAGGCGATCGGCAGGACCATGGTCAGTAGAAATGCCGCAGCGTCAGGTTGCGGCGCGTCCCGTCGCACAGGTCGAGCGCAACGACCCGCCCCGGGACACCGATCGACCAGGTCGCAATCGGACTGGATGGATAATTGTCGGGCACTGGCGTTCCATCGATGACGCAGATCATATCGCCGACGTGCCAACCGTCGCGCTCCGCCGGCCCGCCGCGCATCACATGCAGGACTTTCAACCGGTCGCTTTCGGCGGTTACCAGCAGCCCGCTGGTCGATCGCATGGTCGGCGCGCGCGCCTGCGCGCCTGGTGCCAGCACCATATGGCCGGCCTTTGGATCGAGCAGCACGCGATATTTCTGCAGGAAGCCCGACCCGATCCGGCCGGCCATGCCCATGGCGTGGGAAAAGCCGCCTTTCTGTTCGATCTGCACATCAACATAGGGGGCAACCAATGCGCCGGTGCGCAGTTCGGGTACGATGATCAGGTCAGTGACGATCGGCCCGCCCAGGCCGAACGATATGGTCGATGTGCGCGCCGTCGGGACCATCGCAGTGGACGTCCAGGCCTCGGACGACAGAGTGACGCTGTTGCCGTCGCCGGTGTCGACGATCATCGGCCGCAGTCGCCGTCCATTGACCGTCGTCTCGCTGACATAGACCAGCCGGTCGCGCGATACCGTCAGCGGCGCGCTCGCCCCCTTGAACGGCATCCGGCCGGAGGGAAGCAGGCGAAAGCGCCGTGTGTCGTAATCGATGTCGAGCGCATAATCCGCGGTCAGGTCGCGCCCGACCAGCATCTCGATCGGCCTCGCGCTACCCGTCGCGGTCGCGGGCAGGGTGGCAACGCTGATGCTGCCCCCCGTCCGGGTCAGGCCACCCAAAGTGATCGACTGTGTGTCGATCCAGCCCAGCGGGACCATGCCGCCGATCGCATTGGCGCTGCCGCCGCTGCGCACCTTCAATTTGGCCGCATCGACATAGGCGCGCGATAATACCGAGTAGCTGACCCCGGTATCGAGAATCGCGCTGACCGGCTTGCCATCAACCATGAGCGTGAAGCGAATCTGGTTGCCCGGCGTCAAATCGAACGGCACCCACCGCACCTCGGCGTCGCGCGCGAGGATATCGGCGGGTGGCGTGGCTGCAGTCAGCAGCAGCAGCAAGAGGGCAGCGAGACTCCGCATCCGCGCTGCCGTAGCCGCATAAACCACCCAGAGAAAAGGCTTTACGCGCCTAATGTGGGCGCTGTTTACAGACAGGCCTCGAGGAACGCCTGATCGAAGCCGAACTGCCGTGCTTTTTCAAGCGTATAGGGGCGCAAGCCCATCGAGCGATACTCGCCGAGGATCTTGCCGTCAGCGCTTTCGTCGAGATATTCGAACTTGAACAATTCCTGCGTGACGATCACCGGGCCTTCCATGCCGATCACCTCGGTGACATTGGTCACGCGGCGCGAACCGTCGCGCAGACGCTTCACCTGGATGATCAGTTCGACCGAATCGGCGATCTGCCGGCTGATCGCTTCCTTCGGCACCTTGATGTCCGACATCATCACCATGTTTTCCATACGCGCGAGTGCTTCGCGCGGGGAGTTGGCGTGGAGCGTACACATCGAGCCGTCATGGCCGGTATTCATTGCCGCGAGCATGTCGAAACATTCCGCGCCGCGAATTTCGCCCAGGATGATGCGGTCCGGCCGCATACGCAGCGCGTTCTTGACCAGGTCGCGGATCGAGATTTCGCCCTGACCCTCGAGATTGGCGGGCCGCGTTTCGAGCGGCAGCCAGTGCGGCTGCTGCAGGCGAAGTTCGGCCGCGTCCTCGATCGTCAGCACGCGCTCGCCCGGGTCGATCATCTTCGACAGGGCGTTGAGCATGGTCGTCTTGCCCGAACCGGTACCGCCCGAGATGACCACGTTGAAGCGGCTTGCCCCGGCGATCTTCAGCGCGGTGGCCATTTTCGGGCTCATCGACCCGAAACCGGCCATCATGTCGAGCGTGATCGGCTTGGCGGAGAATTTACGAATCGAGATCGCGGTGCCGCGAAGCGACAGCGGCGGCACGATCACGTTAACGCGCGACCCGTCTTTCAGGCGGGCATCGGCTAGCGGCGTGGTCTGGTCGACGCGGCGGCCGACCGAATTGCAGATGCGCTGCGCGATCTGGAACAGATGCTCCTCGTCGCGGAACTGGATGTTGGCGAGAACCAGCTGCCCCTTGCGCTCGACATAGGTCTGCTCCGGGCCGTTGACCATGATGTCGGTGATCGACGGATCGGCGAGCAATTCCTCGAGCGGCCCGAGACCAAGCAGCTCGTCGACCAGCACTTTTTCAAGCGCGAACTGCTCGCGACGATTGAGCGTGAGCTTCAGTTCGGCGAGCACTTCACCGATGATCGGGCGGAATTCTTCGGCCAGTTCATTCTTGTCGAGCGTCGCGGCCGCCTCCGGATCAACGCGCTCGAGCAGGCGCGGCAGCACCTGTTCCTTGATCTTGTGAATCGAGCTTTCGAAACCCTCGACCCGGCTGTTGCCGGCTTCGCCCGAGGCGGACTGGCGGTCGGCGAGGCGCTGCATTGCATCCTGATTGACGCCCGGCATGTTGCCCGCCGGCTGGCCGTCGGTTTCGCCGGGCATGGGCAGGGGCGGGAATTGCTCGCCGCCGATCTCGGGTTCGGCCGGACGTGCCGCGCCGCCCTGCATCGGGCGCGCGACACCGAACGCGGGCCGATTGCTGGTCGTGGACCCTCCTACCCCTGGACGACGCCCAAATGCGCTCATGCCTTAACAATCCCTCATGCTTGGAATGAGATGCTTAATCGCCAAGCTTTGACAATTAGCTAACCGGCGACCCCGGCATTTCCCGTCCGCCGGCCGAACCGCACCAGGCGTGGCAGGTATTGAGACGGCGAGACGGCTTCGCGCGCATAGATCGCACTGGCCAGAATGACCGAGAAAGTGGTGACCGCCGCTCCCGCGAACAGATCGACCAGATAATGCGCGCCGAACAGCGGAGAGGCGGCGAGCATCAGCACATTGGTGACCAGTGCCGCTGTGCGCAAACCGCGCACGGTCCAGGCGGCCCACATGAAGAGGCAGGCCACAACGGCATGGAAACTGGGAAAGGTGATCAGTCCGGTCAACGTCTGCGCGCTCACCTGCCGGAAGCTGCCGTCGCGAAGCCCTTCCAGGAACGCGATATGCTGCTTCAGGATGGTAATGTGAACATCGCCTTCCGGCGGATAGATCACGGTCAATTGCCGCGCGGCCGCGCCGAAATGGCCATAAGCGGAAATCGCCGGGAAGAAGATGAAGATGATGCTGGTCACCGCGAGCGCGATGAACATCGCCAGCAGGAAGACACGCAGCCTGGCGAACTGATTGGCCAGGATCAGCGCCGCGAGGAGCAGCAGCGGCTGCAGGTTGAAGGAGTTATAGGCGAGTTTGAGGATCCAGCAGAGCAGCGGATACTCGTTGATCGTCCTCGCATAGCTGAGCCAGTCGAAACCAATCTTGAGATCGGCGGCATGGAGCTCAGCGTCGCTATAGGCAAAAGGAAAACTGGCCGCACCGGCGGCGTAGGTGATCAACGTGCCCAACGACAACATGGTCAGCAGGATCGCCGCCGCCTCCGCGCTAACGGCAAGCTTGGGCGCGTCGGTGCGATTGCGATAGGCAAACGCGACCCCTGCGCAGACGAAGAGCGGCAGCAGGATCAGCGCGATGCTCAGCAGATCGATCGTCAAGCCGGCGATGATATAGGAAAGGACGAGGACGGCGGCCTGGAACGCCAGCGCGCCATGCAGGATCGATCGTCCGCTTTGCCATAGCTCGGTCCCGCTCATGGGTTCACTTTGCAAAAACGATGTTGAAAATTGGTAAATTCATTTCGAATTCGTTCTGACCGTCAGAGCTCGCCGGGGTAATCCGGCAAGCAGTGACATGCCGGATCCTGCGTGAAGGTTGAATCGTCCTCGCCGGCGACAGGACCAAGGGTGAGCGGGGGGAGATATGGGACACCGGTTGTGTCGTATCTCAGTCCGCTGTCGGGATAAGTCGACTCTCTATAATATTATTATATATCAAATAGTTAATCTATTGATCGCCCGCCGCTCAACATGAGCGACGCGGATTGAACCCATGATGCTTTAGGTGGAATCACCAGGCAGGAACGGGCCGACCGCACGGTTGCGTGCGGTCCGTGGTGCGACCCCGGCGAGCCGGCGGAAATCGCGCGCCATATGCGCCTGATCGGCAAAGCCGCCTTTTGCTGCCTGATCCGCCAGCGTCGTTGGCGCCGCGACCTCCACCATCGCGCGGTGGAAACGGATCAGGCGCAAATAGCCGCGCGGTGTGATGCCGACACTGCGTTCGAACCAGCGCTGCACCGTGCGGTGCGAACAGCCGCTGGCCCGGACGATGTCCTCGACCCGTGTCGCACTCAATACCCGCGATCCGATCGGATGGGGCACAGCTCCCGCGAATGCCGCGGTCACATCGGCCAGGACGCTATCCGGGTTCATTACCAGCGCCCCCGCCTTGCTGTCGGCATTCAGCGCGCTCCAGCCATCGGCAAAATCGGGGCAGGGTGTGCCGCCGAGCATCTCCCACGCCCATGGCCAGAGCCTCAGCCCGAGAAACCCGGCATCACCGCTGATCCGGAACCGCACCGGCACCTGGCTCAGTCCAGTGACGAACAGTGCCGGCTGCTCTTCGCCCCAGATCGAGCGGCCATGCAGCCTATGGATCACCTCAATACAGCCATCGGGTGTCGCATCATGATCGATCCACTCGCCGGGCTCACCGTCACCGGCCATTGTCCAGATCGCCGCGACCAGCCCGGTCAACGCGTCTGGCAGGGGCTGTTCGGCGTAGCGCATCGTGCCATATTCCATGTCGCGTCGGTTCAAGCCAGCCGCAGTGCAACCGTTAGACTGGCAACGACATGTAGGGGAGACGGATGATGCGCCGGATGATCGCGATATGTGCCGCACTGGCTCTGGGTGGCGCCGCCAGCATTGCCGCTGAGCCGGCTGCCAAGGGGCCGCCGGGCTGGCTGGCCGGCTGCTGGATCATGAAGGCGGAGCAGAAATGGGTCGAGGAATGCTGGACGCCGGTGCGTGCCGGCATGATGCTCGGATCGGGCCGCAGCGGGGCAGGGGAGTCGCTCCAGTCGTGGGAAGCCAATCAGATCCTGCCCGACGCCGGCGGCAAGCCGGTCTTCTGGGCCTCACCGCAAGGGGCGGCTCGCGTTGCCTTCCCGATGGTGTCGCAAGGGGCGAGCGAGATCGTCTTCGCCAACCCGGCGCATGATTATCCGCAACGTATCCGCTATTGGCGCGACGGCAAGGCGCTCAACGCAGAAATTTCGCTTGCTGATGGCAGCAAGCCGATGCGCTGGAGCTACACCCCGATGTGATGATGTAGCCGCCCTCCCGATTGGAGAGCGGTGGCGGCGTCAGGCGGCGCGTTCGGCCAGCACGGTCAGCCCATTGGCATTGACCTCGGCGAACCCACCCTCGATCGCAATCGTCTCGGGCTCGCCCTTTTCGGTGCGATAGATCGCCAGCGCGCCGTCGCGGATCGTCGACATGACCGGCGCATGGCCTTCGAGCACGCCGAAGTCGCCCTCGGTGCCGGGGACGACGACCATATACACGTCCTCCGAGCGGACGAGCTTTTCAGGGGTGACGAGTTCGAAGTGCAGGGGCATCACAAAAGTCTTTCTAGTTCAGATACGTAATCGTGGTGGCCGGATGGCCGCCAAATTCGCCGCCCGCATCCGCCATGATCACCGCAAAAGAACTGGCGGGTGATTTCCGCGATACTTTGAGGATCATCGTGCCGTCGCCCAGAGATGCTGGCGGGCTGACGCCGTAGCCTAGTTTGCCCGCTTCGGTTAGCATCTCGCCAACACGTTCCCTGTTGTCCGGCCCTCCGAACCAAACTCCGCAGGACGGGTTATTCCCGCCATGACCGGCGATCACGATTTTGGTCGCACCTTCGCCCGTCTCCGCGCGCGGGATTCTCCCGCCCGGCGTGTCGCGCGGTGGTGTGCCCTTGTAGCCGATTGCGGCTAGTTGAGTTGGATCGTCGAGCGACACGTTGCCCGCGAGAATTTTGGGACAAAGGTCGAACACGGCGCGCTTAACATCGACCGCGCGATCCGGTGGCGGCGCGTCTTGCGCCGCAACCAGGGTTGATGCGAGTGCAGCGATCAAGATTGGGCGGCCCAACGCCATGCTTAAGCGTCCTGCGCCATCTTCTCGGCCTTGGCGACCGCTTCCTCGATGCCACCGACCATGTAGAAGGCGCTCTCAGGCAGATGGTCATATTCGCCATCGACCACGGCCTTGAAGCTCTTCACCGTGTCTTCGATCTGCACGAACTTGCCCGGGATGTTGGTGAACACCTCGGCGACGTGGAACGGCTGGCTCAGGAAGCGCTGGATCTTCCGCGCGCGGCTGACGGTACGCTTATCGTCTTCCGACAGCTCGTCCATGCCGAGAATGGCGATGATGTCCTGCAGCGACTTGTAGCGCTGCAGCGTCTCCTGGACGCGGCGGGCCGTGTCGTAATGCTCCTGGCCGACGATCGCCGGGGTCAGCACGCGCGACGTGGAGTCGAGCGGATCGACCGCCGGGTAGATGCCCAGTTCGGAAATGGCGCGGTTGAGGTTGGTCGTCGCGTCCAAGTGAGCGAACGAGGTGGCCGGCGCCGGATCGGTCAAATCGTCGGCCGGCACGTAGATCGCCTGCACCGAGGTGATCGAACCCTTGTTGGTCGAGGTGATGCGCTCCTGCAGCGCGCCCATGTCGGTCGACAGGGTCGGCTGATAGCCCACCGCCGACGGGATACGGCCGAGCAGTGCCGACACTTCCGAGCCCGCCTGGGTGAAGCGGAAGATGTTGTCGACGAAGAACAGCACGTCCTGGCCTTCGACGTCGCGGAAATATTCCGCGATGGTCAGGCCCGACAGCGCGACGCGCGCGCGGGCGCCGGGCGGCTCGTTCATCTGGCCGAACACCAGTGCCACCTTCGACCCTTCCGGGGTCGGGTTGCCGTCGGCGTCCTTGGCGATAACGCCCGCGTCGAGGAATTCGTGGTACAGATCGTTACCCTCGCGGGTGCGCTCGCCGACGCCGGCGAACACCGAGGTGCCGCCATGGCCCTTGGCGATGTTGTTGATCAGTTCCTGGATCAGCACGGTCTTGCCCACGCCGGCGCCGCCGAACAGGCCGATCTTGCCGCCCTTCGCATAAGGCGCAAGCAGATCGATAACCTTGATGCCGGTAACCAGGATCGCGCTCTCGGTCGACTGATCGACGAACAAAGGCGCCGGTGCGTGGATCGGCATCGTGTCGGTGTGGCCGACCGGGCCGCGCTCGTCGATCGGCTCGCCGATCACGTTGAGGATGCGGCCGAGCGTCTTCGGGCCGACCGGCACGCGGATCTGCGAGCCGGTGTCGGTCACCGCCTGGCCGCGGGTCAGACCCTCGGTCGAGTCCATCGCGATCGCGCGGACCGTGTTCTCGCCGAGATGCTGAGCGACTTCGAGCACCAGACGGTTGCCGTTATTGTCGGTCTCAAGCGCCGAGAGAATGGCGGGCAGCTTGTCCTGCTCGAAGGTCACGTCGACGACGGCGCCGATGACCTGGCTGATGCGGCCAACATTGCTGCCCGATGCGACCGATGCCGTCGAAGCGGTCGGTGCAGCGGCCTTGGTCGCGCGCGGCTTGCGGGCGGGCTTCTCGGCGGTAGGGGCGGTTGCCATCTTCTCTTCCTCGTATCGAATTACTTGAGCGCTTCAGCGCCGGAGATGATTTCCACCAGCTCGGTCGTGATCGCGGCCTGGCGGGTGCGGTTGTACTGGATCGTAAGGCGATTGATCATGTCGCCGGCATTGCGCGTGGCATTGTCCATCGCGGTCATGCGGCTGCCCTGTTCCGACGCGGCGTTTTCGAGCAGCGCACCGAACACCTGGATCGCCACGTTGCGCGGCAGCAGATCGGCGAGGATCGATTCCTCATCGGGCTCGTACGTCACGGCGGCACCGCCATCGGCGACCGGCGCCGCATCGGTGTCGATCGCGACCGGAATGATCTGGCGGCCGGCGGCTTCCTGCACCAGCGCCGACTGAAACTTGGCGTAGAACAGATGGGCGATGTCGAACTCGCCCGCCTCGAAGCGAGCGATCACATCGTCAGCGACGGCGCGCGCATCGGAAAACGCGACATTCTTGATCTGACCCTGCTCATGATCGTGCAGGATCATCGTCGGATAGAAGCGGCGCAGCACGCGGCCCTTCTTGCCGGCGAGGTAGAATTTCACCGTCTTGCCCTGGGCGATCAACTCCTCGGCCTTGCGGCGCGCGGCGCGGACGATGTTCGAATTGAACGCGCCGGCCAGACCCCGTTCGGAGGTCGCGACGATCAGCAGATGAACCTGATCCTTGCCGGTGCCGGCGAGCAGCTTGGGCGAGGATTCGCTCACGCTGACCTTCGACGCCAGGCTGGCCATCACGCGCTCCAGCCGTTCGGCATAGGGACGCGCGGCGACCGCCGCTTCCTGCGCACGGCGCAGTTTCGCGGCGGCGACCATCTTCATCGCCTTGGTGATCTTCTGCGTCGACTTCACTGAGCCGATGCGGAGCTTGAGAGCTTTCAAACTAGCCATTGGCTTATTGAGTCTTCCGTTCAGAAATGAGTTTTTTCAGCCGTGGTTCGATCACGATTTGGCCTGCTGCCAAGTGAGCTAAGCAAGCCCCGATGAACCACACTCCGGAGGTGCTCGAAAAACCGCTCGAGAGAGCCGAGATGATAAAGGCCGCCCAAAGCGCCATGCCCAGCAAATGCCAGGCCACAAGCGTCAAACGGGGGCTCATCCCAATCACGCGAACGTTTTGCCGAACGCCGCGAGCGCGCTCTTCAGCGCCTCGGTCGTTTCCTTCGACAGGTCGCGCTTCTCGCGGATATCGGTCAGGACGGCCGCATGATTGGCGCGCAGATCGGCGAGCATCGCCTGCTCGTAGCGAACCACGGCATCGACCGGCACGGTGTCGAGATAGCCGTTGGTGCCGGCGAAGATCGACGCGGTCTGCTCCTCGAACGGCATTGGCTGATACTGGGCCTGCTTGAGCAGCTCGGTCAGGCGCGCGCCGCGGTTGAGCAGCTTCTGCGTCGAGGCGTCCAGATCCGAGCCGAACTGCGCGAACGCGGCCATTTCACGGTACTGGGCGAGCTCGAGCTTGATCGAGCCCGACACCTTCTTCATCGCCTTGGTCTGCGCGGCGGAACCGACGCGGCTGACCGAAAGGCCGACGTTGATCGCGGGACGGATGCCGGCGAAGAACAGGTCGGTTTCGAGGAAGATCTGACCGTCGGTGATCGAGATCACGTTGGTCGGAATGTACGCCGACACGTCGCCCGCCTGGGTTTCGATGATCGGCAGCGCGGTGAGCGAGCCCGAACCATTGTCCGCGTTCATCTTCGCGGCGCGCTCGAGCAGGCGCGAGTGGAGATAGAACACGTCGCCGGGATAGGCTTCGCGGCCCGGCGGGCGGCGCAGCAGCAGCGACATCTGGCGGTACGCGACCGCCTGCTTCGACAGATCGTCATAGACGATCAGCGCGTGCATGCCATTGTCGCGGAAATATTCGCCCATCGCGCAGCCGGTATAGGGTGCGAGGAACTGCAGCGGGGCCGGCTCCGACGCGGTGGCGGCGACGACGATCGAATATTCCATCGCGCCGGCTTCTTCGAGCGCGCGGACGATCTGCGCGACGGTCGAGCGCTTCTGGCCGACCGCGACATAGATGCAATAGAGCTTCTGGCTCTCGTCGGTGCCCTGATGCGCGGCCTTCTGGTTGATGAAGGTGTCGATCGCGACGGCGGTCTTGCCGGTCTGGCGATCGCCGATGATCAGCTCGCGCTGGCCGCGGCCGACGGGGACCAGCGCGTCGATCGCCTTCAGGCCGGTCTGCACCGGCTCGTTGACGCCCTGGCGCGGGATGATGCCCGGCGCCTTGACTTCGACGCGGCTGCGCAGGTCGCTGACGATCGGGCCCTTGCCGTCGATCGGGTTGCCGAGACCATCGACAACGCGGCCGAGCAGGCCCTTGCCGACGGGAACGTCGACGATCGTGCCGGTGCGCTTGACGACGTCGCCTTCCTTGATCTCCGAATCGGTGCCGAAGATCACGACGCCGACATTGTCGGCCTCGAGGTTGAGCGCCATGCCCTGCACGCCATTGGAGAACTCGACCATTTCGCCCGCCTGGACGTTGTCGAGCCCGTGAATGCGCGCAATGCCGTCGCCGACCGACAGCACGCGGCCGGTTTCGGAAACTTGTGCCTCGGAGCCGAACGAAGCGATCTGGTCCTTGATGACCTTCGAAATTTCAGCGGCGCGGATATCCATGGGTCAGCCTTTCATCGCGTGCGCGAGAGTATTGAGACGGGTCTTGATCGACGAATCGATCATCTGCGAACCGATCTTCACGACCAGCCCGCCAAGCAGGGATGGATCGACCGACAGGTCGACCGAAACGTCACGTCCGACACGGGCGCGCAGCTGATCCTTCAGCGCGTCGACCTGATCGTCGGTCAGCGGGTGGGCGGAGACGACCTCTGCGGTCGTTTCGCCACGATGATTCGCCGCGAGTGCGCGGAACGAACGGATGATTGCGGGCAATTCGCCGAGGCGGCGATTCTGCGCCAGCACGCCGAGGAATTTCTTGGTCGTGTCGTCAACGTCGATCACGTCGGCCGCGGCGGCAACGCCCTTGCCGGCATTGATCCGCGACAGCAGCGGGTTGGTGGTCAGCCGTGCAAAATCGTCCGACTGGTCGAGTGCAGCGCGGACGCGACCCAGGCTTGCCTCGACCGCGTCGATTGCCTTGCCGTCACGCGCGAGCTCGAACAATGCGGTCGCATAACGTCCGCTTAAGCTCGCTTGTATGCCGCCGGATGTCTCCACGGAGTCGAATTCCTCGTTGGAACGGGTTTCAGGCCATATGAAAAGAGGGCCGGAATCGGCCCCCCATATGGGTCGCCGCGCGGTTAGCATTGGGTTCCCGCAGATGCAAGTTCGACCTTAACTGCACATGGGTCTGCCGCTTGCTGTGGCGGTCGATTGTCCGGTGACGATGTCGCGGGCGATCTTGTCTGCGCGCCTGCTTGTCTCGGGATCATCGGGTGATCCGGCTGTCAGCGCATCTTCGAAAGTCTTTGCCTCGCCCGGTGTGCAGAGAATCACTTCAGGCGGATGACTGACCGCGGCATGATAGTAAGTCGTCACACTCTTCCCTTCGCCTTCCTCCGACCAGATTCGGTCGGTGGTCCACGTCGGATGGCACAGAGACTCCGATTCCGTGGCCTTCTTGCTGGCGATCGCTTTCTCGAACGATGCCCAGCACGCGGGCTTGCCCTTTGGCCCGTCGCGCCGCTCGCACAGGCACGCCCGCTCCGCCTTCGCGGTGAGCGTGGCGATCTCATTTTCCGATGTACGTGTATTGGCGGTGCAGCCGCCTATTAGAACGACGAGCGGGAGCGTCAGAGGGATCCTCGCGACTATGGTCTGTCGAATAGGCATGTCTTGAGCCCCCCGTTTACGGGGAGCATGACGATTGTCCTCCGGGTCATCAAGCGGCGCGCCGGCCTGTCCCGGTGGTCGGTACCGGGACACCGAACTTAATGCTGCATTTCATTAAAGTGTAACAAACTCTTAACCATCTGTTGGTGTCTGGCGGATCATAGGGCGGGCATGAACCGACCGCATCTCCCCGCCGCGCAATTCCTCCTTTTCCGGTCGTTTTCCGGGCCAGTTGCGCGCCTGTCCGCGCGCTGGAGAGGGAGCTCCGGCAGCATCCGGACGCAATTGCGCCAGATCGTCTGGGCCTTGCTCGCGATCCAGGCGCTGCTCGCGATGGCGCTGCTTGGCACGACGCTCGGTACCAGCGGCGGGGTCCGCGCGCTGATTCTCGACCGGCTTTATCCGATCGGCGAGCTGCAGCGCGTCAACAGCTCCTACGCCACGGCATTGCTGACCGCACACAAGGTGCAGAGCGGCAATCTGTCGGCCGCCGGTGCGATCGGCGCGATCGAGGCCGCGCGCTCGGATATCAGGACAAGCTGGCAGTCGTTTCGCGACCGCCCGCTCGATGCCCGCCACGCCGACAAGGTCGCCCGGGTCGAAGGCGCGCGCGTCGGCGCGAATCTCGCGATCGACCGGCTGCTGCAGATGCTGCGCGACAATCGTCTCGAACAGCTCGATTTCTTCGTCAGCGGCGCGCTCTATGCCGCGATCGATCCGATGACGGTGGCCAGCGATTCGCTGATCACCCAGCTGCGCGAGGATGCCTTGCGCGAACGTGCCGCGCTCGAACGCGGCTTTGCCCTGGCTTATGTCATCGTGGCGCTGGTTACGATCCTCGCGACGCTGACGGCATTCTGGGGAATGCGCATGCTCAAGCAGCGGGTCGAAGGGCCGCTGGCGCAAATCGCCGCGGCAACGCGCGCCATCACGCTCGACCGCGACGATAGCGACATTCCCGGGCTCGATCGTACCGACGAAATTGGCGAGATCGCGCGTGCGCTTGCCTTTGCCCGCACCCGCTCGGGCGAGGCGCGCCGACTGAGCGAGGAATCGCGCCGCAGCGCCGAAGCGCTGCACCGTGCGCAGGTCGAGGAACATGCGGCGCGCGCCAGGCGGGCTGCGCTGCTTGAGGCGCTGTTCACCGCCTTCGAACAGCAAGCCGGGGCCGTGGTCACTCAGCTCGCCTCGGCCGGGCCGGCGCTGCGTGAGACTGCGGGGGTCATGTCGGGCGAGGCCGGCACGACCGAGCATCATGCGCTTGCCACCGCAGCGCTTGCCGAACAAAGCGCGATGAGCGCGCGGACCATCGCGCAGTCGGGCACTGCCCTGACCGCCGCAATCGAGCATATCAGCGAGGAAGCGCAGGAATCACGCGCCGGGGTGGGCGCGTTGCGGATGCGGACCATCGCCGGCCGCGACCATGCCGAATCGCTCGGCGCGCTGGTCAATGAGATTGCCGACGTCCTCGACCTGATCGCCGATGTCGCCGGCCAGACCAATTTGCTGGCCCTGAACGCCACGATCGAAGCGGCACGCGCCGGCGACGCCGGGCGCGGCTTCGCGGTCGTCGCCGAGGAAGTGAAGGGCCTGGCCCGCCAGACTCAACTCGCCGCCGGCCGGATCGAATCGCGCCTGGCCGCGGTGCGATCGGCCAGCGATACGGTGCTGGCGACGATCCAGTCGGTCGATGGCCTGGTCGCCGATCTCGACCGTTCGGCGGCGAATGTCGCGGGCGCGGTCGAACAGCAGCGCGACATGACTCGGCGTATCGCCCTGGCGATTGAAGAGGTCGAGGACGGCACCGCCGACGCGGCCGCCAATATGCAGGTGCTGCGCGAACGTGCCCAACGCTCGCGGCGCAGCGCGGAAAATGTCGCCACCACGGCGGAAGGGGTGGCCGGCGGGGTCGAGAGGCTGCGTGGCCAGATCAATCGCCTCATTGCGGATGTTCGCGCGGCTTGATCTCCACTTTCCACACGGCAATGCTCACGCGATAGGATAGGACGAACCGGTCCGGGATCGATCCGGGGACTCTTGCCAAATTGCCGCGGCCGGTGAATCGCTCTGGCAAGAGCGGCACGGGCGCGAGTTTGCCGGTTCAAGGGAGTGCGAGATGGCGGGCCAGATGGAAAAGATGACGATGTCCGACGGCGCCGAGATCGGCGTCTATCATGCACAACCCGAGGGCGAGCGGCGTGGCGGGCTGGTTCTGGTGCAGGAAATCTTCGGTATCACCGACCATATCCGCGACCTGGTCGATGACTATGCCGCCGACGGTTATGAAGTGCTTGCCCCCGCGCTGTTCGACCGCGAACATCCCGGCTTCGAGGCCGGTTATGACGGCGAGGGACTTGCGCGCGGTGTCGAACTGGCGCGCCAGCTTCACCCGTTCGACCTGTCGCTCGCCGATGTGCAGACCTGTGTCGATGCGCTGGCGCCAAAAGGGCCGGTGTTCGTGGTCGGCTATTGCTATGGCGGGTCAGTCGCCTGGTTCGCCGCGACACGCATGAACAATGTCGCCGCTGCATCGGGCTATTATGGCAGCCTCATTCCCGGCGCCGCGGGCGAAGTGCCCAAAGTCCCGGTGATCCTGCACTTCGGGCGCTTCGATACCGGCATTCCGATGGACGGCGTCGAAAAGGTCATTGCCGCCGATCATCCCAATGCGACCGTCCACATCTATGAAGCCGGGCACGGCTTCAATTCGGACCGCCGCAAGGATTATCATGAATCGAGCGCTGA
The DNA here is from genome assembly GCF_050725575.1 of Sphingomonas sp. Lineage (GTDB taxonomy): Bacteria > Pseudomonadota > Alphaproteobacteria > Sphingomonadales > Sphingomonadaceae > Sphingomonas. The sequence goes on along the minus strand of NZ_JBOHHW010000012.1, from coordinate 90,571 downwards.
TCTGGCCAAGGAACGGACGCTCGAATTGTTCGAGGCGAACGCGCGCTGATGCGGATCGGAGGCATCACGCTGTGGCTGCTGGGGAGCGTGCTGGCGCTTTATCTGGCGGCATTGGGCGCATTCTATATTTTCCAGCGCGTCTTCTATTATCCCGCGCCGGGCGGCGGGCTGACGCTCGCCGAGGATCCCGGGCCCGGTTTTCAGGACATGTCGCTCACCACCAGCGACGGCCTGGTCCTGCGCGCGTTCTACCATCCGGCGCGGCCGGGCCGGCCAACGCTGGTGTTTTTCCACGGCAATGGCAGCGACCTGAACGGCAGCGAGGCGGCGACGCGTGCCTTTGCCGCTCAGGGGTACGGCGTGCTGCTGCCGGAATATCGCGGCTATGGCGGCAATCCGGGCACGCCGAACGAACAGGATCTCTATCGCGACGGCGCGGCGGGGCTTTACTGGCTGGAGAATAGCCGCATGCCGCTCAAGGACATTGTCCTGATCGGCAATTCGCTCGGGTCGGGCGTCGCCACTGAACTGGCCAAGCGAAAGAAGGTCGGCGGGCTGATCCTCGTGTCGGGCTTTTCCAGCCTGCCGCGCGTGGTCGGCCAGCATTATCCCTATATCCCGACCGTCCTGGTTCGCGACCGGTTCGACAATCGCGCCAAGATCGGCCGGGTCACGGCGCCGATCCTGCTTTATCACGGCACGGCCGATACGGTGGTGCCGGTCAGCAACAGCCGCACGCTGGCCAGGGCGCAGCCGGCGGCGACCTTCGCCCTCGAACGTGGCGCAGGACACGACCTGATGTACATGCCGGTGGCGACGCGGCGTATCTCCGCCTGGCTGCAGGATCATTTTCCGGTCCCGCCGCCGCCGCCATCTCCGCCCGATGCGGGCACGCCGCTTGACCATCGCGGTGGATCAGTGTCGAACTCGTCACCGCAATAGCGCGGAGCGGGGCGATGGACGTCGAACTGGCCGAAGAGCGGGTGCTGGTCGTGCGCGACCGCTTCTCGATGGACCATGCCGAAGGACGCGCCTGGACCAAACGCGTCGAGGCGTTCGGGACGATGGCGAAGCTGACCGGTTTCCTCACCCGGCCGCGTGATGAGGAGTTCGAGGTCGTCTATCGCGAACGGCGGCTGCAGCCCTTCTGGCGCATCGCCTGCACCGCGCTGCATGTCTATGAACGCAATCGCGACTATCGTGTGGTGGTGGCGGCCAATGTCCAGGAGGTGATGCTCGAAGGGACGCTGCGGCCCGTCAGCGAGGGCGCCTTCACTGTCTCGGGGGTCGAGCATTGCCGCGACGAGGCGGAGCGGGAGTATCTGTTCGATGCGATCCGCGGCACGCCCGATGCCGCGCTGTCGGCGCATCTCAAATTCGACGCCGATCTGTCCGACGCGGACGGGTTGGCGGCGGCGACGCTGGCCGGCACCGTGGTCGTCCCGCCCGAGGCCAAGGCGTCGATGCTGGTACGCGACGTGCTGGCCGGATCGATCGTACGGATCGAGGCCGACCGGGTATTGGAGGAGAAGCTCTCGCTCCATCTGATCGATCTCTATTACCGCCCGGTCTATGCCTTTCGCTATCGCTGGCAGGGCAAGGAAGCGGTGGTCGAATTCGATGGCGTCACCGGGGAAACCCGCATTGGCGGCGCTACCTTCGAACAGCATGTCGGCAAGCTGGTCGATGCCGAATTCCTGATCAATGCCGGGGTCGAGGCGGCCGGGCTGTTCATCCCGGGCGTGCGTCTGGCGGAGATTGTCATCACCCGCTCGCTCGCCGCCAAGCGCGATGCCGGTAATCCGCGCTCAAGGCCTTAGCCTGGACCCGCCGCGATATGGAGACTGATGGATGCTGAAGAAGTTGAGCATGGCCATGGCATTGACGATCGCATCCACATCCTCAGCCACCGCGAAACCCGATCACGCCGCGCTCGACGCGCTGGTCAAGGCCGGCATGGCGGAAACCGGTGCGAAGGGCATCGCGATCGCCTATATCGACCATGGCAAGATCGTCTCGGTCGACAGCTGGGGCGTGCGCAACGCCGGGGGCGATCCGCTGACCACTGACACCGTGATGTACGGCGCGTCGCTGACCAAGGCGGTGTTCGGCTATTTCGTCATGCTGCTCGCCGATGACGGCCGGATCGATCTCGACCGCTCGATCGCCGACTATCTGCCCCGGCCGCTGCCCGATTATGCCGGTCCCGCGATCGAGAACAAATATGCCCGGTGGAGTGATCTGGCGGGCGACGAACGCTGGCGCAAGCTGACCCCGCGCATCCTGCTCAACCATGCATCGGGCTTCGCCAATTTCGGGTTCGCCGAACCCGATGGCAAGCTGCGGTTCCATTTCGATCCCGGCACCCGCTATTCCTATTCAGGTGACGGGCTGATCCTGCTGCAATTCGTGCTCGAGCAGGGGCTGGGCATGGATCTTGGCGTGGAAATGAAGAAACGCATTTTCGACAAGGTCGGCGCGACCAGGACCGGCATGATGTGGCGGCCCGATTTCGCGACCAATCTTGCCGATGGCTGGACCATCGACGGCAAGGTCGAGCCGCATGACGAACGCAGCAAGCCGCGCGCCGCCGGGTCGATGGACACGACGATTGCCGATATGGCCAGGATCGCTGCTGCCCATGTCCGTGGCGATGGGTTGAGACCAGCGGCGCGCGCCGACCTGGTCCGCCCGCAATTGCCGATCACCACGCGCAGCCAGTTTCCCAATCTGCAACCCGATCTGCCGGTTGCGGATCGATATCCCGGGCTCTCGGCCGGGATCGGTGTCGTCACGTTTCAGGGGCCGCAGGGACCGGGCTTCTTCAAGGGCGGGCATAATGACAGCACCGGCAACACCTGGGTGTGCGTCGAGGCGAAGCAGCGCTGCGTCGTCATCCTGTCCAACGATGTCCGCGCCGAACTTCTTTTTCCACGGCTGACCAAGGCGCTGCTCGGCGATACCGGCGTGCCCTGGGCATGGGAATATGGCGACCAGCCCTGGACCAGGCCCTAGTTGATCGATCCGCGGGATTGCCTTTGCTGCAGACCGTGGCGCCGCCGCCCAACTATATGCAAACTTAACGGTAAACCGCCCAAATCGATCTCGAACCCTAATGCCGATCGCTATATCTGGGCCGCCACATGGAACGTGGCGGAACAGATTGGCGGCATGGCCGGGTCGCGGACATCAGTCTGCGTGCGGCCGGCTTTACCATGCTCGGCCTGGCCGGGATATCGATTCACGCGCTGACGGCGCTGCGCGCCGGACTGTCGCAGGGGTCGCCGCCGCCATGGGTTTTCGGGCTGGCGATGATCGGCTTCATCGGGGCAAGTTTCGGCAGCGCGCTGGTCGTGCTCGGCCGCCATATCTTTGACCGGGTCGAGATCAGCGAACGATGGGCGAGACGCAGCCCGATCCTGCCGCGCGACGCCGGGTCGTTTGAGACGGGCATCATGCCGATCGCGGTCAGGCTCTCGATCGCGGCCTCGCGCATCGAAGCCGGGCTGATCGTGACGGACTCGTTGCTTCATGCTGTTCGACCGGCCGACAAAGCATTGACCCCAAGCCCAGCTCTGGTTAAATTATAGCTATAGCTATAATAAATAACCGTGGCGAGCGGACAAGGGGAGATAAAGATGTTGGCGCGATTCCTGGCAGCCTTGGCGATCCTGTTCATACCCCTGACCGCGCCGGCGATCGCGAAATCTGTCGCAAGACCCGCAGCAAAAGCTGGTAATGCCGAAACGCTGATCGTGATTTCGATCGACGGCTTCCGCGCCGACTATCTCGATCGTGGCCTGTCCCCGACACTGGCGAAGCTCGCCCGGGATGGCGTGCGATCGGTCGGCATGCGCCCGGCCTTTCCCTCGGTCACCTTGCCCAATCATGTGACCTTGATGACGGGAAAGACCCCCGATCATCACGGCGTGATCGACAATCTGATGATGGACCCGGCGATTCCCGGCTGGTTCGGCGGGCTCGATCCCAAGGTCGCCGAGGATCCGCGCTGGTGGGCAGGGGCAAAACCGCTCTGGATCACCGCCGAGGAACAGGGCGTGCGCAGCGCCGACATGTACTGGCCGGGCGCGCAGGTACCGTTCGGCGGCAAATTGCCCAGCATGGGACGTGCACCGGGGGAACTCTCGGCCGATGCCGAGGTCGATGCCGTGCTGCAATGGCTCGACCGGCCAGTGGGTTCGCGCCCACGCCTCGTCACGCTCTATTTCCCGATGGTCGATGACGCCGGGCATTCATTCGGTCCGGACTCGAAGGAAGTGAATGCCGCCATCGTTCAGGCCGATGCCGCGCTCACCCGGCTGGTGTCGGGGCTCGAGCAGCGCAAGCGTCGCGCCTCGACCAACCTGGTCGTGCTGGCCGATCACGGCATGATCGAGATCCCCGACGGGCAGCAAATTCTGATCGACGATTTCGTCGATATATCGAAGCTCGTGGTCACGACCGCCGGCGCCTATATCGGTGTCAATCCGCTGCCCGGCAACGAAGCCGAGGTGGAGACGGCGATGCTGAAACCGCACGACCATCTGACCTGCTGGCGCAAGAGCGAGATCCCGGCGCGCTTCGCTTACGGCACGCATCCGCGCGTTCCGAAGATCTTTTGCCTTGCCGAGCCGGGCTGGGTGGTGCTGACCAAGCCGATCGCGGCTTATATGAAGATGCATTACGCCACCGGTTTTCGCGGCAATCACGGTTATGACCAGACCGATCCGAAAATGGCTGCCCTGTTCGTCGCCAATGGCCCGGCGTTCAAACGCGGCGCGACGATTCCGGCATTCGACAATATCAATGTCTATCCCATGCTCGCGCAGGTGCTGGGCGTGAAGGGAGAGCCGGGCGACGGCACGCTGGCGCTCGCGCGCGACATCATGGTGCCGGCGCGATTGGCGAAATGAACGGCCGGATCGGTTTTCCCGTCGCTCGCGCCGCGAAGCCCGCCTAGAACGCCCGCCGACACGAGTTTGGGGGTGGATTGATGAAGTGGTTCAGGCGCGTCGCATTCCTGGTGCTGATCGCATCGTCCGGGGCTGCGCAAGCCTCCTCGCTCGACCCGAAAAGCATTGATGCGATCGTCGCGCCGCATGTCGCGGACAAGAGCTTCATGGGCGAGGTGCTGGTCGCGCGCGGGGCGGATGTGATTTTCGATCGCTCCTTTGGCCGTGCGAACATCGAATGGAACGTGCCGTTCGCAGCCGATACGCGCTTTCGCATCGGCTCGATGACCAAGCAGTTCACCGCGGCGGCGGTGCTGAAGCTGGTCGAGCGGGGCAGGGTCGTGCTCGATGCGCCGGCCTCGCGCTACGTGTCCGGCCTCCCGGCCAGTTGGCATGAAGTGACCGTACGTCAGTTGCTGAACCAGACGGCGGGCCTGCCGAACTACACCAATGATCCGCTGTTCGCGACCCTCTCCCGGCTCCCGACCCCGCCCGCGAAGCTGCTTGAGCTTGTCGCGGGCAAGCCGCCGGAATTCACGCCGGGAAGCGAGTGGCGTTACAGCAACACCAATTATCTCGTGCTCGGCTGCCTGATCGAGCAGGTTTCGGGCCACAGCTTCGCGGCATTCCTGCGCGAGACATTGTTCGGGCCGCTCAGGATGACGGGCACTGACTATGATTCAGTCAACCGCATCATGCCGCATCGCGCATCGGGATATCGCCGTAATGCCGGCGCGCTGGAAAATGCCAGTTACACCGACGAAAGCGCACCTTTCTCGGCCGGCGGGCTGGTTTCCACCGGGCGGGACCTGCTTGCCTGGGGACGGGCGCTGTATCGCGGCGGCGCCTTGTCGCCGGCTGACGCCGGACTGATGATCGCGCCCGCGAAGGAGGAATATGCCTTTGGTCTGTGGAACCATGAACGCGACGGCATCCATCAGATCGAACATGGCGGACAGATCAACGGCTTCAACAGCGAGATGGCCTATTATCCCGAGGCCGACATCACGGTCATCGTGCTGAGCAATGTGGAGGGCGAGAGCGCCAAGCTGATCAGCGAGGAAATCTACACCAAGCTGATCCCGAAGCGACCGGCCGGATAAATCGATACCGATTCAACGCATCGACAAGCCATGGCAGCTGGAGCCGAACGGGACGCCATGTTCCGGTCCGCTCTTTCTCATCGTTGGCATTATTGGATGTTTCGTCACCCCTGTTCCGGCGAAACTCACCCCCTGTTATTCCGCTGTTCCACCGCTGTTCCGATAACAGGGGTGGGACAGTGCAGGGGATTGGAAACAAAAGGAAATTTCTCGCCGGAAATCCAACATAACAGGGGTGGCTTTTTTTATTTGGAAATAACAGGGGTCATTCGACCGTGAATCCCGGCTCGGACGGTCGTTTCCACGCTCCCGAGTCAAAAAATCCGGCTCCGTTTGATCGCAAGCGGCGGGATGTCGCATCGTCATGACCCGCCTATATCGGCAGTATGGAAACCGAGATGATCAATTTTGATACGGCATGGGCGGCTTTCTCCGCCCGCGACCGTAGCTTTGACGGCCGCTTCGTCGTCGCGGTCAGCAGCACCGGCATTTATTGCAAGCCGAGCTGCCCGGCGCGGCACCCGAAGCGCGAGAATGTCCGCTTCTATCGCGATCCGGCCGAAGCGCGCGTGGCGGGCTATCGCGCCTGTTTGCGCTGCAAGCCCGACGAAGTCGGCCGCGACCGTATCGCCGTGGCCCGCGCCGTCGCGCTGATCGAGGCGGCGGAGGATATCATTGCGCTCGACGATCTCGCCGAACAGGTCGGCTATGCGCCGCATCACTTCCACCGCCTGTTCAAGCGCGCGACCGGGGTGACGCCCGCCGCCTATGCCCGCGGCCTGCGCGCGCAACGCGCCGCGCGCGCGCTGACCGAGGAAGCGACCGTGACCGAGGCGATCTACGAGGCGGGCTATTCCGCCCCGAGCCGCTTCTATGAAGGTGGCGCAAAGCGGCTCGGCATGACGCCGAGCGCGTGGAAGCGCGGCGGGGCGGGGGTGACGATCCGCTGGACGGTGGCCGACACCAGCCTCGGCGCGATGCTCGTCGCGGCGACCGACAAGGGCCTGTGCCGCGTGTCGTTCGACGAGGGCGAAGACGCCTTGCGCGAACGCTTCCCCAATGCCGAGATCGTGCCCGGCGGTGCGGCGCTGGCCGATCTCGCCGCACGCGTCGTCGCCAGCGTCGAATCGCCCGATCGCGATCAGGATTTGCCGCTCGACGTGCAGGGCACCGCGTTCCAGGAGGCGGTATGGCAGGCGCTGCGCCAGATCCCGATCGGCGAGACGCGCACCTATACCGAGCTTGCGACGATCGCCGGCAATCCGCGCGCGGTGCGTGCGGCGGGCACGGCATGCGGCGCCAACCAGGTCGCGGTGGTCATCCCCTGCCACCGCGCCCAGCGCGCCGACGGCAGCATGGGCGGCTATGCTTACGGCGTGGATCGCAAGATCGTGCTGCGCAATCGCGAAGGAGTGGAATGATGGCCTATCGCATTTCCGGCTTGCCGCTCGACGATTTCGCGCCGCTGTTCGGGCGCAGCGATGCCGAGCTGGCCGAACAGGGCGTGCTCCGGGTTCGCGCCGACCATAAGCCCGGCTATCCGTGCCGCGTCACGCTTGAGGATGCGGAACCGGGCGAGACGGTGCTGCTGCTCAACTATGCCGACCACAAGGCCGCGACGCCGTTCCGCAGCAGCTATGCGATCTATGTCCGGGAAAGCGCGCTCGCTCCGGCCGAGCTTCACGACAGCCTGCCGGCCGTGTTCGCCAATCGCCGCCTGGCGTTCCGCGCCTTCGACGCGGCGGGCATGTTGCGCGACGCCAGCCTGGCGCTGGACGGCGATGCCGATGCGCGGATCCGCGAGCTTTTCGCCGATCCGGACATCGCTTACCTCCAAGCCCATAATGCGGCCCCCGGCTGCTTCGCGGCGCGCATCGACCGCGCCTGACATCCGCCCCTTGCGCGGCCGGCCGGCCGGGTTAGGCTGGCCGGGAAAAAGGGGACGCCATGCAACCGACACCGCCGAATACGCCGCCGAACAGCCTGGTCTGGCGGATCGTGCACTTTCCACCGGTTCTGCTGGCGATTGGTATCGCCTTCATCATCGGTGCCATGACGGTCTCCGGGCTGGTCAGCCGGTCGTTGCGCCAGAGCGGCAATGACTGGCTGGCGGTGCTGCTGGCAATCATCGTCGCTGCGATCTTCATTGCCTTTTATTGCGCGTTCGCGCGGCTGGTCGAGCGACGCCGCGACGTACCAGAGTTCGCCTTGCCGGGCTCGGCGCGGGAACTGGGGTCGGGCCTGCTGGTGGGGCTGGTCCTGTTCTCGCTGGTTGTCGGCATCATCGCCGTATTCGGCGGCTATCGGGTGATCGGCACGCATGGCGCCGCGGTCCTGCTCCCGTCGCTTGCGATCGCGATCACCTCCGGCGTGACGGAGGAGATTGCACTGCGCGGGTTCTTCTTTCGTATCGTCGAATCCTGGCTCGGCAGCTGGATCGCCCTGATCCTCTCGGCCGCCCTGTTCGGCGCGCTGCATCTCAGCAACCCCAATGCGACGTTCCTGGCGGGCTTTGCGATCACGCTTGAAGCCGGGATCATGCTCGCCGCGCTCTATATGCTGACGCGCCGGCTCTGGGCGGCGATCGGGCTGCATGCCGCTTGGAACTTCGCGCAGGGCGGGATCTACGGCATTGCCGTGTCTGGCTTCAGGCAGGATGGCCTGCTCGTGCCGCGGATCACTGGCTCGGATCTGCTCACCGGCGGCGACTTCGGTGCCGAGGCGTCATTGCCCGCGGTCATCCTCTGCACGGCGTTCGGCATTGCACTGCTGGTGGTCGCACATCGCCGCGGACGCTTCGTCGCGCCGTTCTGGATGCGCCCCAAGCCGGTTCAGTCCGCCGCCTTGCAGGAATAGACGATCTTCTCGTTGGGATAGGGCGGCAGCGCGGCGCGGATCGCCGCCTGCTGCGTCGACAGGTTTGCGCGCGCCGCGATATCGGACGAGCACGACTTGAGCGTAACCTGCGTCCGGATCTTGCGCGCGGCATCCATCTGCGCAGCTGAGAGCAGATAGCGGCTGTTCGAGTAGATCCGCGTCGCCGGGTCGAACTGCAGGATCGAGACGGTCTGCTCCTCCGCCGGCACCAGGATGCGGTCCCATTTGCTGCCATTCTCGGCATATTGGGTGCGCGTGTTCATGCAGCCCGCAGCGCCCCAGTCGATCGCCACCGGCTCGGTCGATGACACGGTGACGCGGCTGCGTTCCGGAACCGCTGTACACACCATCTTCCCAAGCGCCGCCTCGCTGTTGACCGCGACCGGGGCGGTGGTCGCGGTGGGCTCGGGCAGGGTCACTTCACCGCTTGGACGAAGCAGGAAGACAATGACCGCCGCGACGAACAAGGTGCCGCCGCCGACCGCTGCCCAGATTGCCCCGCGCCGTTCGTTGCGCAATTCGAGCAGCCCCGCGCCGCCGACCGTCAGGGTGCCGAGCACCAGCAGCACGGCGGCGATCGCCATGAAGTTCTCGCTGCTGCGCAGTGCGTCGGCACGGGCTTTGACCAGCGCCTGTTCGCGTTCCGCCGATAGCTTGCCTGCCGCATCGAGCTTCGCATTCTGCGCATCGGCTGCGGCGCGCGCATCGGCATCGCTGTCCTGGCGCAACCGGTCGGCGATGCTGGTGCAGGAGACGCCAACGGCCGCATAGGGCTGCTTGGCCTCGCGCAGGAACGCTGCCAGCTCGGTATCGGCGATCGCGAAGCCGAAGCTCGAATCGCCTTCCTCGCTCTTGGTCAGCGCTGAGTTCACCCCGACCACGCGGCCGCATGGATCGAGCAGCGGCCCGCCCGAATTGCCCCGCGCGATGCTAGCGGTGTGGAGCAGCACCTCGATATCGGTGAGCGTACGCCGGCCGGAGAACACGCCTTCCGACCGGACCGGCGAAAGCGGGCGGATATAATCAGCGGCCGAGCGTGCGGTGGCGATGTCGACATTGCCGGGATAACCGAGCGCGGTCACCGACCCACCTTCGTCGACCGGCCCGGTATAGAGCGCGAGCGTTGGCAGGTTCACGCCCTTGAATTCGATCAGCGCCAGGTCGCGCGCCGCATCGAGCGCAATGACCTTGCCCTCATAGGATTTGTCGCCTTCCGAGGGTACGATCCCGACCACGACATTGTCGGGATAGCGCGCCGCCAGTTCGACGACATGCGCGTTGGTCACCACCCGGTTGGGCGCAACCGCAAAGCCGCTGCCATGGCCGAAGTCGACCACCTTCTCGTCGACCACTGCGATCGTCACGACCCTTACGACGCCGCGTGCCGACGCCGAAATATCGTCAGCGCGGGCCGGCAGGGCCCAGCCGATCAGAACCGCAGCGAGGATCAGCAATCGTACCATGTGGTCAGCCCGCAATCGCATTGAAGCGGCCTTGTCCCAGCAAAGGCGATGCGCTTCAAGCGACCATCAGGGTCTTTTTTCCTTGGCCGCATCCGCCTCCGCCTGCTTCTTCACAGCAGCATCGAAGGCGGCCAGCGCGTCTGGCCCGGATTTGCCGGCGGTGAGGTCGGCGATCAGCCGGGCGGCCGGATTGTCGCGCGGAGCGTGGGGATTATAGGCGAGCGGCGCAAGCGTCCGGCGCGCCAGCAGGGGGTTGCCGTCGTTGATATCCTGCCGCGCGACGAGGAAGCGCAACTCCTCGTCTTGCGGGACTAGGTCGAACGCCTTTTGCAACCCGAGTATCGCGCTTTCGCTCGGGGCGAGTCCCTGTTCCAGAAAGCAGGTATAAAAGAGCGCCAAGGCGGCGGCGCTATCGGGGTCGGCGCGATTGGCCTTGACGATCCAGCTGCGGGCCGTGGTCCAGGCCTTGTCGTCCGCGGCTGCCTTGTCCTTCGTTGCGCGCCGCATCAGCACTCGCGCCTTGTAGAGCATCGCGTTGGCTGTCTTCGGATCCTTGGCCAGCGCCCGGTCGGCCGCAGCTTCCGAGGCCGGATCGTCTCCCGCGTCATAAGCCATTTCGGCAAGCCAGGTTTGAACCACCGGATCGTCGGGATAGCGTTCGGCAACTTCCTTGCCCTGCACGAAGACTCTTAGCGCTTTCTCCTTGTCGCCGCCGCGGGCGGATTGCATCCGCGCCGCCATCATTGCGCTCGCGCCTTCGCTCAGCGGCTTGATGTCGATCTTCGGCATCTGTTCCGGGGTCAGCGTAATCACCTTGCCGGGCAGCCGCGTTGAAAGATACCGTCCCAGATCGCGGTCCAGCTCCTTCAGGTCACCGAATGCAGTCCGCGCGGCATCGATGCTTGGCGTGCCGTTGTTCAACAGATTTATGTAAGTGGTGAATTTGGCCGCCCGCGCATCGTTGAACATCAGATAATGGGTCATCAACCAGCCGCGGGCATAGAGGTCATCGACTTGTTCGCCGGTCATGCGCTGCTGAGCTGAACCAAGCAGCTCCTCGATCGGCAGCGCCTTGCCGTGGAACAACGTATAGGCACGATGATTGGCCGGTGCGCCGATGGTGACCTGGTTGTTGTGGAAAGTCGCGGTCGAAACGACCTCGGCATAGCCTTCGGTGAACCATGATGGATAAGCTGCGGCAAAATTGCCGAGCATGAAGTGATGACCATATTCGTGATAAAGGATCACGCTCGGTGAGAACGGGTCCTCGTCGCGGTAGATGCTGCCGCGATTGTCCTCGGTCTTGGCGGGCGTAAACGCGACCGATCCATTCACGCTGGCATGATAAAAACCGCCGACCGCACTGTTCCTGTCACCATAGATTACCCGTACCGCATCCAGGTCGCGCAGGATGAATACGGTGACCGGATTGGATTCGATGCCCCCCGCTCAGGAGTGCCGCTGAGCAGGCGTAAGGCCGTATCGAGCTCTTCCACCTGAGTCGCAAATGTCCGCAGGCTGGCTTCGGTGCCCTGGCTATAGATGACGAAGTGCTTCGAGCGCGCCTTGAGCCAGGCAGCCGTCACGGGGTGCGCCGAGAACAATATCGCGGCCGCGGTTACCATTCTGAGCAAGTGTCTGATCATGATGAGATCCCCCGACGCGATTGTGTCGGATGGTCATGGCAGGCGCAAGACAGGTTCTAGACGAAGCTGTACGGGTCGATATCAATCGTGACGCGTACCTTTGACGGCCAGTCGAGCTTGCCAAGCCAGTCGCGGATCACGTCCTGCACGTCGAGCGCGCGGCGCGCATGGACCAGCAGCCGCTGCCGATGCCGTCCGCGCAGCATGGCAAGCGGGGCGGGGGCTGGGCCATAGACTTCCATTCCCTCGACGCGCGGCGCGCTGCGGCCGATCAGCAGCGCGATCTCATGCGCCGCGGCCTTGTCCTCGCTCGACACGACGATCCCGGCGAAGCGCCCGAACGGTGGGGCGCCGGCCTCGCGCCGGGACTCGGTCTCCGCTTCATAGAATGCCTCGGCATCGCCGGTGATCAGCGCACGCATCACCGGCGCGCTTGGGCTGTGCGTCTGGATATAGACATGGCCGGGCTTCGCACCGCGCCCCGCGCGGCCCGACACCTGCATGATCTGCTGGAAGGTCCGCTCCGCCGCGCGCAAATCGCCGCCATTGAGGCCGAGATCGGCATCGATCACCCCGACCAGGGTCAGATTGGGGAAGTGATAGCCCTTGGTCACCAGCTGCGTGCCCACGACGATGTCAATGTCGTGCGCCTCCATGCGGTGGACGAACTCTGCCGCCTTGGCCGGCGACCAGATCGTGTCGGAGGTGACGACCGCGGTCTTGGCATCGGGGAACAGCGCCGCGACCTCATCGGCGATGCGCTCGACACCGGGGCCGACCGGAACCAGCGTGTCCTCATTCTGGCATTCGGGGCAGTCGCGCGGGACTTGCTCGATATGGCCGCAATGATGGCAGGCAAGGCGCCGGACGAGGCGATGCTCGACCATCCAGGCGGTGCAATTGGGGCATTGGAAGCGGTGGCCGCAGGTGCGGCACAAGGTCAGCGGGGCGAAGCCGCGCCGATTGAGGAACAGCAGCACCTGTTCGCGCCGCTCAAGCGTCTCCTCCATCGCGCGAACCAGGCGCGGTGCGATCCAGCGGCCGCGCTCAGGCGGTTCGGCGATCAGATCGATCGCCTCGATCGCCGGCATCTCCGCCGCGCCCCAGCGACCGGGCAGCTTCAGTTCGGCATAGCGGCCAAGCGCGACCTGCTGGCGCGTCTCGATCGCCGGCGTGGCGGAGGCGAGAATCACCGGGCATGGTTCGAACAGCCCGCGCATCACCGCGACGTCGCGGGCGTGGTAATGCACGCCTTCTTCCTGCTTGAAGCTGGTCTCATGCGCCTCATCGACGACGATCAGGCCGAGATTGGCATAGGGCAGGAACAGCGCCGACCGCGCGCCGACGGTGACCAGGGCCTGGCCGCTGGAGATGGCGCGCCAGGCCCGGCGCCGCTGCGAACTGCGCAGACCCGAATGCCACGCGACCGGCTCGCAACCGAAGCGCGCGGTGAAGCGCTGCAGGAACGGCTCGGTCAGCGCGATCTCGGGCAGCAGGACCAGGGTCTGGCGTCCCTCACGGATCGCGGCGGCGATCGCCTCGAAATAAACCTCGGTCTTGCCGGAGCCGGTGACGCCGTCGAGCAGGGTCGGCTGGAAGGCGCGCGCCTGGACATTGGCGACCAGCACCTCCGATGCCGCACGCTGATCGGCGGACAGAGCAGGCTGGCCGAATTCGGGATCGGGCAGGGGATAGGGACTGTCGATATCGACCTCGACCGCTTCGACCGCGCCGGTCTTGACCAGCCCACGGATCACCGCGTCCGAGACATCCGCGGCGATCGCCAGTTCGCGGATCAGGCCCTGGCGGTCGCCGATCCGCTCCAGCGCCTGTTCGCGCTGCGGCGTCATGCGATCGGGCACCAACCCGGTCGCACGATACTCGGTGACGGTGCGCGCCCCCTCCAGCGCGGAGGAGGACGGCATCGCCATGCGCACCACCGAGGCGGGCGGCGCGAGATAGTAATCGGCGGTCCATTCGACCAGCCGGCGCAGCGGATCGGCAAGCGGCGGTACATCCGCCACGCCGACCAGATTGCGCAGCCGGTTGTCGCCGACCTCGGCATCGGACGGCATCCGCTCCGGCTCCCACACCACGCCGAGCAGCTGGCGCGGGCCGAGCGGGGCGATGACGATCGAGCCCGGCTCGACAACCATCCCGTGCGGCACGCGGTAATCCAGCGGACCGAGAGCGGAATTCAGCACGAGGACGCGGGCGCGAGACGACATAAAGGTGCATATGGCTTTCAAGCGCGCTAGTGGGAAGGGACACCTCCGAAGGAGTTCTCACCCGTGTCGTTGTTCGCTCTTCTGCTGCTTGCCCAGACCACTGCCGCCCCGGCCCCGATACAGGGTGAAAAGCCCGAGCCGGTATGCGTTCGCCAGGGCGACCTGCCGCCGGCCTTCGCCAAATGGAACCAGCCGCCGTCGAAGGACGCGAAGGAGATCACAGTCGGCGCGCCGTTCGTCGCGCATGCGGTCGATCCGGCAACGATGAAATGGGCGACGGCGACGCCGTCCGCCCGGCCGGGCAAATCCGCGATTGCCTATTTTGCCATCCCACAGACCGGTTCCTACAAGGTCGCGCTGAGCAGCGGTGCCTGGGTCGATGTCGTCTCGCAGGGCAAGGCGCTGACCTCGACCGCGCACGGCCATGGCCCGGTCTGCACCGGGATTCGCAAGATCGTCGATTTCAAGCTCGCCAAGGGCCTTTACGCGCTGCAACTTGCCGGGATCGCCGGGGACAGCGTCAAGGTCATGATCGTCCCGGCCTAAGCGGTGATGCAGGCCGCGATCCTTGCCTGGAGCGATCACCTCGCACAGAATCGCCGGCGTTCGACGCACACCGTGCGTGCCTATGTCGCGACGGCGCACCGGCTGGTGGCGTTCCTCGCCGGGCATTGGGGTGAAGCGGTCTCGGCCGACCGGTTGGCCAGAGCCGGCGCCGCCGATCTGCGCGCCTATCTCGCATTCCGGCGCGGGGAGGGGTTGGGTAATGCTTCGGCGGCGCGCGAATTGTCGGCGGTGCGCGGGTTCCTCGCCTTTGCCGGCGGGGAGGGGGCCATGCCGCGGCTGAAGGGGCCGCGCGTGAAAAAGGGCATTCCCCGGCCAATCTCGCCCGACGAAGCCGTATCGTTGGCCGAAGATGTGGCGGAGAATGCGGCCGAACCGTGGATCGGCGCGCGCGACTGGGCGGTGCTGCTGCTGCTCTATGGTGCGGGCCTGCGTATCGGTGAGGCGGCCGGGCTCACGGGTGCGATCCTGCCGCTCGGCGCGACGCTCAGCGTGACGGGCAAGCGCGCCAAGACCCGCATCGTGCCGTTGCTGCCGCAGGTGCGCGAAGCGATTGAGGCTTATGCTACGCTCTGCCCCTGGCCGATCGCGCGCGGCGAGGCGCTGTTCCGTGGCGCCAAGGGTGGTCCGCTCGATCCCGCGCTGATCCGCCGCGCGGTACAGGCGGCACGGACCCGGCTCGGCCTGTCGGATCGCACCACGCCGCACGCGCTGCGCCACAGCTTCGCCACCCATTTGCTCGGGCGCGGCGCGGATCTTCGGTCGCTGCAGGAACTGCTCGGCCATGCCAGCCTCAGTTCGACCCAGATCTATACCGCGGTCGATGCGGCGCATCTGCTTGACGTGTATCGCAACGCGCACCCGCGCGCCTGATGTCGATCAATTGACTTTGTGCCGGCTTGATCCAGAAACGATCGCATGACGACCGGCTTTCCGCTTCCGCCCCATCTCGCCGCCGATGTCGCCGCCGTGCAGCGTATCGATATCGTCAGGACGATCCTCGCCGATGTCTGCCACATCACCGGCATGGGTTTCGCCGCGGTGGCGCGCGTCACCGACGGACATTGGATCGCGTGCCAGGTGCAGGATGATATCGGCTTCGGTCTTGATGCCGGTGAGGAGCTCGAGGTTCGCACCACGATCTGCGACGAGATCAGGGACAGTGGCGTCACCGTCTATATCGACCATGTCCGCGACGAGCCGGCGTGGCGGACTCATCCCACGCCGATCCTGTACGGATTCCAGAGCTATATCTCGGTCCCGATCGTCCGCGCCGATGGCAGCTTCTTCGGCACTCTGTGCGCGATCGATCCGGAGCCCCGACCGGTCAGCCTGCAGACGATGGTTGCGATGATCGAAGAGTTTGCGGCGCGGATCGGCCATGAGCTCGACGCGATGCTGAACACCCACTCCGCCGCCGACTAACGACCATCAGGCGCGCGGTTTCCAGGTCATCACCCGGTACACATAGAAGCCGGCGATCCCCACCATCGTCGCCACCGCGGCCGGCCCGATATAACGGTCGAGTTCATGGAAATTGGCGCCGAGATAATAGCCCGCGCCGGCCAGGATGGTGTTCCAGATCGCGCTGCCGGCCGCGGTCCACAGGATGAAACGCCAATGCGGCATGCATGTCATGCCCGCCGGCAGCGAGATGATCGTGCGACCGGCCGGCATGAAGCGGAACACGAAGATCACCCATTGCCCATGGCGCTGGAAAAAACTGTGAAGCTTTTCCACGTCATGCCATTCGAGCGTCAGCCAGCGACCCCAGCGCTCGACGAACGGCCGCAGCCGCTTGTAGCCGAGGCGCCGCCCGATCTCGTACCAGAAGTAATTGCCGGCCACCGTGCCGACCGTGCCCCACAGGATCAGTGGCACCATGCTCATCTGCCCGCGTGCAACCGCCATGCCGCCAAGACCCATGATCACTTCGGACGGGATCGGCGGAAAGACATTTTCTGCCGCCATCAGCAGGAAGATGCCGATATAACCGCCCCAGGCGATCATGTTGATGATGAGGTCGGTCATTTATCCCGCTTCTCAACCGTTCGTCCTGAGCCTGTCGAAGCACATTGGCTTGTGCTTCGACAGGCTCAGGACGAACGGCGGTCGGTAAAAGGTCCGCGAGTCAGGCGCGCGCCGCCACCTTCGCCTCGATCGCTGCCCAGATCAGCGCACCGGTGTCGGTCCCGTTGAAGCGGTCGATCGCGACGATCCCGGTGGGCGAGGTGACGTTGATTTCGGTCAGCCATTTGCCGCCGATCACATCGATGCCGACGAACAGCAGCCCGCGCTTTTTCAATTCCGGCCCAAGCTCGGCACAGATCGCCAGCTCGGTTTCGCTCAGCTCGGTCTTCACCGCCGACCCGCCGACCGCGAGGTTGGAGCGGATCTCGCCCGCGCCAGGCAGCCGGTTGATTGCCCCCGCGACTTCGCCATCGACCAGCACGATGCGCTTGTCGCCCTGCGCCACGTCGGGAAGAAAGGCCTGGATCATGTGCGGCTCGCGCCAGGTCGTGTTGAAGACCTCGATCAGCGCCGACAGGTTTGCGCCGTCACTGCCGACCTTGAAGATCGCTTTGCCGCCATTGCCGTGCAGCGGCTTGACCACGATCTCGCCATGCTTCGCCAGGAACGCGCGCGCCTCGTCAAGCGAGCGGGTGACCAGTGTCGGCGGCATGAAGTGCGCGTAATCGAGCACGAAGACCTTTTCGGGCGCGTTGCGCACGCTGGCCGGATCGTTGACGATCAAGGTTTTGTGCGCGATCCGCTCGAGCAGATGAGTCGCGGTGATATAGCCGAGGTCGAACGGCGGATCCTGCCGCATCAGCACGACATCGGCATCCTCGCCGAGATCGAGCGAGATGGGTTCTCCGAACTCGAAATGACTGCCCGCAACGCGCTGCACCGTCACTGGATGCGCCTTGGCCCAGACCCGGCCATCGGCATAGTTCAGGTCCTCAGCGGCGTAGTGGAACAGCCGGTGCCCGCGTGCTTGCCCCGAGAGCATCAGCGCGAAGGTCGAATCCCCCGCGATATTGATGCTGTCGAGCGGATCCATCTGGACGGCGACGGCGAGCGACATGGACTTCTCCGAGTTATGACCCGCGCGATGTAGGGTGGACGCCGCGGAAAGTCACCCGATCCAGGCATTCTCGATATGGCGTGGCCGCGTACCTGGTGCGAGCAGGATGACATCGACGCGGATATCGTCGCCCGGCCCGGCATAGCGCGACATCAGCACCTCGGCCGCCGCCGCGACGCGGGCGAGGCGGCGCTCGTCGATCGCGAAGTCGAGCTCGGCGGCGGTGGCGCGCATCTTGACCTCGACAAAGGCGATCAGATTGCCGCGCCGCGCGACCAGATCGACCTCGCCGGCCGGGGTGCGAACACGACGATCGAGGATGCGCCAGCCCTTGAGCCGCAGCCACCAGCCCGCAAGGCGCTCGCCACGACGGCCTGCAGCTTCGGCAGTGCGGCGGTCTCTCACCCCTTCATCTCCAGCGCTCGCGCATAGAGCGCCTTGCGATCCACCCCGAGCTTCTTCGCCACTTCGCTCACTGCCTTCGCCATCGGCAGCCGCTTGAGCGCCTCGACCAGCGCCGCCTCGGCATCATCCTGTGACGCAGGTGCTGCCTCGCCTGGCGGGGCGACGACGATGACGATCTCGCCGCGCGGCGGTGCATCGGCATAGCGTGTCGCGAGATCGCCGAGCGTGCCGGTCACCGCTTCCTCGAATCGCTTGGTGATTTCGCGCGTTACTGCCGCCTCGCGCTCGCCCAGCCCGTCGGCGAGCGCGGCCAGCGTTGCCGCCAGCCTTGGCCCCGATTCGTACAGCACCAGCGTCGCGCGCACCGCCGCCACTTCGGCGATCGCGGCGGCGCGCGCCTGCGCCTTGGGCGGCAGGAAACCGAGATAGAGGAAGCGGTCGGTGGGCAACCCCGCCAGCGTCAGTGCCGCGATTGCCGCGCATGGCCCTGGCACCGTCACCACATTATGCCCCGCCGCGCGCGCATCGCGGACCAGCTTGTAGCCGGGATCGGAGATCAGCGGCGTGCCCGCATCGGAGACCAGGGCCACGGCCTCCGTCGCCATCCGCGCGATCAGGCCGGGGCGCACCCCTTCGGCATTATGGTCATGATAGGGTGTCATTGGCCGTTTGACGCCGATATGACGCAGCAGCACCGCCGTCACACGGCTGTCCTCGACCGCGATTACCGCGGCGTTGGCCAGCACATGTGCGGCTCGCGGCGAGAGATCGCCGAGATTGCCGATCGGTGTGGCGACGATATAGAGACCTGGTTCAAGTTCCGCGTTCATTGGGAGTAGTCATGGCAGAGGGTGTATCGGTACCGCAACGGGGCGTTTCGTTCCTGCGGGCGGCAATCGTCGCCGGCGCGTTGATTCTCAGCGGCTGTCAGACGGTCGTGCCGCGTGGCCCCGCGAGCAAGGCGCCGCCGACGACGCGGCCCGCGACGGACCCGTCGCTGATCGATCCGGGCATCCCGGTCGATACCGCGCGCCACCGCGTCGCACTGCTCGTGCCGATGACGGGCAGCAATGCCGGCGTCGGCCAGAGCCTCGCCAATGCAACGCAGCTCGCCTTGCTCGATACCAGGAACGAGAAGGTGCGCATCACCACCTATGATACCGCTCTCGGCGCCGCCAATGCGGTGCAGCGGGCCATCGCCGACGGCAACAAGCTGATCCTGGGGCCATTGCTCGGTGAGGATGTCCGAATCATCGCACCGATCGCGCGCCGTGCCGGGGTGCCGGTGGTGAGCTTCTCCAACGATGCCAGCGCGGCGGGCAATGGCGCCTATCTTATGGGCTATGCGCCCGCCCAGTCGATCGCACGCGTGGTCGATTATGCGCGCGGCCAAGGGGTGGAAAGCTTTGCCGGGCTGGTGCCGAACGGCCTGTACGGCGAACGCGCCTCGACCTCGTTCCTGCGCGCGGTCGAAAGTGCGGGCGGCCAGGTGGTCACCTTGCAAACCTATGACCGCGCATCGGGATCGCTCGCCGCGGCGGTCACGCGCATGGCGCGCAATTCGCCCTATCAGGCGGTGCTGATCGCCGATGGCGGATCGAGCGCCGCCGCCGCCGTGCCGTTGCTGCGCCGGAGTGGCGGCGCGACCGCCCGTGTGCTCGGCACAGAATTGTGGAATTCGGAAGCCTCGATCGCGAGCAAGGCGCCGCTC
Organism: Sphingomonas sp.; assembly: GCF_050725575.1. GTDB lineage: Bacteria > Pseudomonadota > Alphaproteobacteria > Sphingomonadales > Sphingomonadaceae > Sphingomonas. Next base: position 70,534 of record NZ_JBOHHW010000012.1, on the reverse strand, counting down.
AACGGCGCCTGGTTCGCCAGCGTGCCGGATAATCTCTACCGCCAATATGCCGCCAAATACCGCGCGCGGTTCGGCGCGGCGCCGTTCCGCTTGTCGAGCCTTGGCTATGACGCCGTGCTGCTGACGGTCCGGATCGCGCGCGACTGGCGGGTCGGCGACGAGTTTCCCGAGGCCCGGCTGCATGACACGGGCGGCTTTTCTGGCATTGATGGCGCGTTCCGCTTCGGCCGCGACAATATCGCCGAGCGCGCGCTGGAAGTGCAGGAGATCCGGGGCGGGGCCACCGTGGTGGTGTCCGCGGCACCGACCGGCTTTGCGGGGAAATAACGAGAGGGAATGATCATGCCGTCGAGCACCGCACGAGCGATCGGGTTCGCCATGATGGCCGCGCTGGCTGTCGCGGCTGCGCCGGTCCGCGCACAGGATGATGGTGGGCGCGCCTTGATGCGCGAACTCGGTATGGGTGGTCTTGACGGCAAGAAGCTCAAAAAGGCGATCGAGAAAGCCGACGCCAAGTCGCTGGGGTCGAAGGACAATCCGATCCGTGTGAATATGCCGGTGGGCGAACACGCCTATCTCGCGCGGCTGCGCTGTGCCGACGGGACGGCGCCGGCGGAGGAGCGCGCGGGAAGCGTCGGCATTGGCGTCTTTGGCAATATCCTCGACCTGTACAAGGTGACCTGTGCGGGCCAGCCGGCGGTCGATGTCTATATGGACATGTACCATGAGGGCCCGGAAAACCGCCCGGTGCCCGGCTTCACGATCGTTGAATAGGCGCTAGCCGCCCGGCCGCAGGAGCACGGGCAGAATCGCGTCAAGCAGCAGCATGCCGGCGTCGGTAACCTGCAACCGGTCGCCGGCGCGGACGATCAGTCCCTGATCCGCCAGTTTCGACGCGGCGCGATCATCGATCAGATCGACGATGCCGCAGTCCCCGAGCGCCGCGATCCGCGCGAGATCGACGCCTTCGCGCAACCGTAGCCCCATCAGCAGCGCTTCGGTCGCCCGCGTGCCGGGGCTCAGCGCGTCCTCGGCCTCGATGCCGTGCCGGTTGCGGTCGACCGCCGCCATCCAGTTCTCCGGCTTCTTGCGCCGCACCGTCGCCAGCCCGCCACGCCGGCCATGCGCGCCCGGGCCGATCCCGGCATAATCCTGGTAGCGCCAATAGACGAGATTGTGGCGGCTCTCCGCCCCGGCACGGGCATGGTTGGAAATCTCATAGGCGGGCAGCCCGGCCGCCGCGGTCATTGCCCGGGTCGCCTCGAACAGATCGGCCGCCGCGTCGCCATCGGGAATGACGATCCGCCCCGCCGCGGCTTCGGTGGCGAAACGCGTGCCGGGCTCGATGGTCAGCTGGTAGAGCGACAGATGCTCGGTGCCGAAGCTCAGCGCCCGGGCCAGTTCGGCTTCCCAATGATCAAGCCGTTGATCGGGCCGGGCATAGATCAGGTCGAAGCTGACGCGCCCGAACGCCGCTTGCGCCGTCGCCAGCGCGGCCAGCCCCTCGTCCACGCCGTGCGCGCGGCCGAGAAAGGCGAGCGCGTCATTGTCGAGCGCCTGCAGCCCGAGCGATACCCGGTTCACCCCGACACTGGCGATATCGGCGAAGCGCGCCGCCTCGACCGATGACGGATTGGCCTCGAGCGTGATCTCGATTCCATCGGTGAAACCCCAGCTGTCCTCCGCCGCACGCAGGATCGCGGCGACGGTTTCGGGCGGCATCAGCGAAGGTGTACCGCCGCCGAAGAAGATCGAGCCGAGCGTGCGTCCGGGCGTCAGTACGGCCTCATGCGCCAGGTCGGCGAGCAGTGCCGCGCGCCATGCCGCCTGGTCCACACTATCGCGGACATGGCTGTTGAAGTCGCAATAGGGGCATTTCGACACGCAGAACGGCCAATGGACATACAGGGCGAGTGGTGGTGTTTCTGCGGGGTTCATGGTCGCGCGCTTATGGTCGCACGAGAGGAGCTAGGGAAGATGCGAGTTCTGGCGTTGGCGTTGCTGCCGATCGGGCTGTTGCTAGCCGGCTGTTCGAACGGCCCGGTGCGCGTGACCGAGGAGCGCAGCTTTGCCGGCAATGCGGCGCGTGGGGACGGGTTGCTGCGCAAAGCGATGATCGAGGGGCATAATGACGCCCGTGCCCGGGCCGGCGTGCCGCCGCTGGCGTGGGACGCGACGCTCGCTGCCGATGCGCTGCGTTACGCGCAGGAACTTGCCCGGTCCGGCCGGTTCGAACATTCGCGCGAGCCGCGCGGGGTCACCGCGCAGGGCGAAAATCTATGGACCGGCACGCGCGGCGCGTATCGCTATGACGAGATGATCGGGCATTGGGTCGACGAGGATCGCTATTACCGCCGCGCCGCGACGCCGGATTTCTCGACCACCGGCAAATGGCAGGATGTCGCTCATTATACCCAGATCATCTGGGGCCGGACGACCGAGTTCGGCTGTGCGATGGCGCGCAACGACCGCGACGATTATCTCGTGTGCCGCTATACGCCGCCAGGCAATGTTGTCGGGCAATTGCCCTGAAACTGGCCACGTCCGGCCGGCTGAGGCTAATATCGTTCCACCGTCCATGACCCGTAACCTGGAAGAGGTCGGTGATTGATCCCATCAGAGATGTAACTTTTTATTGCTTCCCCGGCGAAGGCCGGGGTCCAGTCGGAAGGTAGAAGTTAACGAGCGTCGTACGTCACCGCAGACGCTCCTCGGCTGGACCCCGGCCTTCGCCGGGGAAGAAGATTAAGTGAGATATCTGCCGAGCAAAGTTCGGGAGATGAAGGTAATGTGAGGGAGTGCCGTCCTATTCCTCGCCGGTGCGATAGGCGCAGAATTTATTGCCGTCGGGGTCGCGGAAATAGGCGCCGTAAAATGCCTGGTCGCCGGCCCCGCCCCGCAGGCCGGGCGCGCCCTCGTCGGTGCCGCCCAGTTCGATCGCCTTGTGATAGATCGCATCGACCTGTGCCCGGCTGTCCGCGGCCAGCGCGACCATCGTGCCATTGCCGGGGTTTGCCGCGCCGCCGTCATAAGGCCTGGTCACCGCGAGCATCGGCCTGTCGCGGCCCGCGCCGTACAAGGTGAAGCCGCGCGCATCGGGCATGGTCAGCAGCCTTTTGCCGCCCATGGCGCTGGCCAGCCCGTCATAAAAGACCAGCGCCCGGTCCAGATCATTGGTGCCGAGTGTCGCGTATCCAATCATTGCCCTGCGCCCTTGGCCGGTGGCGTGATGTCGCCCGGCTTGCAATCGCCCGTGCGGCTGCTGCGCACGCGCATTTCCATCACGCCCTCGCTGGCGCCGGCGGTAAAGCGTTCCATCTTCATCGTGACGTCCTGCGCGGTCGCGGTACTGCTGCCATTCATCTGGATCTTGAGCGAGCGTCCCTTGGGAGCCTCGCACGTTCCACTCAGCGCGATTGTCTGACCGGTCAGATCCTGTTTGTCGAAGGTGCACTTGCTCCCCCCCGAACTCATCTTGCCCATTTCCTTGGCGACATCTTCCTTCGCCGCCGCCTCGGGCGTCAGGCAGATCGACATGCTGCTCATCATGTCGAACATCTTCTGCATCTGCGCCCTGGCTTCGGGCGGGTTGTTCTTGCCGTCGAGCCGGACGATCTCGACCTTCTGCGACCAGCTACCGGGCTGACGCTTCACCGGCGCCTTGTCGCCACATCCGCCGACCAGCAGTGCCGATGCCGTCACGGCAGCCATCAAAATTCGCATTCCCGTTCCTCCATTATGATGTTGAGTTTCTACGTAAGGCTGAGATTCTGCTTGGACTTCAGCACGGCCAAAGCGGCGAGCAGGCGAGTCACCGGCAATCCCCCGCATAGGATGCGACAAGCGAAAGCTTCGTCGTGGTATCAACCCCCCGCACCGAGGCATTCACATCCGCAACGCCGGTCATCATGGTCGGCGTATGGGATCCGTTGAAATTCACCACTGCCTTGTATCCCCGCTGCGGTGTACCGCAGGACGACAACAGGCTGATATGGCCGCCGCCGATCTGGATCGTGTTCAGACAGTCGCCGCCGATGCCGATGCCCGGCAGAATCAGGTCGCCATTGGCGGCGAGGCTGCTGCCGATGCAATCATCGGTTTCGAACGTCGTGCCGATTTTCTTCTGCATCTCAGCTGCCCCCGCCGGCGGAGCTGCAGCCGGATCGGTCGCCTTGATCGTCAGATCTTCCCATTTCAGAACCGTATGCCAACGGCCCTGCTTAAGGCCCATTGCGGCAATCACCTTGTCTGCCGGCACCGAGACCGGGTTCTCCGCCCGGCTCACCGAAATACTCAGCGCGAACAGCGTCAGGCAGGCGCAACCAAGCAATTTGACCGTTCGCATCGCTCCCCCCGTTTATACGCCCTCGTTGGCACGATGGTGGGTCGATCTTGCGATATTGGCAATCCGGATTCGCGATCCGCCGGTCAGTTAATCGACAAAAGCGCGCTCGATCACGAAGCGGCCGGGATTGGCGTTCGATCCTTCATCGAAGCCGATCGCTTCAAGCATCGCGCCGAGATCGCGGATCATGCCTGTGCTGCCGCACAGCATCACCCGGTCGGTGGCCGGGTCGAGCGTGCGGGGGCCGCCGATCGGTGGTCCGAACAAGGTCGCATCGTCGATCAGCGCGCCGATCCGTCCGGTGGTATGGAACGGCTCGCGCGTACAGGTCGGAATATAATGGAACTGGAGCAGCGCCTGATCGCCGACCAGCGGATCGCCGGCCAGTTGCGCGGTCAATTCGTCGCGATAAGCGAGATCGCTCACGCGCCGCACGCAATGCACCAGGATGATCTGCGCGAAGCGGTCATAAATGTCCGGGTCGCGCGCCAGGCTGAGAAATGGCGCAAGTCCCGTGCCGGTGGAAAAAAGGAACAGCCGGCTGCCCGGGAGCAGCGCGTCGCACACCAAGGTGCCAGTCGGCTTGCGGCCGAGATAGACCTGGTCGCCGGCATGGATCGTCTGCAGCCGCCCGGTCAGCGGACCGTCCGGCACCTTGATCGACAGGAATTCCAGCTCATCGGCATAGGCCGGGCTGGCGATTGAATAGGCACGCATCAGCGGGCGCGCCTCGCCCGGCAGGCCAATCATCACGAACTCGCCGGAGCGGAAGCGGAAGCTGGCCGGGCGGTCGATCGCGAAGCTGAACAGATGCTCGTTCCAGTGCCGCACCCAGCGCACGTCGCTGGTCGCGAAGGCCGCATGATCGGGGATAAGCTGGGGCGTGCGGACGTACATGTTCATGATTGATTATCGTTCCTGCGATGGGCAGCGGTCGGGATGGGGAGGGCGGCGCCGACCCGCTCGACCGCGAGCATCAGGCACAGCACGGCTTCTTCCGCCACCAGGCTGGCGGCTTGACGTCGAAGCGGACCGGGATCGGGTGCGCGCGTGGCGGAGAAAAGCGCAAGCAGCCGCGCCTCGTCGTCATTGACCAGGACATAGCCGGGCGGTGCAAAGACCAGCCGGGCGAGGCCGTCGATATTGAGCGCGGCCATCGCCATGCCGAAATCCGGCAGCGCCTCCAGCATGTTCCGTTTCGCGAACGGTGCGCGCAACGCGGCGCAGGAGCAGCGGCCCGCCGAGGACGCCTCGACCCAGGTCCGCATCGCTGCGACCAGAAAGGCCATCTCGTCGTCGAGCTGCGTCAGTGGGCGGTCGACGAAACGGTACATGGCGCGACTCCTTCGTGACGATTGGGAGCGCGACTATCGATAATGAGAGTAAGTCGCAATAGCTTTTTAAAGAAGATTCGCAGATTCCGGAGCAGGAAGGTCATGCCGATCGTCGCTGTGCCGTGCGTTGCCGATCGCCGTTTTCGACCCCATATTCAACCCATGGCCATCCAGATTCGCACCAGTCTCGACGAACCCGAAACCGGGCAGAACTTCATTCCGCATCGCCCGGCGCGCCCGCCCAAAGCGGAAGGGGGCAAGGCGTTCAAGCTGGTCAGCGATTATACGCCCTCGGGCGACCAGCCGACCGCGATCGCGGAACTGGTCGAGCAGACCCAGTCGGGCGAACGCGACCAGGTTCTGCTCGGCGTCACCGGATCGGGCAAGACCTTCACCATGGCCAAGGTGATCGAGGCGGTGCAGCGTCCCGCACTGATCCTCGCCCCGAACAAGATCCTCGCGGCCCAGCTCTATGGTGAGTTCAAGTCGTTCTTTCCGGACAATGCGGTCGAATATTTCGTCAGCTATTACGACTATTACCAGCCCGAGGCCTATGTGCCGCGGTCCGACACGTACATCGAGAAGGAAAGCTCGGTGAACGAGGCGATCGACCGGATGCGCCATTCGGCGACCCGCGCCTTGCTCGAACGTGACGACGTGATCATCGTCGCCTCGGTGTCCTGCCTGTACGGCATCGGCTCGGTCGAAACCTATTCGGCGATGATCTTCGACCTGAAAAAGGGCCAGTCGGTCGATCAGCGCGAGATCGTGCGCAAACTCGTCGCGTTGCAGTACAAGCGCAACGACGCGGCGTTCCAGCGCGGCAATTTCCGCGTCAAGGGCGACAATCTCGAAATCTTCCCGTCGCATTATGAGGACACGGCGTGGCGGGTGTCCTTCTTCGGCGACGATATCGAGGAGATTGTCGAATTCGACCCGCTGACCGGCAAGAAGGTCGCGAGCCTCGACTATGTCCGCATCTATGCCAACTCGCACTATGTGACGCCGGGGCCGACGCTGAAACAGGCGATGGAAGCGATCAAGTTCGAGCTTGCGGAGCGGCTCAAGGAACTGGTGCCGGAAGGGAAATTGCTTGAGGCGCAGCGGCTCGAACAGCGCACCAATTTCGATCTCGAGATGATCGCTGCGACCGGTAGCTGTGCGGGGATCGAGAATTATTCGCGCTTCCTCACCGGCCGCATGCCGGGCGAGCCACCTCCCACCTTGTTCGAATATCTGCCCGATAACGCCTTGTTGTTCGTCGATGAAAGCCACGTGACGATCGGCCAGATCAACGGCATGTCGCGCGGCGATCATCGTCGCAAGCTGACCCTGGCCGAATATGGTTTCCGCTTGCCCAGCGCGATCGACAACCGCCCGCTGCGCTTCAATGAATGGGAAGCGATGCGGCCGCAGACGACTTATGTCTCGGCGACGCCGGGCGGATGGGAGATGGAACAGACCGGCGGCGTGTTCGCCGAGCAGGTCATTCGTCCGACCGGGCTGATCGACCCGCCGATCGAGATCAAGCCGGTCGAGGAGCAGGTCCAGGACCTGATCGTCGAGGCGAAAAGGACCGCCGAGGCCGGCTATCGCACATTGGTCACGACATTGACCAAGCGCATGGCCGAGGATCTGACCGAGTTCATGCACGAGGCCGGGCTCAAGGTCCGCTACATGCATTCGGACGTCGAGACGCTGGAGAGGATCGAGCTGATCCGTGATCTTAGGCTTGGTGTCTATGACGTATTGGTAGGGATCAACTTGCTGCGCGAGGGGCTCGATATTCCCGAATGCGGGCTGGTTGCGATCCTCGATGCCGACAAGGAAGGGTTCCTGCGCTCCGAGACCTCGCTGATCCAGACTATCGGCCGTGCCGCGCGCAACGTCGATGGGCGCGTGATCCTCTATGCCGACCGTATCACCGGCTCGATGGAGCGGGCGATGAACGAGACCGGGCGCCGCCGCGAAAAGCAACTCGCTTACAATGCCGAGCACGGTATCACGCCGCAGACGATCCGCCGCAATATCGGCGACATCATCAAGGATGTGTCGAACCGCGACCAGGTGACGATCGAGATCGACGAGGATCGGCCGCACATGGTCGGCCACAACCTCCGCGCGTATATCGAGGATCTCGAAAAGCAAATGCGCGCCGCCGCGGCTGACCTGGAATTTGAGACCGCAGGCCGGCTGCGCGACGAGATCCGCCAGTTGGAGCAGGAGGAGCTCGGCTTGCCGGTCGATCAGCAGAAAGCGCCGTTGATGGGCCGCTCGAACGAAGGCAAGCCGGGGACGCGCAAGACGCGTTACGGCAAGAGCCAGAAGATGCGCATGGGTGGCAGCGGGCGGCGGTCTTGAGGGGGGCCTTGCTCATTGCCACTCTCGCGGCCGTGACGGCATGCGATCGCCAGACAAGCTTCTCGAATGCGCCGGTTCAGCGGGGATGGGAAGCGGGCTGGCATTATACCTGGGGCAATGGATCACCGCGGGCTTATTATGGTTTCGGGCCGCCACAGATGGTATTTGGCGGCACCTGCCAGGAATATCCGTTATTTCTGCTCCTGGGCGGTGATTACGGCGCGCGGGTGGCAAGTTTTACCGTAGAGATCGACGGCAAAAAACAGGAGTTTCCGGCATTTAAAGGCGCCCATGAACGCTCGCTGCTTCTGACACCGAAGGCAGCGGATGCGGCGACGGATCTGGCCATGAAGTCTCTGGCCCAGCGTCTCGCCAGTGCACGCACGCCGATCGTCATAACGACCGATGACGGCTGGACCAGGAGTGTGCCGCCAAGCCCGATGATTGCGCGCTTCAATCAGGAATGCATCTCCTGGCGCGCACGCCAGGACGCTCAGGCAGCAGCCGTCCCCAGCGACAGGTCTTCCTTGCCGACGCCGTAATAGCTCGCCACGCGGTCGGCATAGGCCTGATCGAATACCGGCGCGTTCGCTGCCCAGCTCGGGCCGCCTTCGAGCACGCGGCGGTCGATCGTCACGATATAGGTGTCGGCGACCGCGTCGAACGACAACAGGCTGAACGGCAGGGGGTAATAGGCCTTGCCCATGCCCAGGAACCCGCCGATCGTCAGCACGGCATAGACCGCCTGGCCGCTGCGCTTGTTGATCATGAAGGCGTAGACCGAGCCGATCTTGTCGCCATCACGGCTGCGCACCGGCATCACATCGACCTTGTTCGACTGGATCAGCAACTGGGTCGGTTCGTCTGACGCTTTGGACATGAATTTCCCCCTTGGAGTCGGTTGCGTAACAGTTTCCGCGCCGTGCGGTTCCTTAGTCTTCCTCGATCAGGCTGGTGCGCTTGGTTTCCGGCAACATCAGGAAGGCGATGGTCGCAGCACCGATGATCGCCGTGACATACCAGTAAAAGCCGGCTTCGATCCCGCCCTGCTTGAACCACAAAGCGACATATTCCGCTGTCCCGCCGAATGCCGCATTGCCGATCGCATAGGGCAGGGCGACACCCAGCGCACGGATATGCGCCGGGAACAGCTCCGCCTTCACCAACGCGCTGATCGAGGTGTAGGCGGAGAGCAGCATCAGCGGCACCAGGATGATCGCAAAGGCGACCACCGGATCGCGGGTCGCCGCCAGGATGCTGAACACCGGCACCGAGACGATCATGCCGCCAAAGCCGAACAGCAGCAGCATCGGCTTGCGCCCCAGCCGGTCGGCGAGCAGCCCGAATACAGGCTGCGCGAGCATGTACACGACCAGCGCGGCGGTCATGATGAAAGTGCCGGTTTGCACCGCGAAGCCGCTAGTATTGGTCAGGAAGGTCTTCATATAGGTGGTGTAGGCATAGAAGGCGCAGCTGCCGCCGGCGCTGATTACGGCCACCAGGATGAATTCGCGCGGGTGCGCTTTCCACAGCGCCAGCAGGCCGGACTTAGGCCGGTTCGCATCGAGCTTCCCGAACGCTTCGGTTTCGGCGAGGCGCCGGCGCAGAACATAGACGACCAGCGCGAGCACGGCGCCGATCACGAAGGCGATACGCCAGCCCCAATCCGCCATCTGCGTCTTGTTGAGGGTCGCCTGGAGGATTGCCGCGACTGCCAGCGCGGTCAGCTGGCCGCCGATCAGCGTGACATATTGAAAGCTCGACCAGAAACCGCGCCGGTCGCGCGTCGCCATTTCCGAGAGATAGGTTGCGCTGGCGCCATATTCGCCGCCGACCGACACGCCCTGGATCATGCGCGCGATCAGCAAAATCGCCGGCGCCGCAATCCCGATCGTGTCGTAACCGGGCACGAAGGCGATCATCAGCGAGCCCGCGCACATCAGCCCGACCGACAGCGCAAGCCCGGCCTTGCGGCCATGCGTGTCGGCATAGCGGCCCATGATGTATGCGCCGATCGGCCGCATCAGGAAACCGACCGCGAACACCGCCGCGGTGCCGAGCAGCTGTGCGGTCAGGTCGCCCTTGGGGAAGAAGGTCGCGGCGAACACCAGCGACAATGAGGAATAGGCGTACCAGTCATACCATTCGACGAGATTGCCGGCCGACCCGCCGATAATCGATTTCAGCCGTTTCGCATCAAGCGCCATAGATGACCTCTCCTGATCGGATACGTCGCTCATCCCGGCACGTTCGCCAAGGAAATAGTCGTGGGGCGGTTGAGCCCGCGGCAGGCTTCGCCCATAGACGCTGTCATGCGTTCGCTTCCCATCCTCGCCCTGCTCGTCGTGTTGGGAGGGTGCGTGGCGCCGTCCAAGCCGCCACCGCGCCCTGCGCCCCGGCCTGTCCCGATCCAGACGCCAACCCCTGCGCCGGCACCCGTGCCGCTCAGTAGCGACTGGCGCGACTGGCCGTTCACGCCGGGCGACTGGGTCTATCGCCAGGACGGGCGGGGTTCGGTCGCGCAGTTCGGCGTTCCCGGCACCGATGCGGTGCTGGCGCTGCGCTGTGATCGTGACTCGGGAGCGATCCGTCTCTCGCGGTCGGGCACCGCTGTCGGCGCGGTGCCAATGACGATCCGCACCTCGACCGTGATGCGCACGCTCAATACGACCGCGACCGGCGGGACGCCCGCCGCGCTTGCCGTATCGATCAACGCGCGCGACAGTCTGCTCGATGCGATCGGTTTCAGTCGGGGACGGTTTGTGGTGCAGCAGCCCGGACTTCCCACGCTGGTCTTGCCCGCCTGGGCCGAGATCCTGCGCGTGACGGAGGATTGCCGCCGCTAGACGGATAGGCTTACCGCCTGGTGCGTTATGCGGACGAGGAGGCGAGGCCATGATCCGCAAGCTCAAGTCCGGCGAATACCGGCTCTATTCCAGGAAGGTCGACGAGAAGACCGGCAAGCGCCGCAATCTCGGTACCTTCGACACGCGCGCGGCAGCCGAAAAGCACGAGCGCGAGGTGCAGTATTTCAAACGGCATTGATGGCGGGGAGTGGGCGCAGCGCGATCAGATCAGCGCGGCGGGCTCGCCCCGATTTGGGCGACGAAAGAGAATCGTCGAAATCGCAGTGAATTACAAGACTTGTATATGCGATTCGGATGATTCACATAGGGTTTGCGCCCAAGCAGGGTGCGCCGTTTCAACAAGCGAAAGGAGGTGATCCGATGTCTCATGGTTCAGCAATGGGGTCGGTTCAGTTCGTTCGGGGGACGCGCCGCTAGCTCTTTGGGATGACGGCGGGGGGTATTTTCCCCCAATCAACGTCGCCGTCTATCGGAGCTTAGCGGTTCGCATGGTCTCCCAAGCTGGAGCTTCCGGCCGCTGACCATGTCAGGAGGTTGCCGGTGCCCTTGATGGGGCATCGGCAGCCTCTTTTCATGTCTGGCACATGCCATTTCATTCTTCGCCCCGGGCTTGTCCTCGGTTCAACCGTCCCGCACAGTCCAGCCATGGTCATTCCGTGATCGCTGCGGATCGGCAGATGGATTGGGGCATAATGCGCGTTCTTCACTTCGCTTTCAGTGTGGCGGTCACCATCGCGGTCCCATTCTCTGCCCGGGCCGCGCCGGCGGTCGATGAGCGTTCGATCCCCGACCTCCAGGCCGCGATGGCGAAGGGCAGCGCATCGAGCGAAGCGATCACCCGCGCCTATCTCGCGCGGATCGCAGCGATGGATCGTACCGGGCCGACGCTCCGCGCGGTGATCGCGGTCAATCCCGATGCCCTCGCGCAAGCCAGGGCGAGCGACGCGCGGCGTAAGGGCGGCAAGACGCTTGGCCCGCTCGATGGCATTCCGATCCTGATCAAGGACAATATCGAAACGCTCGATCCGATCGCGACCACGGCAGGCAGCCTGGCGTTGAGGGACAATGTCACCCACCGCGACGCGCCGGTGGTGGCCGGATTGCGCAAGGCCGGCGCGGTGATCCTCGGCAAGACCAATCTCAGCGAATGGGCCAATATTCGTTCGTCCCATTCGATGAGCGGCTGGAGCGCGGTCGGCGGGTTGGTCCGCAATCCCTATGCGCTCGACCGCAGCTCGTGCGGGTCGTCGAGCGGATCCGGCGCGGCGATCGCGGCGAGCTTCGCGGCGGCGGCACTGGGGACGGAAACCGATGGATCAGTGGTCTGCCCGGCATCGATGAACGGGCTTGCCGGGCTGAAGCCGACGGTCGGCCTGGTCAGCCGCACTCATGTCGTGCCGATCAGCCATAGCCAGGATACGCCGGGACCGATGGCGCGCAGTGTGCGCGATGTCGCGATCCTCTTCTCTGCGATGGTTGCCGCGGATCCGGCCGACCCGGCGACCAAAGATGCGGGCAATCATGCGCACGACTATGCCCGATCCTTGTCTGCTGGCGGCTTGCGGGGCGTGCGCATCGCCGTTCTGCGCCCCGATATGCCCGAAGCGCTCAGGGCGAAATATGAAACCGAACTGCGCGCGCTGGAAGGGGCCGGGGCGGTGCTGATCGAGGCGACGCAGCCCAAGCTCGACGGCATGGGCCAGGCCGAGGGCGATGTGCTCCACACTGAGCTCAAGGCCGATCTCGACGCCTATCTCGCATCGACGCCGGCGAGCGTGAAGACGCGCACGCTCGATCAGGTCATTGCCTTCAACGAAGCGAACAAGGCGGCCGAAATGCCATTCTTCGCGCAGGAGACCTTCCTTGTGGCCGCGAAGACGCGCGGCCTGGCGGATGCGGAGTATCTCGGCGCGCGCGCCAAGTCATTGCGGCTGGCGGGAACCGAGGGGATCGATGCGATCCTCAAGACCGCCGGGGCAACGATCATCGTCGCGCCGACCTATGGCCTGCCCTGGCTCAGCGACAGCGTGTCGGGCGACAATTTTGACGGACCAAGCGCGAGTGAATTGCCCGCCATTTCGGGCTATCCGCACCTCACCGTGCCGATGGGGCTGGTGAAGGGGCTGCCGGTCGGCATGTCGTTCATCGCCACCGCTTATGGTGACCAGGCTGTGCTCAATGCGGGCTATGCCTATGAGCAGGCAAGCAAGGCACGCGTCGCGCCGAAATATCTACCGGTCGCCGATCTGGGGCTGGGGCTGGATGGAGTGCGATAGGTTTCAGTGCAGGGTCAATTCTTTTCCCGTTCCAGCAATTCCGGCCGAATATGGATCGCGGTCAGCGACATGCGCACTTCGATCAGGAACGAGATCAACGCGGCGATCAGCAGCGCCATGGCGAGGATGAACGAGATCGCGACGACCGTGCCGATGTGAAGCTTGACGATTTCGGCGACGAACAGGCCGGCGACGACCAGGCAGGTCATCACCGCGCTCGATACTGCCAGCACCAATGCTCGGTTGATTACCGTCATGCGCCGGTCGAGCAGGCGCAGTTCCCATACATGGCGATCATGCTCGGGCCCGGTCGAGCGCGGGTGCAACTGCTCGATCGCCCGGGCGCGGTCGACCACGCGCGACAGACGCCCGGCCAGGACGTTGAGCAGCGCGCCGATCCCGGCCAGCATGAACACCGGGCTGAGCGAGAGCTGGATCGTCTGGGCGATGGTGGTGACGGCGGGCGTGGAGAACATCGCGCGACTGTGACGTGTGCGCGCTCATATGGTCAAGCTTGAACAGGTTGGTAACGCATCGCCGCCTATAGCGGCGCGCATGAACAAGCCGATGCGCCTCGACGACTTTGTCCGCCTGCCCGCCACGACGCGTGCGGTCGCGCTCGACGGATTGTCGGGGCTGCTCGACCTGGTGGCCGAGTCCGCACCCGAGACGCACCGCTTCCTGCGCTATCAATGGTTTGCGGCAGCGCTGCAGGTCTATGGTGGCGCTGCGCGCACGATCGTGATCGAGCAGGACGGCAATCCGGTCGTTGGGCTGCCGATGGTCCGCTTCGGCCCCGGGCCGGCGCGGCTGGCAGCGGTGCCGGGCTGTTACTGGCCGTTCCGCAGCTTCCCGGCGAGCCGATCGGCCGACGCAACCGCCTTTGAAGCGCTGGTCGAACGGCTCGGCGCAGAGATCAACGCACTGCGCATCGGCCCGGTCTATGATGGCGACCCATCGCTCGAACCCCTTTTGGTGGCAGCGCGGGCGAAGGGGTGGGCGGTGCTCGACCGTTTCGTTGCTGACAGCTATCGGCTCGACATGGCAGCGGCCCGGACCGACGGCACCTGGCCGCGCAACTCGACGCTGCGCAAGAACCGCTTCCACGAAAAGCATCTCGGCGAGCATGGTATGCTCGACTGGCGCTTCCTGAGCGGCGAAGACTGGGTGGCGGGCGGCTTCGACGCACTCGCCTCGGTCGAGGAGAAGAGCTGGATCGCGGCGCGCACCGACGGCCGCGATGCGAAGTTCACCGAGAGCGGACACGGCGCTTTCTGGCGCGCCGCGGCGGCGGACCCAGCATTGGCGGCGATGATGTGGGCGGGGTTGCTCACCGTCGATGGCACACCTGCCGCTTTCTCGTTCGACATCAATGCCGGGGCGCTGAAATACGCCATCGCCAACAGCTATGATCCAGCTTTCGGTAAGCATTCGCCGGGCAAGCTGCTCTATTACCGCAATCTTGTCCGCGCACTGGGGGACGGGATCAGCACGGTCGACTGGGGTGCGGGCGACAGTGGCTATAAACGCGTTATCGGCGCCGAACGGGGGCCGGCGATCCGCGACTGGCTGCTGGTGCGGCCGGGACTGCCGGCACTGCTCGGCCGTGCGCTGAAAAGCGTGTGGGAGCGCAGCGGCAATGCGCCGGTCCACACCGACGCCGACGCTGCGGAGAGCTGAAACTTACCCTCCCGTTACCGCCACCAGATTGTCGTCGCTGTTGCGGTCGATATAGGTGTTGTACGGATCAATCCCGGCAAAGGCCGGTTTGCGCTTCGATACCACGCGGATCACTTGCTGCCCTGATTTGACCGGCAGGCGAGTCATCGAGATCACGTCCTTCGCGGCAAAGGCGCCGAGCCCGGGACGCTGGTCGAACAGGCCGATATCGATGCTGTCGGCCAGTGCTGCGGGCTTTTCGACGCCGGTGCCGTTGGCATAGAATTTCGCTGCATTGACCGTGATCGCGGTTTCGAAACTGCCGTCGGCCAGCTTGCGCGTCGTCGCGCTCGTCGCCTTCAGATCGTAGATGGTGATGCGGTCGAGCAGATCGAGCACCAGCTCGCGCTCGGCAGGGGTCCGTGCCAGCGACAGAAAGCCGTTCACCAGGTCGAGCGAGCGGGCATAGGGCTGGCTCTTGAAGCGGTATTTGTCGAGCAGGCCGGCAAGCATGTGGTTGACCCGATCCTCGCCGAGGCGATCCTGCAGCAGGTACATCACCACGGCCCCCTTGCGGTAATGGATATAGGGCTGGTTCTCGACCCGATCGAGCGGCAATTCCTCGATCCGTTCCGACCCGCGCGCGCGCAGATAGCTGTCGAGCTCATATTTCAGGAAGCGGCGGATCTTGTCCTCGCCATACATGTGCTTCATCACCATCAGCGCGGAATATTGCGCCATGGTCTCGACCAGGATGGTGCCGCCCTGCATGTCCGCGCTGATCAGCTGATGCGCCCAATATTGATGGCCCAGCTCATGCGCGGTGACATAGGTGACATAGTCGATCTTGTCGGGGTTGCGGGTGTCGGCGATGAAGCCGATCCGTTCCGAATAGGGGATCGTGCCGGCGAACGCCTGGGCGAAGGTCTGATAGCCGGGGAATTCGATGATCCGCGCATAGTCGAACTGATAGGGCCCGAAATGGGCGCGGTAATAGCCGAGCGACGCCTTCATCGCGGCGAGCATGCGGTCGACGTTATAGCTGTGCTTGGGATCGTAGAAGACCGACAGCTTCACGCCGTCGGCCATTTCCGATTTCTCGGCATAGCGCGCCGACTGGATCGAGAAGAAGGCGAGGATCGGTGCGCCCGATACGAAGTGCGCGGTGCGCCGTCCGTTCACGGTCGTGTCCGCAACCTTGCGACCCGGCGCGATCGGCACCTGACCCGCATCGGTCGACACGGTGATGTCGGCATGTACCCAATCGGCGTCGCCGACATAGTTACGGCGCTGCGCCGCGACATCCTCGAGCTTGGCCGGGCGCAATTCGGGCGTCAGGCCGTATTGGCGGCGCTTGGCCCGGTCGGTCAGCAATCCGTCGCGGTTCATGCCAATCTGCGGCATGAGATTGAAGTTGTTGAGGAAGGTACCGTTGGCGATCAGCGAGGTGTCGTCGCCATTGGCGCGCAGGCCACGCTGTCGGCGCTCGGTCCGGAAAGTGAGGGTGCCGGTGGCGCCGGGCGCGAGCGGGGTGGCGAAGCGGTAGATGCGGTACTTCATGTCCGCATCGTCCATTGCCAGCGTCGCGCCGGGAATGCCGATCGCGACGATCCGGGTATCCTCGTCCGTCAGGCGGACATGCAGCGCCGGCAGCGGTGCGCCGGTATCGTTGACGAAGCGGTAGGTGCCACTGGTCTCGGCGCGCCGCTCGGCGGGATAAAGCGCGACATTCATCGTGATGTCGGTCAGCGACGGCTGCAGCAGTTTTTCGTATTTGAGATATTTCTTCTCGAATGCCGCGAGCCGCTTCTCGCCGTCTTCCTGGGTACGGTAGGTGTTGAGGATATCCATGTTATAATAGAGGAACCCACCCGTCACCGCTGCGACGACCAGCGCGCCGCCGAGGATCGCACCCGGCGGGCCGACCAGCCGCCGCGGCAATTGCGCGAGACGGGGCTTCAGCCGTGTTTCGGTGCCGCGCCGCCAGAGCAGGTGCGTCAACACCGCGAGGATCACCGCGAACGCGCCCCAATAGAGCCGCAGCCACCAGCCGAGCGCGCCGCCGATCTGCGCGCCGTTCATGTCGGAAAATTGCTGTGATCCGACACTGCCGTAATTGTACAGCGGGTGACCGAAGCCGATATTGCTGAGCGTGATGGTCCCGACGAGATAGATGACCATGACGGCCCAGCCAGTATATTTGTTCGGGCTGAGCGCCTGGACGAACACAGCGAGGATCGCCGTGATCGCCAGATCGACCGCTTGCGGTGCGATGTACCAGGCGAGGTAGTGGCCCAGGGCGAGGTCGTGCTGGCCACGGAATAACTGGACGACTATCGCCGCGATGACCGAAATGACCACCGTCGAGAGCAACACGCCAGTGACCGCCAGCGCCTTGGGCAGCAAATATGCCCAGTTGGGAAGCGACGTCGCGTCGATGATCTCATGCATCTTGCGCTCGCGGTCGCGCCAGACGAGTTCACCCGAATAATAGATTGCGATGATTATTGGGATAATCCCGAACGCGCCGAGCAGCGTGTCGATGATGGCAAAGGTCAGTGGGCGAGCGGGCGTACCATAGATCTGGTTGGAGAGAAGCAGGCCCGACACGGCGTTGAACAGTCCGAGCACCACCAGCACGAAATAGGCCGGGCTGCGGAACACCTGCCGCATCTCGAACCGGCATCGTGCCGACAGGCGCGCCCAGGTCGCGGCCGCGGGCCGCACCGGCGGCAATGTTGAAACGATCAGCGGTTCGGTGGCGGCGAGCTTCGCGTCCTTGCGCGCCTGCTTGCGCAGTGTCCGCTTCGACGTACCGCGCTCAGTGAAGCTGAAACGAGTATAGGCGAGCGCCAATGCCGCGAGCCCGATGGCGAACCAAACCAGGCGGTTGACCATCATTATGCCGGTGATTGCAGGGGTCGATCCGTTTGCTTCGCTCGCCGTCCAGTAGCGTGTGGCGTTGCGGAATGCGGCGATGCCGAACGGCTCGATATAGCCCGACATGTCGCGCAGCTCGGGTTTCGACCCCATGACGGTGAGGAGCACGGTGTAGAGGATAAGGAAAACGACGACGCCGAGATAGCTGTACATCATCGACCGGGTCATGGTTGCAACGGCGAAGAAGATCGCTGACGTCATGAACAGGTTGGGCAAGGCGAAGAGCAGGTAGGCGTAAAGAAAGTCGCCCCAGCGGTTCGGCCCGAGCGTTTCCGAATCGATCCAGGGCATCAGCGACCCGATCCAGATCGCCAGCGGTACCGCGAGAAAGGCGACCGCCGCGGCAACGAATGCGCCAAGGAAGCGCGCCATCAGATAATCGAACTTGTTGACCCGGGTCGATCGGACCATCGGCCCGAAGCCGCTTTCATCATCGCGGACGATCACATTCGCGACGAACGCGGTCGTCACGAACATGAAGAACAACGACAGGATCATGTGCGTTTGCGCAATTGCGACCGGCGCGTTCTTGTGGATGTTGCCGCCGCTGCCGATCTGGATCTGGTCGACCGTCATCGATCCGAAGGTCATCAGGAAGAACAGGATGGCGACCACCCAGAAAACCGGGTTGCGGAGTTGATAGCGGAGCTCGAACCGCGCGATCTTGCCGAACATGTTCCTGGCTTCCCTTAAGCGGCGAGCGGCGGGGCGACGCGGCGTGTGCGGGCCAGCGTCGAGAAATAGACGTCCTCCAGGCCGCCTTCGGTCGGGGCGAACCCGTCCTGCGGATCGCGGTCGGACAGGATATGGATGATCGTCCGGCCGCCGAACAGGCGCGTCGAAATGATCTCGTGCCGGGTGCGATACTCCTCCAATGCCGTCCGATCGATCGTCTTCGCCCAGACATTGCCGCGCGTCTGCGCAATCAGGTCGAGCGGCGCCCCTTCGAGCTGGATCCTGCCCGCCGCCAGCACCGCCATGCGCGGGCACAGGTCGGCGACATCGTCGACGATATGAGTCGACAGGATCACCACGACATTCTCGCCGATCTCGGCCAGCAGGTTGAGGAAGCGGTTGCGCTCCTCCGGATCGAGGCCGGCGGTTGGTTCGTCGACGATGATCAGCTCGGGATTGCCGATCAGCGCCTGGGCGATGCCGAAGCGTTGCCGCATGCCGCCGGAAAAGCCGGCAATAGCCTTTTTGCGCACTGACCAGAGATTGACCTGGTTGAGCAGGGTCTCGACCGTTTCCTTGCGCTCGCGTGCCGACGCGACGCCCTTCAGCACCGCCATGTGATCGAGCATGTCGTAGGCGGAGACGCGCGGATAGACGCCGAAATCCTGTGGTAGATAGCCAAGCCGCTCGCGCAGTTTCTCCGGGTTTGCGACGATGTCGATCTCGCCGAAGCGAATCGTGCCCGACGTCGGCGTCTGCAATGTCGCGACCGAGCGCATCAGCGTCGACTTGCCGGCACCGTTCGGACCGAGCAGTCCATACATCCCTTTGGGAATGCTGAGCGTCACATTATCGAGTGCGCGGGTTCCGTTCGGATAGACATGAGTGACGGCGTTGAGTTCGAGCACGCTGAATCTCCCTTTGCGCGGTATCCTATCGCGTGTGTTAGAAAGCTAAAGCACTTATTTGCCCATTCTGGACGTTTGAACGTGCGCCGTCCGTCTAACTTCTTCTTAACCGCGTTTTCCTAAGGGTCGGAAGTCCGCTCGCTGTTCGAAGCGGCCATCTTGAATGGAAGCGCCATGGCCAAGCACCTCCCCGAACCCGGCAGCATCAGCGAGATGCTGGATATCACCGAAAAATTGTCGCTGTTCGGCTTTACCCCGGCCGACCTCGATGTCGCGGCGACGATCTGGGAGATTCTCGAACCCGAAGCGCGGGCGGTGTCCGAAACGCATTGGGAGCAATGGCACCGATTCTTCGGCGATCAGCAGCGCTTCGTGTCGCACGATCATGAACGCGCCATCAAACTGGGCATCGATTATCTGCGCAACCGATTTCGCCACCCCGACCAGCTCGAATGGGTGCGCTCGGCCGAGCGTACCGTGGCCGCCGCGTTCGGCACGGACGTTTCGCTTACTGCCTTGCTCTCGATGACCTGTGCCGGGGCGTCCAGGGCGCTCGACATATTGTCGAACCGCCATGATTGCTCGAAGGAAGAGCGCCAGCGCATGAACGAAGTCTTTTCACGGCTGCGTTCGCTCGAATGCGACATCTACGCGACGCTCTACGGCGCCTATACGATGTTCGATGCGCGGCATCAGCGCGACATGCTGGCCGATAGTTTTCGCGACGGGATTGCGGCAACGGTCGAGTCCGCGACACAGGAAAGCAGCGATCTGCGCAAACAGGCGGCGCGCAGTTCCACATCGGCGCGCGGCATGCTGACCAAGACATCGGAAGTTGCGGCCGCGGCCGAACAATCGGCCGTCGCGATGCGTGAGGCGGCGCACACTGCCGCCGGCCTGATCCGCGCGATCGAGGATGCGCGCAGCGAAGTCGAGGCGGCGACCGGCATTGCGATGCGTGCCTCGGTCCAGGCGGGGCAGGCGGTCGGCATGTCCGAGACGCTGTCCGATCATGCCAAGTCGATCGAATCGATCCTGGCGCTGATCCGCGACATTGCCGGGCAGACCAATCTGCTTGCCCTGAACGCCACGATCGAGGCGGCGCGCGCCGGCGATGCCGGACGGGGCTTCGCGGTCGTCGCGCAGGAAGTGAAGTCCCTGGCCAGTCAGACTGCCCGCGCCACCGACGATATCGCCGCCAAGATCGCGGCGATCCAGTCGGCCACCCGTTCGACCGTTGACACCAATGCCGGCATCAAGGCGACGGTTGCCGAGGTGCAGGAAAGCGCCAACCGCATCCGCGTCGCGATGGAAGCGCAAGCGCAGACCGTCACCGCAATCACCGCAGCGGTCGACGAAACCGCACTTGCCGCGGATTCCATGTCGAACACCATCGCCGCGATCCGTGAGGATACCGAAACCGTGGCCGCGGATATCGACGGTGTCGGGCGCGGGTTCGATGTGCTTGATGGCCGGTTGAGCAATCTCAAGGGCAGCGCGGGCGATTTCGCGGCCAGGGTCGCCGCCTGATTGCCCGGCTCTAGCACCTCGAACTGGCTGTTATTGCGGAAAATAATTTTTCCTGGCTGTTAAGTTGGATTTCCGAGGACGAATTCTGATTTGTTTTCAGCATCTTACGTCCGGCCTGGCTGTTATCGAATAACAGCCAGCTAACAGCCAGCATAACAGCCAGGTAACAGCCAGTTAACAGCGAAGAAGCTGGCTGTTCTCGCAGGAACAGCCAGTGCCAACCAGATCCATTTCACGATGAGAAAGAGCGCGCCGGATTCCGCAAAGGAAGAGCCGTCCAGCAAGGTCTGCCTCAAGTGGCGTTTGCGTTGAATCGCGGCGCACACGGACCTTCTGCGGATGATCCGTGTTTGGCTATCGTTGCAGCCATGACATCGGCATGTGCATAGCGGCTGGGCACGCCACCCCAACGGGGGCCAGGGGAGAATGCCAGGGGAGAATGAATGTCGCATCACTGGTGTGCCCGCGTTGCGGCCTGTCTCGCGCTGCTTGCGCCGTTCCCGGCCATCGCGTCCGAATGGTGGTATGTGAACAGCGGGCCCGGCCGGGTGCTGTTCGTCGATGCGCGGTCGATCGAGCGGCGCCAGGATATCGTCACCTATTGGACGATGCATGTCATCCGCCCCGGCGAGCCGGAGGTCATGACCAAATCCCGGATGCGCGCCGATTGCGGCAAGCGCAAGCTCGGCCTGCTCACCATGGTGCGTTACGACGAGCAGGGGCGGGGGATCGGGCAATCGGTGACGCGCCCCGGCCCGATGCGGACGGTCCCGCCGGATACGCTGGGCGATGCCGAGTTCCGCTTCGCGTGTGGCGATGAAAGTCATCGGGTCGCGAACGACCTGTTCCCGCTTGCGATGGACGAGGTAACCTTTGCCGAAGCGTTGATTGCACGCGGCAACAAGCCCGACGAAGCACATACCCTGCACGAAGCGCTGACGGGTCAGGCGGCTCTTGTTGCGGACTCCGTTTCACCGCCTGCCGAGGCGCCTGCGTCCGCGGGCGAAGAGACTCAGCCGCCCCCCGAAGAAGATGTCGCGGAGCTCAAGCAACTCGAGGAGGCGTGCGGCGCCAAAGACGCGGTGGTTTGCCGACGGCTCGGGACCAGGTTTGCCGAAGGAGATGGCGTCGCGAAAGATCAATTCCGTGCCGCGGCGCTGTTCGATCAGGCCTGCACGATGGATGAGGCCAATGGCTGCACCTTGCTCGGCATTGCCTACCATAATGGCGATGGCGTCACGCGCAATGCCGAGCGCGCGGCCGCCTTGTTCGCGCAAGCCTGTGAGAAAGGCGGGCCGGCCGACTGCGGCAATATTGGGCTCGCTTATGTGAAGGGCGAAGGGGTGGCGAAGGATGTCCGACGCGGGGTCGGCTATTTCAAAATGGCGTGCGACAAGAAGAATGCCGCCGCCTGTTCCAGCCTCGGCGCGGCCCATACGCTCGGGATCGGGACGAAGATCAATTTGAAGCGCGCACGACGCCTGTTCGAAAAGGCCTGCGACGGTGACGACGCCGGCGGATGCTATAATCTTGGCGTGGTCTACGATCAGGGGCTGGGCGTGACAAAGGATCCGGTGCGTGCAGCATCGCTCTATGTCGGGGCGTGCGACCGGGACGATGCCGCGGCGTGCGGCAATCTCGGATCACTGACCCAGAATGGCAGCGGCGTTGCGAAGGATGTGGGGCAGGCGGGTCTATTGTTTGCCAAGTCCTGCGATCTGGGAGATGCCGATGGCTGCCTCAACCTTGGCCGTGCCTATCAGGCCGGCTCGGGCGTGACGCGCGACCTGGCCCGCGCCGCCGACTTCTTCCGGCGTGCGCTCGTGATCGAGCCCGACAAGGCTGATGCCCGCCGCGCACTCGCCGCCGTCACCCCGCGCTAAGCTCGCGTCACCAGCCTGAGCCGCCGCCGCCGCCGCCACCACCGCCCGAAGAGCCGCCACCGGAGGAGCCACTTGACGAGCTGTCGCTCGAACTGTCGCTGCTGGACGACGCCGGCGACGTCGCCGCCGAAGCGATCGTCGACGAGAGTGATGCGCCGACTGTCGAGACGAACGCGGTGGTGCTGTTCCAGGGGTCGCTGCTGCCGCTGTACCAGCTGACCGATGGCGTCGTCGTGCCGTCTGCCGCGGCGGCCGCCAGCACCCCGGTAAAGCGCTTCGCCCAGCGATTCTCCACCTCCAGCGCGATCGCATAGGGCAGATAGCGTTCGAACAATGCCGCGGTCTTTTCCGGCGGATTGAGTGCTTCCAGCCGCTCCTCCTCGGTCACCGACAGATAATGGCGAAAGCCAAGTATCCGGTCGCGCATCGGCCATCCTTCGGCGGTCGGTGCGCGCAGCCGCGATTGCGTGACCGCGATGAACGGAATCGCGATTAGCGGCAGGATCAGGGCCAAGGGGTTATAGCTCGTCACTGCGATGGCGATCAGCGCGACGGCGAACATGGGCACCGTCATCCAGATCAAGACCGTTGCGATCCATGAAAGGATGCGCCAACCGCCTTTACGCGCGCGGGTCTTCTTGCGCGCCCAGCTGAGCAAGCGCAGCGCGACCAGCCCGGCGACGAGCCCACCGACAACGCCGAAAATGGTCAGCAGCGGGTTCGACGTATCGACCAGCGCCACGAACAGCGCCACGAGCAGGAACAGGCCGCCGAACAATGTCCAGCCCAGGAAGCTCTTCTTTGCGGCATCGGAAAAATAGCGATCCTCACCCAGGCTGCGATCCAGGCCGTCACCTAGCGCAGCACGGGCGTCCGATAGCGATTCGTAATTATCCTGGGTCAGTTCGATCGTCGTCCGGCGGCCCTTGAACAATTGCCCGAACATCTTCTGCTCGGCGGCCGGCAGGGGCGTGCTTCCCGCGGTCTCTTCCAGCGTCCGGGACGGCTTGCCCCAGCTACCCGGCGCCTCGACGATGCGCAGCCAGCCGCGCACGGCGACATCGACGATCGCGGCGGAAAAGGCGCGGTTGTCGAAGTCCATCCGCCAGATCAGGCGTAGTGCCGCGGCCGAAAGATCGTCCGGCGGGGAAAAGAGCGGGACGACCGGGCGAGGGTCCGGATTGCGCTTCACCCGCCACCAGGTGAGCGCGAGATAGGCGAGAATCCCGAGCAGCCCGACAATCGCCAGCAGCATCGCGCCATTTTCGCGCAATGCCCAGCCAAGCCGGGTCGCGGTGCTCGGTTGCGCCACCACCCCCTTGCGCCATGCGACAGCGATGGTGAGGCCTTCATATTGACCAAGCGGCTGTGTCGTGCGGAAGACGATCCGCCCCGGCTGTTCGTCCACGACCGCCGCATCCTGCGCGGTTGCGCCCTGCTCGCCAGTATAGACGGCGCGCTTGCCGAACGGCACCGCGGCGGGCAGCGTGATCCGCGCCTCCGCCTGCTCGATCGGGAAGGCCCAGCCGGTGCCGGTGGCGTTCCAGTAAAGCTCGTCGAAATCGCGGTAGAAGCCGATCTGGCGCGTGGTGCGATACTGAATGCGATAGACATGCTCGCCCGACGGCAGCAGCGTGTCGGCATCGCCGATCTGCACCCGCCGGCCATTAGCCATCCCCATCAGCTTATAGGGTTCGGGATGCCCGTCGCGCGCCACCGAGACCATTTCGAAGCCGACCACGATGTTCCGCCCGATCCCGTTGCGATAGCTGGTGGGGAAGTCGCGCCGGATGCCGCGTTTGATCTGGTCGCCCGCGGCGACGATGTGGATCGTCTCGACCACGTCGAGTGTGCCGTCGGCCCCGACCTGCACGTCGCTGACGAAGCTGGTGATGCGTTCCTGCGCCCCGGCAGGGACAGCGACGAGCAACGCCAGCGCGGCGAGCAGCCTCGGCAATCCTCGCATGACGATCAGCTTTTCCAGTCGAAATGAACCGCAGGGGCGGTCGCGATCGCGGGGTCGTTATCCTCGAAGAACGCTTCCTCGCGAAAGCCGAGCGGGCGCGCCACCAGCAAGTCGGGAAAAGAAGCGATCCGCGTGTTCAGGTCGCGGACGGTGGCGTTGTAATAGCGCCGCGCACCCTGCAATTCGCTCTCTATTTCCGAAAGTTCATCCTGCAGCTGGCGGAAATTCGCATCTGCCTTCAGCTCGGGATAGGCCTCCGCCACGACCATCAGCCGGCCGAGCACGCCGCCGAGTGCGCTGTCCGCGCGGGCGGCATCGCCGGGGTTGGCCGCCTGGGTCGCTTCGCTGCGCCGGGCGGTGACTTCGTCAAGCAGGCCGCGCTCGTGGTCGGCATAGCCGGCGACCGTATTCACCAGATTGGGGACGAGATCGGCACGGCGGCGCAATTGCACGCTGATGCCGCTCCATCCTTCGCGCACCAGCGCACGGGCACGAACCAGCCGGTTATAGATCAGCACGACGCCGATGAGCGCGAGGGCCACGATGATAATCGGTAACCATAGGGCAATATTCATCGGGTTCGTTTTCCTATGCAGACCAGGATGGCCTACCATGCGGGCTGACGCCGGCTTTGAGAAGGCCGGACATGGCCGTTGGCGAATTTGGCCACGGTGCGCTGACATCGCGCGATCCATCCCTATATCGGCCGTACCTCCTCACTAGCGGTGCCCGACATGACCAAGCCAATGAAGATCGATTTCGTTTCGGACGTCTCCTGCCCCTGGTGCATCATCGGCCTGCGCGGGCTCGAACAGGCATTGGCCAACGCATCCGACGTGGTGACGGCGGAGATCAGCTTTCAGCCATTCGAGCTCAATCCGGCGATGCCGCCCGAGGGGCAGAATATCGTCGAGCATGTCGCGGAGAAATACGGCTCGACACCCGAACAGTCGGCTGCCAATCGCGAGGCGATCCGCGCCCGTGCCGCGGCACTGGGCTTCACCATGGCGGGCACCGACCAGAGCCGGATCTACAACACGTTCGACGCGCATCGCCTGCTGCACTGGGCCGGGCTGGAAGGGCGCCAGGCGGCGCTGAAGAATGGCCTGTTCGAAGCCTATTTCACGCATGGGCGGAATCCCGGCGACCATGACGTGCTGGTCGAGGCGGCCGAGCGCGCCGGGCTCGACCCGGTGGCGGCGCGCGAGGTGCTCGCCTCGGGCCGCTATGCGCAGGAGGTGCGCGATGCCGAGCGCCTGTGGCAGGGGCGCGGCATTTCCGCCGTGCCCGCGGTGATCGTCAATGACCGCTATTTGATTTCAGGTGGCCAGCCAGCCGAAGCGTTCGAACACGCCATTCGCGAGATCGCGGCCGAAGCCTGATCCAGCGTTTGATTCAGCAAGCCGGCACCGGCTTTCGGCGCAGCCGGATCAAACTCTAGCCCGAAAGCGACTGGCCGTCGTCGATCGTCATCACCGAGCCGGTCATATGCGCGCTGTCGTCCGATGAGAGATAAAGCAGGGCGCTGTCGAGTGCGTCCTGGTTCATCAGGCGGCGACGCGGCCATTTGGCGATCTGGCGCGCGCCGCCCTCGGTTTGAAACCAGTCGGCGTTGAGATTCGTCTCGATATAGCCCGGGCATAAGATGTTGACGTTGATGCCCTGGCGCACCCAGTCGCGCGCCAGGGTGCGGCCAAGCTGCAGCGACGCGGCTTTCGATGCGGCATAGAGCGCGAGGCCGGGCGAGATCGCCGTCGCGGTGATCGACGAGATGATGACGATGCGCCCGCGTCCATTATCCGGCGAGCCGGCTGCGATCATCCGCCGCGCACCCTCACGCACGGTCAGGAACACGCCGCGCACATTGACCGCCATCACGGCGTCGATCGCATCGGCATCGACCTCAAGCGCAGGGCCCGCCACGTTCATCCCGGCATTGGCGATCACCGTGTCGACGGCGCCGAAGCGCGTCTCGGCCGCATCATAGGCGGCGATCACCGATGCTTCGTCGGTCACGTCCATTGGCACGGCGAGCGCCGCGCCGCCCTTGTCCTCGATCGCCTGAACGAGATCGGCGAGCTGCGCCGTGCGCCGCGCGCCGACCACCACCCGCGCACCGGCACTGGCGAGGACCTGCGCAAAGCGTGCGCCGAGCCCCGAAGACGCCCCGGTTACCAGCGCGACGCGCCCCGCAAGCCTGTCCATGGTCACCGACTCCTATCTGCCTTGCGACGCCTGAGCATCGCGCTTGATCTTTTTGGCGAGGCTCCATTTACGCTCCTCGGTCAGGCCGTCATAGATGCGGAAGGCGCGCACCTCACGGAAGATCTGTTTGACGATCGTGTCGCCCGACACGTCGGTGCTGCCCATCACCTTGCACGCAGTGATCGGCGACGTGGAACAGTGCGGCTGCAGGGTCCTATCCTGCATAAGTCAGCCGGTGGTGGCGAAGCGAAGTGTTGGGGTCTCGTGCAACGGCGCCATCTGGTGGCGCAGAGCGAAATCGACGACTTGCCGCCCGACCATCGAAAGCTGCTCGACGATCTCGGGCGCGCTGGCCCCGTCGGCGTCGCATTTGGTCTCGCGGCTGTTGATCGCGGCGGCGAATGGTGTCGGCCAGCCGCGGAAGGCATGGGCGATCGAGCGGAGCGCAGCGATTGTGCTGCCGGTCGCCTGCCAGCCATAGGCAGTGGCGATCAGCCCGACCGGCATATCACTCAGATAGGGGCGGCAAGTATCTCGCGCCGTATCCTCAAGCAGGTCGAGCGCGTTCTTCACCAGGCCCGAGACATTGCCGTGATAGCCGGGGCTGGCGACAATCAGCCCGGCCGCGGCGCGGACAGCCTCGACCAGCGCGCGCTCCTCGGCCGTGCGGGCCGGCGACTTGGGATTGTAATGCGGCAGCAATGCCAGCGCCGCGCCGTCGAAGAGCATGGTCCGTGCCCCGGCAGCCTCTGCAGCGGCGAGAGCGATGCGCAGCGCGGATTCAGTCGATGAGGGTCCGCCGGTCGTCCCGCCGATTCCAACGATCAAGGGCCTGTCATCGTTCATGACGCACTCGCCTATTATTCAAACAGTGATTGGTTTCTACGCAACCCGCCGGATTGTCAACGCTTGCGGCCGCAGCTCAGGGTCAGAAACCCGGCGTATGATCGCTGCGCAACACCACGCGCGAGGTGGCGAGCAACAACGGGGACGGGCCTTCGAGAAAGTTGATCTCGTCGGCACGGGTCCGCCGATACGCCTCGATCCGAGCGGCTGAGCGCATATCGTCGGTCGTCTCGAACCAGGTAATGGCGGCGCCGTGGAACGGGATCGCCGGTGCTGCCGCGGCGGCCGGCGTCAGATGATTCTGCTCATAGCGCAGGAACGGAATCGCGCGCGCCAGCGGGCCATGCCGTTCGAGCCAGTAAAGATCGAAATCCGCCTGCGAGACATCGGGCCGGCGGCGGATCAGTTCGATGCTCTTGATCGCCCCTTCGGGCACATCGCCGGGTTGCAGCACCGCCACCGTCACCGGCAGCGTGACACAGCGTGCCTTGCACTCCATCGCGATCGGCGACCCTGCCGGTGTGCCGCGCGCATCGCGTTCTTCTGGTGTGGCGTAATATTCCTCGGAATAGCCATCGAAGATCGGCTCCATCTTGCGATAGGCGCCGGGCAGGCAGTGATTTTGCACATAGCCCACCAGCCCCGGAATCTCCTGCGCATGCGCCTGCGCGTCGGCCAGCCACTTGGCCGCGAACGTGGTTGGGTCGAGCCCGCCCGGGCGCTTGAGCAATCGTATCAGCTTGTGCATCTGTGCCTCGCGTTCAGCTTTCCTGCGCCTGGGGGCGGATCAGGATTTCGTTGATATCGACCTCGGCGGGTTCACCGATCGCATAGGCGATGGCGCGTGCGACCGTATCGGCGGGCAGTGCGATCTCGGCGGCGCTGGCCAGGCGGCGTTGCGCGGCGGGATCAGTGAGCTTGTCGAACAATTCGGTCTGGGTTGCGCCGGGCGAGATGATCGTGGTGCGGATGCCGTCGGCGGTGACTTCCTGGCGCAGAGCTTCGGAGATGACGCGCACCGCGTGCTTGGTCGCGGCATAGACCGCCGACCCGCCGTTGATGCGGTGCCCGGCGACCGACGAGATCGAGATGATATGCCCGCTGCGCTGCGCCTTCATGCCCGGCAACACCGCGGCGATGGCATAGAGGACGCCTTTGATATTGGTGTCGATCGTGCGGTCCCAGCCGTCCACATCGAGCAGGTCGAGCCGCGACAGCGGCATGATGCCGGCATTGTTGACCAGGACATCGACCGTGCCGAAGCGGGCGACGGCGTGGGTGACAAGCGCGTCGAGGTCCGCACGCCGGGTCACGTCGGTCGCTACCGCCATCGCCTTGCCGCCGCGCGACTCGATCGCCGCGACGAGCGTGTCGAGCCGATCGGTGCGCCGCGCCGCCAGCGCCACCGCGGCGCCGCTTTCGGCCAGCCGGATCGCGGTCGCCTCGCCGATCCCGCTGCTCGCGCCGGTGATGATCACGGTCTTGCCGGCGATGATGCCCATCGATCCCCCCCTGATTTTCGGCCAGACACTGTCTGTCGTTATTATCATTCGTGGTAGCACAGAGGCGCCACATGCTGTGCTTCTCCGCTGAGTATATTATCTAACATTGATTGGAAACAAGCTCGCTGATAGAGGCCGGGTTAAACAAAGTTTCAACCGGAAGAAGATTCTTGGCCCAGCCGACCGCCTATATCGTCGACGCCCTGCGCACCCCTGGCGGGCGGCGCAACGGCAAGCTCGCCGGCTGGCACCCGGTCGATCTCGGCGCTGCGGTGCTCGATGCGCTGGTCGCGCGGACCCGCATCGATCCCGGCGCGGTCGAGGATGTGATCATGGGCTGTGTCAGCCAGTGCGGGCAGCAGGCGGGGCAGGTCGGGCGCAACGCGGTGCTTGCATCACAACTGCCCGACGGCGTGCCGGCGGTGACGATCGACCGCCAATGCGGATCGTCGCAACAGGCAATCCAGTTCGCCGCGCAGGCAGTGATAAGCGGCACGCAGGACATGGTGATCGCCAGCGGCGTCGAGAGCATGACGCGCGTACCGATGTTCTCGCCCAGTACGTTGTTCGAGCAGGCAGGGCTCGGCACGTCCAAGTCTCCGGGTCTGGAACTACGCTATCCCGGTATCCAGTTCAGCCAGTTCAGCGGCGCCGAGGCGATCGCCCGCAAATATGGCCTCTCGCGCGACGATCTCGATCTTTATGCGCTGGAAAGCCATCGCCGCGCGGCGGCGGCGACCGATCGCGGCGATTTCACCGCCGAGCTGGTGCCGCTGACGATCGAGACGCCGGATGGCGCCGTGCTGCACGACCGTGACGAGGGGATCCGCTACGACGCGACGCTCGAGTCGATCGGCGCGGTCCGGCTGTTGCAGGAGGGCGGGGTGATCTCCGCTGCCAATGCCAGCCAGATTTGCGATGGCGCGAGCGCGGTGCTGATCGTCAGCGAACAGGCGCTGAAGGATCACGGCCTGACGCCGCTCGCGCGGATCCATACTCTGACCGTGACCGGCGGCGATCCCGTGATCATGCTGGAGGAGCCTTTGTTCGCGACCGACAAGGCGCTGAAGCGTGCCGGCCTGCGCATTCAGGATATCGACCTTTACGAGGTCAATGAAGCGTTCGCGCCGGTGCCGCTTGCCTGGCTCAGGCACACCGGCGGTGACCCGGCCAGGCTCAACGTCAATGGTGGCGCGATCGCGCTTGGCCATCCGCTTGGCGCATCGGGCACCAAGCTGATGGCGACGCTGATCCATGCCCTGCGCAAAA
The DNA here is from genome assembly GCF_050725575.1 of Sphingomonas sp. Taxonomy (GTDB): domain Bacteria; phylum Pseudomonadota; class Alphaproteobacteria; order Sphingomonadales; family Sphingomonadaceae; genus Sphingomonas. Next base: position 39,968 of record NZ_JBOHHW010000012.1, on the reverse strand, counting down.
GCGGCGGGCGTTACGGCCTGCAGACGATGTGCGAGGGCGGCGGCACCGCCAATGTGACGATCGTCGAGCGGTTATGAGCGTGCTGATCATCGAGCGCCGCGGGGCGGTGGATTGGGTGACGCTCAACCGCCCCGAGCGACTGAATGCGCTCGACGAGAATTTGACCACCGCGCTGAGAGGCTATTTCGAGCGCCTCTATCGCGATGAAGAATGCCGCGTGGTGGTGCTGCGCGGCGCGGGTCGGGGTTTTTGTGCTGGCGCCGATCTTGCCTCCGACCTGACGCGTGAGGTGCAGGAGGATGGCATCGGCGCGGCGATGCGCGTGCAGCGCGGCATCCGCGATATCATGGTGGCGATGCGCCGTTGTCCGCAGCCGATTGTCACTCTGCTCCACGGCGCGGCGGTCGGTGGCGGCTTCGTCCTTGCGCTGGCCAGCGACATCCGCATCGCCGCGACCGGCACGCGGATGAATGCCGCTTTCATCAAGATCGGGCTGGGCGGATGCGATGTCGGCGTCAGCTATCTGCTGCCGCGGCTGATCGGCGGATCGGCTTCGCATGAATTGCTGCTCACCGGGCGCGATCTCTATGCCGATCGCGCGCTGCGGCTCGGGCTGGTGTCCGAGGTGGTCGCGGAGGAAGCGCTGGCGGCGAGTGCCGCGCCCTATGTCGAGGCGATGCTGGCAACCGCGCCGCTTGCTCTCGCGATGACCAAGGAAGTGCTCGACATCAATCTCGACGCGCCGAGCTTTGCCGCCGCGCTGGCGCTGGAGGATCGCAACCAGGCGCTGCTGTCGCAGGGCGATGATTTCCGCGAGGGCGTCGCGGCCTTTCGCGCCAAGCGGACGCCTGAATTCAGGGGCCGATAGACGGCATCATCTTGCTTGTTATCTAACAGTGCATGGTTTAAGCTTTGGCAAAACAGGAGAGGGTATGACGCCGATCACGGTCGCTGACGCCGATGCCGTCACATGGGACGACCATGCCGATGTCGTGGTGGTGGGTTTTGGCGGTGCCGGGGCCAGCGCGGCGCTGCAGGCGCGCGAGGATGGCGCCGAGGTGATGCTGCTCGACCGCTTCGGCGGGGGCGGCACGACGGCGTATAGCGGCGGCGTGATCTATGCCGGGGCGACGCGGTTCCAGCGCGAGGCCGGGCTCGACGACAGTGTCGAGAATATGCTCGCCTATCTCAGGATGGAAGTCGGCGATGCGGTCCGCCCGGAAACATTGCGGCGCTTCTGCGAAGGCAGTGCCGGCGACGTCGAATGGCTGGTCGGGCACGGCGTCGGCTATGCCTCCGACACCTATCTCGACAAGATCACTTACCCGCCGGAGGGCAAATATCTCTATTATTCCGGCAACGAGAAATCGCCCGCGTTCGCGGCGCATGCCCGGCCCGTGCCGCGCGGCCACCGCGCCGTCGGTCCCGGTTTCGGTGGCGGGCATTACATCGCGGCGCTGCGCCGCGCGGCTGAGCGCGAGGGCGTGACGCTGTCGCTCCACACCCGCGTGACGCGACTGGTCATCGCGTCCGGCCGCGTTGTCGGGGTCGAGGCCGTCACCATGCCGGCAGAGCGGCATGCCGCGCATCAGGCGCTGTATGAAAAGGTCAGCCCCTATGTTCCGCACAATCACAAACGGACCGAGCACGCGCTGACCGCGATGCAGGCGATGGAAGCGCGCGACGGCCGCACGATCCTGATCCGGGCACGCGGCGGTGTGATCCTGAGCACCGGCGGCTTCGCCTATAGCCGCGAGCTGATCGGCCGGCACGATCCTGTGCTGGCGCAGCATTACGAGGCCAGCCACCGCCTTTCGACCATGGGCAGCGACGGATCGGGTGTGGCGCTGGGCATGTCCGCCGGCGGCGCAACGGCGCGGATGGACTCGCTCTATATCGCGCGCAACATCGCCCCGCCCGAGGCGCTGCTCGAAGGCATCCTGGTCAACCAGACCGGTGAACGCTTCGTTGCCGAGGATGCCTATGTCAGCCTGATTGGCGGGCTGCTCGCGCGCCAGCCGGAGGGCAAGGCGTGGCTGATCGTGCCGGCCCGCGCGTTCCGCCGGTCGATCCGGGAGGCACTCACCTGCGGGTGGCAGCGGTTCAAATATTTCGGCGTGCCGATGCTGATCAATTACGCGCTGGGCGGTACGCGGCGGGGGCGCGATGCGGCGGCACTGGCGCGCCGTGCCGGCATCGATCCGGCGGGGCTGAGTGCGACGATCGCGGCGCATGACGGCGATCTCGCCGCCGGCCGGCCGGACAGCGTCGGCAAGACCGAGGAGCTGCGCGCGTCGCTTGGTACCGGGCCATTCTATGCGGTCAACATGGCGATGGAGAACCGCCACGCGCTGACCAAGTTCATGACGCTTGGCGGACTGACCGTGGATGAGGAGAGTGGGGCGGTGACGCGCGATGATGGCAACAATATCCCCGGGCTATACGCTGCCGGCATGTCGGCGGTCGGGCTGCATTCGAACGGCTATATCAGCGGCCTGTCGCTCGCCGACGGCGTGTTTTCGGGCCGTCGTGCGGGACGTGATGCCGCTGCTGCGTCCGGCCCTAAACCCGCCAACCGTCCGGTTGAATCGGTCCCGGCGCTATGATGCCCGGTCAGCCACTCGCCAGCATCGAGGAGATCATCGACGAGGCCCGCAACGGCCGGATGTTCATCCTGGTCGATGACGAGGATCGCGAGAATGAGGGCGATCTGGTCATTCCCGCGCAGATGGCGACGCCCGATGCGATCAACTTCATGGCCCGCGAAGGGCGTGGACTGGTCTGTCTGGCGATGCTGCGCTCGCGGATCGAGGAGCTTGGCCTAGATCTGATGAGCCGCGACCACCGGTCGCCCTATGAGACCGCCTTCACTGTCTCGATCGAGGCGCGAGACGGGGTGACGACCGGCATTTCGGCGGCCGATCGCGCGCGGACCGTCGCCGTCGCGATCGATGCAGGGAACGGTGCGGAGGCGCTGGTCACGCCGGGCCATGTCTTCCCGCTGGTCGCGCGTGACGGCGGGGTGCTGGTGCGCGCCGGCCATACCGAGGCAGCAGTCGATATCGCGCGGCTCGCCGGGCTGAACCCGTCGGGCGTGATCTGCGAGATCATGAAGGACGACGGCACGATGGCGCGGATGGACGATCTGCTCGTCTTTGCCGAGCGGCATGGCCTGAAGATCGGCACGATCCGCGACCTGATCGCCTATCGCCTGCGCCGCGACCATAATCTCCGCCGTGTCGGCGAGGCGCCGTTCCACAGCATGTTCGGCGGCGATTGGACCGCGGTGATCTTCCGCAACAAGGCGGTCGACAGCGAGATGCTGGCGCTGGTCAAGGGCAGCGTCGACCCCAGCCAGCCAACCCTGGTGCGCATGCATGTCGTCGACGCCTTTACCGACATGCTCGGCGTGGAGGGCGAACGCCACGGCCTGCTGCAAAGCGCGATGGCCGAGATCGGGCGCGAAGGTGCCGGCGTGATCGTGATGGTGACGCAGCAGATGCCCAATATGCTGACCCGCTTCGTCGCACGCAAAACCGATGCGAGTCCCGGCGTGAGCGACCTGGAAGTGCTGCGCGATTACGGCGTCGGCGCGCAGATCCTTGCCGATCTCGGGGTGCATGACATGGTCCTGCTGACCAATTCGCCGCGCACCGTGGTCGCGTTGCAGGGCTTTGCGCTCAACATTGTCGGGCACCGCGCCATGACCAGCACGCCGCCGTCGAGCTGGATCCGCTGAGCGGTGGTCGCCGCGCTGCACGATCCGCTGGGTTTCCGCCGCGGGCCGGCGATGGCCAACCGCATGGTGCTGGCCCCGCTGACCAATTTGCAAAGCCATGACGATGGCACGCTGTCGGATGACGAGTTCGCCTGGCTGGTGAAGCGCGCGGCGGGGGGCTTCGGGCTGGTGATGACCTGTGCGGCGAGCGTGCACCCGCTCGGCAAGGGCTTTCCCGGACAGCTCGGCGTGCATAACGATGCGCATCTACCCGGTCTGGCACGGCTCGCCGCGGCGTTGCGCGCGGGCGGCGCGCTGTCCTCAGTTCAGCTCCAGCATTCCGGCATGCGTGCGCCGCAGGCGCTGATCGGGGCGCAGCCGGTGGGTGTTGTCGATGATCCCGAGCGCGGGGTGCGCGGTCTTTCGACTGCTGAGGTCGAGCAGGCGGTTGAGGATTTCATCGTCGCCGCGCTGCGCGCCGAACGCGCCGGGTTCGACGGCGTCGAGATCCATGGTGCGCATGGCTATCTGCCGTGCCAGTTCCTCGACGTGCGGCGAAACCAGCGCCACGACAAATATGGCGGCAGTGCGGACAATCGCGCGCGCTTGCTGATCGAGATCATCGCCGGCGTGCGTGCCAGCGCCCGACCGGATTTCCAGATCGGTGTGCGGCTCTCGCCCGAACGCTATGGCGTCGATCTCGGCGAGAGCCGTGCGCTCGCCGCGCGCATCCTGGCCGGGGGGCAGGTCGATTATCTCGACATGTCCTGCTGGGACGCATTCAAGCAGCCCGAGGATCCGGCCTGGGCGGGCCGCGCGCTGATCGACTGGTTCACCGATCTGCCGCGCCATGGCACGCGGCTTGGCATTGCGGGCAAGCTGACCGATGCGCGCAGCGCGCGCGAATGCCTGACGCGCGGCGCGGACTTCGTGCTGATCGGGCGCGGCGCGATCCTGCATCATGATTTCGCGCGGCGTGTTGGGCAGGACGCGGATTTTGCGAGCGTTGCGCTGCCGGTCGGGCGCGCGCATCTTGCCCGCGAAGGGCTGGGCGAGAAGTTCATCGATTATATGGCGACATGGCAGGGCTTTGTTGCCGACGGGCAGGATGCGCGATGACGAGAAAAGTGGAGATCGTTGAAGTCGCCGCGCGTGACGGGCTGCAGAACGAGAAGATCCTGGTGTCGACCGCCGACAAGGTCGCGCTGATCAATCGCATGATCGACTCCGGTGCGCGCCGCTTCGAGGTCGGCAGCTTCGTCAATCCCGCGCGCGTGCCGCAAATGGCCGACACGCCGCAGGTGATCGCCGCGCTGCCCGATCGTGCCGATGTCAGCTATATCGGCCTGTGCCTCAACCGGAAGGGCGTCGAGCGCGCCGCTGCGTCGCGCGCCGGCAACAAGCGCGGTGTCGATGAGGCCGGTTGTGTGACGGTGGCGAGCGACGCCTTTGGCCAGGCCAATCAGGGGCAGAGCTCGGCAGAGTCGGTGGCCGAAAATGTTGCGATGCTGGCGCTGGCGCAGCGCGAGGGACTGGTGCCGCAAGTCACGATCGCGGTCGCCTTTGGCTGCCCGTTCGACCATGATGTGCCCGAGGATCGGGTGATCGCGATCGCGCAGCGCCTGGCCGAGGCCGGGCCGGTCGAGATCGCCGTCGCCGACACGATCGGCGTCGCCGTGCCGGGGCAGGTGCGCGACCTGATCGGGCGGCTGCACGATGTGCTGCCCGACACGATCCGGCTGCGCGCGCATTTCCACGATACGCGCGCCACCGGCATCGCCAACGCCTGGGCTGCGTGGGAAGCCGGTGCGGAGGTGCTCGACTCTTCGCTTGGCGGGCTGGGCGGCTGCCCCTTTGCGCCGGGCGCCACCGGCAATATCGCGACTGAGGACCTGGTCTATCTGCTTGAGCGATCGGGTGTGGCGACGGGCATCGATCTGACGCAGGCGATTGCGGTCAACCGGTGGTTCAGCGGCGTGATCGGCAAGCCGCTGCCATCGAGTGTGGGGCGTGCAGGGGGATTCTAACGGGCGTTGGCTTTGGTGGAATCACTCCCGTTCGTTTCGAGCTTGGGGGAGATATGGGACACCGGTTGTGCCGTATCTTTTCTCGCCGTCGCTTCGGCGAGAATCCTATATAATTTATTGTATATCAGCTAGTTAACCTGCAATAGCTGATCCATCAGGCGATGTCCGAGTATCAGCTCGCCGGCGGTAGCATTGCGCTCGAAATACCCTGATCGGCGAGCAGGAAGCTGCCCTGCAGCGCGCGTGCGGCGTCCGACACCAGGAACAGCACCACCTGTGCGATATCGTCCGGTTCCATCATGGCATTGCCGTAGGGGCTGACCGACCGTGCCTCGCGGCGGACCATCGCTTCCTGCTGTTCGGGCGTGAGTTCGTCGCTGGTGAAGCCGAGCATCTGGGTGCGCACCGATCCCGGGCCGATCGAATTGACCCGGATGTTCGAGCGCCGCAGTTCGGGCGCGAGCGTGCGGGTGAAATGCGCGATCGCCGCCTTGGTCGCGGCATAGACCGCGAACTCGTTGACGCCGAGCACTGCCGCGCCCGACGAGATGTTGACGATCGCGCCGCCGCCGGCGCGCCGCATCACCGGGATCGCCGCCTGGATCATCGAGATCGGGCCGATCGTGTTGACGCCGAACATCGTGTCGATCTTGCCCGCCGACATGTCCTCGATCGGACCCCAGAAACACACGCCCGCACTCTGCACGAGGATGTCGACCTTGCCGTGCGCACGCTCCGCCCCGGCGAACAAAGCGGCGATCGCCGCGCGGTCCATCACGTCACAGGTCGCGGCCTCCGCCGATCCGCCCGCCGCGACGATGCGATCGACCACCGGCTGCATCGCCGCGACCGCCAGTTCAGAGGTGACGATCACATGCGCACCGTTTTTGGCGAGCAACGCCGCGGTCGCGGCGCCGATACCGGTGCCGCCGCCGGTGACGATGGCGATCTTGCCGTCAAGCATTGTGGGTCTCCTGGATACGGCCGGCCATATGTCCCTCGCGGATCGCCATCAGCAGGTCGCGCGGGGCGTTGGCATCGCCGATCAGCTGTAGATCATAGGGTTTCGGCACGCGCGTGCCGCCGCCCAGTGCGCGGTAGAGCTCCGACTGCGCTTCATTGTACGAGATGAACACCACCGTCTCGGCGGGCACGTCCCATGTCTGCTCGCCGTCGAGATAGCCGAGCGTGCATGTGTCCTCGCCGATCGCGACCAGCCGCCCGCCGACCACCAGCGTGAAATCGCCCTGGCGCAGGCGGCGCAGCGCCGGGCTGGTCCGCACGATCACCTCGATCTGCGGCGCGAAGGAGGAATGGCGCGCGACGAAGGTGACCTTCACGCCGTGAGCGATCAGCTGCTCCGCCGCGGCGATGCCTTCATAATGGCCGACATCGTCGAACACGACCGCCGATTTGCCGAACTTTGCCGGATCCATGAACAGCAAATCGTGCGAGGACAGTACATGGCGCCGGTCGAACCCCGGCACCGGCGCCTCGGGACGTGCCGCCTGCAACCCGTCCATTCGCGGCAGCGAGCCGGTGGCGACGATCACCACGTCGGGGTTTTCGGCCAGCACATCGTCCGCCTCGGCATAGGTCGACAGGCGCACATCGACGCCGAGATGATAAAGCTCCTGTTCCTGCCAGTAAGTGATGTCGCCGATCGTGGCGAGTTTCGGCGCGCGCTTGGCGATGTTGATCGTGCCGCCAAGCGCCGGCTGCGCCTCGATCAGCACCACCTTGTGGCCGGACAAGGCGGCGAGCCGCGCCGCCTCCATCCCGGCCGGGCCGCCGCCGGCGATCACCACTTTTTTCGGCGCCGATACCGGGCGGATCAGGTCCTCGGAGAGAGTGAGTTCGTAACCGACTGCCGGGTTGACGGTGCAGCCCATGCGCTGCTGCGCGGTGCGGATTCCGCCAATACAGCCCTGATTGCAGGCGATGCACGGCCGCACGCGTTCGGCATTGCCCGACAGCGTCTTGGCGACCAGGTCGGGCTCGGCGATCATCGGCCGTACATAGCTGACCATGTCGCCCAGTCCCTCGCGGATCGCCTGATTGCCTTCCTCCAGCGTGCGATAGCGGCCCGCGATCATCGTCGGCACGTCGGCGCGCGCGACGATCGGTTCGGCGGAGCTCAACATATAGCCGGCGGGCTGGTCCATTGCGCCGAGCATCGTCGCGATGCTGTACGGGCTGCCCATCGATCCGCTGACATAATCGACCATCTTGTCGGCGCAGAGCCGCGCAACGATTTCACCGGCTTCATCGGGGCTCAGCCCGCCCGGGACATTATAGTCCGACAGGCGGATGCCGACCGGATAAGCCGCACCGACACGGTCCCGCACCGCCTGCAACACGTCGCGGCCGAAGCGCATCCGGTTGTCGAGGCTGCCGCCATAGTCATCCTCGCGGCGATTGGTCAGCGGGCACAGGAACTGGTGGATCAGATAGCCATGGCCGAAATGCAGTTCGATTCCGTCGAGCCCGCTTTTCTGCACGCGCAGCGCGGCGTCGACATAAGCCTCGGTGATCTCATCGATCTGGTCCTGAGTCATGGCGAATGGCGTGTTGACCAGGCCAAGCGGGCAGGGGACGGTCGAGGCGGAGAGCGGCGCCTGGCCGCTCGCCGGGGCCCAGCGATGCCCGCCATGCCAGAGCTGCACGAAGGTGCGCATGCCGTGACGCTCCGATGATCTGGCGAGCGCGGTGAAGCCGGGAATGACCGAATCGTCGATCGCATCGACGGTATGATTGGCCGACGACCGGTGGATCACCGTCGCCTCGAGGATGTTGAGGCCGACGCCCGATTTCGCGCGGGCCTCGTGATAGGCGATGAGATCGTCATTGACCGTGCCGCGGCCATAGCTGGTGCCGTGGCTGGCCCGCGCGATGCGGTTCTTCACTTCCAGGCCGTTGATCGTGATGGGACTGAGGATCTGTTCAAGCGACACGGGATTCCAGCCTCTCCAAACGATGCCGGCCTTTATGGCTCGACCGATAGTCTATAGCGACCAGACCGCCTTTTGCGCGATCAATGCCGCAATCTCGTCCGCGGTGAACCCGGCCTCGGCCAGGATTATGTCTGCTCCCCGCGTGCCGCGCGGATTGATCTCGCTGACCAGTGTCGGATGGCCCGACAGTCGCGGTGCGGGCGCGGCGGTCAGCACGCCGCGGTCATCCGCCGTCACCGTCGCGCGGGCGGCATTGTGCGGATCGGCGGCCAGCTCGCCGACCTCGAGCACCGGCGCACCGCATGAATCCACCGCGCCGAACAGGCCGGTCCAGTCCGCCTGCGGCCGGGTCCGGAAGGCGGCGGCGATCCGCTCGCGCAGCGCCGGCCAGGCCGACCGGTCCATCTGCGCCGCCGCCGAGGCGTCGACATCGTCGAGCCCGAGGATGTGGAGCATCGCGGCGTAGAATTTCTGCTCGATCGCCCCGACCGAAAACCACTTCCCGTCAGCGCAGGTATAGACGCCGTAGAAGGGCGCCGCGCCGCCGAGCATCGAATGCGCCGGATCGCCGTCCCACAATCCAAGTTCAAGCTCGCCGAACATCGCACCCAGCATATAGGATGCGCCATCGACGATCGCGGCGTCGATCACCTGGCCGCGCCCGGTGCGCTGCCGCTCGACCATCGCCAGCAACACGCCGATCATCATCGTATAGGAGCCATTGGCGAGATCGCCGAGCAGCCCCGGCGGCGCGGTCGGCCGGTCCTCGCCGATCACCTTCAGTGCGCCCGAAATCGCCAGATAGTTAATGTCGTGCCCGGCGCGCGCCGCATAGGGGCCGGTCTGCCCCCAGCCGGTCAGCCGCGCATAGATCAGGCCGGGATTGGCCGCCATCAGCGGTTCGGGGCCAAGCCCGAGCCGCTCCATCACGCCGGGGCGGAAGCCCTCGACCAGAACATCGACCGTCTCGGCCAGCCGCCGCGCCGTGGCCTGGCCGGCGGGTGAGCGCAGGTCGAGCCCGATCGCTTCCTTGCCGCGCGACATCGCCGCCGCCGGATCGAACGGCAGCGGATCGGGCCGGCGCACACTCAGCACCTGTGCGCCGAAATCAGCCAGCATCATGGTGGCAAAGGGCGCGGGGCCAAGCCCGCTGAGATCGAGGACGCGAACGCCCGCCAGCGGACCGCGACCGGCCGGCCTGGCCCCTGCATCGGCCGTAGCAGTCATGCTCAGGCGTTCACGGCGATTGCCGGGCGCGATTGCGTGTTCAGTTGCGGCACCACCTCAGTCCCCAGCAGTTCGACCATCTCGACATACTCGTCGCGACCGACGCCGCCCATGTCCATCTTGATCAGATTGACATCGGCGCCGACCAGCTCGCTGAGCAGCATCAGGCGATCGGCGAACTTGGCCGGGCCGCCGACGATCGCCGGGCCGTGAGTCGACAGGAATTCATAGTCGAAGGTCGAGGTCAGATAGGCCGGTGGATTGTCGTTGACGCTCTTGATCATCGCCATGTTGAAGGCGTGATAGCCGCGATAGCGCGGTTCATAGCGTTCGCGCGCCAGCGCATCGGTCTTGCCGACCCAGCCATGCCAGCAGGCGCCGACGCGTGAGGCGTGCTTGTGGCCGGCTGCGGCGAATGCCTCGCGGTAGATTTCGGCCACCGCGACGAACTTGTCGGGTTTGCCGAAGGCGCTGGGCAGCATCAGGTTGAGGCCGAGCCGGCCGGCGAGCTTGGCCGTGTCCGGCGAGCTGCCCCCGCCGACCCAGAAGGGCAGGCGGTCCTGCTGGATCGGGGTCGGTTCGAGATGCTGGCCGGTGATCGGCGGGCGGAATTCCCCCTGCCAATGGACCGGCTTGCCCGGCCAGAGCTGGCACGCCAGCTCCATCGCCTCGGCGAAGCGTGCCGGCGACTCGGCGGCGGACTGACCGAACAAGTCATAGGTCTTCTCGAAGAAATTGCCCCGGCCGGTGACCAGTTCGAGCCGCCCGTTGGAGATCACGTCGACCGTCGCATAATCCTCGACCATGCGCAGCGTGTCGAGATTGGCGGCCAGCGCGACCGAGGTACCGAGGCGCAGCCGCTTGGTGCGCTGCGCGATCGCCGCCAGCACCACCGCGGGCGAGGAGAAGGTGTAGGCGATGCCGTGATGCTCGCCGATATAATAGCCCTGGATGCCGGTGCGGTCGGCCACCTCGGCCGCATCCAGCGTCATCCGGTAGCGCTCTGACGCAGAGAAGCGACGGCCCGTGACCGGGTCGTCCATGATGTCGCCCAGGGACATGAGTGCGAGTTCCATACATCCTCCCGTTTACGCTTTTTACGACTCTTACAGTGTATGTTTCAAATCGCAATAGCCTTTCATGTCGGGGTTCGTTTACGGCCCGTCAGCGGCGGAATATCACTCTTTCCGATATCTGTAGAGCGTTTGAATAAAGCGGTTGCGGGGCAATTCTGTCGCTGTTAGGTTAAAGGTCTCAAAAAGCACCGACCCGGACCGGGGTGCAGCAGAGAGAGGATCACGGCGATGGGCGTTCACCACTTTGCGATTGCTTCGAAAGATTTTGATACCGCGCACCATTTTTACACCGAGGTGATGGGCTTCCCGCTGGTCGCGGGGGTCAAGCGCAAGGCGCCCGGCGGCGGCTGGACCAAGCATATGTTCTACGACATCGGCGACGGTGAGACGATGGCGCTGTGGGACCTGCGCGGGATCGAAGGCATCCAGCTCAACCCCGATGAGTGGCGCAGCGCGATCTCGACCGGCCTTGGCCTGCCACGCTGGGTCAATCACTTCGCGTTCAACTGCAAGGGCGGCGAGGAAGAGCTTCAGCAGCGCAAGAAGAACTGGCTCGATAACGGCTATCATGTGTCGATGACCGACCATGAATTCATCCGCTCGATCTACACCTTCGATCCCGACGGCAATCTGATCGAATGGACCTATGACACGCGCCCGATCGACGCCGACGACACCAAATACGCCCATGACATATTGGTCGATGATTCGCCCGCGACCGAGCCCGATTACGAGGGGCCGTTCGAACGCTCCACGGTCAAGAAATACCGCGCCGAGCCACGGCCCGCACCCGTCCACTGAGACGGGGCGGATCATCTCGCGTCCCCGTTGCCGGTCGTGCGGCGGCGGCGACGGCACTGGGAGGAATGATGGGCAAGGGGATCGAGGCCGCGGCGGATCAGCGCGGCGCGGGCGCGCGCGGCCGCAATGCGGGCGGCCCGGAACTGATCGAGCTGTATCGCCGCATGGCGCTGATCCGCGAGGCGGAAAGCAATTGCGGCGCGCTGTTCGCGGCCGGCGAGATTCCCGGCTTCATCCATCTGAGCGATGGTCAGGAAGCGGTCAGCGTTGGCGTGATGGCGTCGCTGCGCCCCGACGACACGATCGCGTCGACGCATCGCGGGCATGGCCATGCGCTGGCCAAGGGGCTTGGGCTCGACGGCTTTTTCCGCGAGCTGATGGGCAAGGCCGATGGCGCGTGCAAGGGGCGCGGCGGCAGCATGCATGTCGCGGACCTGTCGGTCGGCATGCTCGGTGCCAACGGCATTGTCGGCGGCGGTGTGGCGATCGCGCTGGGTAGCGGTCTGGCGCAACGGCTTGGCGGCGGCGACGGGCTGGCGGTGTCCTTTTTCGGCGATGGCGCGCTGGCCGAGGGGATTATCCATGAATCGCTGAACATCGCGCAGCTCAAGCGAATCCCGATCCTGTTCGTGTGCGAGAATAATGGCTGGTCCGAATTCAGCCCGACCGCGACTCAAGTGACCTTCACGCTGGAGAAGCTCGCCGCCGCGTACGGTATTCCCTATTTCGGGATCGACGGATCGGACGTCGAGCTGGTCGCCGAATGCGCTGCGGAGATCGTCGGGCGGATCCGCCGCGAGCGGGGCCCGGTGGTGCTGGAATGTTCGACGACGCGCATCCGTGGCCATTATGAAGGCGATTCGCAGCGCTATCGCAACGACGCCGTGCCGCCGGTCGATCCGCTCGCCATCGCCCGGACCAGGCTGGAGGCGCAGGGCATGGCCGATGCCGAGCTCGAGGGACTTGAAGCCGAGGTGCGGCAGGCCGTCAAACATGCCGTCGACGCCGCTCGACTGAGCCCGGAGCCGACGATCGGCTCGGCCTTTGACGAAGTATATGCGGTCGCCGGAGCGATACGATGAGCGAGGCGCGCTTCGCCCATGCGATCAACCGCTCGCTCGACGATGCGATGGCGCGCGATCCCAAGGTCGTGCTGCTTGGCGAGGACATCGCCAATGCCGGGGGCAGCTTTGCGGTGACGCGCGGCCTGCTCGCCAAATATGGTGCCGACCGGGTGATCGACATGCCGATCGCCGAGAATGCGATCGCCGGCATGGCGGTCGGTCTCGCACTGGGCGGGTTCCGCCCGGTGATCGAGATCATGTTCATGGATTTCATGACGCTGACCATGGACGCGATGGTCAACCAGGCTGCGAAGCTCCATTTCATGTTCGGCGGGCAGGGTTCCGTGCCCCTGGTGGTGCGCACCCAGCATGGCGGCGGGCTGAACGCCGGGCCGCAGCATTCGCAGTGCCTGGAGGCGTGGTTCGCGCATATCCCGGGCTTGAAGGTGGTGGTGCCGGCGACGCTCGACGATGGCTATGCGCTGCTGCAAAGCGCGATCGACGATCCCAATCCGGTGCTCTTCATCGAGCACAAGGCGCTCTATCCGATGAAGGGAGAGCTGGCCGATCCGCCCGCGCCGGTGCCGCTGGGCAAGGCGCGGATCGCGCGCAGCGGCAACAATGTGACGATCGTCAGCTATGGCGCGATGGTTCACAAGGCGCTCGCGGCGGCGGAGACGCTGGTGGGCGAGGGGATCGACGCCGAAGTGATCGACCTGCGCACGATCCAGCCCTGGGATGAGGCGGCGGTGCTTGAGTCGCTGTCGCGCACCCACCGCCTGGTTGTCGCGCATGAAGCGGTCGAGGCGTTCGGGGTTGGCGCGGAGATTGCCGCGCGGATGGCGCAGATCGGCTTTGACGAGCTTGACGGGCCGATCATGCGCGTTGGCGGCGCGTTCATGCCGGTGCCGTTCGGGCGCACGCTTGAAGCCGCCTATATGCCCGCGGAAGCGCAGATCGTCGCAGCGGTGCGGGGCACCTATGGCTGAGCCCGCACCCGGCGAGACGGCGATCGTCATGCCCAAGCTGGGGCTGACCATGTCCGAAGGGCTGCTTGCCGAATGGCATGTGGCGCCGGGCGACGAGGTGCGCGCCGGGCAATTGCTGTTCGTGGTCGAGACCGACAAGATCAGCAGCGAAGTGGACGCGCCGGGCAGCGGGCGGATCGTGTCGCTGCTGGTCGGGATTGGCGAGACGGTCAATGTCGGCGTGCCGGTGGCGACCTGGACCGGCGCCGGGCTGGTCACGCCGGAGCCCGAGGCTGAGCCGGTTGCCGCACCAGTCGCTGAGCTCGTGCCGGTGGTTGTTCCGGCGGCGGCGGGGTCGCGGATCCGCTCGACGCCGTTCGCCCGCCGGCTGGCCAGGCTCGACGGCATCGATATTGCGCAGGTCACCGGCAGCGGTCCGCGCGGGCGCATCCAGGCGCGCGACGTGAAGGCGGCGATCGACGGTCGCGCGGCGGTGCCTGCGCCGCCGGTCGGCGCGGTGCGCGACCTGCGCCCGCTGATCGCGGCGCGCGTCTCGCGCAGTAAGGCGGAGATCCCGCATTTCTACGTCACCGCCGAGGTCGCGTTCGACGCGCTGATCACACTGCGCGGCGATCTCAATAGTGATCCGCTGGCGCCGGCAAAGCTCAGCGTCACGGCGCTGCTCGGTGCGGCGGTGGCGCGCGCGCTGACGCTGGTGCCGGAGGCGAACCGGGTGTGGCGCGACAATCGCGCTGTGCCGCTGGCGGGGATCGCGATCGGCATTGCGGTCGATACGCCGGCCGGCGTGATGGCGCCGGTGGTGCCGGCACGCGGCGGTGTATACGCCTTTGGCGACGCGCTCGACGCCGCGATCGGCCGGGCGCGGCAAGGCCGGCTTGGTGCCGCCGATACAGGCGAGGCGGCGATCGGCATTTCCAATGTCGGCATGTTCGGGGTGCGGTCGCTGACCCCGATCATCGACCCCGACCAGAGCTTCATGCTCGGCGTCGGCGCACCGCACGGCGTGTTCCGTCCCGGCCCGGACGGCGCGCCGCTGGCGGTGCGGGAAGTGACGCTGAGCCTTGCCTGCGACCACCGCGTGATCGACGGAGCGGGGGCGGCGCGATTCCTGGCGACGATTGCCGAGCTGCTCGAACATCCGGCGCGGTTGCTGCTTCCGGCCGCATGACCAGGGCGAACCGCGATTGCGACGTGCTGATCGTCGGCGGCGGGGGCGCCGGCATGGCGGCGGCGATCGAAGCGGCCGACCAGGGCGCGGCAGTGGCGGTGCTGGAGGCGGGCACGCGGCCCGGCGGATCGACCGCCTTGTCGGGTGGCGTCGTCTATGCGGCGGGCACCAGCATCCAGCGCGCCGCCGGTTGGGACGACGATGCCGAGCGGATGTACCGCTATTACATGACCTTCAACCGCTGGAACCTCGAGCCGTGGCTGATCCGCCGCCTCTGCGAGGAGTCCGCGCCGACGCTGGGATGGCTGCTTGGCCTTGGCGTCGAGATGCCGGTCGACGGGCTCTATGTCTCGGGCGTCGAGGATGTGCCGCGCGGCCATCACACTCGCGGGTCGGGCGCGGCGCTGCTCGAACACCTGCTCGGCGCGGCGTCGGCGCGCGGCGTGGCGATCAATTCCGGTGTGCGGGTTGAAGCGCTGCTGGTCGAGCAGGGCAGGGTCGCGGGCGTGGTCGCGCAGGGTGCGGTGATGCGGGCCGGAGCGGTGGTGCTGGCGACCGGCGGTTATGGTGCGAACCGCGCGATGCTCGCCGAGTTCAACCCCGAGATCGCCGAACAGGACGAGCGCTGGTCCTTCTATTTCGGGTCGGAGACGAGCCGCGGCGACGGTATCCGCATGGCGCGCGAAGCCGGCGCAGCCGTCACCGGTGCGGGCCGGTTGCTGGTCAATGCGTCGCCCGGCTTCTCGCGCGACGTCGCCGATTTCCACCCGCCCTGGCTGGTGTTCGTCAATCGCCATGGCCAGCGCTTCATGGACGAGACCTGGCCCTATTGCATTGCCGGGCACCGGATCGAGGAACAGCCCGGCCGGCGCTGCTTTGCGATCTTCGACGAGCCGGCCCGCGCCGCGTCGCCGTCGCGTCATCCCTTTGCCGACAAGCTCGGTGTCGGCGACTTCGCCTATTCGGGCGACCGGCTGGCGGCGGAAGTGGCGACGGGCCGGGTGATCGCCGCCGCGTCGCTGGACGAACTCGCGGCACGGGCGGGAATCGATCCGGTCGGGCTGGCCGGCACGGTAACGCGCTACAATGCCGATGTGCGCGGCGGCGGGGACCGGCAGTTTTTCAAACAGGGCGCGCTGGCGACGATCGAAACGGCGCCCTTCTATGCCGCCGAAGTCCATGCGGCGAGTTTCGGCGCGACCTCGGCCGGGGTGCGGATCGATCCCGACGCGCGCGTGCTTGGCGCGGATGCGGGCTCGATCCCCGGCCTTTACGCAGCGGGCGAAACGGCGGGTGGCGTGCTCGGCGAACGCTATGTCGGGGGCGGCAATTATCTCAGCAATGCGCTGATCTTCGGCCGGATCGCCGGGCGCGGTGCGGCGGCCGATGCGCGTCAGTCGGCGTAGCGCACGACCTGATCGAGCGACGCGCGCTTGGTGCGAAAGCCATTGGCGGGATGCGCCGGATCGGCATAGCCGAACGAAATGCCGCACACGATCCTGCGTTCGGGCGGAATCGCGAAATGGTCGCGCACGAAACCGGACACGCCGGCCAGCGCCGCCTGAGCGATCGTCGCCAGCCCCAGGCTTTGCGCCGCGAGCATGACATTGGCGACATAGGCGCCGCAGTCGATCGCGCCATAGACACCGAGATCCTCCTCGGTGGTGATGATCATCACATGCGGCGCGCCGAACAGGCGGAAATTCTCCAGCATCTGGCGGCCCGATGCCACGCGGTCGCCATGCGTCACGCCGACGCTTTCGTAGAGCGCCCAGCCGGTCTCGCGCTGCCGTTCCTTGTAGATGCCGACATAGCGCGCTGGAAAAGCGAAGTCGGGCGCTTCCGGCCGCGCCTTCTGGTCGGTCCAGTTGCCGCCGGCGGCATGGGCATAGAGCGCGTCGCGGAAACGATCCGTCGCCGCACCCGTGGTGACAATGACCTGCCAGGGCTGCGAATTGCACCATGAGGCAGTGCCTTGCGCGATCCGCAACATGGTTTGAATCACCTCATGCGGCACCGGATCGGGCAGATAGCCGCGACAGCTGTGCCGCGTCGCGACCAGCCGCGCGAGCGTCGCGGCATCGGGGGGCAGATCGGTCTCGGTCATTCACCATCCTTGCCGGAATCGCGCCCTTTACGGGCTGTTTCGGATTTGACTACCATACAGCGTATGGTATCTCACCGACTATAGGAGAGCGGTGATCGACACCATCAAAAAGATCGGCGAAACCGCGCGGCGCGAGCGGATCGCCATGCTCCGCCGGCTGATTGCGCGGTTTGGCACGATCGTGCCGGCAGGCGAGGATCGCTTCGTCGTCGCACCGTCGCCCGGTGCGTTCGACCGCGTTTATGGCGGGCAGAGCCTGGCCGAAGCGCTGCTCGCCGCGGCGCGCACGGTTGACGGGGATCGCCAGGTCAATTCCGCGCATTGCTATTTCCTGCGGCTCGGCGATCCGGCGATCCCGATCACCTATATCGTCGACCGGTTGCGCGACACGCGCGGCTTTTCGATCCGGCAGGTGCGCGCCGAGCAGAATGGCCAGGCGATCATCACCGCGACCTTCTCGTTCGCCGCCCCATCGCAGGGAATCGCGCATCAATGGCCGATGCCTGAGGCGCCCGCGCCCGAAACGGTGCGGCCGCGCGATGTCGAGCTGATCATGCTGCACGGCGACGACCTGCCGAAAAATGCCGGCGTGCCCTGGCCGATCGATTTGCGCCATGTCGATCACCGCCCATGGGACAAGGAGATCGGCGATGGCCGCCACCGCGTCTGGATGCGCGTCGACGAAGCGCTGCCCGACGATCCGCTGCTCCACGCCGGCCTGCTGCTCTTTGCCAGCGACCTGACCATGGCCGATGCGGTGACGGTACAGCACCCGATCGTGTGGGAGGACCTGATCGCGGCACGCGGCATGTTCGGCGCATCGCTCGACCACGCCTTCTGGCTGCACATGCCGGTGCGGCTCGACGGCTGGCTGCTGCATGTGCAGGAATCGTCGCGCGCGGCGGACGGGCGCGGGTTCACCACCGGCCGCTTCTTCGACCCGGCGGGCAATCTGGTCGCGTCGGTCGCGCAGGAAATCTTCATCAAGCAGGTAGCGGGAGAGCGGGGATGAAGCCCTGGGTTCGTGACTGGATTGCCTATCATTCGGCCCGCCATCCCGATGCGCCCGCGCTGACCAGCGTTGAGCGCGGACTGACGATCAGCTGGGGCGAGCTCGAGAAACGCGTCGGCCGGCTCGCGCATTTGCTGCGCACCCGGTTCGGCCTGCAGCCGGGCGAGCGCGTGGCGATGATCGCCGAGAACGATACCCGCATCTTCGAATTGCAATTCGCCTGTATGCGCGCCGGGCTGATCCTGGTGCCGCTGAGCTGGCGGCTCGCGATCGGCGAGATGGTGACGCTTGCGCAGGACGCGGCGCCGCGGATCATCTTCTACGATATGGTCTGGCGCGACGCCGGCGATGCGGTGGCCGATGCGGTCGGCATCGAACAGCGCGTGCTGTGGAACGACGATCTGAGCGACAGCCCCTATGATGCGCTGATCGCGGAGGCCGGCGAGGCGATGCCGGGCGGCGTGCATGACGAGGATGAGATCACGCACATCCTCTATACCTCCGGCACCACCGGCCTGCCCAAGGGCGCACTGTGCAGCCACGGCACGCTCAAGCACCACGCACTCAATGCCGCGCAGGTCTCTCGCCTGGCGGAGCGCGGGGGCCATCATCTCAACATCGTGCCGCTGTTCCATGCCGGGGCGCTCAACACCATGTCGAACCCGATGCTGTATTGGGGCGGCCATGTGACGACCACGCGGCGCTTCGATCCGGCGGTAACGCTGAAGCTGCTGACCGATCCCGCGATTGGCATCACGCATCTGTGCGGCGTGTTGCAGATGTACGAGCTGATCACCGCGCAGCCCGATTTCGACGCCGCGACCTTTCCCGCGCTGCGCACCGCCTTGTTCGGCGGGTGGGGGCCAAAGACCGTCTGGGTGCACCAGAAATGGCAGGATCGCGGGTTCTTCCTGCAACTCGCTTATGGCTCGACCGAGCAGGGACCGAATGTCTCGGTGCTTGAGGAAGGACGCGAGCTGGCACTGAAAAACTGCTCCGGGCATATCGTGCCGGGCACCGATCTGCGGCTGGTCGATGCCGAGGGCCATGACGTGGCGCGAGGGCAGATCGGCGAGATCTGGACGCGCGGCCCGGCGATCACGCCGGGATATTGGAACCGCCCGCGCGAAGACTATTTCACCGGCGACTGGTTCCGCACCGGCGATTGCGGGCGGCAGGACGAAGCCGGGCGGCTCTACATCGTCGACCGGCTGCGCGAAGTGTACCGCTCGGGCGGCGAGAATATCTATCCGGCCGAAGTCGAGCTGATCCTGGCGCAGGCACCGGGGGTGCGTGAGGTGGCGGTGATCGCGGTGGCGGATGAGCGCTGGGGTGAGGTCGGCATGGCGATCGTCGAGCCGCTGCCCGGCGCGACGGTGACGCTCGACGGTCTGCTTGCCCATGCGGCCGACCGGCTCGCGCGGTTCAAGCATCCCAAATATATCGCGACGATCGACGAGATGCCCCGCAATGCGACGCTCAAGATCGACCGGTCGACGCTGAAAAAGACCTTTGGCGGGGCCCCGGCGGTTTAGATTGAATCGCCCAGGAACGGACGGCTGCGGCGATGCACTGAGATGGTGGATATGCCCCCAAATTCCCGCAGCTGCGGGAGTTGCTGCGGGAAAATGCCTTTTTGCGCGTTCTGCGGGAATCTGCGGGAATTTCTGCGGGAATTTTGATGGATCCACACGGGAGTTTTTCGGGTGTGCTGCGGGAATATCGGGAAGGTCGGAAATCGCCGGGGCAGAGGTCATAATCTTCTCGCTTTTGGTCCGTGCGATGCAATTGCCTGGCGAACAGGCGTTCATGCGCGACGCGCCTGTGGATGAGAGCAGCATGATGTCATCCGCGAGCGATGTGAATCGGTGCTGCGAACCGAGGGGAAGCAGGTTGTTTGAAGGGACATCGGGACGGCCCGGGTAACGGGTGATCCGGCTTAGCGGAGGGTACGCCGCAGGAAATCGTCGATCGCATCGCCAAAGGCGTCGTTGCGGTCGCCTGCCACCATATGTCCGGCGCGCTCGATCGCGACGATTTCGGCCTGCGGCGCCTGGCGCCGGAACTCGGCGGCGGCGGCGGCGTCGACCACGTCGCTGTTGACGCCCGAGACCAGCAGCAGCGGCAGCGATGGCGGCAGTGCGGCGAGCCGTTCGCTCAGCAGCGCCTCGAGCTCCGGGCCGGGCGGATCGCCGATCACGGCGGGATCCCAATGCCAGCGTAGCCGTCCGTCCGGTCCGGTGCGGAGCGAGCGCATCAGCCCGTCGGGGTTCTTCGATGGCGTGCGATTGGGATTATAGGCCTGGACCGCGGCGGCGGCCTCTTCGGTCGTGGCGAAGCCATCGGGATGCGCCTGCATGAAGGCGCGCACGCGCTCGACTCCGCCCTTGGCGAAGCGCGGCACGATATCGACCAGCACCAGCGCCGTGATCAGCTCGGTCGCATCCTGAGTGGCGAGCAGCGCACTGACCCCGCCCATCGACGCACCGACCAGCGCCGCCGGCCGGCCGATCGTCCGCTGTATGGCGACCAGGTCGCGCGCATGTGCGGGCAGCGAATAATCCCCGGACGGCGACCAGTCGCTGTCGCCATGGCCGCGTGCGTCGTACCGCGCCACCGCGAACCCCGCGCCGGTCAGCCGCGCGGCGGTGCCCGACCAGGCATGGCGTGTCTGCCCGCCGCCGTGCAGCAGCAGCACCAGCGGCGCAGTGCCGGGACCGTCACACTCGCCGATCAGGCGGATGCCTCCCTCGGTCGTGACGGACAGCGGGTGGCTGTCGCTCAAGCGGGCGGTGCCTTGCGCGCAGCAAAGGCAGCGAACGCGGCCGCCGCCTCCGGTGTTGCGAGCTGGCGGATAAAGGCATCGCGATCGGCGCTCAGCGCCGCCTCGATCGCGCCCGCATCGCGCATCAGCCACTTGGTCGCGGCGATCGCCGATGCCGGCTTGAGGGCGACCGCCCGTGCCGCAGCGAGCGCTGCGTCGGCGACCTGGTCCGCCGGCAGCGCGGCATTGGCGATGCCGAGTTCGGCGGCGCGCCGGCCGCTCAGCCGCTCGCCCAGAACGAACAGGGCGAAGGCGCGGACATGACCGATGCGTGCGGGGACGAGCAATGCCGACGCGGCCTCCGGCACCAGGCCGAGATCGATGAACGGCGTGGCCAGCTCGGCATCCTCCGCGACATAAACCAGGTCGCAGTGCAGCAACATGGTCACGCCGATGCCGATCGCGCGGCCGGTAACGGCGGCGACCAGCGCCTTGGGGAAAGTGCTGAGCGCGCGCAGGAACGGCCCGACATTCGATGTCGCGATGTCCTCGGTCCCATTGGCCGACGCGGCGAACATCGAGATGTCGTTGCCGGCGCAGAAATCGGCGCCCGCGCCACGCAGCAGCACGGCGCGGATCGCAGGGTCGGTCGCGGCATGATCGAGCGCGTCGGCGATCGCGCCGTACATCGCGTCGGTGATCGCGTTCTTCTTGGCCGCGCGGTCGAGCGTGATCGACATCACGCCCTGATCGATCGCCACCGCGATATGGGGATCGTGCCGCATCACCGGCTTCCGGTCGCCGCAGCCGGCGCCTCTGGCGCGCGTGCCGGGCCGATGCGCGACAGTGACGATCCGCCATCGCAATCGAGGATCGCGCCGGTGATATATTTGGCGCTGTCAGTGCACAGGAACAGCGCCAGATCGGCGATGTCGCGCTTCTCGCCATAATCGCCGAGCGGGATGACGCTTTTCAGTGCTGCCTCGGATTCCGGCGTTGGGGTGAGCCGCGCCATGCCTTCGGTATCCTTGATCGGCCCCGGCGCGATCGCGTTGACGCGCACGCCGGCCGGGCCCCATTCCAGCGCGAGGCATTTGGTCAGCATGTTGATCCCCGCCTTGGCGGCGCAAGCGTGCGACTGGAACAGGGACGGGTTCACCGCCTGCCCGGCCGTGATCGAGATCACCGAAGCGCCGGGCCTGCGGAGGAATTCATAGCTGGCGCGCAGCACGTTGAAGGTGCCGAGCAGGTCGATATCGATCACTGTCTTGAAGGCATTGGCCGACATGCCGATCGCGGGGGCAAGGAAATTGCCCGCCGCGCCGGACACGATCACGTCGATCGGTCCCCATGCCTCATGCGTGGCGCGGAGCGCCGCCTCGACCCCGGGATAGTCGCGCACATCGACCGCCAGCCCCATCGCCTCGCCGCCGGCGGCGCGCAGTTCGGCAACCGCCGCATCGACCTTTTCGATCCGGCGGCTGATGATCGAGATGCGCGCGCCGGCTGCGGCCAGTCCGTGCGCGATGCCCAGGTTGATGCCGCTCGATCCGCCGGCGATGAACGCGATCTTTCCCTTCAACAACTGCGGCGTGAATGTTTCCATGATCTGTGTCCTTTCAGGCGGCGGTGCGGGCGCGATGGGCATCGGCCCGGTTGACGATGGCGCCGGCATGCGCCGATGAACTGGCGGCGCGGGTGATCGGGCCATCATCGGCAAGCGACGCGAAGCCCCGCGCCACCGAGTCGATGGTCGGTGTGAAATCCCAGAATCCGTCCAGGTCGCCGATCAGCGAGCGGCTGAACCAGCCCGCCATGCCTTGCAGGATCGCGCCGTTCTCCGGGCAGTCGGGATGGCACAACCAGGCGGCGAGCGGTGCGACCAGATCGGGCGCGAGATTGCGGCGCAAGGCGGCGGTGAAGTCGGGCGGCCGATCGGTACCGTCGATCATGCGCGTGAATGCGCCAGGGCTGATGCAATTGACCGCGACGCCGGTGCCGCGCACCGCCGCTGCGAGCGACAGGGTCAGTCCCTGGATCGCGCCCTTGGCCGAGGCATAGGCAGTGCTTTGCGGGCCACCGTAAAGTCCCTGGGTCGAGCCGGTGTTGACGATCCGCCCGGCCCCGGCCGCGCGCATATGCGGCAGTACCGCGCGGCACAGATTATAGCTGCTGCCGAGATGGCTGCGCCAGACCAGCGCGAACTCGTCCAGCGTCGTTTCGGCAAAATCCTTTGCGGGGAGGAAATTGCCGGCATTGTTGATCACCGCGTCGATCCGGCCATGATCGGCGATCAGCCGGGCGACCAGTGCCTCGGCCTGTTCGGGTGACGCGACGTCGGACATGTCCGCGCTTGCCTTGCCCCCGGCCGCGACGATCGCATCGGCCATCTCGCGGGCGGGAAGATCCGAACGGCCGGAGCCCTCAGTACCGACGCCGAGATCATTGACCAAAACAAACGCGCCGAGTCGCGCGAGGTACTGGGCATAGGCCGCGCCGAGGCCACGGCCTGCCCCGGTGACGAGGACAAGCTTGCCATCCATGCGCAGCGCCTGTTGCACCATCATCCTCCCGCTTGACGCAATTAATAGAACGTCGTTAGGTTTGTTGTTGCAGGAGAAACAGCGCATGACAAGTCCCGCGATCACCCCCCCAACTATCTACGCCAGTGTGAGCGCTGAACTCGATCATCCGATCGACGCTGTCTGGGCGCGGATCGGCGCGTTCGGCGGACTGCAACATTGGGCGGACGGTATCAGCGGGTGCAGTGTCGAGGGCGAAGGGCAGGGCGCGATCCGCACCGTTGTGCGCAACGGGTCTGAGGTGCGCGAGCGGCTCGAGGCGATTGATCCGGCGGGCCATATGATCCGCTACCAGATCCTGGCGCCGCATTCGCTACCGGCGGACGATGTTCACGGCGTCATGATATTGCGCGCGATCGGGCCCGCAACCACCCGGATCGTGTGGCGATCGGACGCGACCGCGTTCCGCGTGCCGCCAGAGGCACTCGGCGCGCGGATCGAGCAATTCTATGCAGCGTCGATCGAGGGGTTGCGGCGGCTGCTCGATGCCGGCTGACGGCAGCAGCGCAATCAAGAGCCATATTATTTTTGAGACGATTCCCCGTTTTGCAAATACGGCAGCGATCGTTACGATGCGCATAGGAAGCGGTAAGCGAGGTTTCCAATGTCACTGGCAATCGGTGCGTTCCTGGTTTTGCTTCCCGACCTTTTTGCGGGTGTAGCTGGCTGGAAATCCGGCGTCTGGCAGAAGCGGAATATTGCGCTGCTCGTTGGAATCGCCGTGTTGTTAAGCTTCCCGCTGATGCTGAGGATGACGGGGCTTTATGATGCGTTCATCTTCGTATTGGTGTTTACGACCCGTTTGGCGCTTATGTTTGTGAGCTACTGGTTGGGTTGTGCACTGAAACGGTATCAAATCCGCGTGCATCATCGCCCGTCTTAAAGATCACGGATGCGAAAACCGCCGTCGACGCTCAGCGTCGCGCCGGTGATGAAGCTCGCTTCGTTCGAGGCAAGGAACACGGCGGCATCGGCGATCTCGCGCGGGGTACCGAGCCGGCTGATCACTTGCTTGCCGGTCACCGTGGCGAGCGCGGCGGCATCGTTCAGCCCTTCGAGATGGCGACGCATCAGCGGGGTTTCGACCACGCCGGGGCAAATCGCGTTGCAGCGGATCGGCAGGCCATTCTCGCCGCAATGCAGTGCGGTGCTTTCAGTCAGGTTGAGCACCGCCGCCTTGGATGCGGAATAGGCGCATTGCGTCGACCCCGGCCGCTGGCCGCGTGCGGAGGCGATGTTGACGATCGCGCCGCCTGTGTTCGCCATCAGCCGGACCGCGTGGCGGCAGCCGAGAAAAGTACCGAACGCATTGACGTTCATCACGAAGCGCCAGTCCACGTCACTGGTATCGGCGACCGTGCCGGTACGGCTGGTGCCGGCATTGTTGACCATGATGTCGGGCCGGCCGAAGACCTTTTCCACCGCGGTCAGCGCGGCGCGCCAGTCGGTGTCGGAGGTCACGTCGAGCCATTGGTAAAGCACTCGACCGGGATGCTCGGCCTCGATCTCCCTGCCGTCCGGGTCGAGATCGCCGACCAGCACCAGCGCGCCTTCCGCAACGAAACGGTCGACGATCGCGCGGCCAATGCCGCGCGCGCCGCCGGTAACCACCGCAATGCGGGATGCGAGACGAGTCATCGGGTCGGGCGCGGTATCGGCCGCGTCACCGCGGGGTGAAGCGGACGCGCAGTTCGCGATAGCCGTAGAAGATGTAGCTCGGCACCATCTCGAACTCCTGCTGCAGAATCTCCACGTCGAAACGCTGAAAAGCGCGGGTGAAGAATTCGGTCAGCTCGGTGCGTGCGAGCATATGGCCGACGCAGAAATGCAGCCCGGGACCGAACGCCATCGAGTCACGCAGATTGGCGCGGTCGATATCGGTCTCGAACGGGTCGTCGAACACGCGCGCGTCGATATTCGCGCCGGCATGCATGATCCACAACAGGTCGCCCTTGGCGATCTTTGTCCCGCGTATTTCCAGATCCTCGCCGGCGAAGCGGGTCATGCATTTGACCGTACCGGGATAGCGCAGCAACTCAGTGGTCAAGTTGAAGGCGCAGGCCGGATCGTCGCGCAGGCGCTGCGCCAAGGCGGGATTTTCGACGATCTTGACCAATTGAGTGGCAAGCGTGTGGGCGGTGGTTTCCGCGCCCGCGACGACCATGCCGTGGAGCTGGGCCAGCATCTCGTCATTGCTCAGCTTGCTCAATCCGTCGCGTGCATGGACCATCAGCGAAATGAGATCGTCGCCAGGATTCTTTTCGCGTTCCGGGATGAAGGTGTTGAACACCTCATTCATGGTGCGGATCGACTGGTCGAGTTGAAGCAGCAATTCGGGCGTCACCGTCGCGGCGGAGCTCGCCGCGGTGAAATCCGATGCGAGCTTGAACAGCAAAGGCTGATATTCGTCGGGCAGGCCGAACAGGCGCTGCATCACGCGCGTTGGCAGCGCCGCGCTGACGGTTTTCATGAAATCGAACGTACCGAGCCTGGCGCAGTCGTCGAGCACCTCATCGACCACTTCGGCGATGAAGCTTTCGACCTTGCGAATCGCGCCGCGATCGAACGCCTTCAGCATCAGCACGCGGATGCGCATATGGTCGCGCCCGTCGAGGCGGTTGACGATCAGCCCGGTATAGAGCCGGACCGCCGCGAGCCGCTCCTGCAATTCGGTCGGCATGCCGCG
Organism: Sphingomonas sp.; assembly: GCF_050725575.1. Classification (GTDB taxonomy): domain Bacteria; phylum Pseudomonadota; class Alphaproteobacteria; order Sphingomonadales; family Sphingomonadaceae; genus Sphingomonas. Next base: position 13,793 of record NZ_JBOHHW010000012.1, on the reverse strand, counting down.
GAACAGCTGGTCGACCCGCGCGGCGGACAGCCGGCGATCGGCAAAGGCGGCGCGGACATCCTCGTAGCGCGAGATGATCCAGCCGCCCTGATTCTTGCTGTAGTAGACCGGCGCCTCTTCCTGCAGCCGGATCAGCGGCGTCCAGGGATCGGCGAGGAAGGCGGGGTCGGCGAAGCTGACATCTTCAATTCCGTCGGGTTCGATCCCGTCGGGCCCAATTCCTTCGGATTTGGTCAGGGCGGCGTTCTGTCCACTGCTCATCGCTCTCTCCCGCGGTGGTTCCCGCCGTTTGCCGCGCCCATCGGGCTTAGGCTTACACCGATAGATAAACGATTCGGCACGGATTTGGCAAATGCTGATTTGCGGTTCGGCGCTGATGCGAGCTTTGGCTCACCATATAATCGAACATTGCTTGAATAATGGCCATGCCGGACTTAGCCTCGCGCAAAATCGAGGAGGACAGGATGCCTAATTCGCTGCTGAGTCGCGTGCCGGTCGATCAATTGCCCGAGGATCTCCGCCGGCTGCGCGAGTCGAGCATCGCGGTGGCGGGCGATGGCGACCGGCTTGAAATCTTCGGGAATCATCCCGCGCTCTATCGCTGGTATCAGGCCAATTTCTACGGCGCGATCTTCCATAACGGCACCGGCGAGATGGTGGTCGATACGAAGTGGAAGGAGCTGATCCGGCTCAAACTGTCGCTGACCAATGGCTGTTTCGTGTGCAACGCGCATAATGTACCCGCGGCGCTGGCGGCGGGGTACAGCCAGGCGCAGATCGATGCGATGGGCGATGCCGACAGCCCCTTGTTCGATGCGCAGGAGCAGGCCGTGCTGGCGCTTGGCGAGATGTTCGCGATCCGCAATGGCGATGCCGTGCTGACGGCTGAATTGCATGCGCAACTGTCACGTTTCTTCGACGATGCGCAGATCCTGGAAATGGGCTTCTTCGCCACGATCGTGAGCGGCTGGACGAAGATGATCTTCGCCTATGACATGGTCACCCGCGAATGTTCGATCGACAGCCCGGAGCGGGTCTTGTCGCCCAGCCGGACGCATGGGGTAGGGGTGTGAGGTGAGGGCGCATTGGTGTTGTGAGGGATAAACCAGCCGTCACCCCGGACTTGTTCCGGCGTCCACCGAGCCGCTTGAGCCGCTTATGCCATTTTTGCGGCACCATGGACCCGGAACAAGTCCGGGGTGACGGAATTGGTTTTGCGATCGTTCGCCTACCCTGGGCGTCGATCCGGCTACAGATCCACGCCCCTGGGATGAAGCCGATACAGCGGATCATCCGGCTTGGGCGCGCCGCGATTGTCGAGATCGGCGTAACGCCCGCTGTCCCATACCGAATTGCCCGTGCGTTCATTGTACCAGTCGATCGCCAGGGTGCGCGCGATGATCCGCCATTCGTCGCCGCGGCGTTCGTGCCGGTCCAGATAGCGCCCGCCGACCACCCGCTCGAGCCGTCCGCCGCCTTCGGCCGGGAAATCATGGAAGCCGGAGAAATAGCATTCGGAAAAAGCGCTGTCCGGGCCGGTCAGGTCGACCCAGATATTGGTGATGCTGTGCGCGGAGATCACCCCTTCCATGAAGGGAAAGCTATAGGCGATGAATTGCTCGACATTGCCCTTGAACACCGCATGGTCGTCGATCGCGTCGGGCCAGTATACCCGGCGCATCAGCTCCGCGTCGCGGCGATCGATCGCGCGGCAATAACCAAGCAGCACCTCGGTGATGGCCTGTTTGTCGAGCAGGTCCTGGAGTGCTTCGGCGGATGGCTGAGCCATTTCTCTCTCCTGTTTCTTTCGCGCTTGACCCCGCGAAAGGTTCATCCCTAATTACCTATCGCCGTTAGAGAAACAAGCGCGTCGAGCGCGTCCGCGGCCATTTCAGGAGAGTGATATGGACGCCGAACAGACCGTGCTCGCCTTTGTCGCGGCATGGAACACGCTCGACGAAGAGCGCATCTATGGCCTGATGGCGGACGATATCGTCTATCACAACATGCCGATGCGGCCGGTGGTCGGGCGCGAGGCGGTGCGCGCGCATCTGGCCGGCTGGCCGGTCGATGCGTGCGAATGGATCGTCAGCCATATCGCGACGCGGGGGGCGGTCGTGCTGACCGAACGGGTCGACCATTTCGTGCGCGGTATGGACCGCATCACCGTGCCGGTGATGGGCGCGTTCGAAGTGGCGGACGGGCGGATCGCGCAGTGGCGCGACTATTTCGACATGGGGGCGCTCAAGCCGCAATCTTCCAAACCGCAGTCCAATCCTCAAACCAAGCCGGTGCAGGCATGAACGCGCCGATCGCCAGTGCGAGCGCGGATCGGCTGCGCAGCATCGCCGATCACGAGACCGGCGCCTACAAATGGTATGTCGCGGCGGTGCTGGGCCTTGCCCATACCATTGCGGTGATCGACCGCTTCGTGATGGTGCTGGTGACCGAACCGATCCGCGCGGCGATGCAGTTGTCGGATACGCAACTCGGCCTGTTGCAGGGGACAGGCTTCGCAATCCTTTATTGCGGGTTTGCGGTGCCGCTCGGCTGCGTCGCCGACGCAACCAACCGACGCAATCTGATCATGGCCGGCCTGTCGCTGTGGAGCCTGGCGACGATAGCCGCAGCGTTCACCACCTCGTTCGAAACCCTGTTCGCCACCCGCATCCTGGTCGGCATGGGCGAGGCGTGCCTGATCCCGGCGGGCATGTCGCTGCTGGCGACCTATTTCGCGCCGGCCAATCTCGCGCGCGGCACGTCGATCTTCGGGCTCGGCGCCAATTTCGGCTATGGCTTCGCATTCCTCGGCGGCGGCGCGATCCTCGCCGGCCTGCAGGCGAGCGGCGGTCTCGCGCTGCCCGGCATCGGCCGGCTCGAACCATGGCAGGGCATCTTCCTGATCGCCGGAGCGGCCGCCGTCCCGGTGCTGATCATGCTGCTGTGGCTGCGCGAGCCGCCGCGCAGGCCTGGCTCGGCGGTCGAAAAAGGCATGGCGGCGCAGCTTGGCGCGATGCGTGAGGGGTTCGGCTATCTCTGGGCCAATTTGCGCAGTTATGCCCCGTTCCTGCTGATCGGCGCGATGACCGCGGTGACCGGCTATGCCATGACCAGCTGGTCCTCCAGCCTGTTCGTGCGCGTCCATGCAATGAGCGCGGCGGATGCCGGCAAGCTGATCGGCCTGATCGGCGTGATCGCCGGGCCGCTCGGCACGATCAGTGGCGGCTATCTGCTTGATCGGCTGCGCGGGAAAGGTGTGGCCGGTGCGCCGCTGATCATCATGGCCGGCGGCGCGATCGTCGCGCTGCTCACCGCGATCGGCGTCGGCTATGCGCCAAGCCTGCCGGTCGCGGCGGCATTCTTCTGCCTGTTCATCTTCGAATCCACCTTTGTCCTGCCGTCGCTTTATGTCGGCATGCAGTTGCTCACGCCCGATCGCTATCGCGGCGTCGCGGCGTCGTTCAACATGATGATCTATACCCTGGCCGGGCTTGGTCTCGGCCCGACGGCGGTGGGGGCAATCAGCGATCACCTGACCGGAAGCAAGGGCCTGGCCGAGGCCGTGGTGATTGTCGAGGTCGCAATGGTGCTGATCATCGTCCCGACCGCCTGGCTTGCGCGGAGGCGTTATGACGCGCGGATGCGGGCGGCGGCAGCCTGACCGGCGTGGCGCGATCCGAAGAAAATCAAAACAAACAGTGACGTAGCAAGATTTCAAGCCATTAATTGGCACCATATTGGTTTGATATTGACACAAAACAAATCACCATTAGATTTGTGCTCAGGCGCCCGGACGAGGAGCCGACAAGCGCGCCGCCGGGATCACCGGAGGTGCGGCATAATCAGCATGGGAGGGTGTCCGATGAGGAATGACCGTAAATCCGGAATAGGCGGCGCATCGCTGGCGATACTCGCCGGGGCGCTGGTCTCGCTGCCCGCCACGGCGCAAACTGTGGAGCCGGCCCCCGCCGCGTCGGCTGCCGTGCCTGTTGCGGCGCCGGCCGCCGAGCCGGCCCAGGATGCCGCACCGGATGCCGCGGCACAGGAAGGGGCCAATGACATCATCGTCACCGCGCAGCGCCGCGACCAGCGCCTGCAGGACGTGCCGATCTCGATCACCGCGCTGACCTCAAGCGAACTGACCGGGCGCGGCATCACCTCGACGCACGACATCGCCCAGTCAGTGACCGGCATGACGATCACCGAAAGCGGCGGCTATGTGCAGCCATTCATTCGCGGCGTCGGATCGACCGTGACCAATCTCGGCGAGCCGGGCTCGGCCGCGACCTATATCGACGGCGTTTATATGCCGACGGTCAACGGCCAACTCTACGAACTCGCCAATGTCGACTCGATCCAGGTGCTGAAGGGGCCGCAGGGCACATTGTTCGGCCGCAATGCCAATACCGGCGCGATCATCATCACCACCCGCCAGCCGCAGCAGGAAGCGGCGGGCTCGTTCACCGCGGGGTTCGGCAATTTCAACTCGGTGAAGCTTAACGGTTTCCTGACCGGCGGTCTTGCCGAGGGGATCGCGATCTCGCTGGCGGGCAATTACGACCGCCATGATGGCTGGTTTCACAATCTCAATCCGGCCAATGGCGCCGGCGCGCGGATCGGCGATTCGGAGCGCTACACGCTGCGCGGCGCAATCCTGATCGAGCCGAGCTCGACGCTGAAGATTACGCTGAGCGCGGACGGATCGCATGGCGACGACGCCAGCCCGATCATCCTGCAGCCGATCAACGGCTATCAGGGTTATGTTCCGGGCGGGCTGCGCCCCTATGCGCCGTACGATTACATCGGCAATGAGAATATCCGTTACCTCACCGGCCAGTGGGGCCTGTCCGGCAAGATCGACTGGGATCTCGGATCGGTCTCGCTCGTCTCGACCACGGCGTTCCGCCACTATCTGTCGAAATCGGTCTTCTATGATTCGGATACCACGCCGGCGCGACTGTCGGCGATCAACAACCGCGATGTCGGCAATAATCTCACTCAGGAGCTCCTGCTCAGCTCGAACGGCAGCGGCGCGTTCAGCTGGGTCGTGGGCGGCTTCTATCTGCGCCAGAACGGCAAGCTCGATCCGTTGCGCATCTATTCGGGTGCGGGCAGTACCACGATCGAGGTTCAGCAGATCACCGAGGCCTTTGCCGGTTTCGCCGACGCGACACTGAAGCTCGGCAAATTCGAGATCACCGGCGGCCTGCGCTACAGCAATGAGACCAAGACGATCAGCGGCCAGTCCAACGGTATCCCGGTCCTGACCGACGAGAGCCACACCTGGAATGCGTTCACCCCGCGTGCCGTGCTGGCCTATCATCCTGACCATGACACGATGGTCTATGCGAGCTTCTCGCGGGGCTTCAAAAGCGGCGCGTTCAACGCGAACGCGCTATCGAAAGTGCCGATCAACCCGGAAAGCGTCGACGCGTATGAAATCGGCGCGAAGCTGTCGCCGATGCCCGGCGTGACGATCAATGGGTCGGTGTTTCACTATAATACCAAGGACCTGCAGGTGCAGGCGCTCAATCCGAATACCAATTTGATCGAGCTGCGCAATGCGGCGAAGGTGCGGTCGAACGGCGCGGATCTCGACATCGTTTATTCGCCGTCGCGCGAACTGAATCTGAAGCTCGGCGTGTCCTATCTCAACGCCAAGTTCACGGAGTTTAAGAACGCCCAGGTGTTTGTCCCGTCGGACATCGTAAAAGACGGCCGCAACATGACGAGGATCGTCGATGTGACGGGCAAGCGCAACGTGCGCTCGCCCGACTGGACGATCAACTTCGCCGCCGACTACAAGGTGGAGATGAGCAATGGCGGGTCGATCGTGCCGTCGTTCAACGTCTATTATTCGTCCAGATTCTACTGGACGACCGACAACCGCATCGCCGAACCGTCGCACGTCGTGGCCAATGCCAGCGTGACCTGGAACCTGCCGGGCGACCGTTTCTCGGTCACTGTCTGGGGCCGCAATATCACTGACGAGGTCCGCTTCCGCAACGTCTCCGCCACGGCGCAGGCCGATCGGCGCGCGGCCGACGAACCGGCGCTGTACGGCGTCAGGCTGGGGTATAAATTCTAGCATGTCAGAGCGGATGAATCGTGATGAGTGACGATCGGGACGAACGGGCGATCGATCATCACGGCGCGGATTTCGCCCGCGACCATCATGCCTTGTACCGCGAGGCACGCGGGTCCTGTCCGGTGCTTCATTCCGGCGCGCATGGCCGGTTCGCGATCGTGACCCGCTATGCCGATAATCGCGCCGCGCTGCGTGACTCCGCGACATTTTCCTCGGGCCGGTTTGCGCTCGATAATGGGCGGCTCGGCGGCGGGGTCGCGATTCCGCCCAACGGCATGCGCATCGGCATGATCGAGATGGATGCGCCGCGCGCGGGCGAGTTGCGTGCGATCCTGCAACCTTGGTTCACGATTCCCGCGGTCGAGGCGGCAAGCGCGCGGATCGGGCAGATTTCGCGCTGGCTGATCGACACGCTGATCGAGCGCGGCGCGTGCGATGTGGTCGACGATCTTGCCAAGCCGATGCCCTCGCTGCTGATCCTCGATGTGCTCGGCCTGTCGCTTGACCGCTGGCGCGACTATGGCCGGGTGCTGCATGAGGCGGTGGCCAAGTCGAGCGGGTCGATCGAGGGACTGCGCTGGCTTGCCGCGGATCTGCGCCGTAGCGTCGCCGAGGGCGATTATGATCAGGACGGACTGCTCGCCGCGCTGATGGCGGCAGAGGTGCAGGGCGAGCCGCTTGGCGCCGCCATGGTCTGCGAACTGGCGATGATGCTGTTGTTCGGCGGCACCGACACGACGATCGCCGCGATCGGCCATATGCTGCGGCATTTGACCGAGCACCCAGAAGACCGCGCCCGGCTGATCGCCGAGCCGGCGCGGATCGGTGCGGCGGTCGAGGAAATCTTCCGCCTCCATTCACCCAGCACCGGGGTCGCACGCACCGTGATGGCGCCGATCGAGATTGCAGGGAGCAGCTTTGCGCCGGGCGACCGGGTGATGTTCGCGATCAATTCGGCCAATCGCGACGAGGCGGTGTTCGTCGATGCCGAGCGCTTCAATCTCGACCGGCCCAAGCGGCCGCATCTCGCCTTTGGTTGGGGCGCGCATGCCTGTCTCGGGCAGAATCTCGCGCGCGCCGATCTGCGCATCTTCCTCACCGAGATCCTTGAGCGGATGCCCGACTTCCAGGTCGATCTTGATCGCGCGGAGCGCTATACGAGCATCCCGCTGGTCAATGGCCATGCGCGCATGCCGATGCGTTTCACTCCTGGTACGCCGAGCCAGTCACCGGTCGGCACCTGGCCGGTGCTGACCATGCCCAGGCTCCGGCCGATCGCGTAACGGATCAGCGGCCCAGGTCGAGCCGCGCATCGGCCAGCCACGGCGCGGCGGCGCTGGCATGGTCCTCATGCTCGGCGATCGCGGTCTCGAAAGCGAGCGACTGGGCGATGTCGTCGATCCCGCCGAGGAGGCGCGCACGGCGTGGCGCATCGATCTCGAACCGCGTCACGCCGCCGTGGCGCGCGATGGTCTGCGTTTCGAGATCGACCGTCATCGTCGCGGTGTCGGGATCGGCCGCCTCGGCCATCAACAGATCGACCGTATCGCGCGGCAGGCAGATCGGCAGGATGCCGTTCTTGAAGCAATTGCCGTGGAAGATGTCGGCAAAGCCCGGCGCGATGATGCAGCGTATGCCGAAATCGAGCAGCGCCCAGGGGGCATGCTCGCGGCTCGAGCCGCAGCCGAAATTATCGAGCGTGATCAGGATTCCGGCCTCGCGCCATGGCGTGCGGTTGAGGATGAAATCCGCGCGCTCGCGCCCGTCGACATCAACGCGCAAGGCATGGAACAATCCCTTGCCGAGCCCGGCGCGCGACACCGTCTTGAGGAACGCGGCCGACAGGATCATGTCGGTGTCGATATTGGCGATCGGCAGCGGCGCGGCGATCGCGGTGAGATGGCGGAACGGCGTCATCACGCCATGTCCCGAACGTCGGTCAGATGCCCGGCGATCGCGGCGGCGGCCGCCATCGCCGGCGAGACGAGATGCGTGCGCCCGCCGGGACCCTGACGCCCCTCGAAATTGCGGTTGGAGGTGGAGGCGCAGCGTTCGCCCGGCGCGAGCCGATCGGGATTAAGGCCAAGGCACATTGAGCAGCCCGCGTCGCGCCAGTCGAAGCCGGCGTCGCGGAAGATGCGGTCGAGTCCCTCGCGCTCGGCCGCCAGTTTGACCGCAGCGGAGCCGGGCACGACCAGCGCGCGGACATGCGGCGCGACATGGCGGCCGCGCGCGACCATCGCGGCCGCGCGCAGATCCTCGATCCGGCTGTTGGTGCAACTGCCGATAAAGGCGACCTGGATCGGCAGACCGGCCAGCGCCTGGCCCGGCGCCAGTCCCATATAGTCGAGCATGCGAATGATTTGGGCGCGCCGTGCCGGATCGCTTTCGGCAGCGGGATCGGGCGCGGCACCGGCAATGCTCGTCACCGCCTCCGGGCTGGTGCCCCAGGTGACCATTGGCGCAATGTCGCGCGCGTCGAGTATCACCTCGGCATCGTAAACCGCACCGGGATCGGAGGCGAGGTCGCGCCATTGTCCGACCGCGCGGTCGAACGCCGCGCCCTGCGGCGCGCAAGGCCGGCCCTTCAGCCAGGCGAAGGCTTTCTCGTCGGGCGCGATCATGCCGGCGCGCGCGCCGGCCTCGATCGACATGTTGCAGATCGTCATGCGTCCCGCCATGTCCATCGCCGATACGGCCGCGCCGGCATATTCGATGACATGGCTGGTCGCGCCGGCGGTACCGATGCGGCCGATGATCGCGAGGATGACATCCTTCGGCGTCACACCGGCGCCAAGCGATCCATCGATGCGAATCAGCATGGTTTTCGCTGGCTTCTGCACCAATGTCTGGGTTGCCAGCACATGCTCGGCCTCCGACGTGCCGATGCCGAAGGCCAGCGCGCCGAACGCGCCGTGCGTCGACGTATGGCTGTCGCCGCACACGATCGTCGCGCCGGGCAGGGTCAGGCCGAGTTCCGGACCGACGACGTGAACAATGCCGTGGCGCGGCCCGTCGAGCGCGGCATAATTCAGCCCGAACTCGCGCGCGTTGCGTTCGAGCGTTTCCACCTGAAGCCGGCTGTCCGGATCGCGGATTGCGGCCAGCCCGCCGGCGCGATTTTCGGTCGGGACATTATGGTCGGCAACCGCGAACGTCAGGTCGGGACGGCGCACCCTGCGCCCGGCGGCGCGCAGGCCATCGAAGGCCTGCGGGCTGGTCACTTCGTACAGCAAATGCCGGTCGATATAGAGCAGCCATTCGTCACCGCCGAGCGGGGCGACGGCATGCGTGTCCCAGACTTTGCGATAGAGTGTCCGGGGTGCTGCGGCCGGCATCAGATCACGCCGTCGCGGCGCAGCGCAGCGATTGCCGCGTCGTCCAGTCCGAGAAGTTCGCCCAGCACCTCGCCGGTATGCGTGCCGATCGCCGGCCCGGCCCAGCGCACCGCATCGGGATCGCCCACCATGTGCGGCACCACGCCGCCGTGAAGTACTGGCCGGTCGAAGCCGGGATCGGCGACCTCACGCACCATGCCGCGCGCACGATATTGCGGATCGGCGGCGATGTCGGCGGCGGTATAGACTTTGGAGCTGGGGATGTCGGCCTGCTCCAGCAGCGCCACCAGCGCCGTCGCGCTGTGTTGGCGTGACCAGTCGCCAATCAGCGCATCGAGCGTGGCCGAATTGGCCACACGTTGCTGGTTGCCGTCATAGCCCGGTGCGCCGATCAGGTCGGTCCGGCCGATCAGAGTCATCAGCCGGGCAAAGAGCGGCTCGGAATTGGCGGCGATCAGGATCCAGGCGCCGTCGGCACTGGGATAGGCATTGGTCGGCGCAGCGGTGGCGATGCCGCCCCCGCCCGGCTGCTTGACCTTGCCCAGCGCACCATATTCGGGAAGCATCCCCTCCATCAGGCTGAGCATGCTTTCGGTCAGCGCGACGTCGATCGTCCGGCCACGGCCATCGCCCGCGGCGCGGTCGCGTTGCCACAGCGCTGCGAGCACGCCGAGCGCGGCATAGAGGCCGGAGACTGAATCGCCGACGCTGACACCGACCCGGACCGGCGGCAGGTCGACGGTGCCGGGCGGATGATCGGTCAGATACCGCAAGCCGCCGATCGCTTCGCCAATCACGCCAAAGGCGGCGCGGTCGCGATACGGTCCGGTCTGCCCATAGCCCGAGATGTGCGCGACGATCAGGTCGGGCCGCGCGGTGCGGAGCGTCTCGGGCGAAAGGCCGAGCTTGGCAAGCTGTCCGGGGCGGAAATTCTCGATCACTGCGTCGCAGTGCGGCACCAGCGAGAGGATCAGCTCGCGTGCCTTTGGATGCTTCAGATTGACGGTGATGCTGCGCTTGCCGCGGGCATGCATCGACCACCACAGCGACTTGCCGTCGATCTGCTCGCCCCATTGCCGTGCCGGATCGCCCTCCGGCGGTTCGACCTTGATGATATCGGCACCGAGATCGGCAAGGATCCGGGTGGCGAACGGCGCCGCGACGAAATGACCGATTTCCAGCACGCGCAACCCGGCAAGCACCTGCTGCGTCTCGCCCGCATCCTCGGCCATTCTGCCCTCTCCGCTTATTCCGATTTGATTAGCTAACGATGTTAGATATACAAGTAAATGCCAGGAGGGCGATGATGTACGAACGCGCACTGAGCCCGATCAAAATGGGCGGCGTCGAGATCAAGAACCGTATCGCGCGGACCGCGCATGCGACAATGATGGCACGCGGCGGCCAGATCACCGATGCGCTGATCGCCTATCATCTGGCGCGCGGGCAGGGCGGGGTCGGGCTGACCATCCTCGAGGCGGCGGGGGTTCATCCATCGTCCTTGCTCTCGCTCGCCAATCTCGATGACTCGGTCATCGATGGTTACCGGCACTTGATGAATGCGATCAGGCCCACCGGCATGCGCGTGTTCCAGCAGCTCTGGCATGGCGGCCATATCTATATGCAGCCGGACGGGTCGCCGCCGCTCGCGCCGTCGGCGGTGCCGAGTCCGATTGCCGGGATTGCGCCACAACCAATGACGCGCCGCCAGATCGACGCACTGGTTACGGCCTATGCCGCCGCCGCAGCGCGCTGCGAGCAAGGCGGGCTGGACGGGGTCGAGATTCATGCCGGGCATGGCTATCTGCTGGCGCAGTTCCTCTCGCCGGTACTCAATCGGCGTGAGGATGATTATGGCGGGCCGCTGGAAAACCGTATGCGGCTGCTGTTGCGCGTGCTGACAGCGGTGCGCGACGCGGTGTCGCCCGGTTTCGCGATCGGTGTTCGGCTGAGCGACAGCGCTGACCCGCGCATCCTCGGCATGGACGAAGTCGGGCAGGTCGCGCATCGGCTCGAACGCGACCGTCTGATCGACTATGTCAACATGTCCTATGGCGACTATTACGCGCTGCACCGGCAGGTCGGGGCGATGGACGTGCCGACCGGCTTCCAGATTCCGCACACCGCGCCGCCGGTTGCCGATATCAGGCTGCCGCGCCTGCTCAATGGCCGGTTCAGGACACTCGAGGAAGTCGAGCAGGTGCTGCGCGCCGGCGAGGCCGACATCATCTCGATGGTCCGCGCGCATATCGCCGATCCCGATATCGTGGTGAAGTCCGCCGCCGGTACGCCTGAACGCGTGCGTCCCTGCATCGCCTGCAACCAGGGATGCATCGGGCGTGTCGCGACTTTCGGGCGCCTGGGCTGTGTGGTGAACACCGCCGCCGGTGATGAGGTGATGCTGGCCGAGCGGCTGATCCGGCCCGGCCCCGCGCCGGCGAGAGTCCTGGTCGTCGGGGGCGGCCCCGCGGGAATGGAAGCGGCGCGCATCGCCGCGCTTGCCGGACACCATGTCGTGCTGGCCGAGGCGATGCCGGCGCTGGGCGGCCTGACTGCACTTTACCGATCGGCACCGCGTATGGGCACGATCGGCGACATCGTCGGATGGCTCGAACAGGAAGTCTATCGGCTCGGCGTGGAGGTGCGCCTGTCAACCTATATGGATGCCGATGACATCGCCGAAGAATCCGTCGACAGCGTGATCCTGGCAATCGGCGCCGAACTCGATCCGCCGCTGCAGCAGATCCAGTTTCCTGCCGATGATATCGTTTGCGCGCCGGATGCCGGCATCATCACCTCGATCGACCTGTTCACTGACCGGGTTGCGGATCGCGGGCGCAGTGCCCTGGTGGTCGACGAGACAGGGCATTACGAGGCCGTTGCCTGCGCCGAGCATCTGCTCGAACGGGGATTGGCAGTGACCTTCGTGACTCGGCACAAAATGTTCGTGCCGGGCATCGATATCACGCTGCGCACTCAGTCAGCGCTCGAACGGCTTTATGGGCGCGGCGACTTCACCTTGCGTGTTGGAACGCGAGTGGCGGCGGTGCGCAAAGGGGCGGCGGATATCGCACCCAATTTCGGTGCGACGATCGAGACGGTTGCCGCCGATAGCGTGATCTGGGTGCCGGTCCGCCCGGGCCAGCCGGATCTCATCGCCGAGCTTGAGGCGCGGGGCATCCACGCGGTTGCGGTTGGTGATATGCTGGCGGGCCGGAATTTGCAGACCGCGATCCGCGAAGGCCATCTGGCCGCGCGGGCACTCCCGCCGGGCGCGGCGCAGCGGCTGAGCGTTGCCGCCTGATGCCACTATGAGAGGATCGGCCGGGTCGGTCGGCTTGAGGAGAATGACAATGTTCCGCGAAAATCTCGATGCCGACGGTATCCTTGAGCTGGTCGTCGACCGGCCGCCGGTCAACGCGTTCAGCATTGGCCTGCTGCGCGATCTCGCGGCGCGGATCGATGCGGTGCGCGGCGAGCCCGAGGTCAGGGCCGTGGTGCTGCGTGCCGACGGGCGCGGCTTCTGCGGTGGCGGCGACGTGAAGGAGGTCGAGAGTCTTGCCGGCTTCGAGGGAATTCTCGGCCAGTCGGCGGGGTCGCTCGGGTTGAGCCTTGCGGTACTGCACTGCGTCGTGCCGGTTGTGTGTGGCGTGCATGGTTATTGCATCGGCGCGGGCGTGCTGATCGCCGGGGCAGCCGATATTCTCGTCGCCTCGCGCGACACCCGCTTCGTGCTGGCGGAGATCGACAATGGCGCCACCGCCGGCGGCGTGCAGGCGTTGAAACTGATGCCTGAAAAGCGCGTCCGCGCGGCGATGATGACGGCCGAGCCGGTCATGGCGCAGGAGCTTCATGCGCTGGGCAGTATCTGTCGGCTGGTCGATGCGCATGACGCGGTGGCGGTCGAGACGATGGCCGTCGCGCGCGCCATCGCCGCCAAGAGCCCGGAGGCGATGCGCCGGCTGAAGCTGTCGCTGAACAACACGACCAAGGCGCATGAACTGCTCACGCTCTACCGCGCCGAGATGAGCTATACCTATGAACTCAACATCATGGGCGAAGCCAGTGCCGGGCGGACCGCCTTTATCGAGGGCAAGCGCGAAAGCTATGCGCGGTAGAATGCCCTTTCGATCGGCGAAGATCGGACCGCTGCACACTGCCAAGCGGGCCGGCACGACGGCTCGCGCCGATTCAACCTTGCTGCTGGACATGCCAGTGTCGTGGTGGACGGAACGCTTGTCGGCGCCGCCCCGCTCTTTGACATGACTGGATAATTTACGCGTCCTGCGCGACCGCTGTTCCGGCATGAACAGCGGTCGCTCACCCCTGTTAATGCGCTTTCCCACCCCTGTTATTGTTAACAGGGG